>NZ_JBAKGW010000003.1:0-580711 GCF_049065515.1 Serratia sp. SA088
AGCGCCGATGGTAGTGTGGGGTCTCCCCATGCGAGAGTAGGACACTGCCAGGCATCAAATAAAACAACAAGCCTCATGCGAAAGCATGGGGCTTTTTGTTTTGTCTGTTATCTGGCGTTCTGCCCGAGCATGGGCATCCTGAGACGAATTGTGTAGGACAAATCCGCCGGGAGCGGATTTGAACGTTGCGAAGCAACGGCCCGAAGGGGGGCGGGCAGGACGCCCGCCATAAACTGCCAGGCATCAAATAAAGCCGAAAGCCCTGAACTGACGTTCAGGGCTTTTTGCTGTGCGTAAAACGTAAAAAAGCGCAGCTACGCTGCGCGGTTTTCCCCCTCCTCCTTATTCTCCGCCAGCGAGCCAGAGAAAAGGCCCCGAAGGGCCTTTGATTAGGGTGTGTTTGCTTTTTTCACTTATTATTCGATCAATGCGAGCTGCCCTGGGAGATGCCCAGCCCGGTTTGCGAACGGACAAACTGGGCCCGGAAGCGTTCCCGCTCCTGCTGCCCGGCCAGCGAGCTGTCGGTGATCGAGAACAGCCAGGTACCGACAAAGGCCACGATCATTGAGAATAGCGCCGGGTATTCGTACGGATAAATCGGTTTCTCATGGCCGAGGATCTGCACCCAGATCGTCGGGCCGAGGATCATCAGAATCACCGCTGTTAACAGACCCAGCCAGCCGCCAATCATCGCGCCGCGGGTCGTCAAACGCGACCAGTACATCGACAGGATGATGATAGGGAAGTTACAGCTGGCGGCGATGGAGAACGCTAGCCCGACCATAAAGGCGATATTCTGCTTCTCGAACAAAATCCCCAGGGCAATGGCGACCAGCCCCAATACCACGACAGTGATCTTGGAGACCTTCAGCTCATCGCGCTCGGTCGCCTTGCCATTTTTAATCACGCTGGCGTACAGGTCATGGGACACGGCCGAGGCGCCGGCCAGCGTCAGGCCCGCAACCACCGCCAGAATGGTGGCGAACGCCACCGCCGAGATAAAGCCGAGGAAGAAGTTGCCGCCAACGGCATTGGCCAGGTGCACCGCCGCCATGTTGGTCCCGCCCAGCAGCGCGCCGGTGGCGTCTTTGAACGCCGGATTGGCGCTGACCAGCAAGATGGCGCCGAAGCCGATGATAAAGGTCAGGATATAGAAGTAACCGATAAAGCCGGTGGCGTAGAACACGCTCTTGCGCGCTTCCTTGGCGTCACTCACGGTGAAGAAACGCATCAGGATGTGCGGCAGGCCGGCGGTGCCGAACATCAGCGCCAGGCCAAGCGACAGCGCGGAAATCGGATCGGACACCAGCCCGCCGGGGCTCATGATGGCGACGCCTTTCGGATGCACCTTCACCGCTTCGGCGAACAGGGTATTGAAGTCGAAGTTGACCGACTTCATCACCATCAGCGCCATAAAGCTGGCGCCGGCCAGCAGCAGCACCGCTTTGATGATCTGCACCCAGGTGGTGGCCAGCATGCCGCCGAACAGCACGTACAGCACCATCAGAATGCCGACCAGGATCACCGCCACGTGGTAGTTGAGCCCGAACAGCAGCTGGATCAGTTTACCGGCGCCGACCATCTGCGCGATCAGATATAGCGCCACCACTACCAACGAGCCGCAGGCCGAGAGGGTGCGGATCGGTTTCTGCTGCAGACGGTAAGAGGCGACATCGGCGAAGGTATAGCGGCCGAGATTGCGCAGGCGTTCCGCGATCAGGAACAGAATGATCGGCCAGCCGATGAGGAAGCCGATGGAGTAGATCAGCCCGTCATAGCCCGAGGTGTAGACCAATGCGGAGATGCCGAGGAATGAGGCGGCGGACATGAAGTCACCGGCGATCGCCAGGCCGTTTTGCAGGCCGGTAATACGCCCGCCCGCGGTGTAGTAGTCCTGACGGGAACGGGTGCGTTTGGAGGCCCAATAGGTGATGTAGAGCGTGGCACCGACAAACAGGATAAACATCACGATCGCCTGGATGTTCAGCGGTTGACGATGCACCTCGCCGCCAATGGCGTCGGCGCAGGCCAGGCCCGGCAGTAACAGCAGCGCGGCGGCGGACAATAAGCGCTTCATTGTTTCACCTCGCGCAGGATCTCTGCGGTGAGGCGATCGAACTCGCCGTTGGCGCGAAACACGTAGATCCCGGTCAAGACGAAAGAGATCACGATCAACCCGACGCCGACCGGGATCCCGCGGGTGATGGTCGATCCGGCGGCGATCGGCGTACCGAGCCATTGTGGATCGAAGGCGATCAACAAAATAAAGCCGACGTACAGCGCCAGCGTAATCAGCGAAAGCAGCCAGGCGAACCGGCCGCGTTTTCTCACCAGCTCTTTAAAGCGCGGGTTTTCTTCAATCCCTTGATAAATGGTGTCATTCATCAGAGTGTCTCCAGTCGGTATTGAGAGAGTACGCCGCGCCAGGGCCGCTCAACGGCGCGTTATCCGAATGAGCGGCCTGAAGCGGCGTAAATTATGACGGCACTTTCATTGATTGTTTTTCTTCCAACAGCTTGTCGACTACGGCCGGATCCGCCAGCGTGGAGGTATCCCCCAGGTTGCTGGTGTCGCCGGCGGCAATTTTGCGCAGGATGCGCCGCATGATCTTGCCGGAGCGCGTTTTGGGCAGCGAGTCTGTCCAGTGCAGCACATCCGGCGTAGCGATCGGCCCTATCTCTTTGCGCACCCAGTTACGCACTTCGGTATAGAGCTCCGGCGTCGGTTCTTCGCCGTGGTTCAGCGTGATGTAGGCGTAGATCGCCTGGCCTTTGATGTTGTGAGGAATGCCGACCACCGCCGCTTCGGCGATTTTCGGGTGCGATACCAGCGCGGACTCGATCTCGGCGGTGCCCAGACGGTGGCCGGAGACGTTCAGCACGTCGTCGACGCGGCCGGTGATCCAGTAGTAACCGTCCTCGTCGCGGCGGGCGCCGTCACCGCTGAAGTACATGCCTTTGAAGGTCGAGAAGTAAGTTTGCTCGAAGCGATCATGATCGCCGAACAGGGTGCGCGCCTGGCCCGGCCAGGAATCGACGATCACCAGGTTGCCTTCGCAGGCGCCTTCCTGCGGCGTGCCGACGTTATCGACCAGCGCCGGCTGTACGCCAAAGAACGGCCGCGTGGCGGAACCGGCTTTCAGCTCAGTGGCGCCCGGCAGCGGGGTAATCATGAAGCCGCCGGTTTCGGTTTGCCACCAGGTGTCGACGATCGGGCATCTCGCGTTGCCGATCTTGTTGTAATACCACTCCCAGGCTTCCGGGTTGATCGGTTCGCCGACCGAGCCCATGATGCGCAGCGAATCGCGTCGGGTGCCTTCGATCGCCTTGTCGCCTTCGGCCATCAACGCGCGAATGGCGGTCGGTGCGGTATACAGAATGTTGACCTGGTGTTTGTCGATCACCTGCGACAGGCGATTGACGCCCGGATAGTTAGGCACGCCTTCGAACATCAGCGTGGTGGCACCGCAGGCCAGCGGGCCGTACAGCAGATAGCTGTGGCCGGTGACCCAGCCCACGTCGGCGGTGCACCAGTAAATGTCGCCGTCGTGGTAGTCGAACACATACTTAAAGGTCATCGCAGCGTAGACCAGGTAGCCGCCGGTGGTGTGCAGCACGCCTTTCGGCTTGCCGGTCGAACCGGAGGTGTACAGGATGAACAGCGGATCTTCGGCGTTCACTTCTTCCGGCGGGCAGTCTGCGGAGACGCCCTGGGTCAGCTCATGCCACCACAGATCGCGCCCTTCCTGCCAGTAGCCCGGTTTACCGGTGCGTTTGAATACCACCACGTTGGCCACGCTGACCACGCCGGGATTTTTCAGCGCATCGTCGACGTTCTTTTTCAGCGGCACGGCGCGGCCGGCGCGCAGGCCTTCATCGGCGGTGATCACCAGTTTGGCGTTGGAGTCGATAATGCGCCCGGCGACGGCTTCCGGCGAGAAGCCGCCGAAGATCACCGAATGTACGGCGCCGATGCGCGCGCAGGCCAGCATGGCGACCGCCGCTTCCGGCACCATCGGCATATAGATGGCCACCACGTCGCCTTTTTTAACGCCGAGCTGTTTCAGCACGTTGGCGAATTGGCAGACATCATGGTGCAGCTGTTTGTAAGTCACCTTTTTGGATTGGGTCGGGTCATCGCCTTCCCAGATAATGGCGGTTTGGTCACCGCGCTCGGCCAGATGGCGGTCCAGGCAGTTGGCCGCCAGGTTCAAGGTGCCGTCTTCAAACCAGCGAATGCTGACGTGGCCCGGATCGAACGAGGTATTTTTAACTTTGGTATAGGGTTTGATCCAATCCAGGATTTTGCCATGCTCACCCCAGAAAGCCTCTGGGTCTTGAACCGACTGTTGATAATACTGTTGGTATTGTGCCGGATTAATCAGGGCGCGTTCTGCAATTGCAGAAGGAATAGCGTGTTTATGCAGTTGGCTCATAGCTTTTCTCCTTGAAGTTGTTAATGATATGTCAACTGAAGGTTAAGTATAGTTTGCTACGATTCTTTGTTTCTTTTTTGCGCGGCAGATCACGCAACAAAGATATTGATTTGTAATCGTTCTGTCGCATTTGCAGGGCGTATCTATCTCTTTGGCGCTTAAATCCTCATAAACCCACGTTTTTAACCAAAAACACTTATATAAAGAACAAAAAAGAATAAACCAAAACGGACTCAACTGCCGCGAAATTAATAGATACGATCAGGGCCGCCATTATTTCTCGCTATAAATCTTTTTGGGTTGTTTTTCGCTATTAATATTCTAAGTTGGCATTAGCACGATATAACGATGGACTGCACAGCGTGAAATAACGTTTTATTAACGCTTAATTCCTGATGAAAACTCGGGAAATACCCTGTGGCATTCATCCTGCGGTATCGTTCGATTTTTAATCGAAATATAAAGTGGCGCTGCATTTATGGACGAAAGTGTCACTCGGCCAATTCTCATTTGTTTGACTTTTGAGTAACAAAATATAAACATTTGTCGTGGACTAAATATGCAGAATGGACGAAAAATAACGCATTTTAATCGCGTTCAAAAAATCGTCGTCGGCGCGGTTATGTACTTCATTATATGAAAAATTATGTTTTTAATAACAAGCAATTATGCAATTTGAAAGAGTTACGCGAAATTTTTGTGATTCGATTCAGCGCTCAAGCCTGACAAATCAAGGCTTGCAGAGCATGCCGCCCGGATGATACAGATTTATACTGCGTCGCACCCAGGGCAGGTGAACGCTTCCACTGAATTAACATAAGCCTGTAATAAATGATTAAGTATTCTTTTCGCCGTGTTGCGACTTTGTACGGCGCAAAGAGTCTTTGAGGACTTTTTGGGTATGAAAAGTGTAAAAATTAGCCTGGCTTGGCAAATCCTGATCGCGTTGGTACTGGGTATTATTGTTGGCGCGGTATTGCACAACCAGACCGAATCTCGTGAGTGGCTAGTGAGTAATATTCTCAGCCCGGCGGGTGATATCTTTATTCGTTTGATCAAGATGATTGTGGTGCCGATCGTTATTTCCACGCTGATCGTCGGTATTGCCGGCGTGGGGGATGCGAAAAAGCTGGGCCGCATCGGATTGAAAACCATTATCTACTTCGAAGTGATCACCACCGTCGCCATCGTGGTGGGGCTCACCTTGGCCAACGTTTTCCAACCCGGCCACGGCATCGATATGTCGACGCTGACCACGGTGGACATTTCGCAGTACGAGAAAACCACCGAACAGGTGCAAAGCGGTTCGCACAGTCTGGTGGCGACCATTCTGTCGCTGATCCCGTCGAACGTCTTCTCGTCGATGGCCAAGGGTGACATGTTGCCGATTATCTTCTTCTCGGTGCTGTTCGGTCTGGGGCTGTCGTCGTTGCCGAAAGAGACCAAAGAGCCGCTGCTGAAGGTGTTCAAGGCGGTGTCCGAGAGCATGTTCAAAGTCACCCACATGATTATGCGCTATGCGCCGATCGGGGTGTTTGGCCTGATTGCGGTCACGGTAGCCAACTTCGGTTTCGCTTCGCTGCTGCCGCTGGCCAAGCTGGTGGTGCTGGTGTACTTCGCCATTGCGTTCTTCGCCCTGGTGGTGCTGGGGGCGGTCGCCCGGCTGTGCAACCTGCGCATCTGGACGCTGATCCGCATCCTGAAAGACGAACTGATCCTGGCTTATTCCACCGCCAGTTCGGAAACGGTGCTGCCGCGCATCATCGAAAAGATGGAGGCTTATGGCGCACCCAAGTCGATCACCAGCTTCGTGGTGCCGACGGGTTACTCCTTTAACCTGGATGGCTCGACGCTGTACCAGAGCATCGCCGCCATCTTTATTGCCCAGTTGTACGGCATCGAGCTGTCGTTGGGGCAGGAGATCGTGCTGGTGCTGACGCTGATGGTGACCTCGAAAGGGATCGCCGGCGTGCCGGGCGTCTCGTTCGTGGTGCTGCTGGCCACCCTGGGCAGCGTCGGCATTCCGTTGGAAGGCCTGGCGTTCATCGCCGGCGTGGACCGTATCCTGGATATGGCGCGCACTGCGCTGAATGTGGTGGGTAACGCGCTGGCGGTATTGGTGATCGCCAAATGGGAGCACCAGTTTGATCGCAAGAAGGCGCTGGCCTACGAAACGGAGTTCCTGGCGCAGAAGGTGAAGCCGGCCAACCAGGCCTAATTACCGAGTATCGCCGACGTTGAAAACGCCCCAGGCAGTTGTGCCGGGGCGTTTTGTTTTTATGGCTCTTCAACCGGCCACTTTCTTTTCTCTGTCCTACTGCGCGACTTGCATCCCCGCTTAACAGAATCTAAAGTGTTACCAAATTAATAGAAATGATAATAGATGTTATTATCATTTTCATTTGATGATGTATGGAGACACGCAAAGCCGTTGAACGGTGGGGTTACGCCCGTTCGGCGTCTTTATTCAGGCTTATCAAAGGTAGGTAACATGTCGGACACCGCTTTGGCCTCTGAATGGTTGCCGCTGGCGCCAGCGCAGCTTGATTTCTGGGAAGAACACACCTTGCACCCTGGGCAGACTCTGTCCACCGTCGCACATTGCACCGAACTGTGTGGCGCGGTAGAGGAAGAGACGCTCTGCCGGGCGATCGCCACCACTCTCGCCGAGACGCAGGCGTTTGCCTTGCGCTTTGGTGAGCGGCATGGCGACGCTCCCCCGTCGTTACGTTACGATCCACAGTGCACACCGCCATTGCAACGTATCGATCTGCAAACGCACGGCGATCCCTGGCAGGCGGCGCAAAGCCTGATGCGCGAAGATATCGCGCAGCGCCGGGCGCTACATAGCGAGCCGCTAGCCGCAGCCTGGCTGCTCAAATTGGGGCCGGAGCGCTACCTCTGGTACGTGCGTGCGCACCATATTCTGATTGATGGCTTCGGTATGGCCCTGATCGAACACCGCTGCGCCGCGTTATATGCGCACTATCTGGGTGAGGGTAGCGCGGGTATGCCCCTGGGTGCCTTTAATGTCTTTCAACAGGCCGAGCTGGCCTACGCTGATTCTGAGCGATGCGAGCGCGATCGGCGCTTTTGGCAGAACTATCTGCCGCCGTCGCAGGCGCTGCCGACGGTGCGCAAGGGCGGCAGGGAGTATGGCGTGCGACGCCTGAGCGTCAACCGTCGGTTGCCGACAGAAGTCGCGCAACGTCTGGCGCAGCAGTCGGAGCGCAGCGGCATCAATTGGCCCGACTTGCTGGTGGCGCTGTCGGCGGCCTGGCTGTTTCAGGTGATGCCGCGCGGTACCCGGCAGGGCGATATGCTGCCGATGTGGATGCCGGCGCTGAATCGCCGCGGGCAGGTCGCCACCAACGTGCCTTCGCTGGCGGTCAACACGCTGCCGCTGCTGGTATCACCGCCGCAAGCGGAGACGCTGGGGAGCTTTCTCACCACGCTGACGCAGCAGCTGCGGGAGCTGCGCAGCCACGCCGGCTACCGCCTGCGCCAACTGGCCGCCGATCGCGGCGTGGATCCGGACTCGCGCTTCTTTATTTCCCCTTTCATCAACGTGCAACCCTTCGATGCGCCCCGTTTTACCGGCTGCAGCGGTACGCGCAGCGTATTGGCCGGCGGCTCGGGCGACGGTTTCAACCTGACGTATCGCGGCCGCACCGACGCCCGCGATCTGCAGGTGGATATCGACATTTATCTGGAACAGTTCCCGACGGAGGATGCGCTGGACTATGGCGAGGCGCTACAAGAATTTCTGTTGCGTGCGCTGCAGCGGGAAGCCTGGGAGCAACCGCTGGCGGCCCTGACGGCGTTGCCCGCCTGAGAAAGTGCGGGCGGGAGGATGCTCCCGCCCGAGTGGCAGGACTTCAGCTGGCCAGCAACGCCGCCACTTCGCGCGCGTTCTTGCACGGCAAGAGCGAACTGCTTACCAGACGGGTGCCGAAAGCGTCATTGAGGCGCGACGCCACCTGTTTGATATGCGGCAGCTTCAGCCCCATGGCGATAAACGCCGTCTCTTCCCCCCATTCCGGGCGTGGGGTCACGCCGATCGCCTGCCAGTAAATGGTCAGGATCTCGGCGCTGCGCGCCAGCGGCGCGTTCGGCGGCGGGGCCGCGCAGGCGTTCAACGCCGGCGCGGTTTGCTGGTGGCTCAGGTCGGCGCGGATGCGATGGCGATCGGTTTTACCGTTGGCAGACAGCGGCAGCGCCTCGGCATGGATAAAGCGCGTGGGAATATGGGTACAGGGCAGATAGCCGGTGGCGAAGGCGCGGATCTCGGACAGCGGCAGCGGTTTGCCGTCACGGGTCAGATACAGGGCGCCGAGCGCCGCCTCGTTGTTCTCTCCGCTGGGATAATCCACCACTACCATATCCAGGATCGCCGGATGGCGGCGCAGCACGTCTTCGATTTCCGGCAGCGAGACGCGCACGCCGCGGATCTTCACATAGCCGTTCACTCGGGTGGCGAACATGATGTTGCCGTCCGCACGGTAGTAGCCCTGATCGCCAGTGCGGAAAGCGCGCAGCGGTTGTCCGTCCGGCCCTTCGAGGGTGATGAAATCGTGCTGCTTCAGCTCCCCCTGCTCCAGGTAGCCCAACGCCAGGTTCACCCCGGCGGTATGGATGCGGCCGACCACGCCGGCCGGGCAGTGGCTGCCGTCGTCATGGCAGATGAAGTAACGGTTGGCGGGCAGCGGGCGGCCGTAAGGCACGGTGCCGCTCTCCTGCGGGGCGATCGGGTGCCAGATGCTCCAGATGGTGGTTTCGGTCGGCCCGCCGAGCGAGAACAGCGCGAGATCCGGGCGCAGGGTTCGCAGGGTTTGCACCGTCGCCGGCTTGATGTAGTCGCCGCCTTGCGCCACCAGGCGCAGCGAACGCAGGCTGTCGGCCGTTTTGCAGGTGAGCAGCATCTCCAGAATGGCCGGCACCGAACACCACAGGCTGACCCGATGTTTTTCCACCAGCTGGTTCCAGCTGATGGCGTCTTTTTCCTGATGCGGCGCCGGCAGCACCAGCGTAGCGCCGGCGCACAGCGAACCGAACAGATCGAACATCGACATGTCATGGTGCGGCGGCGTGACGGAAATGAACACGTCGTCGGCGGTGACCGCCCAGCGCTGCTGGGTCTGGTGGATAACGTTGGCGGTGGCGCGGTTGTTGAGCACCACGCATTTGGGCTTGCCGGTAGTGCCGGAGGTATACAGGTAGTAGCTTGCGGCCAGGCTGGCGCTGCGTTCCACCAACGTCTGTTCATCCGGCAGCGCAGGCGCGCGATCCGTCGGCGCCAGCAGGATCGCCGGCGTCACGCCGATCGGCGTCTCCAGATCGCCGCCGTGCACCACCAGCGTTGGCCGGCAGTTCTCCAGCAGGTAGGCGGTGCGTTCCGGCGGTGAGTTGATATCGATAGGCACCCAGATCACCCCCTGCAGGGCGCAGGCGAGGCTGAAGATGATCTGTTCTGGGCTGCGCGGCAGATACAACGCCACCACGTTGCCCGGCTGCACGCCGCGGCTTTGCAGGTTGGCGATCGCCGTGGCGATCCGCTGGCCCAGTTCGCGGTAGGTCAGCGTCTGTTCGCCGCAGATCAGCGCGTTGCCGCCGTTTTGTGCGCCAAACAGCCGCTCGGCCAGCTGCGCCAGATATGGATAAGGCGCGTAATTCGCTTCGCTGTCGTTGTGGCGATAATGCGCCAGATCGATGAAATCTCGCGGCGCGATCGCCAGGTCGGCGCGTTGGCAACTGCGCAGGATGCGTCGCTGCAACGCCGCCAGCATGGCTTCTACCTGCTCGCCGTGCAGCGCCTGTTCGGCGTAGTCCACGCACAGCTGCAGGTTTTTTTCGCTGTCCAGCGTCAGGCGAATATCGATGGCGACCTGCGGCGTTTGGGTCAGGCCGTCGTGAAAGCGCACCGGCGCCTCGGCCGGCAGCGTTTCCCAACCCAGACAGTTGGTCAGGATCACCGGCAGCGCCGGGCCGCCCTGGCTTTGGCCGAGTAACTGCCGCGCCAGATCGACGCCGGAAAACGTCAGGTGGTCGAGCGCGCCGAGCACATCGTCCTGCAGGGCTTGCGCGCGCTGGATAAAATCTTCGCCGTGACGGGAATAGCGCACCGCCACGAAGCTGGAGGCGTTGCCCAGGGCACCATCGGCGGCGGGGAACGCTACCGGCACCCCGACGCACAGCTCACCGTCGGTGGTCCAGTGGGCCAGCGTATCGAGGACCAGCGCCGACAGCAGGCTGTTGCGCAGCAGCGCATGCGGCGATCCCAGGCGGCCAAGCTGTTTTACCGTATCGCGCGGCAGCGTCAGGGTGGCGCGGCGATAGCGTGATGAGGTGAGATTGGCGAGCGGGGCGCGCCACGGCAGTGCCGACGGGGTGGTGACATCTTGCAGCTTTTCACGCCAGTAGGCGGCATCGGCCTGGCGCTGTGCCGCCGATGCGGCGGGGGGCGCCAGTGCGGCGGCGGTCGACGTCAGAGGGCGATCGTCGAACAGGCGCGCGATCACGGTGGAGATCCCCTGGCCGTCGAGGATCAAGGCATCAAAGCTGGTAAAGATCAGCGTATCGTACGGCGATCCCGTCGGATCCTGCTGTTCGGCAAGTTGGATCACGGCGATGCGCCACAGCGGTTGGCTCGGATCGTGGCGCTGGTGGGAGTAACGCTCGCGCAGTTGTTCGACCTGGCGCTGCGACGTTTCGCCATCAAGGGCGCGCAGATCGTGGCGATCCAGATGCAGCGTCACCTCCGGGCGTACGTGCTGCGTGCCGCGCTGCACATCGATGCAGGTGCGAAGCGCCGGGTAGTGCTGTACCAGCTCGGTCAGGCGCGCTTCAAGGCGCGGTACGTCCAGCTGCCGGGCGCGGTATTCGCGAAAGTCGTGCATCGCCACGCCGCCGAGCGGCCATCGATCGCTGCGGCCCAGAAGATAGGCCTGCTGC
Organism: Serratia sp. SA088; assembly: GCF_049065515.1. Taxonomy (NCBI): domain Bacteria; kingdom Pseudomonadati; phylum Pseudomonadota; class Gammaproteobacteria; order Enterobacterales; family Yersiniaceae; genus Serratia; species Serratia sp. SA088. The sequence continues at coordinate 11,387 of NZ_JBAKGW010000003.1, forward strand.
AGTGCGGTTAAAGCTGTCTCCATGGTACTTCCCTATAGTCGCTAACCGATTAAAACGAGCCGGGCGCCGTGCGCCCGGAAACCGATCTCAGTGCTGCGGCGCCAGCGCGGCGAGCAGCGTTTTCGCATGCCTTCCTGCCTCGGGCGACCGTTGGCAGATCAACGCCGCCAGCGCAGCCGGGGAGGGATGCGCCGTCAGATCCTGCGCCGTCAGCGCCGCCGCCAGATACTTGTTGAGCACCGTCAGCAGCGCGTTCACCCCGGCATCCGGCAAGGCCAACCGGCGGATATCGTCGTGGTCGCGCACACTGGCCTCGGGAGCCACCCGCGCCAGCAGCCGGTGCAGCACCTGGCGCACCGGCGCCTGCTGCGCCAGCGCGTCGGGCGTGCATTGCGCCAGCAGCTGCGACAGCGGGCGATCGAATGCCCCCGCTTGCCGCGCGGCCAGGTGCAGCAGCGCCCGGTAACAGGCCAGCAGGCGCGGCAGCACCTGCTCGGGGAATGCGTCCAGCCGCACGTCCCAGTTGATCAGAATGCCGTCGTCGACGTGGGCGACCTGCGCATCCAGCGCCACCTGCGGCCCCTGAGAGATCACCCAACCGAGACGGCCAAAGGTGTTGGTGACCCGTTCGGAAAACAGCGTTTTGCCGCGGATGCCGAAACCGGCGGTAAACACCACCGGCGAAGGCTGCAGGCTGCCGTGCAGGCGCGACAGATCGCGCATCACGCTGACGCCGGGGTAATCCGCATGCTCGATCAGCTCCGCCAGCTGCGTCATCAGGCGCCGGCAGAAGGCGTTCAGGTTTTCCGTCGGGTTCAGTTCCACGCCGAGCAGCACCAGGTTAGAGAAATCGCCGATGAGGCGATGTGCGTCCTCCCGTTCGCTCTCGCGGTGGAACAGCGGCACGTTGAGCCGGAAGCGCGTCATGTTCCAACCCTGGCCGACGGCCAGCGCGAACAGCGCCAGAAACAGCGTCGAGAGGGAGGTGTGATGCCGTTTGGCGACGTTTTCCAGCGCGCGGCTTTCTTCTGCATTCAGCTGTATGGCCAGGCGATCGCTGCGGCAGCGGTCCGGCGTGCGCAGCAGGCGCGGCGCCGGCGGCATCTGCGCCAGGCGTTCACGCCACCAACGCTGGCCGCGTTCGCGCCGTTGGCGCAGCGCCACGTCGGCGTCGCGTCGTTCGAGGTGATCGAAGTAGGCCGGCGGCGCGTCATGGGCTGGGGCCGCCGGACACTGGTGATAAAACGCCGTCAGATCTTCCATCAACAGGCGAAAGCTCATGGCATCGCCGGCGATCATGTCGAGATCGACATGCAGGCGGCTGCGTCCTTCCGGCAACAGGCTCAGGCTGATATCGCAGGGAACGCCCTGTTCCAGCGGCAGCAACTGGGTGCTTTTCGCCTGGCGTTTGGCGGCGAGCGCGGCCGCCAGCGTTGCTTCATCGGTGTGTCGCCAGTCGTCGAGATGCAAAGTATGCCGGGAGCCGGGAGGTGCGATCGTCTGCCTGCCATCGTCGGTAATGCGCAGGCGTAACAGCGGATGACGCAGGTACAACGCCTCGACGGCCTGGCGCAGCCGGGCGATGTTCAGCTCGCCGCCGTCGAATTCCGCATAAAGATGGGCGGCCATGCCGCCCAGAGGGGGAGCGGACTGTCGGCCAACCCAATAGGCGGCCTGCATCGTGGTCAAAGCTTTCATCGGGTATCCATTTTGATTCAGCCAACGAGACTGCAAGAATATATCCAAATGTTAATAGGAATGAAAATTATTATTATTTGATCCATTTGACGCGAGGGTGCTATCTATAAGGGGTTTTAGCTGTAACGGGCAGGCATGGGGTTGGGTGTGAATAATTTATTCATATTATTCTTAGCATTGTAATTATTGTCTGTTATTGCAGCGCTTGTTTTACCTGCGAAAGTATAAGGTTTTCTGGCGGTTATCGTGGCCGCTCTCACACCTTTATTGATAATGATTTGCATTAGAGAATGCAAAATATTATCATTCTTAACATTATTTTACGTTTTTATACAAGCCGTCGGCCGCTCCGCCGGCGGCTTGGCCGTGGACGGGCCGCGCCCGTTCGGCCGCGAAAGACATGGGTTTGCCGCAGGGATAAGCAACAGCAAGGCCGGGAAGGCCGCAGCGTCATGGTCTGTGTGAGTGTCGATGTAGGTTGTGTAAAAAAAAATCAAATTTTGTGCACCTCTGGGATGAAAGGAGAAGACATCTATGGGCAAGCATTTTGCGGCTCAACGGCATGAAAGCGTAGGAAACGGGGAAAAGGCGGGGTTAAGAGCCATTGGGGCGTTTTCCTCGGTATTTTTAGGCGTGTGTTCACTGGCGATCGGTAACGTCAACGCGGCGGAAACGAAGAGCAACGAAACCTACCAGGACGCGGAAACGCTGCTGGTCACCGGTGAGAAGATCAAACGTTCCATTTTCGACACCGGCTCCAGCGTGCAGGTGTTCGACAGCAACCGCATCGCCTCGATGCCCGACGCGGTGCAGATCCCCGATCTGCTGCGCATGACCCCCAACGTGGTGGATCTGGGCATCGGCAACGAACTGCCGACCGTGCGCGGTATCGACGGTTCCGGCCCGAACGTCGGGGCCAATGCTTTCCTCAGCGGCACCCGCCCGCGCCTCAATCTGTCGTTGGACGGCCGTTCGCTGACCTATAACGAACAGGCGTTCGGCCCGCAGTCGCTGTGGGATCTGGATCGCGTCGAAGTGTTCCTCGGCCCGCAAAGCTACATCCAGGGGCGCAACGCCATCGCCGGCGCCATCGTCATGGCCAGTAAGGACCCGACCTTCGAATGGGAAAGCGCCTTCAAGGGCGGAGCCGGCAACCAGCACTCGTCACAGTTGGCCGCCATGGCGTCTGGCCCGCTGGTGGAGGATCAGCTGGCGTTCCGCGTCAGCGTCGATCGCCAGCGCCGCCGCAGCGAGGCTGACCTGCCGGCCTATGCGCCAGTGGGCGATCCGCGTGAAGTGGAAGCCACCACCGCCCGCGCCAAGCTGTTGTTCAATCCGGCCGGCCTGCGCGATCTGACCACTAAGCTGACCTTTAACCACTTCGGCAGCACCGCACCGCAAAACGAAAGCCTTAACCCGCAGCCGCATCCGACCAATCCGCGTCACGATCCGCGCCGCGCCGTGTTCAAAAGCAACATGAACAGCACTATCTGGGATCTGGCCTGGGAGGCCTCCGATGCGCTGACGTTTGAAAACCGCGTTATCTACACCGATTTCAACATCAACCGTCCTACCGCTTACAACATCCAATACGCCGAGATCGACGGCCAGGAAGTTCACGTGGAGCCGGTGGTGCGCTTCGGTGGCGCGGACAGCCGCCTGCACGGGCTGGCGGGGCTGCGTTACTTCCACGGCACGCAGGATGAGTTCGTCAACATTTTCGGCGGCTCGACCTTCAAGGATAAAACCGATACCCATTCGGCGTTCGCCGAGCTGACCTATGCGCTGACGCCGCAGGTGGACGTGACCGCCGCCAGCCGTCTGGAACGCGAACACCGTCGCCGCGACGGCGGCAGCCAGGCGGTGCGCATCGATTTTGATGAAACCTACACCGTGTTCCTGCCGAAGCTGGACGTGGCCTGGAAACCGACGGATACCCAAACCTACGGCGCCAAGATCGCACGCGGCTATAACGCCGGCGGTGGCGGCATCACGATCGGCACGCCGGTGGTCAGCTACACCTACGGTTCCGAGTATGTCTGGAACTACGAGCTGTACACCCGTCATCACCTTAAAGACGCCAACGTGGTGCTGACGGGTAACATCTTCTACAACGATTACAAAGACATGCAGCTGCCGTACTCGCTGGGTGAGAACTCCAGCGTGATCCGCAACGCCGACAAGGTGGAAACCTACGGGGCGGAAATCGGCGCCACCTGGCAGCCGCGCTGGGACTTCGAGCTGTTCGGCAACCTCGGCCTGCTGAAAACCGACATCAAAAAGTTCTCGGGCAGCGGCGTGGAAGGGCATGAGCTGGCGCGCGCGCCGGCTTACACCGCCAACATGGGCGCCAGGTATCAGTTCCTGAAAGGGTGGGAGCTGAGCAGCAACGTGGCGTTCACCGACTCCTACTATTCGCAATACGACAACGACTCGCGCGGGCGCATCGGCTCCTATTGGACGGCCAACGCCCAGCTGGCTTACACCTTCGACTACGGCCGCGCCACGCTGTATGCGAAGAACCTGTTTGACTCCGACCGCCGCGAGATGATCCGAAGCAATGACATCTACACGGCGACGCTCCAGCGCGGCCGCCTGATCGGCGCGGCGGTTGAGCTGACTTTCTAACGCTATCGCGGTGACGGGGGACGAATGTCCCCCGTTTTATGCGCTATCCCGGCACGGCCGGGCAAAGGAGATAACGCAGTGATCGGTGATTTTGACAGCATTCTGAGCGATGAAGAGGCCCAGCGGCTGGAGAGCGCGTTTCAGGCGCTGGGCGCGGCGTCGGCCAACGGCGAGCGGCCGGTAAGCGAAGCCGAAGAGCGGGCATGGTTCGCCCATCTGCAGCAGGGTGACGCACGCGGGCAGCGGGCGCTGGCCTGGCGCCTGACGGGGGAAGTGGATATCGCCCGGCTGGCGGCGGCGCTGCAGGCGCTGGTGCGGGAGACGCCGGGCGTGGACGTGCGCTACGTTTTTGATGACGAAAACGGGCTGATTAAACGCGCCGCCGGTTCGGCGCCGTTGCCGGTGAGCCTTCGTCAGGTGGCGGACGAACAGCACGCCATTGGCTGCCTGCTGCAGGCGCAGGCGGCACCGTTTGAACTGGAAAGCGAAGCGCCGCTGCGCGGCTTGCTGTTGCTCACGCCGGGTGATGACGTGATTTTGGGCGTGGTCTTGCATGACATCCTGGCGGAAACGCTGCCTTGGCGCCATCTGCCGGCGATGCTGTCCGCCCGTTACAACGGGGATGTGATGTCTCTGCCTTTCGCGGCGGAGCCGGTCGAGCTGGCGGAAACCCCGGAGCCGCAACTGCCCTGGGCGCGCCAGGCGGTCTCGCTGCAGGATTACCGCAGCCCGGCGCCGCGTGCTGAAGCGTTGCCGCCGGTGGGCGCGCGCGTGGTCACGCGCATTGATCGCTCGCTGTTGCCCACCAACGACACGCCGCGGGCCTTGCTGGCGGCGGTGGCGGCGCGGTTTGCCGAGTTCGTCGCCGCGCAGGCCGGCGGCCAAGCGGTGCAGCTGTGCGTGCCGGCCGCGGAAACGGCGGAGTTCGTCGGCCTGGAGCTTGGCCTGACGGCGCCGCCGCTGATGCGCCTGACCGTGCAGCATGGCGAGAGCGACGTCGGGCAGCGGCTGCTGGTGCAGGCCGTGGCTGAACAGCCGGACCCGCAACGGGCGCAGCTGCTGGTGGCCTGGCGCGACGATCTGGCCGCAGAGTGGCGGCTGGAAGGCGTTCACGCCGAGCGCATGTTGCTGCCGCCGCTGCATACGCCGTTTGAACTGGCGCTGCTGTTGGGCTTGCCAGAGGCGGAAGCGCTGACGCTCGAGCTGGTCACCGATCCGCGCCTGTCTCCCCATGTGGCGCCTTTCCTGCTGGAGCAGTTCAGCGCGTTCCTGGCCGGGCAGCGGATTGCCGTCGCCTTGCCGGCGGCTGAGGCCGCTTCCCCGGCGATGGCCGCGCCGGCGACGAACGGCGAGGCGGACGAAAGCGTTGCACCGCTGATTTTGCAGGAGTTCCGTGAGGCGCTGGTGGCGCCGGAAATGACCCTGGATGAAGACTTCTTCGATCGCGGCGGCCATTCGCTGGTCGCCACCCGGGTGATCGGCCGCTTGTTGAGCCTGCATCAGATCGAAATCAACATTAACGATCTGTTCAGCCATCCGACGGCGCGCGGGTTGGCGGGCTACGCCAAACGCCTGAACGTCGCGCAGCCGAATGCCCCGGTGGCCGCCGCTGTCGATCATGATCGCGCGCAGGCGCCGCTGTCGCTGGCGCAGGAATCGCTGTGGAAGGTGTATGAAGCCTTCGGCCATGACGAGATTTTCAACCTGCCGTTCTCTCTGCGCTTCTTCGATGCGGTGGATGAAACGGCGCTGCATCAGGCGTTTATCGACGTCATGACTCGCCATACCGTGCTGCGTTCACGCTTTGTCGAGCAGCAGGGCGAGGTGGTGCAGGTGGTGGTGCCGGCTGCTGAACTCGCGGACTACTCGTGGTTCCGCTTCTCCCACGAGACGCCGGCGGGCAACGCCGCCGCCCTGTTGGCCGATGCCGGCCAGCACCGGTTCGATCTGGCCGCCGAGCTGCCGCTGCGCGTCACGCTGCTGCGCGATGCGGACAACGGCCAGCAGCTGCTGTCGCTGCTGTTCCACCATGTGGTGCTGGATGAATGGTCGCTCAACCTGATGATGGATGAGCTGGGCATCGCCTACCGCCATCGCGTCGTCGGCCAGGCGCCGCAGTGGAGCGGGCAACCGCCGCAGTTCCACACCTTCGCCCGGCAGCAGCGGGCCTCCGGGGTGCAGCAGCAACATCTGGACTACTGGCTCGATGCGCTGCGCGGCGCGCCGGTCGGCCAGCCGATCTTCCGGCAAGAACCCTCTACCCACCCGGCAGTGCCGGCGCCGGCGGACGTCAACGGCGGCTGGCTGGAGTTCGAGGTCGATCCCGCTGTGGCGGAAGGCCTGTATCAGCTCGCTCGCCGCAATAACGCTTCGCTGTTCAACGTGGTGTATGCCGGGATCACCTCGGCGCTGCGCCTGCTTGGCGGCCCGGCGGATCTGCTGGTGGGCACTTCGACCTCCGGCCGTAACGACGCCGAGTTCTTCGATACCGTCGGCTACTTCACCACCGTGGTGGTGCACCGCGTGCGCTTCGACGAAGGGTTGACGGTGGCCGGCTTGGTCAGCCAGGTGAAAAACACCATCAACGGCTCGCTGCCATACACCGATATTCCGATCGATCTGGTGGAAGAAGGGTTGTTCGGCGTGGACGCCGACCGCAAGAACCACATGTTTGAAGTGTTCATCCAGATCCACAGCCGCATCAAACTGAACGGCGAGTTCCGGCTGCAGGACGGCAGCGCGATCGCCTACCGTCAGGTGGAGCCGGAGAAAGCCGAATCGTTGCTCGGCCTGCAGTTTGAGGTGATGGAAGACGATCTGGCGGGGGCGAAATCCCTGCGGGTGATGATGACCTACCGCCAGGATCACTACAGCCGGGAGCAGGCCAATCTGATCGCCGACGGCGTTCAGCACGTCTTTACCCAGTTTGCGCAGCACATCGCTGGCGATATCGCTCTGGCGGCGCTGCCGCCCGGGCCGCAGGCATGACGTTGTTTCACTCTAACCGAAAGCATGATTTTCAAGGAGATAAAAGGATGTCTGGAACCCTAGCAACCCCGCGCGCGTTACTGTCGCTGCTGGTGGCGGCCTCTCTGGTGGTCGCCGGCGCCGCGCAGGCCGACGATGCCGGCATCAAACCGCAGGACATCAAGCGCCAGGCGCTGTCGTCGACGGTGGTGGAGATGGCCTACAGCACCTCGCAACAGGCGCTGTTCGTCAGCGCGCCGGACTGGAAGGAAGAGGCGCGCTCCCGCGTGCTGCGGCTGGATCCCAACACCCTGGCGATCAAGGCGGAGATCCCGTTGCAGGTGAAAGGCTTCGGCGTGGCGCTGAACGACGCGGGCAATCGCCTGTACCTGACGCAGGCCTTCAACGGCGAAGTCGGGGTAGTGGACACCACCACCAACCACGCGCTGGGCAGCATCAAGTTGCTGGACAAAGCGGTGCTGGAGCAGGCTTACAAGCAGGCGGGCATCAGCGGCAAGCGTCTGGATTTCCTGTTGGCGGAGCTGAAGAAGTTTAAAATCACCGAGGACTACCTGTACCGCCTCCGCGAGCTCAAGTATGACGCGCAAAGCGGCCGTCTGTTCCTGCCGGGTCTGGGCTTCGGCGTCGACAGCGTGCTGTATGTGGTCGATACCAAGGCCGGCAAGCTGGAGAAAGTGATCCCGGGCTTCGGCTACAACGCGGTGGGCATCACGCTGGATGAGAAGGGCCGCCGGGTGTTCGTCTCCAACATGCAGGGGCAGGTGATCACCCTGAACGCCGACACGCTGGCGATCACCGCCACGCACGAAGTACAGGCCGATCAGCTGCTGAACCTGGTGTATGACCCGGCGAGCAATCGCCTGCTGGGCGTCGATCAGGGCATCGATCGCGACGACTACCGCAATCATCATCTGGGGCACGACTATGTGAAGCGCAGCAGCGGCCACCGGGTATTCGCGCTGGATGCGGACAGCGGAAAAGTGCTGGCCAGCGAGCTGACGGATGAGGTGCCGATCGGCCTGCTGCTCGATGAGCGTAGCCAGCGGCTGTATGTCGCCAACCGCAAAGGCGTGCGCGTGGATCACGGCGCCGGGACGCTGACGGTGTTTGACGCCAAGACCCTCAAGCGCCTGCAAACCGTAGACCTGCCGCCGCACCCTAACAGCCTGGCGTTGGATCCGAAAGGCGACGCGCTGTTCGTGACGGTGAAAAACGACGGCGCTTCCACCAAGGCCGGCAAGCCGGAAAGCGTGGTGCGCATTCAACTGCACACCAGGTAACGCAACGGAAAGATAAAAAAAGGGGCGCCGCGGCGCCCTTTCTAGTGGCTGACAAAGGAGGAAAAAGCGTGGTTTTTCCTCCTTTGTGGTTATCAGCCGAAAATCAATAAATTGATTTTCCTTGTTTTCTATCTGTCGCCTAATGAAAGCCCGGCAACGTCATCCGCTTTGTCATTTACCTCAAGGGGTGCTGAGCACCCCTTTGTCGTTGGGTCATGTCATCAGAAGTGGGTGTTGATGCTCATGTAGTAGGTACGGCCCGGTTCGTTGTAGGTGGCCGCGCCCGCGCCGGCGATGTTGATCGCGCCGGTGTTCGGATCGCCCACGTTCTGCGCGTTGCCGGCGCGGAACTGGCGTTTGTCGAACAGGTTGTCGATGCCGGCGGTGACGCTGACGTTTTTGGTCAGGTCATAGGTTGCGCTGGCGCCGACGACGGCGTAAGGGCTGACCTCGCGGGTTTCGCCGCCGGTGGCCGGTTTACCCTGATAGTTGTACTTCTTCGGCTTCTGCCGGCCGTACCAGGTCAGGGTGGACTGCATCGACAGATCCTGCGTGGCCTGCCAGCTGAGGGTCGAGTTGACGGTGAACTTCGGGATCACCGACAGGTAATCGCCGGTGGTCTTGTTCTTGTTCTCGATCATGTAGGTGGCGTTGTTGCTCCAGGTGACGGTCTCGCTGACCGGCACGTTCAGCGAACCTTCCAGCCCCTGCACCACCGCCTTCGGCACGTTTTCCCACTGATAGACCGCCGTGCCGGTGCTGCTGGTGGCGATGCGCGAGTTACCCGCCTCAATCTTGTTGTGGTAATCGTTGCGGAAGTAGGTCACGCCGGCCAGCCAGCCTTCGTTATGGAATTCCAGCCCGATCTCTTTGTTAACGCTGGTTTCCGCTTTCAGATCGTCGTTGCCGAGCAGGTAGCAGCCGTTTTTGGTATCGCTGCCGGCACATCCCTGGCCTTTGCTGTACAGCAGGTAGTTGCCGTTGGTTTGGAACAGCGTCGGGGCTTTATAGGAACGCGCGATGCCCATCTTCAGCGTGAAGTAATCACCCAGTTCCTGCGACAGGTTCAGCGCCGGGCTCCAGTTGTTGCCGGATTCCGAATGCAGATCGTAGCGCAGACCCGGCGTCAGCATGGTGGTGTCGGTCAGCTCAATGTTGTCTTCGGCGAACAGCGAGAAGATATGTGCGGAAGCGTAAGGGCTGCGCGTGCCGGTAGTCATGCCGGGAATGGTGCCGCCCATCAGCGTTTGGCTGGTGGAGGTGCCGTCTTTCATCCGCTGCTGGGTCCACTCGGTGCCCAGCGTGGCGGTTTGCGCGACGCCCAGCTCAAACGGCACGCTGACTTCGCTGTGCGCCAGGAAGTCGTCCAGCTTGGTGGTGCCGAAACCGGTGTTTTTGGTGTCGAAGATGCCTTCGGTGCCGCCGGCCAAGCCCTCGTTCAGGCGGGTGTTGCGGGTGCGTTCGAACTGCACGTAGTTGTTGGTGCTCACCCCGTTGTCCCAGGCGCCGCGGTGGGTCAGGCCGAAGGTTTCACGGTAGATGCGGTTGGTCTCTTTGCCGTAGTTGCTCTGCACCAGGGCGTTGGTGTTGGTGTTCTGGGTATCGCCGGCGTACAGGTTGCCCTGGCGGCCGTAAGCGTACTCGAACTCCAGCGACTGCAGATGGGCGAAGTCCCAGTGCAGCAGGGCGTCGATGTTTTTATCGACTACCCCTTCGCGCCCGGCCGGGACGCTGTTGGCGTAGGCGCCGACGCGTTCGGATTTATGCGATTCGTTAATGTCCCAGGCGTCGGCCTGCGTTTTGCTGTAGCCGCCGAACAGGCGGAAGCTCAGGGAATCGCTCAGCGGGCCGGACAGGCTGAAATCGGTGCGCTTGGTGGCGCCCTCCTGCTTGTGCTGCGGCACGTTGAAGTAGCCGTTCAGCGAGCCGTGCAGCGCATCGCCGGCTTTCTTGGTGATGATGTTGACCACGCCGCCCGCGGCGCCGTTGCCGTAGCGCGCCGCGGCCGGGCCGCGCAGCACTTCGATGCGTTCGATCATTTCCGGCGGCACCCAGGCAGTATCGCCACGGGAGTCGCGCTCGCCGCGCCAGCCCTGACGCACCGAGTTGCGGCTGGAGGCCGGTTTGCCGTCGATCAGAATCAGGGTGTTTTCCGGGCCCATGCCGCGGATATCGATCTGGCGATTGTTGCCGCGCTGGCCGCTGGTGGAGTTGCCGGTCAGGTTAACCCCGGGCATGGTGCGGATCAGTTCGCTGATGTCGCGCGCCGGCGGGCGTTTTTTGATCTCGTCGGCGGTGATGGTGGACACCCCCGGCGCCTGCAGGTTCTGCCGGGCGGCGGTCACGACGATGGTGTCTTCGCCGCGCGGCTTTTTATCCGTGGCGCCGCTGTTCTCTTCCGTGGTGGTGGTGTCGGTTTGCTGCGCGGCGTTGGCGAACGCGGACGCGCCCAATCCCAAGCCGATAAGAGTGGCTAAAGAATAACGTGATAGCTTGCTTTTCATCTGAGTGTCCTACCTTGCTGCCATCCCTCGCCGAATGGGGGAAGGGCGGTTGTAGTTTTTGTGTAGTCGGAAATAGAAAATCGGCTGCGGCAAGGGATGCCATTGATGTATCCCCGATCCCTGTCCGTTGCGCGCAATACCAGCACGATCTCCAAGCCTTACACACTATTGCAAATGCAAATTATTATCAATAGTATTTGGCGTACAGTGCGTTCGGGCGGTGGCCGGCGATAGGGAAAAGTCGACGTTCCCGGTGCCGCCAACTACAAAATGGGTAGGCGTTGTGAATACAGAACTACAGTCAGAAAGCAGCAGATTATTGGCCAGCAGCAATGCGGGCAGTCCAGGGTGGTGGTTGACGGTGGCACGACGCGGTACGCCATGGGTAGAACCGGCGGGTAACGGCCGCTGGCGCACCACCTTTTTCTGGCGCGATCCCCAGGGATGCGAATTGACCTCCGCCTACCGTCGCGTATGGATCAACATTAACTGCCTGACCGACCACCATCAGCCGAATCCGCCGCAAAGCCTGCAGCGTTTGGCCGGCACCGACGTGTGGTATTGGCAGACCGAACTGAGCGGCGCCTGGCGCGGAAGCTACTGCTTTATCCCCTGCTTTGACGAGCGGCCGCCGGCGTTCAGCGGCGACGATGCGCACGCCAACATGCACAACCTGCGTCACTGGTGGCATCAGGTGTTCGCCAGCGCTACCCCCGATCTGCTCAACCCGTATCGCTCCTGGCAAAGCGCCAGCGGTCACAGCGTCTCCGGTCTGCACATGCCGGATGCGCCGCCGCAGCCGGTATGGCGTTCGTTCGACGAATATGAGATCGCCAGCGGGCGCTGCACGCCGCCGCTGCCGGCGCGTTTGCAGCGGCATACCTGGCAGAGCGAGCGCCTGGGCAACAGCCGCGATGTCTGGATCTACACCACCGGCGACAGCAAGCCGGCCGAGCGCCCGCTCGCGATCTTGCTCGACGGCCAGTTCTGGGCGAAGCAGATGCCGGTTTGGGCGCCGCTGATGCAACTGACCCGCGAGGGGGCGTTGCCGGAAGCGGTGTATGTGCTGATCGACATCATCGATCTGCCGCACCGGGCGCGAGAATTAACCTGCAAGGACGATTTCTGGCTGGCGGTGCAGGAAGAACTGATGCCGCAGCTGGCCGACTGGGCGCCGCACAGCGACAAGCCGGCCGATACGGTGGTGGCGGGGCAAAGCTTTGGCGGCCTGGCCTCCCTGTATGCCGGGCTGCGCTGGCCGCAGCGCTTCGGCGCGGTGATCACCCAGTCCGGTTCCTACTGGTGGCCGCGGCGCGACATGCTGCAGCTGCCGAGCATTCCCGACGACGCCTGCTGGCTGATGCAACAGGTCGAACGCCACGGCCTGGGCAACCACGGCGCGCTGAAGGTCTTTATGGAAGCCGGTTCGCAGGAAAAACTGGTGCATCGGGTCAGTGGCGAAATGGCGGCGCGCCTGAGCGACGCCGGCCATCGGGTGCACTACCGGGTGGTGGAAGGCGGGCACGATGCGCTGTGCTGGCGCAGCGGCCTGACCGATGGGCTGCAGGCGGTATGGGCTTCCGCTTTCGCCACCGCTTACCCGGCATCGGCGACGGCACGAGGAACACATGATGGAAAGCCTGAATCCGTTCGATGATCAACAGCAGCGCAGCCTGGTGCTGCGCAACGTACAACAACAATACAGTTTGTGGCCGGATTTCCGCGCCATTCCGTCCGAGTGGACGATCGTCTTTGGCCCGGCGGCGCGCCTCGAGTGCGCCGAATGGCTGGAACAGCATTGGCAAGATATTCTGCCGGTCGCAGCACGCGAGGCGTGACCGGCGCCAGGTAATCACGGGAGCAATAAGCAGTGTCACACACCCCTAACTCTCTCAGCGGCCCGGCGCTTGCGGGCGAATGGCCGCTGGTCGCGGCACAACCCGGCATCTGGGTCGCCGATCAAATCTCCCCGCATCGCAATGCCTACGCGGTGGCTCACGCCATCGAACTCAACGGCCCTGTCGCCGTGGAGCCTCTGCTGCAGGCCATCATCCAGGGTCTGGGCGAGGTGGACATGCTGCGCCTGCGTTTTGCGGAACGCGACGGCGTGCCGGTGCAATGGCTGGATGACACGCTGGTGGTGCACGCGCCGGAACTTGTCGATCTGACGACGTCGCCGGATCCTGAAGCCGCCGCGCGCGCGCTGATGGACATCGATCTGGCGAGCGATCTGCGCGCCGGCAGCGGCGCGCCGCTGTATCGTCATGTGGTGATGCGTCTGGCGGATGACCGCTGGTTCTGGTATCAGCGCTATCACCATCTGCTGGTGGACGGTTTCAGCTTCACCGCCATCGCGCGCCGCGTGGCGGCGATTTACACCCATCTTTGCCGCGGCGACGCGCTGGAACCGACGCCTTTCACGGCGTTCAGCGACGTGGTGGCGGAATACCAGGCTTACCGGCAGGCCCCGGCCTGGCAACGCGACGCCGATTTCTGGCGCGAAAAAGCACGGCAGTTGCCGCCGCCGGCCACGATCTGCCCGCAGCCGCTGGCCGGGCAAACGCCCACGCCGCGCATCCACCGGCTGGAACAGCGCTGCGATCCGCAGGCCTTCGCCGAACTGGTGCAGTGCGGCGCGCAGCAGAAGCTGAACGCCGCCGATATGGCGGTGGCGCTGGTGGCGCTGTGGGTGTCGCGTCTGAGCGGCCAACCGAGCTTCAGCGCCGGTTTTATCTTCATGCGCCGTACCGGATCGGCCGCCCTGTGCGCCGCCGGCCCGGTGATCAACGTGTTGCCGATGGAGATGCACCTCGAGCCGCAGGCCACGCTGTATGAGGCCGCCGCCCGCATCAGCCGCGAGCTGAAAACGGTGCGCCGCCATCAGCGCTACGACGCCGAACAGGTGCAGCGCGATCTGGGGCGCATCGGCGACGGCGAACCGCTGTACGGTACGGTCTTCAACTTCAAAATGTTCGATTACCAGCTGGACTTCGCCGGTATCGAAGGCATTACCCACGATCTGGCCTCCGGGCCGGTGCGCGATCTGGAGATTGCGCTGTTTATCGACGAACACCATCAGCTGAAGGTGGAGCTGCTGGCCAACGCCGAGCGTTACAGCCGTCAGGAACTGCTGGCGCATCTGCAGCGGTTGCCGCTGCTGCTGGCGCAGTTCGCCGCGCAGGCAACGTTGCCGATCGGCGAAGCCGACATGCTGACCGCCGACGATCGCGCTCTGCTGGCGCGGGTCAACGACACGGCGCATCCGGTGCCGGCGACCACGCTGAGCCAACTGCTGGCGCAGCAGGCGCAAAGCACGCCGAACGCGCCGGCGCTGGCGGATGCGCATTTCAGCTTCACCTACCGCGAAACGCGCGAACAGGTCACGGCGCTGGCGCGCCAGCTGGTTGTGCAGGGCGTACGGCCGGGCGACATCGTGGCGGTGGCGCTGCCGCGCTCGGTGTTCCTGTCGCTAGCGTTGATGGCGATCGTGGAAGCGGGCGCCGCCTACCTGCCGCTGGACACCGGTTATCCGGACGAGCGGCTGGCGATGATGCTGGAAGACGCCGCACCCCGGCTGGTCATCACCAGCCCGGCGCAGCAGGCGCGTTTCGCCGACAAGGGCGAAATTTTGCTGTATGACGCACCGCTGGCGGCCGATCACGCCGCCGGGGTGGCGATCGCGGGCCCGACGCCGGATCATGCGGCCTATATCATCTTTACCTCCGGCTCCACCGGGCGCCCGAAAGGCGTGCTGGTCGGCCATCAGGCGATCGTCAACCGCCTACTGTGGATGCAACACCAGTATCCGCTGGGGGCGGACGACGCGGTGCTGCAGAAAACGCCGTGCAGTTTCGACGTCTCGGTGTGGGAATTCTTCTGGCCGCTGATGGTCGGCGCCCGGCTGGTGATGGCGCCGCCGGAGGCGCATCGCGATCCGCAGCAGCTGCAACAGCTGATCGCCCAACATCGCATTACCACGCTGCACTTCGTGCCGTCGATGCTGGCGGCTTTCGTGGCCGCCCTGGACGACGACGCGGCGGTGGCGAACTGCGCCGCGCTGCGCCAGGTGTTCTGCAGCGGCGAAGCGCTGCCGGCGGAGCTGTGCCGCCTGTGGCAAAGCCGCACGGCGGTGCCGTTGCACAACCTCTACGGCCCGACCGAAGCGGCGGTGGACGTGACCTGGCATCCGGCCTACGGCGACGCGCTGGCGAAGGTGACCGGCGCCAACGTGCCGATCGGCCTGCCGGTATGGAACACTGGGTTGCGCATTCTGGACGCGCGCCTGCGGCCGGTGCCGCCGGGCGTGGCGGGCGATCTGTATCTGACCGGCGTGCAGCTGGCGCACGGCTACCTTGGCCGGCCGGATCTGACCGCCAGCCGCTTTGTCGCCGACCCGTTCGGCGAGGGCGGACGGATGTACCGTACCGGCGACGTGGCGCGCTGGCTGCCGGACGGCGCGGTGGAATATTTGGGCCGCAGCGACGATCAGCTGAAGATCCGCGGGCAGCGTATTGAGCTGAGTGAAATCGATCACGCCTTGCTGTCGCTGCCGGGCGTGCGCCAGGCGGTGACGCACGCGCTGGTGTTGCAGGGCACGCCGGTGGACGCCGGCGGCGATGCGCGCCAGCTGGTGGGCTATCTGGTGATGCAGCCAGGCGCGAGCTGGGATGCGGAAGCCCTGCGCGCGGCGCTGGCCGACCGCCTGCCGCCGCACATGGTGCCGGTGGCGCTGGTCGAAATGCAGGATTTGCCGCTGAGCGCCAACGGCAAGCTGGATCGCAAGGCGTTGCCGCAGCCGCAGGGCGGTGAGCGCAAGGCGGGGCGGACGCCGCAGGCCGGGTTGGAAAGCGAGATCGCGGCGGTATTCGCCCGCTTGCTGCAGCGCGAGCAGGTGTTCGCCGACGACGATTTCTTCGCGCTTGGCGGCCACTCGCTGCTGGCGATGCGCCTGGCGGCGGAGCTGCGCCGCGATCTGGGCAAGGCGGTGTCCGTCGGCCAGGTGATGGTGGCGTCGCGCGTTGAGCAACTGGCCGCCTTGCTGGCGGAAGATCGCACGCAGGAAGAGGCCGATCGCAGTGGCTTCGACAGCGTATTGCCGCTGCGCGTTACCGAGGGGCCGACGCTGTTCTGCCTGCACCCGGCATCCGGCTTCTCCTGGCAGTTCAGCGCATTGCCGCGTTATCTCGACCAGCACTGGTCGCTGGTCGGCATCCAGTCGCCGCGGCCGGATGGCCCGCTGGCGCTGAGCGAAGACATGGATCAGGTGGTGGATGCCCACCTGCAGACGGTGCTGCAGGTGCAGCCGCACGGGCCGTACCACTTCATCGGTTATTCGCTGGGCGGCACGCTGGCGCAGGGCATCGCCGCCCGGCTGCAGGCGCGCGGCGAGCAGGTGGCGTTCCTCGGCCTGCTGGATACCTATCCGCCGGAGACCCAAAACTGGGACGTGATGCTGGACGACAACGTGTTGAAGGAAGTGCAGCGCGAGCGCGAGCAGTTCCTGGCGGTGTCGCAGGACACGCTCGATCCGGCGCTGGGTGAGACGCGCACGGCGATGTTCGACAACATCGAAGCCAACTACGCCGATTCGGTGCGGTTGTTGTCGCACACGCGGACCGCCCGTTTCCACGGCCAGGCGACGCTGTTCGTCGCCAAACGCACGCTGCAGGAAGGGATGGACGTGCAGCAGACCTGGTCGCAGTACGTCGATGCGCTGCAGGCGCACGAGCTGGACTGTGCGCACGTCGATATCGTTTCGCCGGCGTCGTTCAAAGTGCTGGGGCCGCTGCTGAACCGGATCTTGCGCACGCTGTAATGACGCCCTCATCCCGCCGCCAGGCACGGGGATTATCCCGCGTTTGGCGGCGTTTCTTGCGGTCGCTCACAATTGAATATCAATGATTTTTATTATCATTATTGATTTCGCCATCTGTGCTAGCATAGCGCCCCGCAACTGCAGAATCCCCGTTTAAAGATGTGGTGAACAACCGATGAGTAGCAAACCCTCCATCCTGCTTGATTTCAGCCTGCTGAAAACCAACCGGGCTTTCCGCGCGGTGTTCTGCGCGCGCTTTATCTCCATTGTGGCGCTGGGACTGATGGCGATCGCCATCCCGGTGCAGATCCAGGCGCTGACCGGTTCCACCCTGCAGGTCGGGCTGGCGGTGACGCTGGCCGGCGGCGGCATGTTCGCCGGGCTGCTGATGGGGGGCGTATTGGCCGATCGCTATGAGCGACGCCGGCTGATTCTGTTTGCGCGTTCCACCTGCGGCGTCGGATTTGTCGGCCTGTGTCTCAATGCCCTGTTGCCGTCGCCTTCGCTGGCGGCCATTTATCTGCTGGCGGTGTGGGACGGCTTCTTTGGCGCGGTGGGGGTGACGGCGCTGCTGGCGGCCACGCCGGCGCTGGTGGGCCGCGAAAACATCGTGCAGGCGGGCGCCATCAGCATGCTGACGGTGCGCTTCGGCTCGATTCTTTCTCCGGCGATCGGCGGCCTGGTGATCGCCCATATGGGCATCGCCTGGAACTACGGTCTGGCGGCGTTCGGCACCCTGCTGACGCTGCTGCCGCTGCTGAGCCTGCCGCAGCTGATGCCGCCGCCGCAGCCGCGTGAACACCCGCTGCGCGCGCTGGCGGGCGGTTTCGCCTTCCTGTTCCAGAACAAGGTGATCGGCATGGTGGCACTGATCGGCGCGCTGCTGACCATGGCCAGCGCGGTGCGCGTGCTGTACCCGGCGATGGCGGAAGGCTGGCACATCGACGCTGCCCACCTCGGTTATATGTACGCCGCCGTGCCGCTCGGCGCCGCCATCGGCGCGTTCACCAGCGGGCGCGTGGCGCATGTGGCGCGCCCCGGCTGGGTGATGCTGCTGACGGCGATCGCGGCGTTCGCCGCCATCGGCCTGTTCGGCCTGATGCCGTGGTACAGCCTGGCGTTGCTGTGCCTGGTGGCGTTCGGCTACCTGAGCGCGCTGAACTCGCTGCTGCAATACGGCTTGATCCAGAGCCTGACGCCGGACAACTTCCTCGGCCGCATCAATGGCCTGTGGACGGCGCAGAACGTGGTGGGCGATGCGCTGGGCGCGTTGCTGCTGGGGGCGATGGGCGCCTTTATGCTGCCGGCGATGAGCGCCAGCGGTTTCGGCTTCGGCGCGGCGCTGCTCGGCATCCTGTTGCTGTTCGCCATGACCGGTTTGCGCCAGGTTACGCTGCACAAACCGGAGCCGCAGCCCGCCACAGAAAAGTAGTCGAACGCGTTAAAACAACGCTGTGGGATCAAATAGCAATGCTTATCATCGGCATGCGTAAAACCCACAGCGTTTATGTCATGATTTCGAAATGAAAGAAGTGCTTACGTTTATTGACATAGCAAATATCGGCGAGTAATTTAGCGCGGAATTAACTCAAATGATAATCATTATTATATTGGTTATCACTTCAAATTCTTGAGGGCGAAGCGATGGATACTGCCGTGAACGACATCAATCGAAAGGAAGTGCAGGAGTGCGAAGAGCAGCGGTTTGCCGCTGATTTTTCTCCGGCGTCGGGCTTCTTCTTTACTTCTCCTTTCCGCAGTCTGACCACCACCGGTTGTTTCAGCCGCATTCGCCTGCCGGCCGCAGACGGCGCCGATCTGAACGGCGAGTTCCAGCGCAGCGTACGGCAGGCGTTTGCCGAGGCCCGCCAGGCCGGCATCAAAAAGCCGCTGCTGTGCGGCGCCATTCCGTTCGATACCCGGCAGCCTTCGGCGCTGTTTATTCCGCAGCAGAGCCGCTGGTTCGATCGCGCCGCCTTTATGGCCGGCGTTAGGCCGGCGGCGGACGGGCCGGAGCTGGCCGGGGTAACGGAACTGCCGCCACAGCAGCCGTTCATGAACATGGTCAGCGACGCCGTCGACGCGATGAAGGCCGGTGAGTTGGACAAAGTGGTCTTGTCGCGCCTGCTGGAGATCGAAACGCGTCAGCCGGTGGATCGCCATGCGCTGATGGCGCGCGTGATTGCCCAAAACCCGCACGGTTTCCATTTCCATGTGCCGCTGGAGCAGGGCGCGCTGTTGGGCGCCAGCCCCGAGCTGCTGCTGCGCCAGGACGGCGGCCGTTTCTATTCCAACCCGCTGGCCGGTTCCGCCCGGCGCGAGGCCGACCCAGAGCGCGATCGCGAAGTGGGGGAGCGGCTGATGGCCTCGGCGAAAGATCGCCACGAGCATCGCATCGTCACCGAAAGCATGCGTGACGTGCTGGCCGGCCGCTGCCGCTACCTGAACGTGCCGCACACCCCTGAATTGTTGACCACCACCACGCTGTGGCATCTCTCCACGCCGATCGACGGCGAGGCGGCGTCTCCCGACGAAAACGCCCTGTCGCTGGCCTGCCTGCTGCACCCGACGCCGGCGCTGTGCGGCATGCCGACGGCCGAGGCGCACGCCCTGATCGGCAAGCTGGAGCCGTTCGATCGCGGCCTGTTCGGCGGCATCGTCGGCTGGTGCGACGACGAAGGCAACGGCGAGTGGGTGGTCACCATCCGCTGCGGCACCGTTGACGGCAACCGGGTACGGCTGTTCGCCGGCGCCGGCATCGTGGAAGACTCTTCACCCGAATCTGAATGGCATGAAACAGGCACCAAACTCAGCACCATTCTGCGTGCCTTTGGTATAAATCAAGGATAACGACAAGATGAGCATTGCCTTTACCCCCTGGCCGGCGGAGTTCGCCAGCCGCTATCGCGAGCGCGGCTACTGGACTGACAAGCCGCTGACCGAGATCCTCGACCGCCAGGCCAACAATGACGCTCCGGCGATCATCGACGCCCAGGGCAGCCTGACCTACCGCGAGCTGCAGCAGCGCTCCGATCGTCTGGCGGCCGCTTTGCTGCGCCGCGGCGTGAAATCCGGCGACACCGCACTGGTGCAGCTGGGCAACGTGGCGGAGTTCTATATCGTGTTCTTCGCGCTGCTGAAAATTGGTGTGGCGCCGGTCAACGCGCTGTTCAGCCATCAGCGCAGTGAGCTGAACGCCTATGCCGAGCAGATCAAACCGGCGCTGCTGATCGCCGATCGCCGGCACGCGCTGTTTGCCGACGATCAATTCCTGAACGCCTTCCGCGATGCGCATCCTTCGCTGCGCGTCGTGGCGCTGCGCAGCCAGGCCGAGGGCGAGCTGGCGCTGGCCGCCTGGCTGGACGAAGCGAGCGACGGTTTCGTCGCGCAGCCTTCCGCGGCTGATCAGGTGGCGTTCTTCCAGCTTTCCGGCGGCAGCACCGGTACGCCGAAGCTGATCCCGCGCACCCACAATGATTACTACTACAGCATTCGCCGCAGCGTGGAGATCTGCCGCTTCGACGCGCAGACCCGCTATCTGTGCGCGCTGCCGGTGGCGCACAACTACCCGATGAGTTCGCCGGGCGTGCTGGGCGTGTTTTATGGCGCCGGGCTGGTGGTGTTCGCCGCCGATCCGGACGCCGGGCAATGCTTCCGCCTGATCGAACAGCACCAAATCAACGTGACGGCGCTGGTGCCGCCGGCGGTCACGCTGTGGCTGCAGGCGATCGAAGAGTGGGGCGGCAATGCCCAGCTCGCCAGCCTGAAACTGCTGCAGGTGGGCGGCGCCAAGCTGGGCGAAACGCTGGCGGCGCGCATTCAGAACGAAATCGGCTGCCAACTGCAGCAGGTGTTCGGCATGGCGGAAGGGCTGGTGAACTACACCCGGCTGGACGATGACGAACGCCACATTCTGGCGACGCAAGGGCGGCCGATGTCGCCGGACGACGAAGTGTGGGTGGCGGATGACGACGGCAATCCGTTGCCGGCGGGCGAGGTCGGGCGGTTGATGACGCGCGGGCCTTACACCTTCCGCGGTTACTACCAGAGCCCGGCGCACAACGCCGATGCTTTCGACGCCGACGGTTTCTACTGCTCCGGCGATCTGATCAGCATCAGCGAAGACGGTTACATCACCGTGCAGGGGCGGCAAAAAGACCAGATCAACCGCGGTGGGGAGAAGATCGCCGCCGAGGAGATCGAGAACCTGCTGCTGCGTCATCCTGACGTGATCAACGCCGCGCTGGTGTCGATGCCGGACGCGCTGATGGGGGAGAAGAGCTGCGCCTATATCATCGCCAACGCGCCGCTGAAACCGGTGGTGCTGCGCCGTCACCTGCGTGAACAGGGCGTGGCGGACTTCAAACTGCCGGATCGCTTTATTCAGGTGGACAGCCTGCCGCTGACCCCGGTCGGCAAAGTGGACAAAAAACGGCTGCGCCAGCAGCTCGACGCGCAACTACAGACTCAGGCTCAGGGAGATTAATCGATGGCCATTCCAAAACTTAATGATTACGCGCTGCCGACGGCGGACGAACTGCCGCAAAATAAAGTCACCTGGCAGGTGGAGCCGCAGCGCGCCGCGCTGTTGATCCACGATATGCAGCAGTATTTCCTCAACTTCTGGGGCGAGGACAGCACGCTGATTAAACAGGTGGTGGAGAACATCGCCAACCTGCGCCGCTACTGCAAGCAGCAGGGCATCCCGGTGTTCTATACCGCGCAGCCGAACCAGCAGAGCGATGAAGATCGCGCGCTGTTGAACGACATGTGGGGGCCGGGCCTGAACAAGCACCCTGAGCAGCAGGCGGTGACCGCCGCGCTGGCGCCGGACGAAGACGATACGGTGCTGGTGAAATGGCGCTACAGCGCCTTCCATCGCTCGCCGCTGCAGGAGATCCTGCAGGAGTCCGGCCGCGATCAGCTGATCATCTGCGGCGTGTATGCGCACATCGGCTGCCTGACCACCGCCATCGACGCCTTTATGCGCAACATCCAGCCGTTCATGGTGGCCGACGGCCTGGCGGACTTCTCGCGCGACGAACACCTGATGGCGCTGCGCTACACCGCCGGCCGCTGCGGCCGGGTGGTGACCACCGCGTCTCTGCTGCCGGCGGCCGGCATCGCCAGCATCGACGCGCTGCGTCAGCAGATCCTGCCGCTGCTGGATGAAGACAGCGAAGACATGGGCAACGATGAAAACCTGATCGATTACGGTCTGGATTCGGTGCGCATCATGGAGCTGGCGACCCGCTGGCGCAAGATCCGCGGCGACATCGACTTTATCGCGCTGGCGCGCAACCCGACCATCGACAGCTGGTGGGCGCTGCTTTCCGAAGAGAAAGCCTGATTTTAATCACGAGCAGAGGGCGGCCGTTCGGCCACCCTGTTGGCTTTATAAGGAGATTTTGATGAATACTTTGATCACCAAGGGAAAACGTGCGGCATTTCCGCTGATGCTGCTGTCTACGCTGCTGTTCTCCAACACCTTGCAGGCGCAAACCGCGCCGGAAGTGCTGCGCAAGCCGGTCGGCAAAGGCGCCTATGAAATGGCCTACAGCCCGAGCGAGAACGCGCTCTACCTGGCCACCTCGCAGAGCCGCAAGCTGGACAAGGGCGGCATCGTTTACCGTCTGGATCCGACCACGCTGGACGTGACCCAAATTATCCATAACGACATCAAGCCATTCGGCGCCGCCGTCAACGCCAAGACCGGTACGCTGTTCTTCGGCAACACCGTCAATAACTCGGTGACCGCCATCGACGCCAAGACCGGTGACGTGAAAGGCCGCCTGGTGCTGGACGCGCGCCAGCGCTCCGAAACCGTCAAGCCGCTGGCGCCGCGCGAACTGGTGGCGGATGCCGACAGCGATACCCTGTATATCACCGGGCTGGGGGATTCCAGCGTAGTATGGGTGGTGGACGGCAAGGATCTGACCCTGCGCGCCACCGTGACCGACACCGGCAAGTACGGCACTGGCCTGGCGCTGGACGCCGCCGCCAAACGCCTGTACGTCACCAACGCCGACGGCGAACTGGTGACCATCGATACCCAGAGCAACAAGGTGCTGTCGCGCAAGAAACTGGATGAGTCCAAAGAGCACTTCTTCCTGAACATCAGCCTGGATACCGCCACCCATCGCGCCTTCATCACTGATTCCAAGCAGCCACAGGTGCTGGTGGTGGATACCCGTAACGGCAACATCCTGAGCAAGATCGACGTGCCGGAATCGCTGGCGGTGCTGTTCAACCCGGCGCGCAATGAAGTGTACGTCACCCACCGTCAGGCGGGCGAAGTGAGCGTGATCGACGCCAAGAGCTACAAGGTGTTGAACACCATCAAGACGCCGACCCATCCGAACAGCTTGGCGCTGTCGCCTGATGGCCAAACGCTGTATGTCAGCGTCAAGCAGGCTTCCAGCCGCGAGAAAGAAGCGACCGCGCCGGACGACGTGATCCGCGTCGTGCTGAAATAATCCCACCCAGGTAAGCACACCGAACAGGCGAAGCGGCGACGCTCCGCCTGTTTTTTTTCGCCGTGCGATCTGCGGTATAACGTGTGGATTGCCTTATTGACCCGAAGGAACGTTGGTTATGCCCGTCTCACGCTCTCCGCTGTTGTTGTCCGTTATCACTCTGCTGCTGCTGGCCGCGCTGATCCACAGCGGCATCAGCCCTTACGATCGCACCACCTGGCTGATGGAGGTGGCGCCGGTCTTGATCGTTTTGCCGCTGCTGTGGCTCACCCACCGCCGTTACCCGCTGACGCCGCTGCTCTACACGCTGATTTTCTTCCACGCGCTGATCCTGATTTTTGGCGGCATGTACAGCTATGCCCGCGTGCCACTGGGGTTTGAGGTGCAGCAGTGGCTGGATCTTGATCGCAACCCGTACGACAAACTGGGGCATTTCTTTCAGGGATTGGTGCCGGCGCTGGCGGCGCGCGAGATCCTGCTGCGCGGTGGTTATGTACAGGGGCGCAAGATGCTGGGCTTCGTGGTGTGCTGCATCGCGCTCGCCATCAGTGCCCTGTATGAGCTGATCGAATGGTGGGCGGCGCTGGCGCTGGGCCAGGGCGCCGACGAGTTTCTCGGCACCCAGGGCGACCCGTGGGACACCCAGTCCGACATGTTCTGCGCGCTGCTCGGGGCGATATGCGGCCTGTTGCTGTTCGGGCGTTGGCAGGAGCGGCAAATCGCTCGCTTGGGCTGAAAAACTCAAATGATCACATCGCGTAATAGCCCGCCGTATGGCGGGTTTTCTATGAAAAAACGTAAAGTAACCAGGCGGGGCTGGAAGGCGTCGCCTTTTCACTCTTCTTTCGCATAGAGATACACCGAAGCGCGGGAAACGCCGAGGTGCTGCGCCACAATCTCCATCGCCTTTTTCACCTCGAGCAGGCCTTGCTCCCTCAGTTCCTGAATCAACCGTTTTCTCTCCGGCGTTTTCAGCGCGCGCGGCGTGGTGGCGTGGCGTGCGGCGAAGCGATCGATACGGTTGCGGATGGCCTCCGCGCCGCTGGGCTCCAGGTGTTCCGCCACCGCGCCGGCCGCCGTTTGCGTGAACTGCGCCAGCGCGCTTTGCATGCCGCGGAACAGCGTCATATCAACGTTCAAACAGAGTGCGGCGACGTAGTCGCCCTGCGCATTCTTGATGCCGATCGAGGTGCTTTTCGCCGGGCGGCCATCGGCGAACTGGTTGCCGTAGTTGGCGATCACGCTGGGAAACTCCGCCGAAGCGATGCGAGCCAGGCCAAGTTCCGTCGCCGCTTGGCCGACTTCTCGTCCGGACAGGTTGTTGTGGATCGCCAAAATGGCGTGTTCGGGATTTTGCAGATCGTGAACCACCACCTCGCAAAACGGCGCGAAGGTGGCGCTCAGCCCCTCGGCAATCACATTCAACTGGGATAACAACAGGTTTTCCGGCACTTCAGGCATAGGGCACTCCGATCACTTTCTTGGCGGCGTTGGCTCATTTCGAGCCAGATGAAGAACATACCACAAGTGCGGCGCACGGCGGTTTTCATCTGGCGCCTGGCGGCACTAAAAATGATCTTGCTCCCAATTCTGCACTTCCCGATTGGCATTTGGCCGTCGCGCAGGTATATAACATCATTTCTGGACTTATTTTCTAATTTTAGATTATTTGTTTTAAATATGACAATGTTCGTGCGTTAAAAGCCGTATCGCACACACCGGGGTTTTTCAGCGCTAGCTTCAACGACCCGCAAGGGCATGGAGAACAATAATGTCTGCAACTTCAGTCGTCGGTTCTGCACGAAAACCTTTTTATTACACGTTGACCTTTCAGTTGGTGGTAGGGCTGGCGGCCGGTGGCGCGCTGGGCCTGTTGTGGCCGCAAATCGGCGCTCAGCTCAATCCGCTGGCGGCGGCCTTCGTCAAACTGATCAAAATGGTGGCCGGCCTGATTGTGTTTCTCACCGTGGTAGCCGGTTTTGCGCAGGTTAAACGCGGTGCCGGCGTTGGCCGCCTGGGCATGATCTCGGTCTGTTATTTCGAAGTGGTCAGCACGTTGGCGCTGCTGATCGGCCTGGCGATGGGCAATCTGTTTGAGCCGGGCAAAGGGCTGGCCTTGCATGCCGATGCCGCCACGGCGCTTAAACCGGCGGAGCCCCTGCAAGGCGTGGACTTCGTGATGAGCATCATCCCGAAAACGGTGGTTGATGCGTTGGCCGGCGGCGTCATGCTGCAAATCTTGTTGGTGGCTCTGCTGTTTGGCTATGCGCTGTACGCAATGGGCGATAAAGGCAAGCCGGTGGTTGATTTGGTGAATCTGCTGACCGAAGCCACCTTCAAAGTGGTCAATATCATCCTCAAGCTGGCGCCCGTTGGCGTATTTGGCGCGGCGGCGTTCATGCTGGGTAAATACGGCATTGGCGCTCTGATGCCGGTGATGAAATTGGTGGGGCTGGTCTATCTGGGGTGTCTGTTCCTCATTGTGGTGGTGTTTTCCGTGGTGGCCTGGTTGACCCGTTTTAGCCTGTTCGGTTTCTTAAAACTCATCAGGGAAGAGCTGATCATCGCCTTTACCACCACCTCATCGGAAGCCGCCTTGCCGGGCCTGATGAAAAAACTTGAATTGGCCGGCTGCAGTAAAGCCACCGTCGGTTTTGTCGTGCCGACCGGTTACTCCTTGAATCTGGACGGCTCTTCAATCTACATGACGTTAGCGGCGCTGTTTATCGCTCAGGCCGCCGGTTTGGAGCTGAGCCTGGCGCAACAGGCCGGCCTATTGATGGTGTTTCTACTGACCTCGAAAGGCGTAGCCGGCGTGACGGGCGGCGCTTTCGTCACGCTGTCCGCTTCGCTGTTGATGTTTCCAGAGATACCGATGGAGGGGCTGGCGCTGATTCTTGGCGTGGATCGCTTGATGGATACCATGCGTACGTTGACCAACGTGGCCGGCAACGGCGTGGCGACCATGGCGATTTCTTACTGGCAGAAAGAGCGTGTGGGTTTTCAGGCGAGGTTGCCTGAAGCGGCTGCGCGCAAACCCGTCTGAATGCCGCCCTGCGCCGTTTCCGCAGGGCTTTTCGAACCTGTGCAAGGATTAAATATGAAGCATGATGTGGTTTACAACGCCGCCGGCGGCTTTCCTCCCGCCGGTCATTACTCACCCAGTTGCACGGCCAATGGGACGGTCTATATCTCTGGCCAATTGCCGATCGCCTTTTCAGGTGAGAGTCTTGCCGACGAACCTTTCGCGCGGCAAGCCCGCCAGGTGCTGGACAATCTGGATGCCTGCCTGGCAGGGGCCGGCGTCGGCCGCGCGCAGCTGGTTCAGGTGCGCGTCTATCTGACGGATATCGATTTGTGGCCGACCTTCAATGCGCTGTATGCCGAATGGATCGGCGAGTTTCGCCCTGCGCGCGCGGTGGCCGGCGTATCGCAACTGCATTATGGCGCCGCCGTGGAAGTGGAAGCTGTCGCGTTGGCCGCCCTTTAACCCTTACTGACAGGTAACGCTATGACCGATTTGATTTTACCCGTTTATGACGACGTGGCCGCCGCCGCCGCGCGCATCAATGATTATGCTCACCGCACGCCGGTGCAGACTTCACGCACGGTTGACGACGATTTCGGCGCCAGCGTATTTTTCAAATGCGAGAACCTGCAGCGCATGGGCGCCTTTAAATTTCGCGGTGCGATGAATGCTTTGCTGCAGTTTTCTCCGGCGCAGCGCAAGGCCGGGGTCGTGGCCTTTTCTTCCGGCAATCATGCGCAGGCGATCGCGCTGGCTGCCCGGCTGCTTGGCATTCCCGCCACGATCGTCATGCCGCACGACGCGCCGGTGGCCAAAGTGGCTGCGACGCGCGGCTATGGCGGCAAAGTGGTGGAGTACAACCGTTATCATGAAGATCGCGAGCAGATCGGCCGGGATCTGGCGCAGCAACAGGGATTAACGCTGATCCCGCCTTACGATCATCCGCAGGTGATCGCCGGGCAGGGCACCGCGGCTAAAGAGCTGTTCGACGAGGTCGGCGAACTGGACGCGCTGTTCGTTTGCCTGGGCGGCGGCGGGTTGCTGGCCGGCTCTGCACTCGCCGCGCGTCGGCTGTCGCCGGGTTGCCGAGTCTATGGCGTAGAGCCTTTGGCGGGCAATGATGGGCAGCAATCATTCCGTACCGGCCGCATCGTTCACATTGAGACGCCGCAGACCCTCGCCGATGGCGCACAGACGCAGCATCTGGGCCAATATACTTTCCCTATTATCCGCCGGGACGTTGACGACATTCTGACGGTGACCGACGATGAGCTGATTACCGCCATGCGCTTTTTCGCCGAACGGATGAAAATGGTGGTGGAGCCAACCGGCTGCCTGGGGTTCGCCGCCGCCTGCGCGCAGAAATCGATGCTGCGGGGAAAACGCGTCGGTGTGATCATCAGCGGCGGCAACGTCGACATTCGCCGCTACGGCGAGTTGCTGGCAGGTCAATAGAAACAGGCGGATGACGAGAGAGAACCATGGTGACAGACAAGACGGTATTTGAGCAGGTCGTGGCGCTGCTGAGCGCCGGAGAGGCCGCATTCCGGGTGATAGAACATCCGGCGGAGGGGCGCTGCGAAGCTGTAGCGGCATTGCGCGGCACCGAACAGGGGCAGGGCGCCAAGGCACTGGTGTGCCAAACGCGCATCGACGGAGCCAAGCATTACATTTTGGCGGTGCTGGCAGCGGACCGTCAGGCGGATCTGCAGCGGTTGGCGGCCGAGTTGGGCGGTAAAAAGGCATCGTTGGTCAGCCCGGCGGAAATCGCGACCCTGACGGCCTGCGTGCCGGGGGCGATCCCGCCGTTCAGCTTCCACCCGCAGCTCAGGCTGGTCGCCGATCCGGAGCTGTTTGAGCGTTACGATGACATTGCGTTTAACGCCGGCGATCTGCAACGCTCCGTGGTGCTCAATGCGCAGGATTATCTGCGTATTGCGGCGCCTGAGTTTATTCATTTCGCGCGTACGGAGACGATGGCGGAGTGAGAAAAAGAGCGTCTGTTCAGACGAGTTGAACAACAACGCTGAACTGCCGTTTACCGCCGGTTCAGCGTTTTTATGCTATATCCTTTGTTCGGAACCGCTGGCTGAACGAGAGACTGAGTTTGATCACCAATCCCCTATCCCGCAAAGAATACGCAGTATGGATGTCGTTAACGATAGGGTTCAGCTTTGCGTGGTTAAATCTTTTAGAGCTCTATAACAACGACGCATTATTCTTTCAGAAATTGACGATTTCCGTCATCAATAACGTTTCGTTCGCTGATGTCATCGCCTCTTACCTGAGGCTGATTCTGTATCTTCCTTTCGGCGTGTTGGCGATCGTGCTGACGCTGCTGTTTTGCGCCCAGCGGTTATGCGATACCCGGTTCTTCGTGCTCGCCTGGCCGGTTTCTCTGGCGATCTTCCTGGCCTTTTGGTTCATCAACGTCGCTTTCCCCGGGCATCTCAATCTGGTATTAGCCGCCAAATCTTGCGTACTGGCGCTGATTGGGCTGATCCCGCCGAGTCAACCGAAGGCCGAATAATCGAACGCAGTTCGATGGAGAGTCCGTATCCCAGAAAGCGAAAAACTAGCCATAGGCATCATGCTTGTCAGTTCGTTTTTTTCTGAAGATATTGGTGATGTTCCTGCCGATAAAAGTGAGATGCTTTATAAGACTCATACGCCTCGACCTAGCAAGGAACCGTAGGCACGTTCCTTGCCCTGCCAGATAGTTGGCTGCACCAACGGCCCTCACTTTATCGCTTCGTATCACGGCCGGCTACGACAGGCGTCCCTGCCTGTCTCGCCGGAAACCGCCGTATATGGATACTCCCGATAGCCCCAGGGTTTTCTTGAATAAGGCAGGGTTACAGTGACATGATAAAAGGTACGAATTTATCGCGAATCAGCTTTTTCTTTAGGACGGTTTTAGATACGTTCAATGCTGGTGAAGCCAATCACCTTTGTGTGGTCGGTTAAGACATCGGATTCAGTCTGCATACTCCATAATGAAAACACCCTGGTTTAAGGACGGATGCTATGTTGTGGTGGCTGTCTGTCATTATGTATTTGGGGACTGTTCACCAATCAAAGCTGGCCAATTCCGGCAGGATGTCACCTGCCGCATCTGAGGGGGTAAAACCCACCGTTGCTATTTTAAAGCTGCCGCCTGCGTCGAGTTTCCGAAGGAAGTTCACCGTATTGTTTACGGTAATCTGCAGCAAACTGGCTTAAATGGAAAAAACCCCATCGAGTAGCCACTTCTGTCACTGAGCTTATCTCTGACTGCAGTAAATCCTCACGCACTTTCCGCAAGCGGACTTCCTTAACATATTGCATTATACCTATTTGACGCCAACTATGAAAAACCCGTTGCAAAGTACGGATGCTGCATTGAGCAGCACTCGCAATCTCCGATAAGGTCAAAGGGCTATCAATATTTTCATTAATATATTCAACAGAACGCCGTAAGTAAGCAGGCAGGTTTTGTTTGGAAGTTCCGCGTGAATGTTTATCCGTAAAACCGGCCCATCGTTCAGCAAGAAGCTGTAGTACCAATAATTCCTCTGCCCGAGGCAACAGCATATTTCTTGTAGCGGCAGGTATTGTTGGAAGCAGCAGTTGTCTAAGCATTTCTACAGAGGCCAACCAGCGCTTATTCCATTCTCCCCCGAGCAAAACGAAAGAGCAAAACTCGCCTTCTCCCTCTGAGAAACGTAACCATAGTGCATCCATATAGCGAGCGTCAATACGGACCCCCAACTGCACGTTATCTGAGCTATATAGAAAACGTGGCGAGTCGTCTGCGGCAATGACAACTGTAGAATTTTCATGGCCGGGTTTTACTATATTGGTGCTATGAATCACAGATTCACCAGACAGTGTCGTTAACGTCAATATAAAATCACTAAAGTTTTCCGGTTCAATTAGAATATCAGTCCCATAAGCAAACCAGGACAGCACGATATTCTCTCCCGGCAGGCTAAACATACCTGCGTTTCCTTCATTTTTTTCACCAAGACTGAAACGATATGGGCAATAAACCTCACTCACTTTCTCTTGAGCATAATCCAGGTCTTGGGTATCGAACAGCAAGGCTTCTGCAGGCATAGTATTATCGCTGCACTGTGTATTTCGCAGTGCGATATCTAACCTTGAGAATGATGCTAACGACTTACTCATAAGTACTCCTTATAAACCGTTAACAGTTTGTGATCAAAAAAGGCGTTTTCTTGACATCAGTGGCGCTATATAGATAGCGCCAAGTAAACAATTCATTGATTATCTACGTTACCTTTTTCTAACGTGAAGGAGTTTCCATGAACATCTCACTCAGAAAACAATACAATCCTTACATAAATGGCGAATTTATTCCATACTCCGGAATAACCTTCCAGGCCGTCAATCCGGCAACCGGGGAAGTGTTGACGAAGATCGCCCGTTGTGGACAATCTGAAGTTGAATCCGCAGTTATCGCGGCCCGAAACGCTTTTCTTACCTGGAAAGAAACGTCTTATGAGGAGCGTGCAAGATTATTAAACCGCTTGGCAGACGAACTCGAAAAAAACCTGCAACGATTAGCGTTGATTGATGCCACTGATGTCGGACGACGTCTGGCGGAAGTTCGTCTAGATTATGAGAAAGCGATCGCTCAATATAGATATTTCGCGGCAGCCATTTCAACCTACGAAGGCTACGGAAAACCCATTCCCGATGGTTATATGGTCGCTAAACGCGAACCTATAGGTGTTATTGGACAGATCATTCCCTGGAATGTCCCTGCGCTGATGGTCGCGCTTAAGGTAGCGCCGGCTATTGCAGCTGGGAATACCGTGATTCTCAAGCCAGATGAGAATGCATCAATTTCCACATTAGAGTTTGCTGCTGTGGCAGGCGAAATTTTACCACCGGGTGTCATTAACGTCGTGCCCGGCTTTGGCGATGAAGTCGGTAATGCAATTACGACCCATCCTTTAGTGTCGAAGTTAGCATTTACCGGCAGCCCTGAGGTCGGACGCCTTATCGGCCATGCCGCTGCAGAGCGTTTGATCCCGGCCTCGTTAGAACTCGGAGGAAAGAGCCCCAACATTGTATTCCCCGATATCGAAGACATTGATGCCGTTGTCGACAATGCATTGTTCGCCGCGATGTACTGCAACGGTCAATCTTGCCTTGCAGGCACTCGGCTATTCATACATGACTCAATTTATGAGCCGTTCGTCAAAAAACTGATAGGGAAAGCATCAAGTTTAAAGATTGGAGACCCACGCGACGATTCTGTCCAATTAAGCTGCCTGGTATCAGCCAAGCAAGGGAAGCGAGTGCTTGAATATATCAGCATTGGAAAAGCTGAAGGTGCAAAAGTCCTGTATGGCGGAGATCGTGTTCAGGTTGAGGGGTGTGAGCCCGGGTATTTTATACAGCCAACTATTCTTGAAGTTAAGAATAAAATGCGTGTTGCTCAAGAGGAGATCTTCGGTCCTGTACTAAGCCTCATCCGCTGGAACGATTATGATACAATGCTGCATGAAGCGAACGATGTGCCTTATGGCCTCGCAGCAGGCGTTTATACCACTAGCCTTGAAAAAGCGATGCGTACGGCAGATGCACTTGATGTGGGCTCTGTTTGGATAAATGAATACTTCAACCTTGCCAGCGGCGTTCCTTTCGGTGGAGTCAAAGAGAGCGGGATAGGGATAGAACATTGTCAAGAAACGCTTGATCTCTATTCAAACATTAAGTCGATTACCATTAGGAATCGAGTAGCCAAACCCTGGTACGCGGAATAATAGTGCGAAAATCACACAGGTTATTTCAGGTTAATTTTTGATGGTAATAATTAAAAAAACAAAAAATTGATTTAAATTTTAATGGGATGACTGACCATGAAGAAAATAAAATTAGCATTTATTCTTGCCTTTTTTTCAATAAGCAGTACAAGTGCCGAAGTTATCAATCCAATATACGGCGCTACACTTAAAGACTATATGGAATTCAAGCCGAAGAACATAGCAACTCAGAGGTACTATTATGGTGCCGATAAAGAAAATAATTTTTTTGATTTCTACGTCCCTAAAGGATTAGATAAAAAAAAGCCAGCCATAGCCGTGATACATGGAGGTTGCTGGGACTCGAAATTCGAGGGTTTTCAACAGGCAGGAGAAGTTGTGGACTTCTTCTTGAAGAATGGGTACGCCGTTTTCAATGTGGAGTATACCAAAGCAGATACGAGCGGAGGATATCCGACAACGTATAGTGATATTTCAAATGCCTTGATTAAGATAACTGAGGTTTTGAACGACAAGCAGATAACTGAGTCCGGAATCACGTTAATTGGCCATTCCGCTGGTGGGCATTTAGCCAGCTGGGCCGCATCCGGCGGAGAGGAAACTCATTCGAAAAACTACTTGAGTAAGGTAAAAATAAATCAGGCAATTGGTCTGGGTGCAATTGTTGATCTTAAAGTTGCAGAAACAGCCTGCCCAAATATTATTCGATTTGGTGGCATCGATAAGATATCAGGCAAAAAAATGGAGTCAACCTCGCCGATACTAATGAGAAATAATTTCAGGATTACCTTGATAAATGGAGGGGAGGATAATATAGCTCCGGGTAAATATGCAGAAGACTATGCAAAAACACACAAAGATAATGTCATTATCAGCATGATTCCTGAAGCGACACATTATGATTTGATGTCGTCAAAATCAGGGGTTTTAAATGTCGTGTTGAATGTTTTGAACGAGGATTAAATTATTCATGGATGGAGGGAAACTATCTGGATATACACTAATGATAAGGTTATTTATTATTCTTATATAGTGTAAATATATTTAAATTGTATATCGTGCGACTCTGCATCATCAAACGACAACCATGGCGCTGGCAAATACGCTAGGCATCCAGGTCGGTAAGTCAGTACTTCTCGCTTCTGGACGGGCCTCAGAACGTTTTTTCGAATAACATCCTGGAGCATTTCTTTATCCAGACTGAGGTCTGCCGCCAAACGACGGAGCCGGTGGTTTTCATCCTCCAGCGGCTGCAGACGGCGCTGGCCCGCAGGGTGAGGCCTCTGGCCGAATAATCGAACGCAGTTCGATGGAGAGTCCGTACCCCAGAAAGCGAAAAACCCGCCATAGGCGGGTTCTTCTGAATATGGTGCCCGGACTCGGAATCGAACCAAGGACACGGGGATTTTCAATCCCCTGCTCTACCGACTGAGCTATCCGGGCAACGGGCAGCATTAAACCGTATTGGCCGAAAGCCGTCAACGGCTTTATGCGTGAAATACGCGAAAATGCCTCCGGTTGCTGGCTTTTCAGGCAAAGGGCGCAAAAAATGCGCCTGTTGGGGCTATCGCCTCGGGTTGGTGGCGCTGCCAACCCTGCCGGTTCAGCTCAACGCCCCGTTGCGGCGGCACTGCGCCACCTGCAAGATGTCTTCCGCCAGCCGTTTGGCGACCGATACGTCCTGGAGCTGGCGTTTTACCAGCAGTTTGCTCAGGCAGCCTTCCTGAATCAGCTCCATTTGCTGCGCCACCATGTCGGCGTCGTCGGCATCCATGTCGCGCAGCAGTTCGCGGGTCAGCTCCAGCGAGGTCAGCTTTTGCTGCTCCGCCAGCTGGTGGATCGGGTGGTCCGTTTCCGGGAAGAAGCTGCAGGCGGCGATAAACAGGCAGCCGGGATAGCGGTCTTGCTGCACGTATTCCGCCAGCACGTCATAGCGCGCCAGCAGCTTTTGCTGCGGGCTCAGATTTTCGTCCAGCAGCAGCTGGCGGCGCCAGGTGTCTATCTGCTGGCCATGATAGCGCAGGCAGTCGTACAGCAACGCTTCGCGATCCGGCCAGAACCGTTTGAGATCGCCGGGTTGAACGTCGAGTTTTTCCGCCAGCATCTCTAATGTGGCGGTCGCCAGGCCCTGTTGTTCCAACAGGCCCAGCGCGGTATCAAGGACGTGTTCACGTTGCACTTGTGCTTCCTCCCATTCGCTTCCGATCTTCAGTGTCAGTTATCGCATCACTTTCTGCAAATGCGCGTTGAAGGCTTCCGCCTTCATAAAACCGGTGACCCGCTGCGCCGTCAGTTCCTGGCCCGCCGGATCGAAGAACAGGATCGTCGGCAGCCCCAGCACCTGCAGATGCTTCAGCAGCGCCGCCTGTTCCGCGCTGTTGGCGGTCACATCCGCCTGCAGCAGCACCGCGTTGGCCAGGCTCGCCTGCACCGCCGCATCGCTGAAGGTGTATTTCTCGAACTCTTTACAGGCTACGCACCAGTCGGCGTACAGATCCAGCATCACCGGCTTGCCGCGCGCCTGTTGCAGCGCCAGATCGAGCTGTGCGACGTTGTTGATGCGGGTAAAGGCCAGGTGCGGCTGAGCGGCCTGCTGCGCCTGGTCGGCGCCGAAAGCCCAGTCCTGCAGCGGCCGTGCGGCGATCACCGCCGCCGCCAGCAGCAGCAGTTGCAGGGCGCGAGCCCAGCCGCGCGCGCTTCTCAGGCTCAGGGCGAAAGCCCAGCCGAAGAACGCCAGGCCGAGCAGGCTCCACAGGCGCATGCCCCACAGATCGCCGATTACCCGCTCCAGCAGGAACACCGGCAGCGCCAGAATGACGAAGCCGAAGGCCTCTTTCACGTACTGCATCCATGGGCCGCTGCGCGGCAGCAGGCGGTTGCCGAACAGGGTGACGATCACCAGCGGAATGCCCATCCCCAGCGCGTACAGGTACAGCGTGCCGCCGCCGGCCCACAGATTGCCGCTCTGGGCGATATACAGCAGGATGGCGCTGAGCGGCGCGGTGGTGCAGGGCGAGCAAATCAGCCCGGCCAGAGCGCCCATCAGGAACACGCCGGTCAGCGAGCCGCCGCGCTGGGTGTTGCTCCAGTTAGCCAGCCGGGTTTGCAGTGCGGAAGGCAGTTGCAGGGAATAGAGGCCGAACATCGACAGCGCCAGGGCGATGAACAGCACCGACAGGCCGATCAAGACATAAGGATGTTGCAGCGCCGCCTGGAACTGCAGGCCGGCGGCGGCCACCACCAACCCGAGCAGGGTATAGGTCAGCGCCATGCCCTGCACGTAAACCACCGCCAGCGCCAGAATGCGGCCGCTGCTTTGCGGCCGCTCGCGGCCGAGGATGATGCCGGAGATCAGCGGGTACATCGGCAGCACGCACGGCGTGAAGGCGATGCCGATGCCGATCAGCAGCGCCCACAGCGGCGAAAACGGCAGGCTGGCCGGTGCGGCGGGCGCTTCAGCCGGTGCAGCGGCCGGGAGCGGGGCGGCAGCGCCGGCGCTGACCGCGTCCAGCGGGATGACCCGGGTTTCCGGCGGATAGCAGAAGCCGGCCTCGGCGCAGCCCTGATAGGTGACGCTGAGGCTGGCGTTGGCCGCCGCCTGTTGCAGCGGCACCTGCAGATTAAGCTGCTGCTTGAAGATGGCGACTTCGCCGAAGAACTCGTCCTTGTGGCTCAATCCTTCCGGCAGGGTAAAGGCGCCGAGCGTCGCCTGCTGGGGCACCAGTTTGATCTGCTGACGATACAGGTAATAGCCGGGGCGGATCTGCCAGTTCAGCGTTACCTGGTTGCCTTGCTGTTTGAAATCGAAAGCGAAGGCCCGATCGACGGGCACGAACTGGCTGCCGCCCGTCGGTGCGAACAGCGAAGCCTGCGCCGCCTGCGGCAGGAAGAACAGGCTGCACAGCAGCAAAATCAGTTTAATGAAGCGTTGATCCATGACAGGTAGTCTTTATCTCCGGCCATCACCGGCAATACCAGCAGCTCGGGTGTCTGGTAGGGGTGATGTTGTTTCAGGGTGTCGAGCAGGGCCTGCTGACGGCGGCGATCGCTTTTGAACAGCATCTGCACCTCGTATTCCTGTTCCAGTTTCCCTTCCCAGTAATACAGCGAGGTGGCGCCGGGCAGCAGCGTGGCGCAGGCCGCCAGCTTATCGCCCAAGACCCGCGCCGCCAGTTCCTGGGCGCTGGCTTCATCGGGTGCGGTACAGAGTATGACGACAGCTTCGCAATCAGACATCTTCAGCCCTCTCATCGGTTCGAATGGGCACTATACCCTGAAGGCGGATTGGCTAGAAGGCGAGTTTATCGCCAGAAGGAAAACCGGGGCCGCAGCCCCGGTCGAAGCGTTACAGCATGACGCTGCCGAGCAGGAAGCCGAATACCACCGCGAAGATCACGCCCATGGTGCCGGGAATGAAGAACGGATGGTTGAACACGAAGCGGCCGATGCGCGTGGTGCCGGTATCGTCCATCTGCACCGCAGCGACCAGCGTCGGGTAGGTCGGCAGGATGAACAGGCCGGAAACGGCGGCGAAGGAGGCGACGGCGGTCAGCGGCGACACGTTCAGCGCCAGCGCCATCGGCATCAGCGCCTTGGCGGTGGCGGCCTGCGAGTACAGCAGCGCCGAGCAGAAGAAGAAGATCACCGCCAGCAGCCACGGGTGCGCCTGAATGACGCTGCCGGCCGTCTCTTTGATCCAGTCGATGTTGGCCTGCACGAAAGTATCGCCCAGCCAGGCGACGCCGAGGATACAGATACAGGCGCTCATGCCGGCCTTGAAGGTGCTGGAGTTCAGCACCATGTCGGTGTCGACGCGGCACAGCAGGGTGGTCAGCGTGGCGACGCTCAGCATGATGATCAGAATGGCGTTGGTGGTGTTCATCAGCGGCTTGGCCACCAGGCCCAGGCCCGGGCTGTTGATGATGGCGTAGGCCACCACGCACAGCACGCCCAGCAGGAACAGCAGCACCGAGGTTTTGGCGCGCGGTTTGATCGCCAGCGCGTTGTTGCCGCGCAGGGTGATCAGGCCTTCTTCCAGGCGTTTCAGGTAGACCGGATCGTTAGACAGCTTGGAGTCGAACAGCCAGGTCACCAGCAGCGACATCACCAGCACGGCGCAGAAGGTGGACGGGATCACCACCATCAGCAGGTGCAGGTAGCTGACGCCGTGGCCTTCCATCACCGAAGACATGTACACCACCGCGGCGGAAATCGGCGAGGCGGTGATGGCGATCTGGGCGGAGACCACGGCGGTCGACAGCGGCCGGCAAGGCTTGATGCCCTGTTCTTTCGCCACTTCGGCGATCACCGGCAGCGCCGAGAGCGAGATGTTGCCGGTGCCGGCGAAGATGGTCAGGAAGTAGGTGACGATAGGGGCGAGAATGGTGATATGTTTGGGGTTCTTGCGCAGCAGCTTTTCGGTCTGCTGCACCAGGTAGTCCATCCCCCCGGCGACCT
This sequence comes from Serratia sp. SA088, assembly GCF_049065515.1. Lineage (NCBI taxonomy): Bacteria > Pseudomonadati > Pseudomonadota > Gammaproteobacteria > Enterobacterales > Yersiniaceae > Serratia > Serratia sp. SA088. The sequence goes on from NZ_JBAKGW010000003.1 coordinate 49,038, forward strand.
GCATCGCGGAGATCGCCGCGATCACCGCCATGATGATGGAAATCACGTCGAAAGGGATGCTACCCGGCTTGACGCCGATCAGCGCCAGGACCAGAACGCCCAACCCCCCCGCGAACCCGATACCGATACCGCCCAACCTGGCCCCTAAAAAGATGGCCAGCAGAACGATAACCAATTCCAAGGCTAGCATAGTGTTTACTCCTTAAAATGAGAGAAATTGAAAATCAAACGTTAAAATTTTGTGGGCGCCTAAAAGTAAAAAGGCACGCTATCCAGAGGATTTAGCGTGCCTTTCAGGGCTACCGGGTAGGTCTGTTATTGTTCATTTTCATCCGTATAGCGTTTGGCTTTATAGGCCGGGTGCATCAGGTTCTCCACGGAGAAGATGTCATCCAGCTCGGCTTCGGTCAGCAGGCCGCGTTCCAGCACCACTTCGCGCACGCTCTTGCCGGTTTCGGCGCAGATCTTCCCGACGATGTCACCGTTGTGGTGGCCGATGAACGGGTTCAGATAGGTGACGATACCGATCGAGTTGAAGACGTAGTGTTCGCAGACTTTTTTATTCGCGGTGATGCCGTTAATGCATTTTTCCAGCAGGTTGTAGCAGGCGTTGGTCAGGATGTGGATCGACTCGAACATCGCCTGGCCGATCACCGGCTCCATCACGTTCAACTGCAGCTGGCCCGCTTCGGCCGCCATGGTAACGCAAGTGTCGTTGCCAATCACCTTGAAACACACCTGATTGACCACTTCCGGCACCACCGGGTTCACTTTGGCCGGCATGATGGACGATCCCGCCTGCAGCTCCGGCAGGTTGATTTCGTTCAGGCCGGCGCGCGGGCCGGAGGAGAGCAGGCGCAGGTCGTTACAGATTTTGGACAGTTTCACCGCCAGGCGTTTGAGCGCGCTGTGCACCATCACGTAGGCGCCGCAGTCGGAGGTGGCTTCGATCAGGTCTTCCGCCGGTACTACAGGCAGGCCGCTGACTTCCGCCAGTTTTTGCACCGCCAGCGGCTGGTAGCCTTCCGGGGTGTTGAGCGCGGTGCCGATGGCGGTGGCGCCCAGGTTCACTTCCAGCAGCAGCTCCGCGGTGCGGTGCAGGTTGCGGGTCTCTTCGTTCAGCAGCACGCTGAAGGCGTGGAATTCCTGGCCGAGGGTCATCGGCACCGCGTCCTGCAGCTGGGTGCGGCCCATTTTCAGGATGGTTTCGAACTCTTTCGCCTTGCGATCGAAGCCTTCGCGCAGCTGGTTGATGGCGTCGATCAGTTTCTGGTTGGAGGCGTACACCGCGATGCGGAACCCGGTCGGGTAGGCGTCGTTGGTGGACTGGCATTTATTGAGGTGATCGTTCGGGTTCAGGTACTGGTATTCGCCTTTTTGGTGGCCCATCAGCTCCAGGCCAATGTTCGCCAGCACTTCGTTGGTGTTCATGTTCAGCGAGGTGCCCGCGCCGCCCTGGAATACGTCCACCGGGAACTGATCCATGCACTTGCCTTTATCCAGCACCTCGTCGCAGGCCTGGATGATCACGTCGGCGATTTTGCGCGGAATGGTTTTGAGTTCTTTGTTGGCCATCGCCGCGGCCTTTTTCACCATCACCATGCCGCGAACGAACTCGGGGACATCGCTGATTTTGCTGTTGCTGATGTAGAAGTTTTCAATCGCACGCAGAGTGTGAACTCCGTAGTAAGCGTCTGCGGGGACTTCACGTGTTCCTAACAGGTCTTCTTCGATACGAATGTTGTTTGACATGAGAACCTTCTCTATGTGTTGCTGCCGAATTAATAATTTGTCAGGTCAAGGCTAAAGGGCACAGCCTAAATTAATATTGCCGAAGGCTTGGGGCGTGAAACGATTAACCAAATCGCCCGTTGCTGCCCAGATCATATGCTGGTTGATAAGAAATGACTGAATCCAGATCACCTTATGGTGTTTAAGGATATGCCCTTTTCCGGTTCTGTGACTTCTTTCACGTTTGTGAACTTTAGCAATAAAAACCGGCTCTCGGTTGAAATGGTGGGGGGATGCCCTCATTGTAATGGTGTCGGCCGTTTACGGCCTCTTTTTTCGCGCCGTCGCCCCGTGGCGGCCGCGCTTTACCTACCGATAGGAGAACCAGGTGCGCTGGTTACCGCTACTGCTGATATTTCTGCTGGCTTACATAGAAATATCCATCTTTATCAAAGTCGCCGCCGTGCTCGGCGTGGCTGTCACCCTGTTGCTGGTGGTGTTCAGCTCCTGCGTCGGCATTTCGCTGGTGCGCAATCAGGGCATGAAAACCTTCGTGCAGATGCAGCAAAAACTGGCGGCCGGCGAAAGCCCGGCGGCGGAAATGGTGAAAAGCGTTTCGCTGGTGCTGGCGGGCTTCCTGCTGCTGATTCCGGGCTTCTTCACCGACTTCCTCGGCCTGCTGCTGCTGCTGCCGCCGGTGCAAAAATCGCTGACGCTGAAGCTGATGCCGCATCTGTCGGTGTATCGCCCCGGCGGTTGGACGGGCGGCGACGCCGCCAACGGCAACACCTTTGACGGCGAATTCCAGCGTAAGGACGACGAGCGCCCGGTGCTGGAACACCGCCCGGACGAGGATCGCAAACCTCACGATCGTTAAGCAAACGCGGCCCAGGCCGCGTTTTTCATCTCTGCGGCACTCGCCGAACCAAAAATGCGAAATTTTTTTCGTTAGCCCCCTTGAAGGGGGCTGGAACGCCCCCATCTCAAATGCCACGAGGCCGGTAATAACAACCATCCGGTGTACAACCCTAAATCTGATAGAGACCTTCTTACAGGAGAGCGTTCAATGAGTATTCGTCCATTGCATGACCGCGTTATCGTCAAGCGCAAAGAAGTTGAATCAAAATCTGCTGGCGGCATCGTCCTGACTGGCTCTGCTGCGGGTAAATCCACTCGCGGTGAAGTGGTTGCAGTGGGTAAAGGGCGTGTGCTGGAAAACGGCAACATCCAACCGCTGGATGTGAAAGTTGGCGATATCGTGATTTTCAACGACGGCTACGGCGTGAAAGCAGAGAAGATCGACAATGAAGAAGTGTTGATCATGTCCGAAAGCGACATTCTGGCAATTGTTGAAGCGTAATTGCGCTTTATCTTCTGAACTGAACGAGTTGAAGGGAAATACCAATGGCAGCTAAAGACGTAAAATTCGGCAATGACGCTCGCGTGAAAATGCTCCGCGGCGTGAATGTTCTCGCTGATGCAGTAAAAGTGACCCTGGGCCCGAAAGGCCGCAACGTAGTGCTGGATAAATCTTTCGGCGCACCGACCATCACCAAAGACGGCGTTTCCGTTGCGCGTGAAATCGAGCTGGAAGACAAGTTCGAGAACATGGGCGCACAGATGGTGAAAGAAGTGGCCTCCAAAGCGAACGACGCGGCGGGCGACGGCACCACTACGGCAACCGTACTGGCTCAATCCATCATCACCGAAGGCCTGAAAGCGGTTGCTGCCGGCATGAACCCGATGGATCTGAAGCGCGGCATCGACAAAGCGGTTGTCGCTGCGGTTGAAGAACTGAAAAAACTGTCCGTACCTTGCTCCGATTCCAAAGCTATCGCTCAGGTAGGCACCATCTCCGCCAACTCCGACGAAACCGTGGGTAAACTGATCGCGGAAGCGATGGAGAAAGTGGGCAAAGAAGGCGTTATCACCGTTGAAGAAGGCACCGGCCTGCAAGACGAGCTGGACGTGGTTGAAGGTATGCAGTTCGACCGCGGTTACCTGTCCCCATACTTCATCAACAAGCCGGAAACCGGTTCTGTTGAGCTGGAAAGTCCGTTCATCCTGCTGGCTGACAAGAAGATCTCCAACATCCGCGAAATGCTGCCGGTGCTGGAAGCCGTTGCCAAAGCAGGCAAACCGCTGCTGATCATCGCTGAAGACGTTGAAGGTGAAGCGCTGGCGACCCTGGTGGTCAACACCATGCGCGGTATCGTGAAAGTGGCTGCCGTTAAGGCGCCTGGCTTCGGCGACCGTCGTAAAGCCATGCTGCAGGACATCGCGACCCTGACTGCCGGTACCGTTATCTCTGAAGAGATCGGTCTGGAGCTGGAAAAAGCCACCCTGGAAGACCTGGGTCAGGCGAAACGCGTTGTGATCAACAAAGACACCACCATCATCATCGATGGCGTGGGCGACGAAGCAACCATCCAGGGCCGCGTTGCTCAAATTCGTCAGCAGATCGAAGAAGCGACCTCTGACTACGATCGTGAAAAACTGCAGGAGCGCGTAGCGAAACTGGCCGGCGGCGTTGCCGTTATCAAGGTTGGCGCAGCGACTGAAGTTGAAATGAAAGAGAAGAAAGCCCGCGTTGAAGACGCCCTGCACGCCACCCGCGCTGCAGTGGAAGAAGGCGTGGTTGCCGGCGGCGGCGTAGCGCTGATCCGCGTTGCAGGCAAAATCGCCGCGCTGAAAGGCGACAACGAAGACCAGAACGTGGGTATCAAAGTTGCGCTGCGCGCAATGGAAGCCCCTCTGCGTCAGATCGTGGTTAACGCCGGTGAAGAAGCTTCCGTTATCGCCAACCAGGTGAAAGCGGGCGAAGGCAGCTACGGCTACAACGCTTACTCTGAAGAATACGGCGACATGATCGCGATGGGTATCCTGGATCCAACCAAAGTGACCCGTTCTGCTCTGCAGTACGCGGCTTCCGTGGCTGGCCTGATGATCACCACCGAATGCATGGTCACCGACCTGCCGAAGGCTGACGCACCGGATCTGGGCGCAGCAGGCGGCATGGGCGGCATGGGCGGTATGGGCGGCATGATGTAATCATCCCCCACACGCTTGTGTGCTGAGAACCCCGGTCAAATGACCGGGGTTTTTTTTAGCTTAAAAATCAATAAAAAGAATGTTTGTTTAGCTTGTTATTAGTTTATTGAATGAATTATTGCATTATTTTGTTTTTGCCCTAAACCGTTGTCGTTTCGTACCGATATAGCCCCTACCAGGCGGGGAATTTTCCCTCGCCGGTGTGACTGTCAACGGAGACGACTTATGCTGAAAAATATGAAAATAGCCACCTGGCTGATGTTGATGCTGTTGCTGTTGGGCTTGATGCCCATGGGAACCGGCGCCATCGCCTTCTATTTCATGCAGCAAAACGGCAACAGCATCGGCAGGATGAGCACTTTCTCCGACGAGGAAGCCGCGCTGAACCGCAGTTGGCGTGCTCTGCTGCAAACGCAGACGCTGATCGACAACATGGCGTTCGAGCGTATGGCGCAGACCAGCAGAGCCGATATTCAGCAGGGCATTGGTGAGGCACGCGGCGAGCTGCGCGGCGCCGATGTCGCGTTCAACCTGTTTTGGGAGACGCCGGGTTTGACGGTATCGCACCCGGAGCTGGGCGAGGCGATGAAAAAGGTCTACCTGGCGCAGCAGAGAGTGCTGAAGCAAGAACTGGCGCTGTTGGCCGACACGCCACAGGCGGCGCTGATCGAGCGGCTGCACGCCATGGCGGCAGAGAAGCGCCAGGTGCGCCAGCGGCTGGACAGCCAGTTTGCCGACTACATGCGGGCCACGGTGGCCGCCCACCGTCTGGCAGTGGAAGAGGCGGAACAGACTCAGAAAGTGTTCGCCCGCCTGCTGAGCGGCACCCTGGCGGCGATCCTGCTGCTGTTGGTCGCCGTGCAGCGTGATTTCCGCCGGCGCCTGATTCTGCCGCTGCGTCAGATCGCCGCACACTTGCAAAAGGTTGGGCGCGGCGATCTGCGCAGCGAGATCGCGGTACGCAACAACAATGAGATCGGCATGCTGTTCGCCAGCCTGCGAACGATGCAGCTGGAGCTGAGCGCCACCGTGCAGCAGGTGCGTGATGGCGTGGAGTCGATCAACCAGGGTACGCACGAGATCGCCGTCGGCAACGCCGATCTCTCCAGCCGTACCGAAGAACAGGCCAGCGCGCTGACGGAAACCGCCGCCAGCATGGAACAGATTACCGCCACGGTGCGGCAAAACGCCGATAACGCCAATCAGGCCGCCGGTATGGTCAATCAGACTGCCGGCATTGCCCGCAACGGCGAAACGCTGATGGCCAGCGCTGTCGACAAGATGCGGGCGATCAACGACAGTGCGCGTCAGGTGGGGGATATCACCGGCGTGATCGACGGCATCGCCTTCCAGACCAATATCCTGGCGCTGAACGCCGCCGTCGAGGCCGCGCGCGCCGGTGAACAGGGGCGGGGTTTTGCGGTGGTGGCCGGCGAGGTGCGCAATCTGGCGCAGCGCTGCGCGACTTCGGCCAAGGAGATCAGCAGCCTGGTCGACGGCGTCACCTGCGATATCGCCGCCGGCGTGCGGCTGGTGGAGCAGGCGGGCGAAACGATGAATGCCATCGTCGGCTCGGTGAACCAGGTGACGTCGCTGATGGATAACATCTCCTATGCGTCGCAAGAGCAAAGCAAGGGCGTTGAGCAGGTCGGGATTGCGGTAACCCAGATGGATCAGGTAACCCAGCAGAACGCTGCGCTGGTGGAGGAGGTGGCGACCACCGCCGTCGGCGTGGAGGAACAGGCGGCCCTGCTGGCGCAGGCGGTGGCGACTTTCCAACTGGCGGAGGAGGAACCGCGCCAGGGCGAAGTGGAGGCACCGACGGCGGCCGCCGGTTGGGGATAACGCCGCCGCACTGTATTTGATGATATTTTTGCCGCCCGGGGCGATTTAGCTGGTAAACTGGTAAGTCATCAGCTGTCGCTCAAGACGTTGGCCCGCTCGCGTGGCAACGGATGCTTAAGAGATGGCATCGCTTTCTGATATACCCTATGAATTTCAAGTTGTAGCTAGGCGGCCAGCTCGTGAGTCCCCAGGCGCTTACTTGAGTAAGTAACTGGGGTGAGCGAGTGCAGTCAACAACGCTACAGCTTGAAAGGCGACGGGTAGAAGATTTTGCGTAATTCTCAACATCGAATGGGGAACAAGATGCGGATTAAAGCCTTACTGGGTCTTTCGGCAGCGGTGCTGCTGGCGGGTTGCAGCACCACTCATGAACTGACCGCTGCGGGTCAGCAGATCAAGTTCACCGACAGCAAGCCGGCGGCGGAATGCCAGCTGCTGGGGGAAGTGACCGGCACCCAGAGCAACTGGCTGTCCGGCAACGGCGGTGAAGGCAGCTCCATGCGCGGTGCGGCCAACGATCTGCGCAACAAGGCAGCGGCGATGGGCGGCAACGTCATTTACGGCGCCAACAGCCCAAGCCAGAACCTGCTCTCCAGCTTCGCGCCGCTGGACAGCAAAATGGTCGGCCAGGTTTACAAGTGCCCGTAAGGCGCTGAGGCCAAACGCCGCACAGAGATAAAAAAAGAGGAATGCCACGGCATTCCTCTTTTCGTTCCATCAGGCCATGTGGCGCGCCTCACTCCTGCATCAGGCGCAGGTCGATCGGTGTTTTGCTCGGTTCGCCGCCCACTTCACGCGTCAGGCGCGGCACCAGATAACCGGACACCTTGCTCAGCAGCGCCTGCATGATGACGCGCGCTTCATCGTCGCTGACCATGAAGTGCGCCGCGCCCTGCACCTTGTCCAGCACGTGAATGTAGTAGGGCAGGATGCCGGCGTCGAACAGCGCGTTGCTGAGCGCGGCCAGCGTGTCGGCGTCATCGTTGACGTCGCGCAGCAGCACGCTTTGATTGAGCAGCGTGACGCCGGCGAGGCGCAGCTGGGCCATGGCGCTCTGCAGCTCGCGGTCGATTTCGTTGGCGTGGTTGATGTGCGTGACCATCAGCACCTGCAGGCGCGAGGCCGACAGCAGGCGGCACAGCGCCGGCGTAATGCGCGCCGGGATCACCACCGGCAGACGGGTGTGAATGCGCAGGCGTTTCAGGTGCGGGATGGCTTCCAGCTCGCCGATCAGCCACTCCAGCTCACTGTCTTTGGCCATCAGCGGATCGCCGCCGGAAAAAATGATCTCGTCCAGTTCCGGGTGTTGGCGGATATAATCCAGCGCCTGCCGCCAGTTGTTCTTGTTGCCCTGATTATCCTGGTAGGGGAAGTGGCGGCGGAAGCAGTAACGGCAGTTGACCGCACAGCCGCCCTTGACCAGCAGCAGCGCGCGATTGCGGTATTTGTGCAGCAGGCCCGGCACCACGCTGCGCTGCTCATCCAGCGGATCGGTGGTGAACCCTGGGGCGTTGATGAACTCCTCTCTGGCGGTCAGCACCTGGCGCAGCAGCGGGTCGTTGGCGTCCCCGGGGCGCATGCGCGCAGCGAAGGCGCGCGGCACGCGCAGGGCAAACAGCCGGCGGGCATCGCGCCCCTGCGGCAGTTCCGGGTGCGTATTCAGTGACAAAAGCTGCAGTAATTCATCGGGATCGGTAATAACATCGGCGAGTTGATGCAACCAATCTTCTCTATGTGCCGTACTTTGGGTTATAATGTGTGCCATTTTTTTGGCTAAGCTACCAGTTCAAATATTCAGAGGGCCATCATGGCGACTTATTCTAGCAACGATTTCCGTCCGGGTCTTAAAATCATGTTCGAGGGCGAACCTTACGCCGTCGAAGCCAGTGAGTTCGTTAAGCCGGGCAAAGGCCAGGCGTTCGCGCGCGTGAAAATGCGCCGTCTGCTGACCGGCACCCGCGTGGAAAAAACCTTCAAGTCTACCGATTCTTGCGAAGGCGCAGACGTGATGGACACCAACATGAACTACCTGTACAGCGACGGTGAGTTCTACCACTTCATGCACCCTGAGTCTTTCGAACAGCATCAGGTTGACGGCAAAACCGTCGGCGACGCGGCCAAATGGCTGCAGGATAACGCAGAGTGCATCATCACCCTGTGGGATGGCCGCCCAATCGCCGTTCAGCCGCCGAACTTCATCGAAGCGGAAATCACCGATACCGATCCTGGCCTGAAAGGCGATACCGCAGGGACTGGCGGCAAGCCGGCGACCCTGAGCACCGGCGCCGTGGTAAAAGTGCCGTTGTTCGTCCAGATCGGCGAAGTGATCAAAGTTGACACTCGCTCTGGCGAATACGTCTCTCGCGTTAAGTAAGTTTCAAAACAGAGGAACCCCCGCGGTTCCTCTGTTTTATCCCATCCTCGTTCGTTGGCAGAAAATCCGCATGTTCAAGAAAACGCTGTTGGCCGTGCTCTCCCTGTTGTTCCTTTTCTCCCTCAGCAGTTGCAATACGTTTCGCGGTTTCGGCGAAGACGTTCAGCATCTCGGCGGCGCCATCTCCCGCACGGCCAGCTGAACCCGCCTTTAACCCGATGTATTTGCGCCACAAAGCCGGTCTCGATCCCACACCCTCCGTCAATTTTGACTACGCTTAGAAAGCCGTACTTTTTCATCAACGACCAATAAGGACTTTCTTATGCTGAAGAAAAGTATTATCGCGATCTTCTCTTTGATGATTTTGAGCTCGCTGACCGCCTGTAATACCACCCGCGGTGTGGGTGAAGACATTCAGGCCGGCGGCAAGGCTATTCAGCGCAGCGCGGAATAATCCGCATTCCACCCGGCGGCATTCCGGCTGCGGAGAGCCGCCACATTTCTATCCCTTGCCTGAGCGTTAACGCTGCTGCTATCCTGCCGCAGTGCGGGTGAGGTTACCCGTCATGCATCACCTCGCTGAACGGGACGACCCGTTTACGCGTCATTTTATCGGGGACGACCCCAGTGGTAGGGAGGCCGTCTCATGGCCTGGATTATTCTGCTTATCGCCGGTTTGCTCGAAGTGGTTTGGGCTATCGGTCTGAAATACACCCACGGTTTTACCCGGCTGACGCCGAGCATCATCACCATCGCCGCGATGGTGGTCAGCATGTTGCTGTTGGCCAACGCCATGAAAACGCTGCCCGCCGGCACCGCTTATGCGGTGTGGACCGGCATCGGCGCGGTGGGCGCGGCGATCATGGGCATGGTGCTGTTGGGCGAATCGACCAATATCGCGCGCATCATCAGCCTGTGCCTGATCGTGGTCGGCATACTCGGGCTGAAGTTCAGCAGTCACTGATCGGCGGACTGCTGCACCCAGATCAGCTTATCGGTGGCGAAGCCGTAGCCTTTGGCTGTCTGCAATAAACGGTCGCGCACGGCGGCGTCAAGCGTCGGCGTGCGCGACAGGATCCATAGATAGTCGCGGTTTGGGCCGCAAACCAGCGCGTAGCGATACGCCGGATCCAGGGCAATCACGTTGTAGCCGCCATAGAAGGGGCCGAAGAACGACACTTTCAGCGCCGCGACCTGCGGTGAACCGATAAAGTAGGCTTTGCCTTCGCTTTCTTGCCATTGCTGTTTCTGCGGATTGAAGCCGCGATTGATGACTTTCAGTCCGCCGTCGGCACGCGGGCTGTAGTGGGCGGTCACCTGCTGTAAACCGCGTTCGAAGCGATGATCCAGACGTGCAATCTCATACCAGGTGCCGAGATAGCGCTGGCTGTCGAAAGGGGTCACGACCTTGATGTCTTTAGGCGGGGAGATGCTGCAAGCGACGGAAATCAGGGCGGAAAGCATGACGCTAAGCTTTGACCATAAACGCATCGGTGACTCCTGTTTACCGGGGGCGAGTAGACAGTGTAGCCGATGAGAAAAGGGCGGCCAACGGGCGTTGGCCACCCGAGCGGTTTACAGCGTGACGACGCCGATGACGGTGACCACGCTGAGGATTGCTGCCAGACCGTAGAACACCCACTTGCCGGCCGGCACGTGGATCTTCAGATCGTGCATCGCATGGTGGATGCGGTGCAGGCCGCACCACAGCGGCAGAATGATCATCAGCAGCAGGAACAGGCGGCCGATCAGGCTCTGGCAGAACGCCAGCACGCGCTCGTAACCCAGCGCTTCACCGGGGAACAGCCCCAGCGGCAGCAGAATGCCGACCAGCAGCACGATGGCCGGCGCGACGATCGCGCCCCACATGCCGCCGGCGCCGAACAATCCCCAGAAAACCGGCTCGTCGGAGCGTTTAGGTGCTTGATTTATCATGTTTCCTCCGGATTAGATCAGGGCCACGGCCAGGATGACCACGCTGACGACGATGGTGACGGCCCACAGCCCTTTCACGATGGGGTCCGGCCCCATTTTCTCGCTGTTGACCACGATATTGGCGGCCTTCGGCGCCAGATCGAACCAGGTTTTGGTGTGCAGCGCCGCCGCCAGCAGGGCGACGACGTTGATCAACAGCACCAGCGGATTCTGCAAGAAACCGACGAAGCCGGCCCAGCTCTCGGCGCCGCCCTTCAGCGCGAACACGCCGTAGAGCAGCACGATGCTGAACCACACCGCCAGCACTGAGGTACCTTCGCGCAGCATGTAGAAACGGTAGAAGCCGAGCTTTTGCCACCAGGTGGGCGTCATGGTGCGCACATAGGGCTTACGTTGAGTTGTCATGGCAATTTTTCTCCCTTATTGCGGCTTCAGCATGGCGATCATGAAGTCTTTGGCGCTCTCCACCTTGCCCTGCTGGATGGCGGCGGCGGGATCGACGTGTTTCGGACAGACTTCAGAGCAATAGCCGACGAAGGTGCAGCTCCAGACGCCGTTTTGGCCGTTGAGCTGCGGCATGCGCTGTTTCTTGCCGTGGTCGCGGTTGTCCAGGTTATAGCGGTGCGCCAGCGTGATCGCCGCCGGGCCGATAAACTCGGGGTTGAGGCCGAACTGCGGGCACGCGGCGTAGCACAGGCCGCAGTTGATGCAGCCGGAGAACTGGTGGTATTTGGCCATCTGCGCCGGGGTCTGCACGTTCGGGCCATCCTCCGGTTTGCGATCGTTGCCGATGATGTACGGTTTGATCGCCTCCAGGCTCTCGATGAAGTGGGTCATGTCCACCACCAGATCGCGCTCGATCGGGAAGTTGCCCAGCGCTTCGACCTTCATGCCGCCGACGTAGTCGCGCAGGAAGGTTTTGCACGCCAGCTTCGGCACGCGGTTGACCATCATGCCGCAGGAGCCGCAGATCGCCATGCGGCACGACCAGCGGTAGGAGAGGTCTGGCGCCAGGTTATCCTTGATGTAGCCCAGAGCATCAAGCAGCGAGGTCTGTTCATCATAAGGCACGGCGTAAGTGACGAAATGCGGCTCGGCGTCACTTTCCGGGTTATAGCGCATGACGTCGATCTTCAGGGTTTGCATCTCAGCCATTTGCCTGCTCCTTATTCTTTTTCTCCTGCGCTTCGGCTTCTGCGCCGTAGACGCGTTTGGCCGGCGGCAGCTTGGTGATTTTCACGTCGCTGTATTCGAGACGCGGCGCGCCCTGCGGGTTATGGAACGCCAGCGTATGCTTGAGGAAGTTGACGTCGTCACGCTCGGTGCAGCCTTCGTCCAGGCGCTGGTGGGCGCCGCGCGACTCTTTGCGGTTAAATGCGGAGTGCGCCATGCATTCGGCGACGTCCAGGCCGTAGCCCAGCTCGATGGTGTACAGCAGATCGGTATTGAACACGCTGGAGTTGTCGGTGATTTTGACGCGTTTGAAGCGCTCTTTCAGCTCGGCCAGCTTATCGATGGTTTTTTGCATCAGCTCCGGCGTGCGGTAGATGCCGCAACCTTCTTCCATCGACAGCCCCATTTCGTCGCGGATCTTCGCCCAGTTTTCGTTGCCTTCCTGCTTCATCAGGTTGCTCAGGCGGGTTTCGACGTCGCGGGTTTGCGCATCCAGCGCGGCGCCGTTGGCTGGCGCGGTTTCCAGCGCGCGGCGCGCCGCGTGCTCACCAGCGACGCGGCCGAATACCACCAGTTCCGCCAGCGAGTTGGAGCCGAGACGGTTGGCGCCGTGCAGGCCGACGGAGGAACATTCGCCGACCGCGAACAGCCCCTTGATGCGGGTTTCGCAGTTCTGGTCGGTTTCAATGCCGCCCATGGTGTAGTGCGCGGTTGGGCGCACTGGGATCGGATCTTTCACCGGATCGACGCCGACATAGGCCTTGGCCAGTTCGCAGATGAACGGCAACCGTTCCAGCAGCTTTTTCTCGCCCAGGTGGCGCAGATCGAGGTAGACCACGTCGCCGCGTGGGGTGGCGATGGTGCGGCCGGCGCGCCATTCGTGCCAGAAGGCCTGGGACACTTTGTCGCGTGGGCCCAGCTCCATGTATTTGTTCTTCGGCTCGCCCAGCGGGGTTTCCGGGCCCATGCCGTAGTCTTGCAGGTAGCGGTAGCCGTCTTTGTTCACCAGAATGCCGCCTTCGCCGCGGCAGCCCTCGGTCATCAGGATGCCGGAACCGGGCAGGCCGGTTGGGTGGTACTGCACGAACTCCATGTCGCGCAGCGGTACGCCGTGGTGGAACGCCATGCCCATGCCGTCGCCGGTGACGATGCCGCCGTTGGTGTTGTAGCGGTAAACGCGCCCGGCGCCGCCGGTGGCCATCACCACCGCGTTGGCGCGGATCTGCACGCGGGTGCCTTCCATCATGTTGAGCGCCACCAGGCCGCGCGCCTGGCCGTCATCCACCAGGATATCCAGTACGAAGTGCTCGTCGAAGCGTTGAATTTGCGGGTATTTCAGCGAGGTCTGGAACAGGGTGTGCAGCATGTGGAAGCCGGTCTTGTCGGCGGCGAACCAGGTGCGTTCGATCTTCATGCCGCCGAAACGCCGCACGTTGACCGAACCGTCCGGTTTGCGGCTCCACGGGCAGCCCCATTGTTCGAGCTGGGTCATCTCGCGCGGGCACTGATGCACGAAGTGATCGACCACGTCCTGCTCGCACAGCCAGTCGCCGCCGGCGACGGTGTCGTGGAAGTGGTAGTCGAAGGTATCGTGATCCTGAGTGACGGCGGCGGAGCCCCCCTCGGCGGCGACCGTGTGGCTGCGCATCGGGTAGACCTTCGAGATCAGCGCGATTTTCAGTTGGGGATTGGCTTCCGCTGCGGCTATTGCTGCACGTAAACCAGCGCCCCCGGCCCCAATAATGGCAAGATCGGCGTTAAAGGTTTGCACTGCATTCCTCCAATGTTCTTGTTAAGAACGGCAAGTTAAATATCTATGCTTAAAATTTAGCGAACTCTTCGGGTGCTAACTAATTGAACCGATTAATGTTGCTTAAAGGTTAAGGATAGATATCTCCCACCAATAATGGGGAATTAACTATACCTAAAGTTAAGTAGTCGAAATTTGATGTGATCGATTGTTTTGTCGATTAACGCTTGCCCAACAGGCTTGCCTGCCTTTTCGCGCGTTCGGCGTGCTTTACCCTTTTTAACGCGCTTTTGCCGCCTATTTATCGGAAATTGGCGTTATGGCCGGTTGCGCATCGTGAAGAATTTGTTTGGCTGCAAGGATGCGAGTAGACTGCATCCCCTGTTTGATTTCGGAGTTAATTACCATGAGCGAAACGGCAAGCTGGCAGCCTAGTGCACCTATCGCCAATTTGTTGAAACGCGCAGCGATTCTGGCTGAGATCCGGCGTTTCTTCGCCGATCGTGGCGTGCTGGAAGTTGAGACGCCCACCATGAGCCAGGCGACGGTCACCGACGTTCACCTGTTCCCGTTCGAGACGCGTTTCGTCGGGCCGGGGGCGGCAGAGGGCCTGACGCTATACATGATGACCAGCCCGGAATATCACATGAAGCGCCTGCTGGCGGCGGGCAGCGGCCCGATCTACCAAATGGGGCGCAGCTTCCGCAATGAAGAGGCCGGGCGGCACCATAACCCCGAATTCACCATGCTGGAGTGGTACCGTCCGCACTACGACATGTACCGCCTGATGAATGAGGTGGACGATTTGCTGCAACAGGTGCTGGACTGCGAGAGCGCGGAGACCCTGTCTTATCAGCAGGCGTTCCTGCGCCATCTGGACATCGATCCGCTGTCGGCGGAGAAGGCGCAGCTGCGTGAAGCGGCGGCCAAACTCGATCTGAGCAACATCGCCGATACCGAAGAAGATCGCGATACGCTGCTGCAGCTGCTGTTCACCGTGGGCGTGGAACCGCATATCGGCCGTGAAAAACCGGCGTTCGTTTACCACTTCCCGGCCAGCCAGGCGGCGTTGGCGGAGATCAGCACCGAAGACCACCGCGTGGCGGAGCGTTTCGAGGTGTACTTCAAGGGCATCGAGCTGGCGAACGGTTTCCGCGAGCTGACCGACGGCCGTGAACAACAGCAGCGCTTCGAGCAGGACAACCGCAAACGCGCGGAGCGCGGCCTGCCGCAGCAACCGATCGACTACAACCTGTTGGCGGCGTTGCAGCACGGCATGCCGGAGTGTTCCGGCGTAGCGCTGGGCGTGGATCGTCTGGTGATGCTGGCGCTGGGCGCCGAGAGCCTGAGCGACGTGTTGGCCTTCCCGGTCGGGATCGCCTGACGTTTCAGGCGGTGAGAAAAGCAAAAAGGGTCGGCAAATGCCGGCCCTTTTTTTATCGCGAGAATCCCTTACAGCCCTCCGGCGTCGCGCTTGGTGTTCGGCGCCGGCGTAGACGGCGGCGTACGGCCGTTGTTGGTCAACCGCGACAGCGTCTCGGTGCGCACCTGGAACGGCGGGTACGGCAGCGTGATGCCGTGCTCGCGATAGCCCGCCAGGATCAGCTGGTGGATCTCGTGGCGCAGCGGCATGCGGTGGCCCATCTCGGCGGCGTAAATACGCATCTCGAAGATCTGGATGCCCTGTTGCAGATCGACCAGGTAAACCTCCGGCGCCGGATTATCCAGCACCAGCGAGCAGCGCTCGGCGGCGTTCATCAGGATCTTGGTCACCTCCTCGCTGTTGGCTTCGCCCGGCGCCGGTACGGTCAGCACCACACGGGTCAGGGTGTCCGACAGCGACCAGTTGACGAACTGTTCGGTGATGAACGCTTTGTTCGGCACGATGATCTCTTTGCGATCCCAGTCCGAAATGGTGGTGGCGCGGGTATTGATCTTGGTGACGGTGCCGGTCAGGTTGCGGATCGTCACGGTGTCGCCGATGCGGATCGGTTTCTCGAACAGGATGATCAGGCCGGAGATGAAGTTGGAGAAGATCTCCTGCATGCCGAAGCCCAACCCCAGACTGAGCGCGGTAACCACCCACTGCAGTTTTGACCATTCGATGCCGATCCAGGCGAAGCTGAGCACCGCGCCGAACAGCAGCAGCAAGTACTTGGTGATGGTGGTGATGGCGTAGCCGGTGCCCGGCGACAGATCCAGGTGCTGCAGCACCGCCAGCTCCAGCAGCGCCGGCAGGTTGCGCACCAGCTGCATGGTGATGATCAGCACCAGAATGGCGATCAGCACCGCGCCGAGGGTGATCGGATGGGCGGTCTCTACGCCGTTGACCGTCGAAGTCACGTCCCACAGCGAGATGTTTTCCAGGAAGGCGAACGCGGAGTGGATCTCGGACCACAGCACGATCACCGACACCAGCGCGATCAGCGTCAGGATCGACCGCACCAGCCGCAGCGACTGGGCGCTGATGGTGTCCAGATCGAAGTCCGAATCGTCCGGATCGATGGCGCCTTCGGTGCTGTTCGGGGTGTGCGAGGTTTCGTCTTCGCCGCGGGCGCGCTGGGCCAGGATGTCGGCGCGGCGCTGTTTGGCACGATCGAAGGCGATGCGCCGCCGTTGGATCAGCATCCAGCGGCGGATGATGTGGTAGATGACCAGCAACAGGAACCAGATCGCCACCGAGGTCTCCAGGCGCGCCAACAGCGCCTGCGCGGTGGTGAGGTAACCGACGGTCGACGCCAGCGCCGCCAGCAGCGGCGCCGACAGCAGCAGCCCCCAGAAGGCGCTGTTGAGCATGTTGTCGCCGGAGCCGTTTTTATCCAGATACAGCGGAATGCCGGCGCGTTTCAGGCTGTGGGTGACCAGCGCCAGCGCCAGACACAGCAGGATAAAGCACAGCCGTCCCAGCGTGTTGGCGAACTCGCGTTCTTTCAGGCTATCGAAGGTGATCAGCGCCATGATCAGCGGCACGATCAGCCAGATCGACATCTTGTAGTAGCGCATGGCGCGCGAAACCTGCTTCGCCGGCCAGCGGAAGTGCACGATGAACAGCCCCTGCGGGTGGGCGAAGGCGGCGCAGATCATGCAGATCCACAGGATCGGCAGCGTGGCGGTCACCCCTTTGCCGATCGCTTCCGCCACCGGGTAGTTCCAGGCGCTCTGCAGGCCGTAACCGAGCGCGGCCCACAGCACCGGCAGCGGCATCGCCACCAGAATCGACCAGAACACGGTGCGCACCGTGAGGAAGAATTCGTCCTGCGTCACCTTGCCGACGCGGCTGCTGGCGCGCTCGAGGAAGGCGTGATAGTGCTTGCGTGAACTGATGCTGAAAATCACCAGCAGCAGGGCGCCGAAGATCGGGATCAGCGTTTCGCGGCTGGTCACCATCATCATGAAGGCGCCGCCGAGCTGCGACAACGTGTCCAACGACAGGACGCGCGTTAGATCGTGCGCCACGTTGAGCGGATAAGAGAAGTTGATCGGATTGACGTCCGGCACCCAGAACAGATAGCGGTGGGTGGCGTCGCGAATTTCGTTCAACGCTTCGATCAGTTGGGTGTTGGCCACCTTCAACTTGGTCAGCTCGAGGATTTGGGTGTCGCAACCGGACAGCAGCGAGTTCAGCAGCTCGCGCTGGGTGCGCAGCTGGGCATCGACGATGCGCTGCTCCTGGCTGGTCAGCGCGCTGCCGTCGTCGCGCTTGAATTCGCGCTGCGACAGCTTTTCCAGCTGATTCTCAAACTGCAGGCGCTGCACGCGCAGCTGGGCCATGTCGCCGTCCAGCTGTTGCGGCTTGGGCATTTCCGGCAGCGTCGCCACCTGGGCGCGCAGGGTTTCCCCCAGCGCCGACGACGAGCCGAGCCACTGGGCCTGTTCGATGATGGTGCTCAGCGCCTGGCGCACCTGCAGTGTCTGCGCCGCCGCCTGCCGCTGCTGCGACGAAATCAGATCCATGCGCTGCGCCTGGCTGTTCAGCGCGGCGGACAGTTCGCGGTTGATCTGCAACTGTTGGCTGATGCTTCTTGGCAAGTCGCCGTTCTGCTCGGCCAACTGCTCGGTTCTTTCCAGCGCCAGTTCCGCTTCGCGTTGGCGCTGGGCATTGAGGTTGTTGCGCAGCGCCTGCAGCTGCACGTCTATTTTCTCGTGGCGCTTTTTATAGACCTCGGCGCGCATGCGCGCCAGCTCCTGCCGGTTGTTGGCCGACAGTTGCGCCAGCTCCAGCTCGTCCACTTTGGCTTTGCGCGCCGCCGCTTCGGTCTGCAGCAGGGCCAGGGCGGCCTGCGCGTACGGGGTGGTCGGGTTGGCAGGCTGCGCCTGCAGGCGGCGCTGCACTTCCGTCAGCGCACGGCGAGCGTCGGTCTGCTGCTGCGGCAACTGGCCGAGCGAATCGCTGATTTCCCGCGTGCGATCCTGCTCTTGCTGCAGCAGGCGCGCCTGTTCCAGCAGCAGGCTGCTGGTTTGCAGGATCTGCTGTTCCAGCTCGGCGGCCGGCAGATCGTCGCCGTTCGGCAGGATCTTGTTGCTTTCCAGCACCAGCTGACGGCGCAGTTCCTGCGTCATCTTCGGGAAATCGTCGATCACCCTCTGATACTGCTCGGAGCGAGTCTGCGACTCTTTGCGCTCCGTCAGCCAGTTGAGGGCGCTTTGCAGCGCCTCGGTGGTCTCCGCCTGATTCGGCGCGTTTTTGCTGCTTTCCGCCTGCTTCAGCTCCTGTTTGAGCTGGCTCTCGGTCGGCACGGGGGCGGCCAGCGCCGGTTGCCACAACAGGCAACCGAGCAAAAGCGTGATGAAAAGGCGCACGGCGTCGATTCCTTTAGATCGGGGTCTGTGGTGTTTCAGCGGCGGCCGGGATTTCGGCGAAGGCTTCACCCATGCGGGTGACGGTGCCGTTATGCAGCTGCGGCGCAAACTGCACGCTGCCTGCGGTAAACAGGTTGATCACCGTGGAGCCGAGTTTGAAACGGCCCATCTCGGCGCCTTTTTCCAATGTGATGGCGCCTTCTTCACCAGCGGCCGGGTAGGTCCAGCGCTTGATAATGCCTTCGCGCGGCGGCGTGACGGTGCCGGCCCAGACGGTTTCAATGCTGCCGACGATGGTGGCGCCGACCAGGATTTGCACCATCGGCCCGATGTCGGTGTCGAAGACGCAGATCACGCGCTCGTTGCGTGCGAACAGGTTAGGCACGTTGGCGGCGGTGAGCGGGTTGACCGAGAACAGATCGCCCGGCACATAGATCATTTCGCGCAGCACGCCGGCGCACGGCATGTGCACGCGGTGATAGTCGCGCGGCGCCAGGTAGGTGGTGGCGAACAGGCCGTTGCGGAACGGCTCGGCCAACAGGTAGTTGCCGGCCAGCAGCGCTTCCAGGCTGTAGTGGTGGCCTTTGGCCTGGAAGATTTGGTCCTCGCGGATCGGGCCGAGCTGGCTGATGGCGCCATCGGCGGGCAGCGCCAGCCAGTTGGCGTCGGTGATGATCGGGCGCGCGCCATCGCGCAGCGGGCGCACGAAGAAGTCGTTGAAGGTGGCGTAAGACGCCAGGTCCGGGTTTTGCGCTTCCTGCATGTCCACGCGGTAGTAGCGGGCGAAGGTTTTGACCACCAGTTGGGTCAGCCAGCCGGCACGTTTGTCGGCGCCCCAGCCCGCCAGGCGGGTCAGCGCCAGCTTAGGCAGCCAATATTGCAGTTTAATCTTGATGCTATCCAGCACGTTAACCTCGTGAATCAGGGTAAAGGGCGCGCATTGTAACGAGGGCTCCGCCGTCGTCAATGCCCGCCCATCAGTGTCAGTCTGCGGCGTCCGTGAAGTTCTTGCGAACCTTCACCTGCGCCATGCTTTCCAGAATGCGGTGGTAGTTGTCGAAACGCTCTTGCGCGATATCGCCTTTCTCCATCGCCGCGCGGATAGCGCAGCCGGGATCGGTATCGTGGCGGCAGTCGCGGAATTTGCAACCACCTAAATAATCACGGAATTCGACAAAGCCGCGGGTAATTTGTTCCGGCTCCAGGTGCCACAGGCCAAACTCGCGCACTCCGGGGGAGTCGATCACGTCGCCGCCGTGCTGGAAGTGGTACAGCCGCGCGGCGGTGGTGGTATGTTGCCCGAGGCCCGAGACGTCGGAAACCTGATTTACCAGAATTTGCTCTTCAGACGGCGGCAGCAGCGCGTTCAGCAGGCTGGATTTGCCGACCCCCGACTGGCCGGCGAAGATGCTGATGCGCCCGGCCAGCGCCTGTTCGAACTCCGTCATGCCTTCCCGCGTCTGGCTGGAGACTTCCAGCACCCGGTAGCCAATCTTGCGATAGATATCCATCATGCCGTCGACCAGCTTGCGCGCTTCGGCGTCCAGCAGGTCAATTTTGTTGAGCACGATCAGCGGCTCGACTTCGAGCGTTTCGCAGGCCACCAGATAGCGGTCGATGATGTTCAGCGACAGCTCGGGCAGGATCGCCGACACGATGACGATCTGATTGATATTGGCGGCGATCGGCTTCACGCCGTCATAGAAGTCCGGGCGCGTCAGCACCGAGGTGCGCTCGTGCACCGCTTCCACGATGCCCTTCACCCCTTCATGGGTGCCCAGGCCGGGGCGCCACACCACGCGATCGCCGGTGACCAGCGAACGCAGCGTGCGGCGGATGTTGCAGCGGTGCTGAGTGCCATCCGGCGCCTCAACGTCGGCGTGCATGCCGAAACGGCTGATGACGACGCCTTCCTGCGGCTCGCCCAGCTGGGAATCATCCGGTTCCGGTTTGTTATCGGCGCGCTTCAAACGGCGCTGATGGTTCGCCTGCACGCGGCGTTGCTGACCTTTGGACAGTTTGTTCTTACTCACTGCGCCTCACTTGAATCGGTTTTATACCTTTACGTATATGCACAGCCGCGGCGGGGAGTTGCCCCCGGCGCAGCCTTGAACCCGTCAGGGTATATGTCGCCCAAGGCGACCAAAAAGACTATGATACACGCTATTTTATATTAAATAACCGTTGTTAGCCCCCGGCTGCGGCGCGTCGCCACCGGCGGCGCCCGTCGTCTCGTCCGCACAGCGTTTTTCTCTCGGCTTTTAGGCAGGAAACATCATGACAGGAAACGAAAATAACCTGATTTGGATCGATTTGGAGATGACCGGGCTGGATCCCGAGCGTGACCGCATTATCGAGATCGCCACGCTGGTCACCGACGCCAACCTGAACATCCTGGCGGAAGGGCCGGTGATCGCCGTGCACCAATCCGACGAGCAGCTGGCCTTGATGGACGAGTGGAACGTGCGCACCCATACCGGCAGCGGGCTGGTGGAGCGGGTGAAAGCCAGCCGCCAGGACGATCGCGCCGCCGAGCTGGAAACCATCGCCTTCCTGCAGCAATGGGTGCCGGCCGGCAAATCGCCGATCTGCGGCAACAGCGTGGGCCAGGATCGCCGTTTCCTGTTCCGCTACATGCCGGAGCTGGAAGCCTATTTCCATTACCGCTACCTGGACGTCAGCACGCTGAAGGAACTGGCACGCCGTTGGAAGCCGGAAATTCTCGGCGGCTTTAAGAAGCAGGGCACCCATCAGGCGCTGGATGACATCCGCGAATCGGTGGCCGAACTGGCTTATTACCGCGAACATTTCATTCAGCTTTAAGGCGATGGCGGCCCCTGCGGGGAAAACACGCCGTTTTTAGCCGCTTAATTCGCCAATCTGGCGCTTTAATCGGCAATCAAACAAAAATCGCGTTTTTTTGCTTTCAGGGGCTTGCGGCAAAAAGGATTTCTCGTATAATGCGCACCCCGTACCGATGAAGAATTTCGTAACGTTCCACCATCGATACGCCGGGCGGGAATAGCTCAGTTGGTAGAGCACGACCTTGCCAAGGTCGGGGTCGCGAGTTCGAGTCTCGTTTCCCGCTCCAAATTCAACAATGTCGCGATGCGGCATGATGAATAAATAAAGCAGTATCAAGCAGTACCTATGCGACGCGGGAATAGCTCAGTTGGTAGAGCGCAACCTTGCCAAGGTTGAGGTCGCGAGTTCGAGCCTCGTTTCCCGCTCCAAAAATTCAAAGGTCACGCCAGTGTTTGGTGACCGGATGCCGAAAGCATCTCTATGCGGGAATAGCTCAGTTGGTAGAGCACGACCTTGCCAAGGTCGGGGTCGCGAGTTCGAGTCTCGTTTCCCGCTCCAATTTTCTCTTCGTTTCAAACTCAAGTCCAACGCCTTATCCGGCGCGGATTTTTGTCCCGTTTTACACGCCCGGTAAAAATGTTGTGAACAGAGTTATCCACAGCCTCTGCACATAAACTCGCCTGCCTGAAAAATCAACGTCATACAAATTAAATATTTATCTATTTGATTTATATGCTTATTTATTTATCCCAAAACGTTATGCCGATCACTTGCTCTTTTTGTTGCAGTTGAAAGACAACGTGTTTTTATTTTTATGCACAAATCCACAGAGTAAGGATGCCGGTGATGCGGCCGCGCGGCGCACGCCGTCAGGCGTCCCTCGGCAAACCTTTTTCCACAGCCCGTATCAGCCGTTTTTTCTGTGCCGTCTGCACCTCGATGCCCTGCGCTTCACGGCGAGCAAGCTGTTGCGCCAGCGCCCAGTGGATATGTTCGTCCAGCATGCTGTCCTGGCCCAAACGCGTGCGCAGCGCGAGCACGATGCCGTCCTCATAAGGCGCATTGCCCAGCGCCACGGCGATATTGCGCAACCAGCGCAGGTGGCCGATGCGGCGTATCGCCGAGCCTTCGGTGATGCGCAGGAATTTTTCTTCTGTCCAGTTGAACAGATCGATCAGCTGCGGCGCATGCAGTGCGGCGCGCGGGCTGAAATCGTCTTCGTCAGTGAGCTGCGAAAAGCGATTCCACGGGCAGATCAGCTGGCAGTCGTCGCAGCCGTAGATGCGGTTGCCGAGCAGCGGGCGGAATTCTTCCGGGATCGCGCCTTCCAGCTCGATGGTGAGGTAGGAGATGCAGCGCCGGGCGTCGACGGTATAGGGGGCGACGATGGCGCCGGTCGGGCAAGTGGTGATGCAGGCGACGCAGCGGCCGCACTGTTCTTCCTGCGGCTGATCCACCGGCAGCGGCAAATCGATCAGCAACTCGCCGAGGAAAAACCACGACCCGGCTTCACGGTTGAGAATTAGTGAGTGTTTACCAACCCAGCCGATGCCCGCCTTGGCGGCCAGCGCGCGCTCCATCACCGGCGCAGAATCGACAAAGGGGCGGAAATTCAACTCGCCGCAGTATTCCTGGATCTGATCGCCCAGTTTTTTCAGGCGCTGGCGCAACAGCTTGTGATAGTCACGCCCCAGCGCGTAGCGGCTGACGTAGCCCAGTTGCGAATTCTGCAAGGTGCTGGCGAACGCCGCCTTGGCCGGCAGGTAGTTCATGCGCACGCTGATCACTCGCAGCGTGCCCGGCAACAGTTCGTGAGGGCGTGCGCGCAACATGCCGTGGCGCGCCATCCATTCCATCTCGCCGTGGTACTGCTTGTCGAGCCAGGCCTGCAGCTTCGGCTCTTCAAGGCTCAGATCGGTATCGCAGATGCCAACCTGCTGGAATCCTAGCGATTGCCCCCATTGCTTGATATGTTGGGCGAGTTGATGAAGATCGAGGGGGTGCGTCATGACGGGCCACAGTGAAAAAGCATACGCTGATAGTTTACCACACTCTGTCTGGCCTGCGGATTGGATCCGTCGCTCGGAACCCGCGGCGGCGGCCTCGCTCGGTATTTCTCTTTACGATTTGATGCAGCGCGCCGGTCAGGCGGCCTACGCGCTGGCGCGCAACGCGTACCCCTCCCGCGACCATTGGCTGGTGCTGTGTGGCCACGGCAACAACGGCGGCGACGGCTATGTGGTGGCGCGCCTGGCGAAGGCGGCGGGCGTGCAGGTGACGCTGATCGCCTGCGAAGGCGCACGTCCTTTGCCACCGGAAGCCGCAGCGGCTCGCGAGGCCTGGCAAGCTGCAGGCGGCGACATTCTGCCGGCGAACAGCCGCTGGCCGGCGTCTGTTTCGCTCATTATCGACGGCTTGCTGGGCACTGGCCTTGGCAGCGCGCCGCGTGCGCCTTTTGATGCGCTGATTGAGGCCGCCAACCGCCATTCGGCGCCGGTGGTGGCGCTCGATATCCCGTCCGGCCTGCTGGCGGAAAGCGGCGCGGCGCCAGGCGCGGTGGTGCGTGCCGCGCACACCGTCACGTTCATCGGCCTCAAACCGGGGCTGCTGACCGGCCAGGCGCGCGACTGGGTCGGGCAACTTCATCAGAATGCGCTAGGCTTATCGGGTTGGTTGGCGAAGCAACCGGAGCAGATTCAGCGGCTTACCGCCGAGGTGTTGCCGCGCTGGCTGCATCCGCGCCGCCCCTGCGCGCATAAGGGCGAGCATGGCCGCCTGCTGTTGGTGGGCGGCGATAGCGGTTTCGGTGGCGCCATTCGCATGGCGGCGGAGGCGGCGCTGCGCAGCGGGGCTGGATTAGTGCGAGTGCTTACTCACATTGATCATGTTGCGCCGCTGCTGGCGGCCAGGCCGGAGCTGATGGCGCAGGCGCTGGACGAGGCGACGCTGCGGCAGGCGATGCAATGGGCGGATGTGCTGGTGATTGGCCCGGGGCTGGGCCAGGCTGAGTGGGGCAAAAACGCCTTGAGCGTGCTGCAAACCAGCGATAAACCAGCCTTGTGGGACGCCGATGCGCTGAACTTGCTGGCATTAAATCCCGAGAAACGGCAGAATCGCGTGATGACTCCGCATCCTGGAGAGGCGGCGCGGCTGTTGAGCTGCAGCACTGCCGACATCGAGAGTGATCGCTTACTTGCCGTGCGCAAGCTGACGGCGCGCTACGGCGGCGTGGCGGTGCTGAAAGGCGCCGGTACGCTGATCGCCGATGAGCAGGGGCAGATGGCGATCGCCGACGTCGGCAACGCCGGCATGGCCTCCGGCGGCATGGGTGATGTGCTGTCGGGCATCATCGGCGGTTTGCTGGCGCAAAAGCTCCCGCTGTATGATGCCGCCTGTGCGGGCTGCGTCGTGCATGGCGCGGCCGGCGATCGCGTAGCGGAAAGACAAGGAACAAGAGGCATGTTGGCGACCGATTTACTGCCGGACATCCTTCATTTCGTTAATCCTGAGTGGGCAAAATAGACTTTATCGAATGAAAGAACTCGTTTTACCTCTGCCGGACGAGGCAGCGACTGTCGCTTTGGGCACCACTTTGGCCAAGGCCTGCGATCGCGCCAGCGTCATCTATCTCTACGGCGACCTGGGCGCCGGTAAAACCACCTTCAGCCGTGGTTTCCTGCAGGCGTTGGGGCATCAGGGCAATGTCAAAAGCCCGACCTACACGCTGGTGGAACCCTATGCCTTGCAGCCGCTGGCGGTGTATCACTTCGATCTGTATCGCCTGGCCGATCCGGAAGAGCTTGAATTCATGGGCATTCGTGATTACTTCGCGCAAGACGCCATCTGCCTGGTCGAATGGCCGCAGCAGGGCACCGGCGTGCTGCCGGAGCCGGACCTGGCGCTGCACCTCGGCTATCAGGGCGAGGGGCGAGAGGCGAAGATTGAGGCGATTTCCGCATACGGCAGCCAGTTGTTAGACCGCATTCATGGATCACAGGGATGATGCTGCAATGACGCAGGTGTTGAAAAAATTTGCGGTCATCATGCTGATCGCCGTGCTGGGGCCGCTCGGCGCGTTGAACGCGCTGGCGGCATCCTCGCTGTCCGATATCAAAGTGTCGAACGCCCAACGCGAAGCGACGGTGTCGGTGAGCTTCAATGGCCCGCCGGACTATGCGTTTTTCCCGCTGCACGGCCCGGAACGGGTGGTGCTGGACGTTAACCAGAAGGGCAAAGTCGGCGGCCTGCCGCTCAACTTTAGCGGGCAAAACCTGGTAAAGAGCATTCGCTCCAGCGCGCCGAAAGACGCTCAGAGCGTGCGCCTGGTGTTTGATCTGACCCAGCGCGCCAAAACCCGCGTTTCCACTCGCCAGAACGGCGGCGTGCATACCGTGGTATTCACCATTTCGGCTGAAGGCGGCGCCAATATCGTGGCGCGTAAAGCGCCGGTGCAAACGCCTCCGCCGGTCGCCGTCAGTCAACCGCCGCGTCAGGCGCCGGTTGCGGTGCGTGAAGCGCCGGAGCCGCCGCTGCGCAAAGCGCCGACGGGATCGAATCCCTTTACCCAAAAACAGACTGTGGTCGCAGGCACCGCCACTGAGGTCACGCCGCGCAGCAGCCGCGTTTCCGCCGGTTCCGGCGATCGGGTGGTGGTGGCGATCGACGCCGGCCACGGCGGCCAGGATCCGGGAGCCATTGGCCCGAGCGGGTTGAAAGAAAAGAATGTCACCATCGCCATCGCACGCCGCCTGCAGGCGATGCTGGACGCCGATCCGCAGTTCAAACCGGTGCTGACGCGTAACGGCGACTATTTTATCTCGGTGATGGGGCGTTCCGACGTTGCGCGCAAACAGGGCGCCAACGTGCTGGTCTCCATCCACGCCGATGCCGCGCCAAACCGCAGCGCCAGCGGCGCTTCCGTCTGGGTGCTGTCCAACCGCCGCGCCAACAGTGAAATGGCCGGCTGGCTGGAACAGCATGAGAAGCAGTCTGAGCTGCTCGGCGGCGCCGGCGATTTGCTGGCCAACAGCCAGGCCGACCCTTATCTGAGCCAGGCGGTGCTGGATCTGCAGTTCGGCCACTCGCAGCGCGTCGGGTACGATGTGGCGGTGAAGGTGCTGCAGCAGCTGCAGAGCGTCGGATCGTTGCATAAACGTCGGCCGGAACACGCCAGCCTGGGCGTGCTGCGTTCGCCGGATATTCCATCGCTGCTGGTGGAAACAGGATTTATCAGTAATAGCACGGAGGAGCGGCTGCTGGGCAGTAGCGCGTATCAGGAGAAGATTGCCAAGGCCATTCATAACGGCCTGCGCAGCTACTTCCTGGCGCATCCGCTGCAAGCCGACCCAAAGGTGGAAAACCGACCGCTGGACGTCGCAGCGGCGGTTAACACCTCAACACCAGACGTGCGCCAGCCGGAGCCTATCGTCAGCCCGGCCGGCGCGAGCCGCAGCGTTAGCGGCAAGACCCAGATCCACGTGGTGAAGCGGGCGGAGACGCTGTCCGGCATCGCCGACAGCTACGGCACCACCATGGCGGCCCTGCGGGATCTGAACAAACTGAAGAAAGACGGCGTGTGGGTCGGGCAACGCCTGAAGGTGCCGGCGGGGAAAACCGCCGCCGTCACCGCCGTCGCCAAGGCGAAAACGCCGGCGAAGAAGCCGTCTAAACATAAAGTGGCCCGTGGGGACACGCTGTCCTCTATCGCTTCTCGTTATGGGGTCAGCGTCGGCGATCTGAAACGGGTCAATAATCTGAAGTCGGACGTCGCGCCGCTGGATCGGACGCTGACCATTCCGCAGGCCTAGCGCCACCGCTACAGGAGTCAGCATGCCTATCCAGGTGTTACCGCCACAGCTCGCCAACCAGATCGCCGCCGGAGAGGTGGTTGAACGCCCCGCGTCGGTGGTCAAAGAGCTGGTGGAAAA
Organism: Serratia sp. SA088; assembly: GCF_049065515.1. Taxonomy (NCBI): domain Bacteria; kingdom Pseudomonadati; phylum Pseudomonadota; class Gammaproteobacteria; order Enterobacterales; family Yersiniaceae; genus Serratia; species Serratia sp. SA088. The sequence goes on from NZ_JBAKGW010000003.1 coordinate 76,429, forward strand.
CAGTCTGGACGCCGGTGCGACGCGCATCGATATCGATATCGAACGCGGCGGTGCCAAGCTGATCCGCATTCGCGATAACGGCTGCGGCATCGGCAAGGACGATTTGGCGCTGGCGCTGGCGCGGCACGCTACCAGTAAAATCAGCACGCTCGACGACCTGGAAGCGATCGTCAGCCTCGGTTTTCGCGGCGAAGCGCTGGCCAGTATCAGTTCGGTGTCCCGTTTGACCCTGACGTCGCGCACCGCCGAACAAAGCGAGGCGTGGCAAGCCTATGCCGAAGGGCGCGAGCAGGCGGTGACGGTCAAACCCGCTGCACACCCGGTCGGCAGCACGTTGGAAGTGCTGGATCTGTTTTACAACACGCCGGCGCGCCGCAAGTTCATGCGCACCGAGAAAACCGAATTTGGCCATATCGATGAAGTGGTGCGGCGCATCGCGCTGGCGCGTTTCGATGTGGCGATCAACCTCAGCCACAACGGCAAACTGATCCGCCAATACCGGGCGGCGAAGGAAGAGAGCCAGCACGAGCGCCGTTTGGGCAGCATCTGCGGCCCGGCGTTTTTACAGCATGCGTTGAGCATCGACTGGCAGCACGGCGATCTGAGCATCCGCGGTTGGGTGGCGGATCCGGCCGGGGCACGCCAACTGGGTGAAATGCAGTATTGTTACGTCAACTGTCGCATGATGCGCGATCGTTTGATCAATCACGCCATTCGTCAGGCCTATCAGGATCAGTTGAAGGACGATCAGCAGCCCGCTTACGTGCTGTATCTGGAGGTCGATCCGCACCAGGTGGATGTCAACGTTCATCCCGCCAAGCACGAGGTGCGTTTCCATCAGGCGCGGCTGGTGCACGATTTTATCTACCAGGCGGTGACCACCGTGCTGCAACAGGCCGGGCAGACGCCGTCGCTGCCGCTGGCGGAAACGCCGGACGAAGCGCCCGCGCCGGTCTGGCAGCAGGAAAACCGCGTCGCCGCCGGCGGCAACCATTTTTCTCTGCCGGCGTCGCGTCGTGAAACGCCGTCATCGCCCGGCGTCGCCCGCGAGCGCGCGCCGCAGCCCGGTTGGCAAACGGCGGGCGGTTACCAAAAACGCGAAGGCGAGCTGTACGGTAAACTGATGCAGCCCGCCGCCGAGCCGCCGGCCGAGGCCGCGCCGGAAACCCCGAGCAAGCCGCCGCTGTTCCCGCCGGCGAAAGCCGCAGCGGAAACGCCGTTGGCGGGTAGCCAGCACAGTTTTGGCCGAGTGTTGATGATCCATCCGCCGTGTTATGCGTTGATTGAACAGTGCCAGCAGCCGGCGTTGCTCAATCTGACGGTGGCGGAACGCTGGCTGCGCCAGGCGCAGCTCAACCCGCCGGCAGAAGGGCTGCGGCCGCAGCCGCTGCTGATCCCAGTCAAGCTGACGTTGGAGAAGAGCGAAGCGGCGGCCATCGCGCGGCATCAGGCGCTGTTGGCGGCGATGGGGCTGGATCTGCAGGCGGATCATGGCCGTGTGACGCTGCGCGCAGTGCCTTTACCATTACGCCAACAAAATTTACAAAAACTGATACCTGAACTGTTAGGCTATCTGGCCGAACATCAGGAGATGTCGCCCGCGGTGCTGGCCACCTGGCTCGCTCGCCGCCTTGGCAGCGAACATGAACAGTGGAACACCTCGCAAGCGATACAATTGCTGACCGACGTTGAACGACTTTGCCCGCAGCTGGTCAAATCGCCACCGAGCGGACTTTTACAACCCGTTGATTTACAGGCCGCACTGGCGGCCCTCAAGCATGACTGACACTGAAATGACACCACGTCCCCCGGCTATTTTCATCATGGGGCCAACCGCCTCGGGCAAGACCGCGCTGGCGATCGCGCTGCGTGAACGCCTGCCGGTGGAGCTGATCAGCGTCGATTCCGCGCTGATTTATCGCGGCATGGATATCGGCACCGCCAAGCCGAGCGCCGAAGAATTGGCGCAGGCGCCGCATCGGCTGATCGATATTCGCGATCCCGCCGAAGCTTACTCGGCCGCGGAGTTCCGCGCCGATGCGCTCAAAGAGATGGCCGACATCACCGCCGCCGGCCGCATTCCGCTGTTGGTGGGCGGCACCATGTTGTATTTCAAGGCGTTGCTGGAAGGATTGTCGCCGTTGCCGTCCGCCGATCCCGCGGTGCGCGAGCGCATCGAACGGCAAGCGGCGGAGCAGGGCTGGGAGGCGTTGCACCGTCAGTTACAGGCGATCGATCCGGTCGCGGCATTGAGAATTCATCCGAATGATCCGCAGAGACTGTCCAGAGCACTGGAAGTTTTTTTTATTTCGGGTAAAACTTTAACGGAACTGACTCAAATTTCGGGTGAATCGTTGCCGTATCAAGTTCACCAATTTGCGATAGCGCCGACCAGCCGTGAGTTGATCCATCAACGCATCGAGCTGCGGTACCATCAAATGTTGGCGGCGGGTTTTGAGACGGAAGCGCGTGCACTTTTCGCACGGGGTGATTTGCATACGGACTTGCCCTCCATTCGCTGTGTCGGTTACCGCCAGATGTGGTCATACTTGTCTGGTGAAATTAGTTACGATGAGATGGTTTATCGTGGTATTTGCGCAACACGTCAGTTGGCTAAACGCCAAATGACCTGGTTACGGGGTTGGGAGTCGGTCCATTGGTTGGACAGTGAAAAGCCGGGAGAGGCTTTGGACTCAGTGACACAGGTTGTTAGTGCATAGGTTGGGTGATTGTGTACAATTGCTGAGTATTCAGCGCGCAAATTTTTTACGTCGTTTATTTTAGAGCCGACAGGTTCTTAGTTACAAACAACAAGCAAATAAGGAAAAGATAGAATGGCTAAGGGGCAATCTTTGCAAGATCCGTTCCTGAACGCATTGCGTCGTGAACGTGTTCCGGTTTCTATTTATTTGGTGAATGGTATTAAGCTGCAAGGCCAGATTGAGTCTTTTGACCAGTTTGTCATCCTGTTGAAGAACACGGTTAGCCAGATGGTGTACAAGCACGCTATCTCTACCGTTGTCCCGTCACGCCCGGTTTCGCATCACAGCAACAACCCGAGCGGCGGTTCAAGCAACTATCACCATGGCAACAATCCGTCTGCGCAGCAACAGCCGCAGCAGGAAAGCGATGACGCTGAATAAAGCGCGTTGCAAGTCAACCATGACGGGGAGCATAAGCAGCCGCGGGCTGTTTATGTCCCCCAAACTCACGGTGAGTGTCCGTTTGAGAGGTTGCACGCTTGTTTGACCGTTATGAAGCCGGTGAGCAGGCCGTACTGGTTCATATCTATTTCTCGCAAGACAAAGATACGGAAGACCTCAACGAGTTCGAATCGCTGGTCTCCTCAGCCGGTGTCGAAGCTTTGCAAGTGGTGACTGGTAGCCGCAAAGCCCCGCATCCGAAGTACTTTGTTGGCGAAGGAAAGGCCGAAGAAATTGCAGATGCGGTGAAAGCCAGCGGCGCGTCTGTTGTCCTGTTTGATCATTCCCTTTCCCCGGCGCAGGAAAGAAACCTCGAGCGCCTGTGCGAATGCCGGGTGATCGATCGCACCGGGCTGATTTTAGACATCTTTGCCCAGCGTGCCCGTACCCATGAAGGTAAGCTGCAGGTGGAGCTGGCGCAGTTGCGTCACATCGCCACGCGTCTGGTGCGCGGCTGGACGCACCTGGAGCGGCAAAAAGGGGGGATTGGCCTGCGCGGGCCGGGGGAAACCCAGCTTGAGACCGACCGTCGCCTGTTGCGCGATCGCATCAGCTTGATTCTGCGCCGCCTGGAGCGGGTAGAAAAGCAGCGTGAACAAGGCCGACGCGCGCGGACCCGCGCCGATGTGCCGACCGTATCGCTGGTGGGCTACACCAACGCCGGCAAATCCACCCTGTTTAACCGAATAACGTCTGCCGAGGTGTATGCGGCGGACCAGCTATTTGCCACCCTGGATCCTACGTTGCGGCGCATTGACGTGCCGGACGTGGGGGATACCGTGTTGGCGGATACCGTAGGCTTTATCCGGCACCTGCCGCACGATCTGGTGGCCGCCTTCAAGGCGACGCTGCAGGAAACGCGCCAGGCATCTCTGCTGCTGCACGTCATCGATGCCGCAGATCCGCGCGTCGATGAGAACATCGAAGCAGTGAACACCGTGCTGGCGGAGATAGACTCGGATGAAATCCCTACACTGTTAGTGATGAACAAAATAGATATGCTGGACGATTTTGTGCCGCGTATCGACCGCAACGACGAAAACCTGCCGATCCGGGTGTGGCTGTCCGCCGCCAGCGGAGAGGGTATTCCGTTGCTGTATCAGGCGTTGACGGAGCGCTTATCGGGGGAGATCGCGCATTACGAATTGCGCTTACCGCCACGGGCAGGCCGTCTTCGCAGCCGTTTTTACCAGCTTCAGGCGATTGAAAAAGAGTGGAACGAAGAAGATGGCAGCATTGGCGTGGTGGTGCGAATGCCGATCGTCGAATGGCGTCGTCTCTGCAAGCAAGAACAGGACCTGATTGACTTTATCGTATGATCATATCCTGTTACATTTATGCTTCGCGAAAGCCTGAAGTACCCAATCACAGAATATGGAGCTAAAACATGGCGTGGAATCAGCCCGGTAATAACGGACAGGACCGCGACCCGTGGGGGAGCAGCAATAACAATGGCGGCAACTCTGGCGGTAACAACAAAGGCGGTCGTGATCAAGGGCCACCTGATTTGGACGATATCTTCCGCAAACTGAGCAAGAAATTGAGCGGTTTCGGCGGGGGCAAAGGCTCCAACAGCAATAGCGGCGGCACCGGCACCTCTGGGTCGGGCTTCAGCGGCCGCATTATCGGTATCGCGGCGGTCGCCGTGGTGGTGATCTGGGCCGCCAGCGGCTTCTACACCATCAAGGAAGCCGAGCGCGGCGTCGTGACGCGTTTCGGTAAGTTCAGCCATCTGGTGCAGCCGGGTCTGAACTGGAAGCCGACCTTCATCGACGACGTGCGTCCGGTGAACGTGGAGTCCGTGCGCGAGCTGGCGGCGTCCGGCGTGATGCTGACCTCCGATGAAAACGTGGTGCGCGTGGAAATGAACGTGCAGTACCGCGTGACCAACCCGGAAGCGTACCTGTTCAGCGTCGTCAATGCCGACGACAGCCTGAGCCAGGCGACCGACAGCGCCCTGCGCGGCGTGATCGGCAAATACTCGATGGACCGCATCCTGACCGAAGGCCGTACCGTGGTGCGTAACGATACGCAGCGCATGCTGGAAGAGACCATTCGTCCTTACAACATGGGCATCACGCTGCTGGACGTCAACTTCCAGGCGGCGCGTCCGCCGGAAGAGGTGAAGGCGTCGTTCGACGATGCGATCGCCGCGCGTGAGAACGAGCAGCAATACATCCGTGAAGCGGAAGCTTACGCCAACGAAGTTCAGCCGCGTGCGAACGGCCAGGCGCAGCGTTTGCTGGAAGACTCCAAGGCTTATAAGGACCGCACCGTCCTGGAAGCTCAGGGTGAGGTGGCGCGCTTTGCCAAGCTGTTGCCGGAATACAAGTCCGCACCGCAGATCACCCGCGAGCGTCTGTATATCGAAACCATGGAAAAAGTGCTGGGCCATACCCGTAAGGTGTTGGTGAGCGACAAAGGCAACAACCTGATGGTGCTGCCGCTGGATCAGATGCTGCGCGGCCAAGGCGCGGCGACGGAGAGCGGCAACAAGGATACCAGCCTGATTCGCCTCAATCCGAATCCTGCGCCGGCTGCCAACAGCAGCACTCCGCGCACCAGCGGCGGATCGGTTATGGATCAGCGCCGGGCGAATGCGCAGCGTGACGACACCACTCGCGTAGGGAGAGAGTAATCAATGCGTAAGTCTTTTGTAGTTATTGTCCTCGCGGTGCTGGTGGTGCTGTACGCTTCGCTGTTCGTGGTGCAGGAAGGCCAGCGCGGCATCGTGCTGCGCTTCGGCAAGGTTCTGCGCGATGGCGAAAACAAGCCGCTGGTGTATGCGCCGGGTCTGCACCTCAAGATCCCATTCATTGAGACCGTGAAGAACCTGGATGCGCGCATCCAGACCATGGACAACCAGGCCGATCGCTTCGTGACCAGCGAGAAGAAAGACCTGATCGTCGACTCCTATCTGAAGTGGCGTATCAGCGATTTCAGCCGTTACTATCTGGCGACCGGCGGCGGTGACGTCTCCCAGGCCGAAGTGCTGCTGAAACGCAAGTTCAGCGACCGTCTGCGTTCCGAAATCGGCCGCCTGGACGTGAAAGACATCGTGACCGACTCGCGCGGCAAGCTGATGTCTGACGTGCGTGACGCGCTGAACACCGGCACAGTGGGCGACGGCGAAGAAGTGGCGACCACCGAAGCCGATGACGCTATCGCCTCTGCGGCGGCGCGCGTTGAGCGGGAAACCACCGGCAAACAGCCGCAGGTGAACCCGAACAGCATGGCGGCGCTGGGCATCGAAGTGATCGACGTGCGTATCAAGCAGATCAACCTGCCGGCCGAAGTGTCCGACGCCATCTACCAGCGTATGCGCGCCGAGCGTGAAGCGGTAGCCCGTCGTCTGCGCTCGCAGGGCCAGGAAGAAGCCGAGAAACTGCGCGCCAGCGCGGACTACGAAGTGACTCGTACCCTGGCGGAAGCCGAGCGTCAGGCGCGTATCACCCGTGGTGAAGGCGATGCTGAAGCAGCCAAGCTGTTCGCCAACGCGTTCAGCCAGGATCCGGACTTCTATGCCTTTATCCGCAGCCTGCGTGCCTATGAAGCCAGCTTCAAGGACAATCAGGACGTGCTGGTACTGAGCCCGGACAGCGATTTCTTCCGCTACATGAAGTCGCCTGATACCCTGCGCAAATAAGCGTGGGAGGCAATCTGATCGAGGGCCCGTTTACGCGGGCCCTTTCTCGTTTTTGGGGGATGCATGAACTCAACGATTTGGCTGGCGCTCGGGCTGGTTCTGGTGCTGGAAGGATTGGGGCCGATGCTGTTTCCGCAGGCCTGGCGCAAAATGATTGTGGCGATGTCGCAGTTGCCGGACGCGACGCTGCGGCGATTTGGCGGTGGAATAGTGGTTGCGGGCTGCGTGATCTACTACATGTTGAGCGGCCGCACGGGTCTTTAAAGTCTAGACCAAAATTTATGCAATCGTATGCTAAAAGTGCTGAAAATCGAAAATTACGGTGGTAGAATCCATTTTTAAGCAATCGGTGATTTTGAAAAATGGGTAAGAACGTCGTCGTACTGGGCACCCAATGGGGTGACGAAGGTAAAGGCAAGGTTGTAGACCTGCTGACTGAACGGGCTCAATATGTTGTGCGCTACCAAGGTGGCCATAACGCTGGCCACACTCTGGTAATCAACGGTGAAAAAACCGTTCTTCATTTAATTCCTTCAGGTATTCTGCGTGAAAACGTCACCAGCATCATCGGCAACGGTGTTGTTCTGGCGCCGGACGCGTTGATGAAAGAAATGGGTGAACTCGAAGCGCGTGGCATCCCGGTACGCGAACGTCTGTTACTGTCTGAAGCTTGCCCGTTGATCCTGCCTTACCACGTTGCGTTGGATAACGCGCGTGAGAAAGCGCGCGGCGCGAAAGCGATCGGCACCACCGGTCGCGGCATCGGCCCGGCTTACGAAGATAAAGTGGCTCGTCGCGGCCTGCGCGTCGGCGACCTGTTCAACAAAGAAACCTTCGCCGTTAAGCTGAAAGAGATCGTCGATTACCACAACTTCCAGCTGGTCAACTACTACAAAGTTGACGCCGTCGATTATCAGGCGACGCTGGACTACGTGCTGTCTATCGCCGACATCCTGACCGCCATGGTGGTTGACGTTTCCGAACTGCTGGACGGCGCGCGCAAGCGTGGCGACCTGATCATGTTCGAAGGCGCTCAGGGCACCCTGCTGGATATCGACCACGGTACTTACCCGTACGTCACCTCTTCCAACACCACCGCAGGCGGCGTGGCTACCGGTTCCGGCATCGGCCCGCGTTATGTGGACTACGTGCTGGGCATCGTGAAAGCCTACTCCACTCGCGTGGGTGCAGGTCCGTTCCCAACCGAACTGTTCGATGAAACCGGCGAGTACCTGTGCAAGCAGGGTAACGAGTTCGGCGCCACCACCGGCCGTCGTCGTCGTACCGGCTGGCTGGACGCGGTAGCGGTGCGCCGCGCCGTGCAGATCAACTCCCTGTCCGGCTTCTGCCTGACCAAACTGGACGTCCTGGACGGCCTGAAAGAAGTGAAGATCTGCGTGGGCTACCGCATGCCGGACGGCCGCGAAGTGGACACCACTCCGCTGGCGGCTGAAGGCTGGGAAGGCATCGAGCCTATCTACGAAACCATGCCGGGCTGGAGCGAAACCACCTTTGGCGTGAAAGAGCACAGCAAGCTGCCTCAGGCTGCGCTGAACTACATCAAGCGCATCGAAGAAGTGACCGGCGTACCGGTAGACATCATCTCTACCGGCCCGGATCGCAGCGAAACCATGATCCTGCGCGACCCGTTCGACGCATAATCAGGCTTTGCGGCATTAAACAAACCGGGCGCGTCCCGGTTTGTTTTTATCCTGACTCCCTCCGATTGCGGTTTCACGTCAAAAAATCCTTTCATAAACCCGCCTTAGGGCGCGGGATTCGCTAAATAATTAGCGACGAACTCTCCGGCTGGTTTATTATCCAATGAGTAATCTTTTGAATAGCGCCGAAAAGCGGCGTATCAGACGGGTAAAGTGATACCCAGAGGTAAAATGTGCAGTTAACAAGTTTTACTGATTATGGCCTGCGGGCGTTGATCTACATGGCCTCGTTGCCGCAGGACAAGATGACCAGCATCTCGGAAGTGACCGAGGTTTATGGCGTGTCTCGCAACCATATGGTGAAGATCATCAATCAGTTGAGCCGGGTAGGTTTTGTCACGGCGGTGCGCGGTAAGCATGGCGGCATCCGTTTGGGCAAACCGGCCGAGAGCATTCGCCTCGGCGACGTGGTGCGGGCGCTGGAGCCGCTCGCGCTGGTTAACTGCAGCAGCGAGTTTTGCCACATCACCCCTGCCTGCCGATTGAAGCAGGTGCTCCAACAGGGCGTACAGAATTTCCTTGAAGAGCTGGATAAGCATACGTTGGCCGACATGGTCGAAGACAATCCGCCGCTCTACAAGCTATTGCTTGTCGAATAAAACGACGTTGAGAAGACAAGGCTCAACGTCATCCTGCTGATGACAACGGAGGAACCGCAATGTCACAAGATCCATTCCTGGAACGAGAAGCAGAAAAATACGAATCCCCTATCCCCAGCCGTGAATATATCCTGGCCCATTTGGCGAAAAGAGAAACGCCGGCCAGCCGCGAAGAACTGGGCAACGAATTGGGTCTCAGCGGTGAAGAACAGCTGGAAGCGCTGCGCCGCCGCCTGCGCGCCATGGAGCGCGATGGTCAGTTAGTGTTTACCCGCCGCCAGTGCTACGCGCTGCCGGAACGTTTGGATCTGCTGCGCGGCACGGTGATCGGCCACCGCGACGGCTACGGCTTCCTGCGCGTCGAAGGCAGCAAAGACGATCTGTACCTGTCCGCCGAACAGATGAAAATGGCGATCCACGGTGACGTGGTGCTGGCGCAGGCCTTGGGCGCGGACCGCAAAGGGCGCCGCGAAGCGCGCATCGTGCGCGTGCTGGTGCCGAAAACCAGCCAGATTGTCGGCCGCTTCTTCATGGACGCCGGTACCGGCTTCGTGGTGCCGGACGACAGCCGTCTGAGCTTCGATATTCTGATCCCGGCGGACAGCGTCAGCGGCGCGCGCATGGGCTTTATGGTGGTGGTGGAGCTGACTCAGCGTCCGACCCGCCGCACCAAAGCGGTCGGCAAGATCGTCGAGATCCTCGGCGACAAGATGGGCACCAGCATGGCGGTGGACATCGCGCTGCGCACCCATGAGATCCCGCATACCTGGCCGCCGCAGGTGGAAAAACAGGTGGCCGATCTCAGCGAACAGGTGCCGGAAGCGGCCAAGAAGGGCCGCGTCGATCTGCGCAAGCTGCCGTTGGTCACCATCGACGGTGAAGATGCGCGTGACTTCGATGACGCCGTGTACTGCGAGAAAAAACGCGGCGGCGGCTGGCGCCTGTGGGTGGCGATCGCCGACGTCAGCTACTACGTGCGTCCGCGCACCGCGCTGGACGATGAAGCGCGTAGCCGCGGCAACTCGGTCTATTTCCCGTCGCAGGTGATCCCGATGCTGCCGGAAGTGTTGTCCAACGGGCTGTGCTCCCTGAACCCGCAGGTCGATCGCCTGTGCATGGTGTGCGAGATGACCATCTCCGCCCAGGGGCGCCTGTCGACGGCCAAGTTCTACGAGGCGGTAATGAGCTCTCACGCCCGCCTGACCTACAACAAGGTGTGGCACATTCTGCAGGGCGATCAGGAGCTGCGCGAGCATTACCATCCGCTGGTCAAGCACCTGGAAGAGCTGCACGCCATGTACAAGGTGCTGGATAAGGCGCGCGCCGAGCGCGGCGGCATCGCGTTCGAAACCGAAGAAGCCAAATTCATCTTCAACGCCGAGCGTCGCATCGAGCGCGTAGAGCCGACGGTGCGCAACGACGCCCACAAGCTGATCGAAGAGTGCATGATCATGGCCAACGTGGCGGCCGCGCGCTTCGTCGAGAAACGCAACGAGCCGGCGCTGTACCGCGTGCACGATCGTCCGAGCGACGACCACATCTCCGCGCTGCGCAGCGTGCTGAGCGAGCTGGGGCTGACGCTGGGCGGCGGTAATAAGCCGCAGCCGAAGGACTATGCGGTGCTGATGGATGAAGTGTCCGAGCGCCCTGACCACGAAATGCTGCAAACCATGTTGCTGCGCTCGATGAAGCAGGCGATTTACGATCCGGAAAACCGCGGCCACTTCGGCCTGGCGCTGGCCTCTTACGGCCACTTCACCTCGCCGATCCGCCGTTATCCGGATCTGGCGCTGCACCGCGCGATCAAATATCAGCTGGCCAAGGAACACGGCGAGCCGAAAGAGCGCTGGACGCCGACCGGCGGCTGGCACAGCGAATTCGAAGAGATGCTGCAGCTGGGCGAACACTGTTCGATGACCGAGCGCCGCGCGGACGAAGCGACGCGCAACGTCGCCGACTGGCTGAAGTGCGACTTCATGCAGGATCACGTCGGTGAAGTGTTCAGCGGCATCATCTCCAGCGTGACCGGTTTCGGCTTCTTCGTGCGCCTGAACGATCTGTTTATCGACGGGCTGGTGCACGTATCAACGCTGGATAATGATTACTATCGCTACGATAATATCGGCCAGCGCCTGATCGGCGAGTCTTCCGGCACGGTCTATCGCCTGGGGGATACGGTGGAGATCCGCGTGGACGCGGTGCATATGGACGAGCGCAAGATCGACTTCGCGCTGGTGTCCAGCACCCGCAAAGCGCGCGGTGAAGGCAAAACCGAGCGCGATCGCGCCAAGAAAGGCGGCCAGCGTACGCTGCGCGACAACGGTAGCGCAGGGCGCGGCAAGCGCCGCGGCGGCAAACCGCCGGCCAACTTCGAGCCGGACAGCGCCTTCCGCAAGCAGGATGACGCCAAGCCTGCGGACAACGTGAAGAAGGCGAAAAAGAAAGCCAAGAAAGCGTCCGACAAAACGCGGAAAATCGCGGCGGCGACCAAAGCCAAACGCGCAGCCAAGAAGAAAGGTGCCGAGCAGGCCTAACCTGCCGCACATCGTTATCATCGGCCGGTTATCGCCGGCCGCACGAATTTAAAAGAGCATCATGAGCGAAATTATTTACGGCATCCACGCCGTCAAAGCCCTGTTAGAGCGCGACCCGCAACGCTTCCTGGAAGTGTTTATCCTGAAAGGCCGCGAAGATCGCCGCCTGCAACCGCTGATCGCCGAGCTGGAAGCGACCGGCATCGTGATCCAGGTGGCGAACCGCCAATGGCTGGATGACAAGGTTGAAGGCGCGGTGCACCAGGGGATCATCGCCCGGGTGCGCGAAGGGCGCCAGTATCAGGAGAACGATCTGCCGGGCCTGCTGGAGAGCGTGGAGACGCCGTTCCTGCTGGTGCTGGACGGCGTGACCGACCCGCACAACCTCGGTGCCTGCCTGCGCAGCGCCGATGCGGCCGGCGTGCACGCGGTGATCGTGCCGCGTGACCGTTCCGCCCAGTTGAACGCCACCGCCAAGAAAGTGGCCTGCGGCGCCGCCGAAAACGTGCCGTTGATCCGCGTGACCAACCTGGCGCGCACGCTGCGTCTGTTGCAGGAAATGAATGTCTGGGTGGTGGGCACCGCCGGCGAAGCCGACCATACCCTGTATCAGAGCAAAATGACCGGCCCGATGGCGCTGGTGATGGGCGCGGAAGGCGAAGGCATGCGCCGCCTGACCCGCGAACACTGCGACGAGCTGATCAGCATCCCGATGGCCGGTACCGTCTCTTCGCTGAACGTGTCGGTCGCCACCGGCATCTGCCTGTTCGAAGCGGTGCGTCAGCGCGGCTGATTCTCCTGACGGGGGCGCAGTGCCCCCGTTAATTCCCCCTCTTGTGATCCCGCCTGCGGCAGAAATCCCTGCGCCGACCATACTTACTCCTGACGCTTTTTTCAGGGAGCACTCTCATGGTCTGGACTACGCACACCGTTTTTAACCAACCCAAGCCGCTGGGCAACAGCAACCTGTTTCTCTCCGATACGCCGCTGCGTGAAGCGTTGCAGCGCGAGCAAGGCGGTTGGGACGCCGAGGTATTGGCTTCGCTGGGCCAGCAGCTCGGCACGCAGGAGTCGCTGGAGCTGGGGCGGCTGGCCAACGCCAACCCGCCGGAGCTGCTGCGCTACGACGCCACCGGCCAGCGACTGGACGACGTCCGCTTTCACCCGGCCTGGCATATCCTGATGCAGGGGCTGATCGCCAACCGGGTGCACAACCTGCCCTGGCAGGAGGATGCGCGCATCGGTTCCTTCGTGGCGCGCGCCGCGCGCTTTATGCTGCATGCGCAGGTCGAGGCCGGCACGCTGTGCCCGGTGACCATGACCTTCGGCGCCACGCCGCTGCTGCAGCAGGCGTTACCGGCGGAATTCCGTTCCTGGCTGACGCCGTTGCTGTCGGATCGTTATGACGCTCACCTGCTGCCGGGCGGGCAAAAGCGCGGTCTGCTGATCGGCATGGGCATGACGGAGAAGCAGGGCGGCTCTGATGTCTTGAGCAATACCACCACCGCCACGCCGCTCGGCGCGCGTGGGCCGGGCGAAGCCTACCGGCTGGTGGGGCACAAGTGGTTCTTCTCGGTGCCGCAGAGCGATGCGCACCTGGTGCTGGCGCAGGCCGAAGGCGGGCTGTCCTGCTTCTTCCTGCCGCGCATTTTGCCGGACGGCAGCCGCAACGCCATTCGCCTGGAGCGGCTGAAAGACAAACTGGGCAACCGCTCCAACGCCAGCAGCGAGGTGGAGTTTCAGGACGCCGCGGCCTGGCTGCTGGGCGATGAGGGCGACGGCGTGCGGCATATCCTGAAAATGGGTGGCCTGACCCGTTTCGACTGCTCGCTGGGCAGCCACGGCCTGATGCGTCGCGGGCTGTCAGTGGCGCTGTATCATGCGCTGCAGCGGCAGGCATTTGGTAAGCTGTTGATCGAACAACCGCTGATGCGCCAGGTTCTGGCGCGCATGGCGCTGCGGCTGGAAGGGCATACCGCGTTGCTGTTCCGGCTGGCCCGCGCCTGGGAAAGCCGCAGCAATGAGGGCGAGCTGATCTACAGCCGCCTGCTGACGCCGGCGGCCAAATACAGCATCTGCCGCCAGGGCATGCCGTTCATCGCCGAGGCGATGGAGGTGCTGGGCGGCATCGGCTACTGCGAAGAGAGCGAGCTGCCGCGCCTGTACCGTGAAATGCCGGTGAACAGCATCTGGGAGGGCTCCGGCAACATCATGTGTCTGGACGTGTTGCGCAGTCTGCATAAACTGCCGGGCGCGCTCGAGATGTTGCAGTTCGAGCTGCAGCCGGTGCGCGGCCAGAATCGGTTGTTCGATCATGCCTGGCGGCAGTGGCAGCAGCGCGCCCGGCAACCGCGTGAAGAGATGGGGCGGCTGCTGACCCAGCAGCTGTTCGACCTGTGCTGCGCCGCGCAGCTGCTGCAGCATGCCAGTCCGCAGATCGCCGACGCCTGGTGCCACCTGACGCTGGATCATCGCGGCGAGAGCCTGCTGTCGGCCGAGGTGTGCGAACTGCTGCTGAACCGCGCCATCGGCGGTTAGGGAAAAGGGTGGCGCGCGGCGGCGAAAACCTTTTTAATTCAGCCTCACTCTGACAGGAAAATGCACATGGATATTCTCAGCGCGTTGGCGGCGTTCGCCTCTTACTTCTTCAGCGGTTTCGCCATGATTTTGGTGTTTCTGTTCGTCTATACCCGCATCACCCCGCATGACGAATGGGCGTTGATCAAGGCCGATAATCAATCCGCCGCCTTTGCCTTTATCGGCGCTTGCCTGGGGTATGTGATCCCGCTGGCCAGCGCGGCGATCAACTCGATCAGCCTGCTGGATTACCTGCTGTGGGGCGTGGTGGCGCTGGTGGTGCAACTGCTGCTGTTCGCGGCCGTGAAGATCTACATGCCGCGCATCAGCGAAAAGATCGAAGCGAATCATCTGGCCGCCGGGATTTTCCTGGGGGGCGTCTCCGTTAGCGGCGGCGTGTTGAATGCGGCGTGCATGAGCTACTAAAGGTATAAGATGGCCGAGGCGCGCCAGCCAAGCGGGTGCGCCTGTTCTTCCATCCGCAGGATGCGGTAATAGCTGGCGCCGTGTTGACCGGCGGTGCGGGCGATGGCCAGTTCCGCTTCCTGCGGCGAGCCGGGCAGATCGCTGAAGGTGATCTCGGCGATTTCACTGAGCGGCGTCACGCGATCGGCGGGCGCCAGCTCGGCGGACTGTGCGCCGGTGCTGAGCAACCCCATGGAAAGCAAGAGGGAGGTGAGTGCGGTGGAGCGTTTCATGGCGTTCCCCTTCGTCAGATCCTGAATCGCACCCGCAACATGCGGCATGCTGTCCCTCAGTGTGCAACACCCTGCTTCAGCCTGTGCAAAGCCAGTGTAAATCTGCTTAAAAAATCCCCGCCTTAGCGATACAGGATCGCCTGGGAATACCATTGGCCCGGCACGACGGTTTCGCTGTTCATGATGATCACATAATAACGGGCGCCGGCGGCGGTGGCCTTGCGCTGGATCTCCGCTTCCACGTCCATCGGGCTGCCGCGTACCACGGCGGTGACGGTGCCGATTTTCACCAGCTCGGCGGTCTGCGCGCGAACGATCTCCTGCGCCTGCGTGGTGGGCGGCGGCGGCGGTTTCGGCGTGGTGGTCATGATGCCGCAGGCGGAAAGCTGTGCGGCCAGCGTCAGGGCGATGAGTGTGCGGACAAACGTCATGGGAACCTCGAAAGAGCCGGTGCGATGGCTTCAGTGTAACGCAATATAAGCTGGAACAGATTGAGCTAACGCTGGCTGGCGCAAGTTTGTCATGATGAATGCCAACAGGTGAGTTGAGGATGAACGGATGATCGAAATTCATGACGAGCGGGCGGGCGATATTGCGGTGATCCATGCGGTGCCGGCGGGGCAGTATCATCGGCCGCTGCCGACGGTGTTCTTCTGCCATGGTTATACCTCGTCGAAAGAGGTGTACGCCTACTTCGCCTATGCGCTGGCGCGCGCCGGTTTTCGGGCGGTGCTGCCGGATGCCGATCGGCACGGCGAGCGGTTCGACGGCGATGAGACGCGGCGCCTGGCGGCGTTCTGGGAGATCCTGCGCGGCAATATCGACGAGCTGCCGCAGATCAAGGCACATTTTGAGCGGCTTGGCCTGATTGCCGACGGACGCATCGGCGTTGCCGGCGCCTCAATGGGCGGCATGACCGCGCTTGGCGCCTTCGCGCGCTTCCCGTGGATCCGGGCGGCCGCCAGTCTGATGGGCTCCGGCTATTACCGTTCACTGGCGCAAACGCTGTATCCGCCGTTGGGCGAAGAGGGCGAGGCGCTCTCGCCGGCGGCGTTTGCCGCGCGCACCGCCGTGCTGGCGGAATATGAGCTGGAAGGACGTTTGGAGACGATAGCCGGGCGGCCGTTGTTGCTGTGGCACGGCGAGACGGACGACGTGGTGCCTGCGGCGGACAGCCTGCGTTTGGCGGCCGAACTGCGGCGGCAAGGCGCGGATGGCCGTTTGACGTCGCTCGTCGAGCCGGGGGTGAAGCACCGCATCACGCCGTTGGCGCTGTCCGCCACGGCAGACTTTTTCCGCCGCGAGCTGTGATGCGCCGCCGGGCACGATGCATGGAATTGCAGCGCTCTGTGCCTGCTGTTTCGGCCATCGTTTGGCCGAATGAAGGGGAGAATGTCAGCGTGAATTCTTTCAGGGCAGCAAGGAGCAGAGGGCATGATAAAAAGCATCGGCAGTGTGGCCGGCTTAATGGGAACGATGAAAGCGCGCGCCGAGCTTAACTCAGCGGCCTTCAGCGAGATGCTGGAGGCAGCCGACGGCAAGGTGCATCCGCTGTCGCGCATTACCGCGCAGACGGTGCAAAACATGACGGCACTGTTCTCTTTCGCGCCGAAAGCGGCGGCCACTCACACTGCGGCGCCGGGAGCACTCTCGTTCGAACAGCGGGCGACCCTGGCGGAAAGTGCCGATCTGCTGCAAATGCGCACCCACTATCTGCGGATGGCGTTGCAGTTGCACAATCCGGGCAAGGCGCTCAACGCGCCGGCGTTGCTCAAGCTCTGATTGGCGGGGGAAGCGGAGCGCCCAACGGGCGGCGCTCCGGTGCGGACTGAACGGGCTTTCTGATGAAGCCCTGGGATTTCCCTGGCGTGGCGCGTCTCTTTAGCGGTACAGCTCGGCGCTGACGTGCATCGTGCTGTTGTCGCCCGGTTCGTGCAGGGCGATGATGCGATAAGAGCTTGCGCCGCGTTGGTCGGCGATTTTACTGACCTGGCTGCTGGCGTCGTCCGGCGAAACCACATTCTGGTTCAGGGTGACGAAGCCGACGCTTTGGCGTTGATCGGCCTGGTGCGAGGTGATCTCCGTCGCGGCCATCACATTGGCGGAGAACAGGGCGGCCAGCGCCGTCGCAAGAATAATGCGTTTCATAGTGCCTCTCTTACTTTTTGCCGTTACGGCCTGACAGCGAGTGTCGCTGCGGCAAAAAGTCATTTATCTGCATTGAATAACCTGGGATCTTTTTCGTCGCGCTGTCTGCGGCGGATATGGTTAATTTTAGTCCGTTGCCGGCGATTAAAAAGCGGGGTGTTTTGAAGGCATCCTTCAAAAAAAGTGAAATAGATTTGTGACTCAACGCTGATTTCATTGAAAGATTTTTGAAACTGATGGATCGGCGTACATAGGTTCACTCACGAGCAAATCGTGCTATTTCCCATAGCGCGTCGTATTAACGCGAATAAAACCCACGCAGTCCTTGAGTTTCCCGCCCTGCGTCAGTATGATTACGCGTCATTTTTCAGCCGCACACTAAACACGTTCCTTGCTTCCATGGGCCGCGGTTGACCCTGACAGGAGGCTGAATAATCCGTAAGGAGCAATTCGATGCGTCATTACGAAATCGTTTTTATGGTCCATCCTGACCAAAGCGAACAGGTTCCGGGCATGATCGAGCGTTACAGTGCTACCATCACTAACGCGCAAGGTCAGATTCACCGTCTGGAAGACTGGGGCCGCCGTCAGCTGGCTTATCCGATCAACAAACTGCACAAAGCTCACTACGTTCTGCTGAACGTTGAAGCGCCGCAGGAAGCGATCGATGAGCTGGAAACTAACTTCCGCTTCAACGACGCCGTTATCCGCAGCATGGTTATGCGCGTTAAGCACGCGGTAACCGAAGCATCTCCGATGGTTAAAGCGAAAGACGAACGTCGTGGCGATCGCCGCGAAGACTTCGCTAACGAAACCGCAGATGATGCAGATGCTGGGGATTCTGAAGAGTAATTGCCGCCGTGACGGCTAATCGTCTGGTTTTGTCGGGCACTGTGTGCAAGGCGCCGGTTCGAAAAGTGAGTCCTTCCGGGATACCGCACTGCCAATTTGTGCTAGAGCACCGTTCGCAGCAGACGGAAGCCGGATTCAGCAGACAAGCATGGTGCCGAATGCCCGTGGTTGTCAGCGGACAACAGTCACAAGCACTAACTCAAAGATTAACGGTCGGCAGTCAGATTACCGTGCAAGGCTTTGTAAGCTGCCATCAAGGGCGCAACGGGCTGAGCAAATTGGTTCTGCATGCCGAGCAGATTGAATTGATAGATTCTGGAGACTAGCCAAATGGCACGTTATTTCCGTCGTCGCAAGTTCTGCCGTTTCACCGCGGAAGGCGTTCAAGAGATTGACTATAAAGACATCGCTACGCTGAAAAACTACATCACCGAAAGTGGTAAAATTGTACCGAGCCGTATCACCGGTACTCGTGCAAAATATCAGCGCCAGCTGGCCCGTGCTATCAAGCGCGCGCGCTACCTGTCTTTGTTGCCGTACACTGATCGTCATCAGTAATCGGCCACTGTCCATTAACGACTTTGAGAGGATAAGGTAATGCAAGTTATTCTGCTTGATAAAGTAGCAAACCTGGGCAGCCTGGGTGATCAAGTTAACGTTAAAGCGGGCTACGCTCGTAACTTCCTGGTACCACAGGGCAAAGCTGTTCCTGCTACCAAGAAAAACGTTGAGTTCTTCGAAGCACGCCGTGCTGAACTGGAAGCCAAACTGGCTGACGTTCTGGCTGCTGCTGAAGCTCGCGCAACCAAGATCAACGAACTGGGTTCAGTCACCATCGCTTCCAAATCTGGCGACGAAGGTAAACTGTTCGGCTCTATCGGCACCCGCGACATCGCTGACGCAGTGACTGCGGCAGGCGTTGAAGTTGCCAAGAGCGAAGTTCGTCTGCCGAACGGCGTTCTGCGTACCACTGGCGAGCACGAAGTGCACTTCCAGGTACACAGCGACGTGTTCGCACAGCTGAATGTAGTTGTGGTTGCAGAAGCGTAATTTACGCTACTGTTAACCGGTTAAAACGCCAGCCTCGCGCTGGCGTTTTGCTTTTCTGCGTCCGGCAAAACGCGCTACGCTTGAAGACGGGATGAAAAGGAGAGCGTGCGATGGCAACGATTACGCTACAGCGGATTTACGATTTCAGCGCGCCGGCGCCGGAACACTGTTATCTGATAGACCGGCTATGGCCGCGCGGCATCAGCAAAGAGCGGTTGACGGGCGTGCAGTGGTTGAAACAGGTGGCGCCGGATGACGAGCTGCGCAAGTGGTTCCATCAGCATACCGACCAGTGGGAAGCCTTTGAGACGCGCTATCGCCAACAGCTGGCGGCCAACGACGCCTGGCAGCCGCTGGTGGCGCTGTTACGGCAGGGGCAAACGCTGACGCTGCTGTATGGCAGCAAAGATACCGAGCACAATCAGGGCGTGGTGCTGCGCGAGTTTCTGCTGGCGCAGCTGTAGAGATTAGCGTTCCCGGCGGTAGCTGCCGTCGGCCTGGCGGCGGAACAGCGCCTGGCTGTTGTC
This sequence comes from Serratia sp. SA088, assembly GCF_049065515.1. Taxonomy (NCBI): domain Bacteria; kingdom Pseudomonadati; phylum Pseudomonadota; class Gammaproteobacteria; order Enterobacterales; family Yersiniaceae; genus Serratia; species Serratia sp. SA088. The sequence continues at coordinate 95,984 of NZ_JBAKGW010000003.1, forward strand.
TGCCGTGGTGACCGACAGCGCGCTAATCACACCGTTGGCGTCGCGTTCGATGCGCACTTCTTGGCCGGCTTTCATGTTGCTCAGCGGCTTGTCGCCGCCTTCCACCTGTGCCATGGCGAACACTTCATTCACCGGCAGATTGTTGTCGCGAAACAGTTGGGCCAGGGTCTGGCCGGGCTGGATCTGATAACGCTGCCAGTTGCCTGCCAGCGTCGGTTCGTTGGCAGGCGTGGCGGCGCTACCACCGTTTTGCAGCTCGGCCTGCAGCGGCACGCTGGTTTCCTGCTGAGAGACCGGGAACGGCTGTCTTTCGGGCGAGTAGGGCCACAGCAACGCCAGCAGCAGAATGATGCCGAAGATCAGCACCCAGCGGCGATGAAAGTAGGGTAGCGGTTCCATCCAATGGAAACCGTCCGGCAGATGCCAGACTTTAATCAGCAGCGCTTTGACCCGCTGCATTTTGTCGTTGGCCGACGGCGGCTCCGATGGCGGTTCCGCGCCTTCAGCCGTGGGTGCGGCGCCTGGTTTCAGGCGCTGGCTGATGTTCAGCCAGGTGCGCAGCAGCGGCTGGTAGATGCGGGTGGTTTTCCTTCTCCTGGGCGCGATTCTGCCCATGGTGACCTCTCTTCGACGGCGTAATAATCAGTGCGGCGCGGCAAACGCGTCGCCTGCCCGATATCCTGCTTTCAGTATAGTCCGCTAACTGATTGAAGTGAAAGGCGGCTGAGCGGCAGAGCCGGGGTTTGCGGCTGCGGGCGTTAACAGAAGGTTATTGTTTCTTTTTCTACGACAAAAGTCATCATTCTCCACACAAGATTTTACCCGGCATTGACGCGCTGTTATGCTGCGCTTTCGACTTTTTACAGACTTAAGGAAAACCCCATGACAACCCCTTCTTTTGACAGCGTTGAAGCGCAAGCAAGTTACGGGATTGGTTTACAGGTCGGCCAGCAGCTGCAAGAGTCCGGGCTGGAAGGTTTGCAACCGGAAGCTTTGCTGGCGGGTTTGCGTGACGCGCTGGAAGGGAATGCCCCGGCGGTTCCGGTAGACGTGGTGCACCGTGCGCTGCGTGAAATCCACGAGCGTGCGGACGCGGTGCGCCGCGAGCGCCAGCAGGCGATGGCGGTTGAAGGCCAGAAATTCCTGGACGACAACGCCAAGCGCGATGACGTGACGCTGACCGAGTCTGGCCTGCAGTTCTCCGTACTGGAGCAGGGCAACGGCCCAATTCCGTCCCGTCAGGATCGCGTGCGTGTGCACTACACCGGCCGTCTGATCAACGGCGACGTGTTCGACAGCTCGGTTGAACGCGGCCAGCCGGCAGAATTCCCGGTCAGCGGCGTGATCCCAGGCTGGATCGAAGCGCTGACCCTGATGCCGGTCGGCTCCAAATGGCAGCTGTATATCCCGCACAACCTGGCCTACGGCGAGCGTGGCGCAGGCGCGTCCATCCCGCCGTTCAGCGCGCTGGTGTTCGACGTCGAGCTGCTGGAAATCCTGTAATCCCACCGAGGATTGTTCTGGGCGCCTTCGTGGCGCCCTTATTTTATGCGCCGCGCAGACGGGCGATGAATGGCCGGGCGCGCCGGCCATAAACCGTGTTACTTACCGCTTAAATCGATGCGATAAACCGCGAAGCCGATGCTGTCGCTGCCTGCGGCGCTCATCGGATATTGGGCGTGCTCTTTGATAAACCTTGTCGCTTTGTCCGAAGGCGAGGTCTCGAAGCGGATATCCAGCGGCTGCTGGCTGCTGAAGTTCGCCAAACGCCAGTTGTTGTCCGCCTGCGGGCGCACCGCGCCATGCCGCTGGGTTTCGGCGCTGATGTAGGCCGCCAGCACCGAGCGGTTTTCATCCGGCGAAGCGAAGGCGATATGTTGGTCGCCGGTGCCGGCAAATTTGCCGCCGTAGGCGCGGTAGTTGTTGGTGGCGACCAGGAAGGTGGCGTTCGGATCGATCGGCTTGCCGTTGAAGGTCAACTGCTTGATACGCTCCGCCTTGTCGTTGATCAGTTGGCATTCGCCGTCGTAGCGCGCCGGCTGACTGACGTCGATCTGGTAGTTGACGCCGTCGATCACGTCGAAGTTATAGGTACGGAAGCCGTCCCAGTTGATCAAGCCCTGCGGCTTGGCGCTGTTGACGTCGATCTGGTTGAACTGGCCGGCGGAGCACTCCAGCCACTCTTTCACCTCTTTGCCGCTCGCCTTCACCACCACCAGCGTATTGGGGTAGAGATAGAGATCGGCGGCGTTGCGGAAGGTGAGCTGGCCTTTTTCCACTTCGACGAAGCTGGCGGGATCGTTCTTGCGGCCGCCGACCTTGAACGGCGCCGCCGCCGACAGCACCGGCAGATCGGCCAGGTCCGGATCGCCCTGGATGTAATGTTCGACGTAGGCTTTCTGCGCATTGTTGACGATCTGCACCGTCGGATCGTCCTGCACCAGCGCCAGGTAGCTGTACATGTTGCCGTCGGATTTACCGATCGGCTGGCTGACGAACTCGCGCGTGCCCTTGTGATCGTCCGCCAACACTTTCACCAGCGCGGCGTCTTCCGCCGCCAGCGATTTCTTGTTCTCTTTGTCGTAGATCGGCCGTGCTTCCGCGTTGGCGGCGGTCACTTTCCAGCTGCCGCCATCGTTGTTGAGCTGCAGGTCGACAATGCCGAGATGATCGCCCCATTGGCCCGGCATCACCGCCGGCACGCCGTTCAGCAGGCCTTTGTCGATATCCGCGCCTTTGATGTTGGCAAAGTCCTTGCTCGGGAACACCGCATGGGCGTGGCCGAACATGATGGCGTCGATGCCCGGCACCTGGCTGAGGTAATAGACCGAGTTTTCCGCCATCGCCTTGTAAGGCTCGCTGGACAGCCCGGAATGCGGGATCGCCACCACCAGATCGGCGCCCTGTTTACGCATCTGCGGCACGTAGCGCTTGGCGGTGGCGGTGATGTCGTCCACCGTCACTTTGCCCTGCAGGTTGGCTTTGTCCCACACCAGGATCTGTGGCGGCACGAAGCCGATGTAGCCGATGCGCAGCGTATGCGCCTTGCCGTCGCGATCCTTCACCGGGGTATCGACGATGATGTAGGGCGTGAACAGCGGTTTTTGCGTTTTGGCGTCGATGACGTTGGCGTTGATGTACGGGAATTTGGCGCCGGCGATGGCGTTCTTCAGGTAGTCCAGTCCGTAGTTGAACTCATGGTTGCCGATGTTGCCGACCACATAGTCCAGCGTGTTCATCGCCTTATAGACCGGGTGCACGTCGCCCGGTTTCAGCCCCTTGGCCGCCATGTAGTCGCCGAGCGGGCTGCCCTGAATGATGTCGCCGTTGTCCACCAACACCGCGTTGGCGGCCTGCTGGCGCGCCTGTTGGATCAGGCTGGCGGTGCGCACCAGGCCGAACTTGTCGGTCGGCGTGTCCTTGTAGTAATCGAAGTCCATCATGTTGCTGTGCAGATCAGTGGTTTCCAGCACGCGCAGATCGACGGTGGCCGCTTGCGCGGAGGCGCACACCAGCAGCGCAAGCGCGGACAGCGTCAGTGGATGCTTCATCATTTGGGATTCTCTCCATTCCATTATTCGAGTGTTATCGCAGAGGGAAATGTAATTAACATTGCTTGCCACAGTAAACTGTGAAGTGTGGCAGAAAATGGCGGCGGGTAACGCGGGGAAGTTCACAGTTGTGCCCAACAAGAAATGAGGAATTCCCGAGGCTTAGGCGGTTGAGATGGATATTCGGCGTAAAAAAAACTAGTCTGCTAGCAGAGACAGGGGGAAATTTCCCACGGAGATGCGGAGTTGAGGTGCATGATGTTAGAGCGAATTTGCCAACTGTCCCGCGAGGCGGGGGCGGCGATCATGGCGGTGTACGATGGTGAACAACCGCTTGATGTCGCACAGAAAAAAGATGATTCACCGGTGACGGCGGCCGATCTGGCGGCACACCATATCATCAAGCGCGGCCTGGCGGCGCTGACGCCGGAGGTGCCGCTGCTGTCGGAAGAGGATCCGCCGGCGTGGGAAGAGCGCCGCGGCTGGACGCGCTACTGGCTGGTCGATCCGTTGGACGGCACCAAAGAGTTTTTACATCGCAATGGCGAGTTCACGGTCAATATCGCCCTGATTGAAGATGGGCAGGCGGTGATGGGGGTGGTGTATGCCCCGGCGATCGACGTGTTGTATCTGGCGGAGCGCGGTAAGGCCTGGAAAGAAGAGAAGGGCGTGCGGCAGGCGATCGGCGTCAGCAACGCGCATCCGCCGCTGGTGGTGGTGAGCCGCTCGCATATCGATGACGAACTGAAAGATTATTTGCAGCAGTTGGGCGAGCACCAGACCGTGTCAGTCGGTTCCTCGCTGAAGTTCTGTCTGGTGGCGGAAGGCAAGGCGCAGCTCTATCCGCGCTTCGGGCCGACCAACATTTGGGATACCGCCGCAGGGCATGCGGTGGCGGTGGCCGCCGGGGCGCAAATTCACGATTGGCAGGGTAAGCCATTGCTCTATACCCCGCGTGAATCTTTCCTCAACCCCGGCTTCCGGGTGTCGCTGTTCTGAGTTAGTTCGCCAACAGCTGGTGCAGCTTGGACATCACCTGCTGCACCTCTTCCGGCGTCAGCGCGCCGTCTTTGGCGAACTGGATGCGCCCTTGCTTATCCAGCACCACGATGGCGGATCCTTTCGGCTGCAGATCCCAGGCTTTGCGCACGTTGCCGTCGCTGTCGACGATAAACTGCGACCATGGGAACTCCTTCTTGCTGTCTTCAATACTGCTGCGCACGAACATCGCGGTGCCCATCAGGGCATCGTCGGTGTTGACGATTGTCGTCGTTTGGTAACGATCGTGTGGTAGCTTCGCCTTCTTGATCGCTTCAATCAGTGGGTCGTTCATGTCTTTGGCGGAGCTGCGGCCGGCAATATGTTGTATCACTCGCACTTTTCCACTGAGCTGCGCGCTGTTCCAGTTCTGGTAGCTAAAATTACCGTCAGCGTAATTGAGCTCTCCTTTGTCGCTGACGCCGACCGGCGCCACGCGCTGCTGGAGCTGGAAGTTGTGCGCGGAAGCGAAAAGCGGGGCGAGCAGCAGGGATACCATCAGCATGCGACTTGTTTTCATGCTTTCTCCTTGTAATGGGGGGAATTTGTGCGACAGCACTTCGACAGCCTAAAGCATAGGATGTGATAAGAGGTCTGTCCTGTTAACCGGATCGCAGATTTTCCCTTGGTTCGCTAATCATCAGATTTTGAAGGGATATCCTGAAAACGTTATAAATTATCATATACAATTCTGTCAAAAAGTGTAAATCCAGCGTAGATATCCGGGCAGAAGTGAACGTTCTGGTCTTTACTGGGTCTACTACATGCAATCAAGTTGCGTTCTGAATTTCGAGGCTGCCACCTTTGGCGGCTCGCTGAGCGCATGGATCAACGGGAGGAGCGTAAAAGAATGAGAATCTTCCAGCGTTATAACCCTTTGAAAGTGGCAAAGTACGTTAAGACCCTGTTTCGCGGAAGGCTGTATATCAAGGACGTGGGCGCATTTGAATTCGACGAGGGGAAAATCCTGCCGCCGAAGATTCGCGACAAGCGCCATTTCAGCGTGATGTCTGAAGTGAACCGTCAGGTGCTGCTGTTGCAGACCGAGATGGGGTGAGCACCTCGCTGACAGCGGTAAAAAAATGCGGCCCCGATGGGGCCGCTGATGTTTTTGTCCTTCGCGTCGTCAGGCCGCAGGCGTGTCGTCCGGCGCTTTCGGCAGCACCGCCGCCGGTTTGTCGCTCAGCCGGGTGACCAGCAGCTGGTCTATCTTGTAGCTGTCGATATCCACCACTTCGAACTTGTAGCCGGCGTATTTGACGAAGTCGGTGCGTTTCGGGATCTTGCGCAGCATGTACATCATAAAGCCGCCGATGGTTTCGTAGTTGCCCGCCTGCGGGAACTCGTCGATGTCCAGCACGCGCATCACGTCATCGATCGGCGTGCCGCCTTCAATCAGCCATGAACTTTCGTCGCGCGCCACGATCTGCTCTTCCTGGCCCTGGCCGACCAGATCGCCCATCAGCGTGGTCATCACGTCGTTAAGGGTGATGATGCCCACCACCAACGCATATTCATTGAGGATCACCGCGAAGTCTTCGCCGGCGGTTTTGAAGCTTTCCAGCGCTTCGGACAGCGTCAGCGTGTCCGGCACGATCAGCGCCGAGCGGATCTGCACGCCGCTGCTCAGCACCAGGCTTTGGTTGCCCAGCACGCGGTTCAGCAGGTCTTTGGAATCGACGTAGCCGACCACCTGATCGATATGGCCGTCGCACACCAGGAACTTGGAGTGCGGGTGAGTCGAGACTTTCTCCTTGATGCTCTCTTCGCTTTCGCGCAGATCGAAGTACACCACGCTTTCGCGCGAGGTCATCGAAGACGGCACGGTGCGCGATTCCAGTTCGAACACGTTTTCAATCAGCTCGTGCTCCTGCTTGCGCAGCACGCCCGCCAGGGCGCCGGCTTCCACCACCGCGTAGATGTCATCGGAGGTGATGTCGTCTTTACGCACCATCGGCAGCTTGAACATACGGAAGATCAGGTTGGCCATGCCGTTGAAGAACCACACCAGCGGGCGGAAGATCATGATGGAGAAACGCATCGGGTTGATGATCCGGACGGCGACCGTCTCTGGTGCAATCATACCGATGCGCTTCGGGGTCAAATCGGCGAACAGGATAAACAGGCTGGTCACCAGCACGAAAGAGCAGATGAAGCTGACCTGTTCCGCCAATTCGGGCGACAGGAAACGATCGAACAACACCTTGAAAGTGGGCGAGAAAGCCGCGTCGCCGACGATACCGCCGAGGATGGCCACGGCGTTCAGGCCGATCTGCACCACGGTGAAAAAGATGCCAGGGGTTTCTTGCAGCTTGAGCACTCTGGCGGCGTTGACGTTACCTTCGTCAGCCATCAGCTTCAGTTTGATCTTGCGCGAGGCGGCCAGAGAGATTTCCGACAGTGAGAAGAACGCACTCACCGCGATCAGAAAAAGAATCAGTAAAATACTGTTTAACATAATCTATCCATACGTGCCGACGGGATGCCGGCGCTCTTGAGGAAGGGTAGTACATAGTAAAAAAAGCAGCGATAACAACCAGAAGGGAAGCTATCGGGCCGCAGAAGCGGCCCGCATAGTATAGCAGTTGCCCCACAGGGGCCGCCAGCGGTTAAAAAAGTGCCGCCGGCCGGCATCAAATCAGCCCTGCGGCGGCAGGCAAACGCCGATGCCGCCCAGCCCGCAGTAGCCTTCCGGGTTCTTGTACAGGTACTGTTGGTGATCGTCTTCCGCGTAATAGAACGGCAGAGCCGGTACGATCTCGGTGGTGATGGCGCGCTTATCGCCCGCCGCATCCATCGCCTGCTGGAAGCGTTGCAGGCTGCTTTCCGCCTCGGCCTGCTGCTCTGGGCTCAGCGTATAAATCGCCGAGCGGTACTGCGTGCCGACGTCGCCGCCCTGGCGCATGCCCTGCGCCGGATCGTGATTTTCCCAGAACAGCTGCAGCAGCTGTTTGTAGCTGACGACCTGCGGATCGAACACCACGCGCACCACTTCGGCGTGGCCGGTCTGGCCGCTGCACACTTCGCGGTAGGTCGGGTTCGGCGTATAGCCGCCGCTGTAGCCGGCGGCGGTGCTGTAGACGCCCGGCTGTTGCCAGAACAGGCGCTCAACGCCCCAGAAACAGCCCATGGCGAAAACTGCCACCTCCATGCCGGCCGGCACCTGAGTCATCGAGTGTTCGGTGACGACGTTGAGCGTTGCGACAGGCATTGGCGTGGTGCGGCCAGGCAGCGCGCTTGCCTTATCGACGGTTTGTGATTTATCAAAAAATGGCACCACGGTTGACTCCTGTTGTCACAGTAAGAATTGACCCTACATGGCGGCGGTTCGGTTGTATCTCACCGCGTCTTTGCCCACAATAAGCGGCAAGTTGGATTTTGTATAAGCTTAACGCAGTATTTTGAGCGCCAAAAGTGAAGAATTCGCCTGTTGCGCGGCGGTGGCAAAGCGCGGCGGGCGGCGTCCGGAAGAAGGTTGAAGAGGGCTGCCGTCATGATAGCGCGGAGTCTGCCCTGGCCCCGGAGCGAACACCATAACAGGACAGTAAAATCAATAAGGAGAACACGTGCCAAAGTACCCGGTCATGTGCTTGATATCTGTGTTGCTTGCGGCACCTGCAGCCTATGCGGCGAACGTGCGGCTGCAGGTGGAGGGGTTAAGCGGAGAGTTGGAAAAAAACGTCCGGGTGCGGCTGTCGTCGATCACGCCTGAAGAGGTCGGCACCGACGGCCGCTTCCGCGCACGGGTGGACGAGGCGGTGCGCCAGGGGCTGCGCGCGCTCGGCTATTACCAGCCGACCATCGAGTTTACGCTGGACGATCGGCCGGGGATGTCGCGCCCGGTGCTGCATGCCAAGGTCAATCCGGGCGAACCGGTGCGCATCGCCGGCGCCAACATCGTGCTGGAAGGCGGCGCGAAGACCGATGAGGACTACCTGGCGCTGGTAAAGAAGGATCGGCCGACCATCGGCGAGATCCTCAACCACGGCAAGTATGACAGTTTCAAAGGCTCGCTGACCGGCCTGGCGCTGCGCAAAGGCTACTTCGACGCCGACATGACCAAAAGCCAGCTCGGCGTGGCCGAAGATCTGCACAAGGCGTTTTGGGATATCGATTTCAACAGCGGCGAACGTTACCGCTTCGGCAAGGTGAAATTCACCGGTTCGCAAATCCGCGAAGACTATCTGCAAAATCTGGTGCCCTTTCATCAGGGGGATTACTACAGTTCGGAGGATTTGGCCGAGCTGAACCGCCGTTTGTCCGCCACCAACTGGTTCAACTCGGTGGTGGTGTCCCCTGATTTCAACGATGCCAAAGAGAACAAGATTTTGCCGTTGGACGCGCTGGTGACGCCGCGCACGCGCAACACGGTCGAAACCGGTATCGGTTATTCCACCGACGTCGGCCCGCGGGTGAAAGGCACCTGGAAAAAGCCCTGGCTCAACGATCGCGGGCATAGCCTGGAAACCAGCGCCAGCGTGTCGGCGCCGGAGCAGCAGCTGGATCTGACTTACAAGATCCCGCTGCTCAAGAACCCGCTGGAGCAGTATTACCTGCTGCAGGGCGGGCTCAAGAATGTCGATCTTAACGACACCAAATCCGTGACCTCCAAAGTGGTGGCCTCGCGCAACTGGGATCTCTCCAGCGGCTGGCAGCGGGCGATCAACCTGACCTGGCGCTGGGATAACTTTACCCAGGGCAACGTCAGCAACACCACCATGCTGCTGTACCCCGGCGTCAGCTTCAACCGCACCCGTTCGCGCGGCGGGCTGATGCCGACCTGGGGCGACAGCCAACGCTATTCCATCGACGTGTCCGACACTTCCTGGGGCTCCGGCGTGGACTTCGCGCTGATGCAGGCGCAGAACGTCTGGATCCGCACCTTAGCCGACAAGCATCGCTTTGTAGCGCGCGGGCAGGTGGGCTGGATCGAAACCAACGACTTCGACAAGGTGCCGCCGGATCTGCGCTTCTTCGCCGGCGGTGACCGCAGCATTCGTGGCTACAAGTACAAAGACATTTCGCCGCGCGGCGACGACGGCAAGCTGACCGGCGCTTCCAAGATGCTGACCGGCTCGCTGGAGTACCAATACAACGTGACCGGCAAATGGTGGGGGGCGATGTTCGTCGATTCCGGTGAAGCGGTGAACGATATCAAGCAGAGCAACTTCAAGACCGGCGCCGGCGTAGGCGTGCGCTGGCAGTCGCCGGTGGGGCCGGTGAAGCTGGATATCGCCGCGCCCGTGGGGGACAAGGACACCCACGGGATGCAGTTCTACATCGGTTTGGGGCCTGAACTATGAGCTTGGTTAAAAAGATTTGCCTCGGATTTCTGGTCATTCTGCCGTTGCTGATCGGCGGCCTGGCCTTCCTGGTGGGGACCACCACCGGTTTGCATATGGTCATCAACGGCGCGGCGCGCTGGGTGCCGGGGTTGGAGATCGCCGGCGTCAGCGGCGGCTGGCGCGATCTGACGCTGAAGGGCGTGAAGTATCAGATGCCGGGCGTGACGGTCAATGCCGGGCAGTTCCATCTCTCCCTCGATCTCTCCTGCTTTAAACGCAGCTCGCTGTGCGTTAACGCCTTGACCGCTCAGGACGTGGACGTGGCGGTGAACACCAAAGAGATGGCGCCCTCCGCGCCGGTGGAGGAGAGCAGTGAACCGACCACCAATCTCAGCACCCCTTATCCGATCACCCTGCGCCTGCTGGCGCTGAATAACGTCAAGGTCACCGTCGACGACACCGCCATTTCTCTGGCCGAGTTCCGCACCGGCGCGCAGTGGCAAGAGCGCGCGCTGACGCTGATGCCAACCAAGATCGGCTCGTTGCTGATCGCCTTGCCGAAAACGCCGCAAAATCCGTTGCCGGAAGCGGTGCAACCGGCGGTCGAGGTGGCGAAAAAGGTCGGTGAGCAGGTTACCGACGCGGCGAAACCGGCGCCGCAGCCGGAGGAGAAGCCGCTCGGCGAAACGCTGAAGGAACTGTTCGCCAAACCGCTGTTGCCGGATCTGCCGGACATCCGTCTGCCGCTGGATATCACCGTGAAAGAGATCAGCGGCGAACAGCTGCGCTTGACCGGCGATACCGACGTGCTGATCACGAGCCTGTTGCTGCAGGCCAGCACGCAGGATCAGCATATCCAGCTGGACAACTTCGACGTGAAGTCGCCGCAGGGCACGCTGTCGGTGCAGGGGCAGGCGACCCTGACCGGCGACTGGCCGGTGGCGCTGACCGCCAACAGCGCGTTGAATATCGACCCGTTGAAGGGCGAGAAGGTGAAGCTGAACATCGGCGGCGGGTTGCGTGATGAGCTGAAGGTGGCGCTGAACCTGTCCGGCCCGGTCGGCGCCCAGCTCGATGTGCAAACCCGGCTGGCCGAAGCCGGCCTGCCGCTGGCGCTGACGCTGCAGAGCAAGCAGCTGAAATGGCCGCTGAGCGGCGAGGCGCAATATCAGGTCAACGATTTCCGCCTGCGCTTTAACGGCAAGGCGACCGACTATGCGCTGTCGACGCGCGCCAATCTGAAAGGCCAGGATCTGCCGCCGGCGGTGCTGACGCTGGACGGCAAAGGCAACGTCGAGCAGTTCAAGCTGGAGCGCCTGCGCCTGGCGGCGCTGCAGGGCAATACCGATCTCACTGCGCTGGTGGACTGGAGCAAGGCCATCAGCTGGAACTCGCAATTGACGCTGAGCGGCATCAATACCGCCAAGCAGTGGCCGGAATGGCCGGCGAAACTCGACGGCAAGATCACCACGCGCGGCAGCCTGCACGGCGGCAGCTGGCAGCTGCAGGTGCCGGTGCTGCAGCTGGACGGCAACGTGAAGCAGAACAAGGTCACGGCGCGCGGCACGCTGAGCGGCAACGCCGCCGGGCAGTGGAAAATCCCCGGCATCGATCTGACGCTGGGGCGCAACCAGCTGAATGTCAAAGGACAGCTGGACGAGAAGAACTGGAACCTGGACGCCAACATCGACGCGCCGCGTCTGGACGGCGCGCTGCCGGGCCTCGGCGGCACCGCCAAAGGGCTGCTGAAGCTGCGCGGCAATCTGCAGGCGCCTCAGCTGCTGGCGGATTTGACCGCCTCCGGCTTGCAGTGGCAGGCGCTGCGCATCAACCGCGTGAAGATCGACGGCGACGTGCGCTCCACGGATCAGATCCAAGGGCAGCTGGCGGTACGCGTCGAGCAGCTGAAGCAGGACGCGCTGGAGGTCAGCCTGCTGACCCTCGACGCCAAAGGCAGCGAGAAGCAGCATCAGCTGCAGTTGAAGATCGACGGCAAACCGGTCTCCGGCCAGCTGGCGCTGCAGGGCAGCTTCGATCGTCAGCAGCAGCGCTGGCGCGGCAATCTGAACAATACCCGCTTCGATACGCCGGTGGGGGAGTGGCGCCTGACGCGCGCCATCGCGCTGGACTACCTGAACACCGCGCAGAAGATCAGCGTCGGGCCGCACTGCTGGCAGAACCCGAACGCCGAGTTGTGCGTGCCGAAGACCATCGAAGCCGGCCAGAGCGGCCAGGCCAGCGTGGTGCTCAACCGCTTCGATCTGGCGATGATCAAGCCGTTCCTCGGCCCGGAGACCGCCCTGAGCGGCGTGTTCACCGGCCGGGCCGACGTCAGCTGGAAACCGGGCGGCGCGCTGCCGGAGGCGAAGGTCACGTTGGCCGGCAACGGCGTCAAGGTGGTGCAGCAGGTGCAGGGCAACGCGCTACCGATCGCCTTCGATACGCTGACCCTCAACGCCGGCCTGAACAACGGCCGCGCGCAGGCCGACTGGCGGATCAAACTGACCAACAACGGCCAGTTCGACGGCAATATCCAGGTGGCGGATCCGCAGGTGCGGCGCACCATCAGCGGCAACGTCAATATCACCAACATTTCGTTGGCGCTGATTAACCCGGCGCTGATGAAGGGCGAAAGCGCGGCGGGCATGCTGAACGCCAACCTGCGTCTGGGCGGCAGCGCGCAGAAGCCGCTGGTGTTCGGGCGTCTGGCGTTGGATCGGGCGAAGGTGCAGGGGCACTGGATGCCGTTCGATATGACCGACGCGCGGCTGGCGGTGAATTTCAACGGCATGACCTCGACGCTGGAAGGGCTGCTCAGCACCACGCGCGGCCAGCTGAATCTGGCGGGCGATGCCGACTGGCGTGACATCAATGCCTGGCGTGCGCGCATTGCCGCCAAGGGCGACAAGCTGCGGGTGACGGTGCCGCCGATGATCCGCATCGACGTATCGCCGGATCTGGTGTTCGAAGCCACGCCGCAGCTGTTCTCGCTCAACGGCAAGGTCGACATTCCCTGGGCGCGCATCACGGTGCAGGAACTGCCGGAAAGCGCGGTGGGCGTCTCTTCCGACGAGGTGATGCTGGACGATCAGCTGAAGCCGATTCAACCGAAGACCGCCTCGATCCCGATCAACAGCAACCTGATGATCCACGTCGGCAACGACGTGCGGCTGGACGCCTTCGGCCTGAAAGCCCGCCTGAAGGGCGATTTGAAAGTGGTGCAGGACAAGAAAGGGTTGGGCCTCAATGGCCAGATTGACATCCCTTCCGGTCGCTTCCATGCTTATGGTCAGGATTTGATCGTGCGTAAAGGGCAGCTGATGTTCTCCGGCCCGCCGGATCAGCCGCTGCTCAATATCGAGGCGATCCGCAACCCGGAATCCACCGAGGACGACGTGACCGCCGGCGTGCGCGTGACCGGCCTGGCGGATGCGCCGAAGCTGGAAGTGTTCTCCGATCCGGCCAAATCGCAACAGGAAGCCCTGTCTTATCTGCTGCGCGGTCAGGGCTTAAGCAGTTCCGGCGCCGACGGCAACGCCATGACGTCGATGTTAATCGGCATGGGGGTTGCACAAAGTGGTCAACTTGTGGGTAAAATCGGCGAGGCATTCGGCGTGAGTAATTTGGCTCTGGACACTCAAGGGGTTGGCGACAATTCCCAGGTTGTCGTGAGCGGCTATGTCCTCCCAGGCTTACAAGTAAAATATGGGGTGGGTATTTTCGACTCGCTGGCCACGCTGACGTTGCGTTATCGCCTGATGCCTAAGTTGTATCTTGAAGCGGTGTCTGGTCTCGACCAGGCATTAGATTTGCTCTATCAGTTTGAGTTTTAGCGATGCGAATAATTGTCTACGGCAGTTTACGGCGCAAACAGGGAAACAGCCATTGGATGACCAACGCCCAATGGCTCGGCGAGCACGAGCTCGAAGGCTATCAGATTTATAATCTGGGCCATTACCCGGCGGCGATCCCTGGAGAGGGCACGATACATTGCGAAGTGTATCGTATTAACTCATCGATTCTGGCAGAGCTGGACGAACTGAAAAGCAACACCAAGGACTATAAGCGCGAGCTGATTCAGACGCCTTATGGGAGTGCGTGGATCTACCTGTATAAACACAGCGTGGACGGTTACCCGCGAATTACCAGCGGTGACTGGCTGAAACGCCTCGAAGATCAGTAATAAAAAAACACCGCTCAATGAGCGGTGTTTTTTCATCGGACGGCGGCGAAAATTACTTCTTGGCGGCGCGTTCGAAGGAGGCGATGATTTCCGCTTTAGCTGCGGCAGCGTCTGCCCAGCCTTCCACTTTCACCCATTTGCCTTTTTCCAGATCTTTGTAGTGCTCGAAGAAGTGAGCGATCTGGGCTTTCAGCAGTTCCGGCAGGTCGTTCACGTCTTTCACGTGATCGTACTCTTTGGTCAGCTTGCTGTGCGGTACCGCAACCAGCTTGGCGTCTTCACCGGCTTCGTCGGTCATCTTCAGCACGCCAACCGGACGGCAGCGGATCACGGAGCCCGGCTGCAGCGGATATGGGGTTGGGACCAGCACGTCAACCGGATCACCATCCAGAGACAGAGTGTGGTTGATGTAGCCGTAGTTGCACGGGTAGAACATCGCGGTGGACATGAAACGGTCAACGAACAGCGCGCCGGTTTCTTTGTCGATTTCGTATTTGATTGGATCGGCGTTGGCCGGGATTTCGATTACTACGTAGATGTCTTCCGGCAGGTCTTTGCCAGCTGGGACCAGATTCAAGCTCATGTCGGTTTCCTTTAATCATCAAACCAGAAATGGAGTGGCGGCTATTATAGCGGACTCTTTTGCGATTTCCTGCCCTTTTCATCGTCGAAAACCCAGTGTTTCTGCGCGCGGAGAATTTCCAGATTAATCCCGCCGCGGCATGAAGTTTTGCCTGCGGCTGCCGATAACTTCAACAAACAATAATGAGCCAGCAAAGCTGGCTCCGCGTTTTGCCACCCCTACTACGTCTGATCTCACTATTCTGAAGCCGGGAAGAACTCATGCTAAAAAAGATTACGGTGAAGGCTGGGCTGATCGCCCTGCTGAGCCTGATGACCATGCTGCTGATCATGGTCAGCGTTATTGGCGTCAACGCGATTAACGAAGGATCGCGCTCGATCCATACCTTGAACCAGATCCTCGGCGAAGAGCTGGGCTCGTTGGCCAACAGCTCCAACCTGACGCTGCGCGCCCGAACCGCCGCCTCGCTGGCGGTGCGCCAACGGGAGATCGGCCAGACTGATGTCGCCGACGCCACCGTCGGCCGCATCTACGGCTACCTCGAGCAGTCGAACAAGGAAATGGCGCGCTTTGTCGGCGTCGGCACCGTGACCGAGCGCGGCCGCGAACTCTCCAATCGTCTGCAAAACAGCTATCGCGCCTATCTGGAGCAGGGCGTGAAGCCGATGGCCGCCGCCATCAAGGCCGGCAAGATCGATGAGTACTACCATATTCAGGAGACCCGTATCTCTGCGTTGAGCATCGCGTTTGAAAAGGATCTCAGCGATTTCCGCAGCTTCGCCATGAAGCTCGGCGAGAAGCAGGTGTATGACGCGGAAAGCAACGCCAGCACCAAGATCTCGCTGATCGTGGTGGCGGGCCTGCTCAGCGTGCTGCTGGCGGTGCTGGCCTGGTTTGCGTTGCGCGTGATCATTTTGCGTCCGCTGGATGAGTCCATCGCGCAGTTGGAACACATCGCCGGCGGCGATCTGACCCATGAGATCCGCGGCGAGGGCGATACCGAGATGGGCCGCCTGGTGCGGGCGATGCAGCGCATGCAGCAGGCGCTGGCCAATTCGGTCAGCAAAGTGCGTGACGCCAGCAGCCAGATCGACACCGGTTCACGCGAACTGGCGGCCGGTAACCTGCATCTGGCGCAGCGCACCGAAGAATCGGCCGCTTCGCTGGAAGAGACTGCCGCCAGCATGGAACAGCTGACCTCGACGGTGAAAATGAACGCCGAGAACTGCGAGCAAGCCAATCAGCTGGCGCTGAGCGTGTCCGATATCGCCAACCAGGGCAGCGACGTGGTCAGCCAGGTCATGAGCAAGATGCAGGCGATCACCGACAGCTCGCGCCGCATCGCCGATATCATCAGCGTGATGGACGGCATCGCCTTCCAGACCAATATCCTGGCGCTGAACGCGGCGGTGGAAGCGGCGCGCGCCGGTGAACAGGGCCGCGGCTTCGCGGTGGTGGCCGGCGAAGTGCGCAATTTGGCGCAGCGCAGCGCCCAGTCGGCGAAAGAGATCAAAGGGTTGATCGAAGCGTCGCAGAACCGGGTGCAGGAAGGCGAGCAGATGGTGGAGTCGGCGGCGCAGACCATGAGCGGTATCACCGGTGAAGTGGGTCGGGTGACGGCGTTGATGCGTGAGATCTCGGCGGCGACGCGCGAACAAAGCAGCGGTATCGAACAGGTGAATCTGGCGGTGGCGCAGATGGATCAGGTGGCGCAGCAGAATGCGGCGCTGGTGGAAGAGTCGGCGGCGGCGACGCGCTCGCTGGAAGATCAGGCTCAGCTGCTGGCGCAGAGCATGGCGGCGTTCAAGCTGTAAGGCGATAAGGGTTCGGCGCGGCGCCGAACCCTTGCCAGTAACGCGTTACTCGTCCGGGTTTTCGGCGATGAAGCGTTCTGCGTCTTCTACCATCGACTTGGTGCCGACGAAGAATGGCGCGCGCTGGTGCAGTTTCACCGGCGTGATGTCCAGAATGCGATTTTTGCCGTCGCTGGCCTTACCGCCGGCCTGTTCGGCCAGGAACGCCATCGGGTTGCATTCGTACAGCAGGCGCAGCTTGCCTTGCGGGTGGCTGGCGGTGCTTGGGTAGATGTAGATGCCGCCTTTCAGCAGGTTGCGGTGGAAATCCGCCACCAGAGAACCGATGTAGCGCGAGGTATAAGGGCGCTGCGTCGCTTCGTCCTGCTCCTGGCAGTACTTGATGTATTTCTTCACGCCGAGAGGGAACTTGATGTAGTTGCCTTCGTTGATGGAATACATGTTGCCGCTCGCCGGGAAGCGCACTTTCTCGTGAGAGAGACAGAACACGCCCAGAGACGGATCGTATGTGAAGGCGTGGACGCCGTAACCGGTGGTGTACACCAGCATGGTGGACGAGCCGTAAACCACGTAACCCGCTGCGACCTGGGCGCTGCCCGGCTGCAGGAAGTCTTCTTCGGTCACCGGCGTGCCGACCGGCGTGATGCGACGATAGATAGAGAAAATCGTACCGACCGAGACGTTGACATCGATGTTGGACGAGCCGTCCAACGGATCCATCAATACGACATACTTGGCATTTTCAGCTCGCTCGCCGTCGAATATCACGATTTCATCTTCTTCTTCGGAAGCGATCCCCGCAACTTCACCACGCGCTTTCAACGCCGCTTTCAGTTTTTCGTTCGCGTACAGGTCCAGTTTCATCTGAACTTCGCCCTGTACGTTGGACACCCCGCTGGTTCCCAGAATATCAACCAGGCCGGCCTTGTTGATGTCGCGGTGGATGATTTTGGCGCCCAGTTTAATTGCAGAAAGTAACGCGGTCAGCTCGCCGGTGGCGTGAGAGAAGTCGTGCTGTTTCTCGACGATAAATTCGCCTAACGTTTTCATGACACAATCCCTGAATCTACGGATGGATAGCGGCCTGTTAACAAACCGCCAACGTTTTCGCGTGCAGTGTAGCCCAAAGATGCGCGCCATTCATAGGCAAATCCATTTCTTCTGGACGATTCTGAGCGTTAGAATATGCCGACATTCGATGCACTCACATGAGAAACCTATGCGCATTCACATTCTTGGGATCTGTGGCACCTTTATGGGCGGGCTGGCGATGCTGGCGCGCTCACTGGGGCATGACGTCACCGGTTCGGACGCCAACGTCTATCCGCCGATGAGCACGCTGCTGGAGAACCAGGGGATCGATCTGATTCAGGGTTATGATCCCGCCCAGCTGGATCCGGCGCCGGATCTGGTGATCATCGGCAACGCCATGACGCGCGGCAACCCGTGCGTGGAGGCGGTGCTGGAGCGCGGTATCCCTTACGTTTCCGGCCCGCAGTGGCTGCACGACGCCGTGTTGCGCGATCGCTGGGTACTGGCGGTCGCCGGCACCCACGGCAAAACCACCACCGCCGGCATGGCGACCTGGATCCTCGAGGCCTGCGGCTACCAGCCCGGCTTCGTCATCGGCGGCGTGCCGGGCAACTTCGACGTATCGGCCCGCCTCGGCGGCAGCCCGTTCTTCGTGATCGAGGCCGACGAGTATGACTGCGCGTTCTTCGACAAACGCTCCAAGTTCGTGCACTACAGCCCGCGCACGCTGATCATGAACAACCTGGAGTTCGACCACGCCGATATTTTCGACGATCTGAAAGCCATCCAGAAACAGTTCCACCACCTGGTGCGTCTGGTGCCGGGCAAAGGCAAAATCATCCTGCCGGACAACGACAGCCACCTGAAGCAGGTGATGGCGATGGGCTGCTGGAGCGAACAGGAGCTGGTGGGCGAAGAGGGCGCCTGGCGTGCGCAGAAGCTGACGCCGGACGCCAGCCATTACGCGGTGTTCCTCGACGGTGAGCAGGTCGGCGAAGTGAAGTGGGCGCTGGTGGGCGAGCACAACATGCATAACGGCCTGATGGCCATCGCCGCGACTCGCCACGTCGGCGTGCAGCCGGCGGACGCCTGCCGCGCGTTGGGCGATTTCATCAACGCCCGCCGCCGCCTGGAGCTGCGTGGCGAAGCCAACGGCGTCACGGTTTACGACGATTTCGCGCACCACCCGACGGCGATCCTGGCCACTCTGGCCGCGCTGCGCGGCAAGGTCGGCGGTACGGCGCGCATTCTGGCGGTGCTGGAACCGCGATCCAACACCATGAAAATGGGCATCAGCAAAAACGATCTGGCGCCTTCGCTCGGCCGTGCCGACGAAGTGTTCCTGTTCCAGCCGCACCACATTCCGTGGCAGGTCGCGGAAGTGGCGGATGCCTGCGTGCAGCCGGCGCATTGGAGTGCGGATCTCGACACGCTGGTGGACATGGTGGTGAAAACCGCACAGCCGGGCGACCACATTCTGGTGATGAGCAACGGCGGTTTCGGCGGTATTCACGATCGCTTGCTGGACGCGCTGGCGAAAAAGCAGGAACCGAAGGTGACCTACTGATCGCTTAGCCGCATAAGCCAACCTAAGGGCCGCATTCGCGGCCTTTTTTACGCCCATAAAAAAGCCCTCGCGAGCGAGGGCAACGGGGTTCGTCGGATAGGACGACGAGAGGGTCTCTGGGAAATCGGCGTTTGCGTCAGAACTCGGCAGTGGCAGTGACGAGGGTAATCAGCTCTGCAAAGCCGTTCCCAGAGTTGTTATTTGTAAATCTCGGCGGTGGCGTGGTAGTTGCCTTCGTTACGGGCTTCGATCACGCGGTAGGCGGTCGCGCCTTTCGCGTCGGCTTTCTCCGACAACGCCTGGCGAATGTCGGTCGGCGCGCCGTCGATGCCGCTGACGGTAATGGTGCCGATAGATTGCAGATTGGCGGTCTGATCGTTAGTCACCAACTGGGCGGCAGACGCGCCGAAGGAGATGACGGACAGCAAACCGAGTGCAGCAACAGTAGTTTTCATGTTCATGATAGCGATCCTTGGTCATAACAGCCTGGAAGGGCTTGGCAGCGATTTTTATTCTTGAAGGCCGTTATGACAGCGTTTGATTCCAGAGATGTATTGCCCGTTGCCGGGTAATGCCGTTACTTATTTGTAGATTTCAGCGGTCGCGTGGAAGTTGCCGTCGTTGCGCGCTTCGATTACGCGGTAAGCGGTCGCCCCTTTGGCGTCGGCTTTGTCGGACAGTGCCTGGCGAATGTCGGAAGGCGCAGCGGCGACGCCGCTCACGGTGATCACACCGGCGGGCTGCAGTTTTGCGGCCTGGGTTGCATCAACAGATTGTGCTGCGAATGCACCAAAGGAAAGCATGGACAGAACGCTCAGGGTTGCAACGGTAGCTTTAATTTTCATCATCTCACCTCATCGTATTCTTTTATCAGTTCCAACGAACTGTGATTCAGTTCACGAAAATGAGTATACAGCTAGTAACGCGAAAAATTAATAGTTCGCTAACAGTTGCTAGTGAAACTTTAACCTCATGATCCTTATTTTTTATAACCGTAAGGAATAAAAAACGCTCATAAAACGATCTTTTGATGTTAAATTTATGTAATTTCAATAAGGTAAGTGATTTTGACCAAAAGTGCGGAAGATCACAGTGGGTACTGCTGGTTACATGGAGATGTCATGGAAATGTGTTGTTGCGGGATAAAAAAGCAGTGTTAAACGCGGTTGAAGGCTGGGAAGGTAACGCGAGGGTTAAAGAAGCGCTAACAAAATGCGGTTTACAGCCGCACTTTGTTAGCGCCAGGTTTCACAGCTCTTGTTCGAACACGCTCAAGATCGCTTCATGCAGCTTCTGAGCGGTAAAGCCGTTGGACGGGGTGACGAAAATCGTGTCGTCGCCGGCAATTGTGCCGAGGATACCCTGGGATTTACCCAGTGAGTCGAGCAGGCGGGCGATCAGCTGTGCGGCGCCCGGGCTGGTGTGGATCACCACGACGGCATCGTTATGGTCGACGTCGAGCACCAGATTCTTCAATGGGCTGGTGGTGGTCGGCACGCCGAGTTCGGCAGGAAGGCAATACACCATTTCCATTTTGGCATTGCGCGTACGTACCGCGCCGAACTTGGTCAGCATGCGCGATACTTTGGATTGGTTAATGTTTTCGAAGCCTTCTTCTTGCAGCGCCAAAACGATCTCGCCTTGAGAACTGAATTTTTCTTCTTTCAATAACGCTTTGAACGTCTTGATCAGATCTTCCTGTTTTGCGGGATTACGCATTTTGCACCGTGGAATGTTGATAGTGGAAGTCATGATTATGCATATAGATGAATTTTTATGCAACAAAGGCCGCCCCAAAGAAAATAAAAATGACCGGACGGCGAGGAAAGGGCGGCATTTTAACAAAATCCGGCCGCGATGAATATGCCCTTTTGACGACGGAAAATCGGCCTGCTGTGGTAAATAAAATGTTATTAAAATGATGTTGTTCTGATGTTGCGTAAGGGTGTAATGTAACGGCCGGTTAACTTGCTCGTGAATAACCTCGCACTATTTTTGATTAGTGTGCGCTATGCCCTTCATGCGTAAGCGATTTAATCTAAAATGAGCGCGACAGCGGCCGTTTTATTACACCTGCAGGCAAGAATTGGCTAATTTATTGTTTTGAAAGGTGTAATAACTTAAGGTCCGTAACCAACACATTCACGGCGCTTTATATATTTAAGATAATAAAGGAGTATAGGATGAAAGTTGCAGTTCTCGGTGCTGCTGGCGGTATCGGCCAGGCCCTCGCCCTTCTACTCAAAACCCAGCTTCCTTCAGGTTCTGAACTCTCTCTCTACGACATTGCCCCCGTTACCCCAGGCGTTGCCGTCGACTTAAGCCACATCCCAACCGCAGTTAAAATCAAAGGCTTCAGCGGCGAAGACGCGACTCCGGCTCTGCACGGTGCGGACGTGGTGCTGATTTCCGCCGGCGTGGCCCGTAAGCCAGGCATGGATCGCTCTGACCTGTTCAACGTTAACGCCGGCATCGTGCGTAACCTGATTGAGCAAGTGGCGAAAACCTGCCCGAAAGCCTGCATCGGCATCATCACCAACCCGGTTAACACCACGGTCGCCATCGCGGCGGAAGTGCTGAAAAAAGCCGGCGTTTACGACAAGAACAAACTGTTCGGCGTGACTTCGCTGGATATCATCCGTTCCAATACCTTCGTGGCCGAGCTGAAAGGCAAGCAGCCTGAAGAACTGAACGTGCCGGTGATCGGCGGCCACTCTGGCGTGACCATCCTGCCTCTGCTGTCGCAGATCCCTGGCGTGAGCTTCACCGATCAGGAAGTGGCGGATCTGACCAAACGTATTCAGAACGCCGGCACTGAAGTGGTGGAAGCCAAAGCCGGCGGCGGGTCTGCAACGCTGTCCATGGGCCAGGCGGCCGCCCGTTTCGGTCTGTCTCTGGTGCGTGCGCTGCAGGGCGAGAAAGGCGTTGTGGAATGCGCTTACGTTGAAGGCGACGGCAAATACGCTCGCTTCTTCGCGCAGCCGCTGGTGCTGGGCAAGAACGGCGTTGAAGAACGCAAAGATATCGGCACCCTGAGCGCCTTCGAGCAGAAAGCACTGAACGAGATGCTGGACGTGCTGCATAAAGATATCGAACTGGGCGAGAAGTTCATCAATAACTGATCGACACCGATAGTCAGCCGATAAACGCCGCCGGACGCTGTTCCGGCGGTTTTTTTTGCTCCGCGTTCACGATTTGATGCGTGCTTTGCGATCCAGCAGGCAATCGCTGTGCGGATCGTAATAGCGGCTTGGCCAGATCTCCGAAGGGTGGATGCCTATCGCTTCGGCGATCAGCCATTCCCCCTTTGGCCACGGGCGCGACAGCGCATTGGCCAGCGTCGATGAGCTTAATCCGGCCTTGCGCGACACTGCCGCCAGCGTGGTGCCCTGCTTGCGTAGCGCCGCGATGATATCTGCCGGATGCCAATCTGGGTTCCTTGAATTCATGTTTACATTCCTTTTCTGATTAGCCAAAGTTGCGTTAGTGGTATAACTAACGGGTCATGGTTAAGCGTTTGAACAACGTGAAACGCTTATTCGGAAACAAGAATACCATTAAATTTCCTAAAAAATACCCAAGTAATTTCCAAAAAACGACATTGCCCACTATTGCCCAGAGATGATGGCTATGAAAAACGAGTGGTTTGCCGCCAAGGAACTGACAGGCATCGCAGGATTACCTTCCTCACCACAGGGAATCAATCTGATGGCCCGACGCGAAGGCTGGATCAGCCGCAGGCGTAAAGGCGTGCAGGGAAAAGCGTTGGAGTACCATATCGACAGCCTGCCTCCAGGCGTGCGTAACCTGCTGGCGCTGAAAGAAGACGGGGCGGCATATGACGTAGAACGCCAGGATCCGTTGGCGGTCTGGATCGAGTATTACTACCATTTGACGGAGAGCGAGCGCGAGAAAATGGTGGCTTTCCTGATGCGGGAAGGGATTGGCGGCCTGCTGGCGCGTATCGACGAAGAGAGCAATACCTAGGCAGGCCCGCGTGGGCGGGCCTGATGAATGTATTTAGAAATTAAAATTTCTTAAAAATCGCGTTGTACCGCCAAATGGGCCAGGCCCTCCAGCGCTGTACGGTGCTCTGATGCCGGCAAGACCTGCAGCGCGGCGATCGCCTTGTCGGCTTCTTCCTCGGCGCGTTTGCGGGTGTATTCCAGCGAACCGCATTGCTGCATCGCCTGCAGCACCGGCTCCAACAGGTGGCGGCCGTTGCCTTGCTCAATCGCGCCGCGGATCATGTCACGCTGGGCGTCGTCGCCGTTGTGCATCGCGTGCAGCAGCGGCAGGGTCGGTTTCCCTTCGTTCAGATCGTCGCCGGTGTTTTTGCCCAGCGTGCTGCCGTCGGCGCTGTAGTCGAGCAGATCGTCGATCAGCTGGAAAGCGGTGCCGAGGTAGCGGCCATAATCTTGCAGCGCCTGTTCTTGCTCAGCGCTGGCGCCGGACAGGATCGCCGACGATTGCGCCGCCGCTTCAAACAGACGGGCGGTTTTGCTGTAGATCACCCGCATATAACTTTCTTCGCTGATGTCGGGATCGTGCACGTTCATCAACTGCAGCACTTCACCTTCGGCGATGACGTTGACCGCCTCCGACATCAGCGCCAGCACGCGCAGGGATTCCAGGCTGGTCATCATCTGAAAGGCGCGGGTATAGATAAAGTCGCCGACCAGCACGCTGGCGGCGTTGCCGAACGCCGCGTTGGCGGTGGCTTTGCCGCGGCGCATGTCCGATTCGTCGACGACGTCGTCATGCAACAACGTGGCGGTATGAATGAATTCGATCAGGGCGGCGACGGTGACGTGCTTGTTGCCTTCGTAGCCCAACGCCCGCGCCGCCAGGACGGCGATCATCGGCCGGATGCGCTTACCGCCACCGCTGATAATGTAATAGCCAAGCTGATTGATGAGCGTGACATCGGAATTCAGCTGTTCGAGAATTGTTGCGTTCACGGCCGCCATATCTTGCGCGGTTAACTCGGTAATTTGCTCTAGGTTCATTGTGTTTTTTTCAGCTGTGTTTCTCTTCACCGCGTTGAGATCGCTGCTCACATCGGTACATGGCGGTAACTGTCCCTATGATTGTACTTGAAAAACGGTTCAGATAAACGCCACGAAAGAAACTGCGCTTTTTTTCTTCTTTTTTCTCCTTCTGGTCTTATTCTGCTCTTGTCATGCGCCGCTTTTTTGCGTAGAATTCGCGCCCTATTGTGAATATTTATAGCGCGCTCTGAACTAACACAGTCGGGCACGCGGAAAGCGGAGTTTTATATGTACGCGGTTTTCCAAAGTGGTGGTAAACAACACCGAGTAAGCGAAGGTCAGACCGTTCGCTTGGAAAAGCTGGACATCGCAACTGGTGAAGCGGTTGAGTTTGACCAGATTCTGATGATCGCTAATGGCGAAGATATCAAAATCGGCGTTCCTTTCGTCGATGGCGGCAAGATCAAAGCTGAAGTCGTTGCTCACGGTCGTGGCGAGAAAATTAAAATCGTTAAGTTTCGTCGTCGTAAACACCACCGTAAGCAGCAGGGCCACCGTCAGTGGTTCACTGACGTTAAAATCACCGGCATCAGCGCTTAAGTTAGGAGAGCGGATTAATGGCACACAAAAAGGCTGGCGGCTCGACTCGTAACGGTCGCGATTCAGAAGCTAAACGTCTGGGCGTAAAACGCTTTGGCGGCGAAGCAGTACTGGCAGGCAGCATCATCGTTCGTCAGCGCGGCACCAAATTCCACGCTGGTACCAACGTGGGTTGCGGCAAAGACCACACTCTGTTTGCTTTGAAAGACGGTAAAGTCAAATTCGAAGTTAAAGGCCCGAGCAATCGTAAATTCATCAGCATCGAAGCTGAATAATTATTCGAGCCTTACGAAATAGATGTAAGCCCCGCAATTCGTTGCGGGGCTTTTTACATTTATGGGTTGCCTGAGGGTTGGCCCGTCAGCGTTGGCGAAGGTGATATGGATACGAAGCAGCAGGTCGGCGTTGGCATTTCTCTGGCGTTAACCACGGCGGTTTGCTGGGGCGCGTTGCCGATCGCGATGAAAGAAGTGTTGGTGGTGATGGAGCCGTTTACCGTTGTCTGGTATCGCTTTACCATGGCCGCCATCGGTTTGGGCGTGATCCTTGCGGTGCGCGGCAAGCTGCCGCCGCTGACGATGTTCCGCCAGCCGCGTTGGCTGCTGCTGTTGGCGATCGCGACGGCGGGGCTGCTGGGCAACTTTGTGTTCTTCAGCTCCTCGCTGCAATACCTGAGCCCGACGGCGTCGCAGGTGATTGGCCAGCTGTCGCCAGTCGGTATGATGTTCGCCAGCGTGCTGATTTTAAAAGAACGCATGCGCATCACCCAGGTCATTGGCGCCCTGATGCTGATTTGCGGGCTGATGCTGTTTTTCAACGTCAGTCTGATAGAGATCTTCACCCGGCTGACGGACTACACGCTGGGCGTCATGCTGGGCGTGTGCGCGGCGATGGTCTGGGTGAGCTATGGCGTGGCGCAGAAGGTGTTGCTGCGCCGGCTGGCTTCGCCGCAGATCCTGGTTATGTTGTACACTTTATGTGCGATTGCATTGTTCCCTCTGGCCAAACCCGAGGTGATTTTCCAGCTTAGCGGCTGGCAATTGGCGTGCCTGCTGTTTTGCGGCGCCAACACGCTGATCGGCTATGGCGCGCTGGCGGAAGCGATGGCGCGCTGGCAGGCGGCGCAGGTGAGCGCGTTGGTTACGCTGACCCCGCTGTTTACCCTGCTGTTTTCAGATTTATTGGCGCTGGCTTGGCCCCAGGCATTCGCCATGCCGACGCTGAACATCGTCGGCTATGTCGGTGCGTTTGTGGTTGTGGCGGGCGCCATGTTTTCCGCAATTGGTCACCGGTGGTGGCCGCGACGGGCAGACCCCCCCCTGGTTGCTCCTTTGAAGCAGCCCGGTGAATGATTTACGGAGACGGTAAATGAAGTTTGTAGATGAAGCAGCGATTCTGGTCGTTGCAGGCGACGGCGGCAACGGGTGCGTCAGCTTCCGCCGCGAAAAATATATCCCGAACGGTGGGCCTGACGGCGGTGACGGCGGCGACGGCGGCGACGTCTACCTGCTGGCGGACGAGAACCTTAACACCCTGATCGACTACCGCTTTGAGAAGTCTTTCCGCGCCGAACGCGGCCAGAATGGCCAGAGCCGCGACTGTACCGGCAAACGCGGTAAAGACGTCATCATCAAGGTGCCGGTCGGCACGCGCGTGAAGGATCAGGGCACCGGCGAGATCCTCGGCGACATGACCCGCCACGAGCAGAAGCTGATGGTCGCCAAAGGCGGCTGGCACGGTCTGGGCAACACCCGTTTCAAATCTTCGGTCAACCGCGCGCCGCGTCAGAAGACGCTGGGTACCGCCGGCGAAGCGCGTGACCTGTTGCTGGAGCTGTTGCTGCTGGCCGATGTGGGCATGCTGGGGCTGCCGAACGCCGGCAAATCGACCTTCATCCGCGCGGTGTCCGCCGCCAAGCCGAAGGTGGCCGATTATCCGTTTACCACGCTGGTGCCGAGCCTGGGCGTGGTGCGCATGGATCACGAGCAGAGCTTTGTGGTCGCCGACATTCCGGGGCTGATCGAGGGCGCCTCCGAAGGCGCCGGCCTGGGTATTCGTTTCCTGAAACACCTGGAGCGTTGCCGCGTGCTGCTGCACCTGGTGGACATCGCGCCGATCGACGAATCCGATCCGGTGGAAAACGCCAAAGTCATCATCAACGAGTTGAACCAATACAGCGAAAATCTGGCGCAGAAGCCGCGCTGGCTGGTGTTCAACAAAATTGATGTGATTGGTGAGGAAGAAGCCGCCGAACGCGCCAAGGCGATTGTAGAAGGCATGGGCTGGGAAGGGAAGTACTACATGATCTCCGCCGCCAACCGTGAAGGCGTCAACGCGCTGTGCTGGGACGTGATGAACTTCATCAACACCCAGCCGAAAGCGATGGCGATCGAAGAAAGCGCACCGGAAAAAGTCGAATTCATGTGGGATGACTACCACCGCGAGCAAATCGCGGAAGTGGAAGCCGAAGCGGAAGATGACTGGGATGACGACTGGGACGAAGACGACGACGAAGGCGTCGAAATCATTTACCAGAAGTAATTCGGTGATAAAGGGCTCAGCAACGCTGGGCCCTTATTATTTGAGCGCCTTTTCCGGCAGCCAGCACTGGGCATTCAGGCCGCGCGCATCGCGGCGGTTTTCCAGCGTCAAACGCCCCTGGTGCAGTTGCGCGATGCGGATCACGATATTCAGGCCCAGTCCGCTGCCGCCGTAGCGTTGATCCATGCGGCGAAACGCCTGCGTCAGCTCCCCGACCATTTCTTCCTTGATTCCCGGGCCATCGTCGATGACCTGCAGCAGATAGCCGTTGTCTTGCGGCGTTAACCGTACCTGTATCGCGCCGCCTTCCGGGCCGTAACGGTGAGCGTTTTCGACCAGGTTGCGCAGCAGAAGCCGCAGCAGCACCGGATCGCCGTTCACTGTGGCAGCAGCCGGCAATTGCCAGCCCAGCGTCTGCCCGCGTTGGGCGGCCATTTCGTCGAGCTCTTCGCGCAGCGGCTGGATCACATCGGCCACCCAATCGAAATGCTGATAATGGCCGCTGGCGAAGTCTTGCCCGGCGCGCGACAGCATCAGCAACTGCTCGACGGTATGCATCAGCTGATCGATGCGGGCGATCAGCGCCTGGCTGCCCTTGACGCCCTGTTTTTCCATCAATTCCAGATGCAGGCGGATGCCGGCCAGCGGCGTGCGCAGTTCGTGGGCGGCGTCGGCGGTGAACAGGCGTTCCTGTTGAATGGTGTTGTCCAACCGTGAGAACAGCTGATTGAGCGCATTGGTGACGGCCACCATTTCCTGGCTATCGCTGGTGATCGGCAGCGGCGTCAGGTTATCGGCAGAGCGCTTTTCCAGCCGCTGTTGCAGTTGGTTGAGTGGGCGGATGATCCAGCTGATAGCCCAGAATGACGCCAACAGGGTGACGATCATCATGATCAGCGAAGGCGCCAACAGCGATGCGATGGCCTCGGCGATCTCGGTATCGACGCGTTCGGTACGCACTTTGGCGGACAGGGTTTCGTCCACCAGGAAGCTGATCTGCTCCTGGCTTTCGTGCCACAGCCAGAAGGCGCTGATGAGTTGCGTGACCAGCAGGATCAGCGCCAGCATCAGCAGCAGGCGGCGGCGCATGCTGATCATGACGAGGGTTCCAGGCGGTAGCCGATGCCGCGCACGGTGCGAATGCGATCCTTGCCCAGTTTGCGGCGCAGGTTGTGAATATGCACTTCCAGGGTGTTGGAACCTAAATCATCTTGCCAGGTGTAGAGATCCTGCTGCAGGAGTTCGCGGTTGACCGTCTGCCCGGCACGCATGATCAGGCGCGCCAGAATGGCGAACTCTTTCGGCGTGACCTCCACCGGCTGCTGTTGCAGATAGACCTGCTGGCTGGAGAGATTCAACTGCAGGTCATCCACCTGCATCAGATTGTCGCTGTGGCCCTGGTAGCGCCGCAGGAGAGCGCGCACGCGCGCCTGTAGCTCAACCAGCGCGAAGGGTTTGACCAGGTAGTCGTCGGCGCCGGCGTCCAGCCCATCGACGCGGTCTTCCAGGGCGTCGCGGGCGGTCAGGATCAGCACCGGCAGATCGATCTGCTGGCGGCGCCACTGCCGCAGCAGCGCTGCGCCGTCCATGTCCGGCAGGCCGAGATCCAGGATCACCATGCTGTATTGGCTGGTGATGAGCAGGCTGCCGGCCTCCGCCGCTGTGGCGGCGCAGTCGCACACGTAGCCTTCACCGGTCAGCGCCAGCGCCAGCCCTTGTTGCAGCAGTTCATCATCTTCAACGACCAGCAGCTTCATGGCGATCCTCAGTTGTTTTGGTAAATATCCCGATACAGGCGGCTTTCGAAACGCACCAGCGGCGCGCGGCGCTGTTTCTGATCTTCCGGCGGCACGGCGTAGCCGGAGAGATACTGCACGAAGGCCATGCGCTGGCCGCTGGCGGTAGTGATGAAGCCCGCCAGGTTGTAGACGCCCTGCAGCGCGCCGGTCTTGGCCGACACCTTGCCGTCTACGCCAGCCTCATGCAGGCCGCCGCGGTAGCGCAGGGTGCCATCATAGCCGGACAGCGGCAGCATCGAGATAAAGTTCAGCTCGTTGTCGTGCTGCGCGATGTACTGCAGCGCCTGCATCATGGTCGCCGGGGCCAGCAGGTTGTGGCGCGACAGGCCGGAACCGTCGGCGATGATGGTGTTGCCCAGATCGATGCCGGCCTTCTGGCGCAGCACCTGCCGTACCGCATCGGAACCTGCTCGCCAGGTGCCCGGCACGCCGAAGCGTTCGTGGCCGATGGTGCGGAAGACGGTATCGGCGATCATGTTGTCCGATTTCTTCAGCATGATTTTCAACAGATCGTGCAGCGGCGCCGACTGGGTTTGCGCGATCACCGTGCCGGTGATGCCGGGGCGCGTCTGGCGTTTCAAATGCCCGTCGATCTGGATGTCGGCCTGCTTCAGCTCGTCTTTCAGGATGGCGCCCGCATAGCTGGCGCCGTCCTGGATGGCGAAGGCCAGCGGCAACGGCTCGCTGCGCTGCGTCAGGCAGCCGGTCAGGGTAAAGCGGTTCAGCTCGCCCGGCACCACGTCCAGCTCGCAGTACTGCGCGTCTGCGGAGCCGCGCGCCAGGGTGCGCACCTGGCTAAACATATTAACCGGATAATAGGAGGCGACGCGGATAAACGCCATGTCGCCCGGATTCGGCGCGCTGTACAGCGAGACCGAGAAACAGTTGCGATCGACAATGGCGGCGGCCGGCGGCGCGCTGAAGCACTGCGTCAGATCGTTCCACGGCCAGCCGGGCGCCTTGTCATGGCTGGCGAAGACCGAGGTATCGACCAGCACGTCGCCGCTGATTTGGCGCACGCCCTGCTTCTTCAGGACGGCCACCATATTGCGCAGGCTCTGGCGTTTGAAGGTCGGATCGCCGCTGAAGCGGGCGATCAGGTTGCCGCGCAGCACGCCGTCGCGAATATCGCCCTGGCTCTCCAGCGTGGTGGTGAAACGGTAATCGGGCCCGAGTTGCAGCAATGCCGCCAGCGCCGTCAGCACTTTTTGGGTACTGGCCGGCAGCGCCATTTGCTGAGAGTGGTAATCGATCGTCGGCGCACCGGCGCCGATCTTCTGAACGACCAGGGCAAGGTTGGCCCCATCAGGCAGATATTGTGTGTACTCTTCAACCGGGGCCGCATTCGCATTCAGAACAAATGCGCAAGCCAATGCACTGACAATTCGTGAAAAACGCATAATCTCGGGATAACAGCTGGATAACGTGCCGTCATACTACGGTGCAATCAGGGAAAAAGTAAACGATGACCCTCAAGGAACTCTAGGCTAAAATGCGTATCAAAATGCAAAACCGATCTTGGCTTGGGCTCCGTTCCGAGTCAGGTTTCTTTTGTTTGTCGCCTGGAGGCGGGGGGCGGTATGCCAACCGTGTTTTCATACGAATACGTCAGGATGACGGTTATTTGAACAGGAAAGATTTAGAGGTATTTATACGATGAACCAAATTCCGATGACCTTGTTTGGCGCTGAAAAACTGCGCGAAGAGCTCGAATATCTGAAAAGCGTGCGCCGCCCGAAAATCATTGCGGATATCGCTGAAGCGCGTGAACACGGCGACTTGAAAGAAAATGCCGAGTACCATGCCGCCCGCGAACAGCAGGGTTTCTGCGAAGGCCGCATTCAGGAAATCGAAGCCAAACTGTCCAATGCGCAGGTGATCGATATCACCAAGATGCCGAACACCGGTCGGGTGATCTTCGGCGCCACCGTATCGGTGATGAATCTGGACAGTGAAGAAGAAGTGACTTACCGCATCGTTGGCGACGATGAGGCCGATTTCAAGAAAAATCTGATTTCGGTAAACTCGCCGATGGCGCGCGGCCTGATTGGCAAAGAGCAAGACGATGTGGTGGTAATCAAAACCCCAGGCGGCGACGTGGAATACGAGATCCTGAAGGTCGAGTATCTCTGATCGAGGCCGTTGGTCATTAATGCGCCAACGTTTTGTAAAGATAGGAAAAAGGCCGCAAGCGGCCTTTTATCTTGGTCAGGCGCATGGCACCTTTTCGTTAACCTGATGGTTATTAACGCGGTAGACTGATCTTGCGCTCTTTCGACGGGCGGTAAAGAATAAGCGTACTGCCGATAACTTGCACATTGCAGGCGCCCGTTTCACGCACGATAGCGTCGGCGATCAGGGTCTTGGTTTCGCGATCTTCAGCGGCGATTTTTACCTTGATCAGCTCATGATGCTCCAGAGCCTGTTCAATTTCAGCCAGCACCCCTTCGGTAAGACCGTTATTGCCCAGCATCACCACCGGTTTTAACGGATGCGCCAGGCCTTTCAGGTGCTGTTTTTGTTTATTATTCAGATTCATTGTCTTTTTTGCTTAAGTTGGGATTGAAAACGGTACATTCTACCGCCATCTCATGTATATCACCAAATCGGTCTTCACCGGTGTGAGTCTACGTGAGCAGCGACCCTGACATAAGACTCTTTTTATGATAGTTGGAAAACGAGATGGCTAATAAAAAGCGTTCGGCTAGCTCCAGTCGCTGGTTACAAGAACACTTTAGCGATAAATATGTACAGCAGGCGCAGAAAAAGGGACTGCGTTCCCGTGCCTGGTTTAAACTTGATGAAATACAGCAGAGCGACAAACTGTTCAAACCGGGCATGACCGTGGTTGACCTGGGCGCCGCACCGGGCGGCTGGTCGCAGTATGTGGTCACCCAAATCGGCGGTACCGGGCGCATCATCGCCTGTGATATTTTGCCAATGGATCCTATCGTTGGCGTCGATTTCCTTCAGGGCGATTTTCGTGATGAACTGGTGCTGAAGGCACTGTTGGAACGAGTAGGCGAGAGTAAGGTTCAGGTGGTCATGTCCGATATGGCCCCGAATATGAGTGGCACCCCGGCGGTCGATATTCCAAGGTCGATGTATCTGGTGGAGTTGGCGCTGGATATGTGTCGTGATGTCCTCGCACCAGGCGGAAGTTTCCTGGTGAAGGTGTTCCAGGGAGATGGCTTTGACGAGTACCTACGGGAAATTCGCTCCCTGTTTACGAAGGTTAAGATTCGTAAGCCAGACGCTTCCCGCGCCCGTTCGCGCGAAGTGTACATTGTAGCGACAGGGCGCAAACTGTAGTACCCTAACGCTGTTTGTTAACACAGTTGTAAGATGAGGTTAATCCCTTGAGTGACATGGCGAAAAACCTAATTCTCTGGTTAGTCATCGCGGTAGTGTTGATGTCTGTATTCCAGAGCTTTGGGCCCAGCGAGTCGAATGGCCGTAGGGTGGATTACTCTACCTTCATGTCCGAACTGACCCAGGACCAGGTTCGCGAAGCGCGAATCAACGGACGTGAAATTAACGTTACCAAGAAAGACAGTAACAAATACACGACCTACATCCCTGTCAACGATCCTAAGTTGCTGGATACGTTGTTAACGAAGAATGTGAAAGTTGTCGGCGAGCCGCCTGAAGAGCCGAGCCTGCTGGCTTCTATCTTTATCTCCTGGTTCCCGATGCTGTTGCTGATCGGGGTCTGGATCTTCTTTATGCGGCAAATGCAGGGCGGCGGCGGCAAGGGCGCGATGTCCTTCGGCAAGAGCAAGGCCCGCATGCTGACGGAAGACCAGATCAAGACCACTTTCGCCGATGTCGCCGGGTGTGACGAAGCGAAAGAAGAGGTGAGCGAACTGGTGGAATACCTGCGCGAACCGAGCCGTTTCCAGAAGCTGGGCGGCAAGATCCCGAAAGGCGTGCTGATGGTTGGCCCGCCGGGGACCGGTAAAACGCTGTTGGCGAAAGCGATCGCCGGCGAAGCGAAGGTGCCGTTCTTCACCATTTCCGGTTCCGACTTCGTCGAAATGTTCGTCGGCGTGGGCGCATCCCGCGTGCGTGACATGTTCGAACAAGCGAAGAAAGCCGCGCCGTGCATCATCTTCATCGATGAAATCGACGCCGTCGGCCGCCAGCGTGGCGCCGGCCTGGGTGGCGGTCACGATGAGCGCGAGCAGACCCTGAACCAGATGCTGGTTGAGATGGACGGTTTCGAAGGCAACGAGGGCATCATCGTCATCGCGGCCACCAACCGTCCGGACGTGCTTGACCCCGCGCTGCTGCGCCCGGGCCGTTTCGACCGTCAGGTCGTGGTCGGGCTGCCGGATGTGCGTGGCCGTGAGCAGATCCTGAAGGTGCACATGCGCCGCGTGCCGTTGGCTGCCGACATCGACGCCTCCGTCATTGCGCGCGGTACGCCGGGCTTCTCCGGTGCCGATCTGGCCAACCTGGTCAACGAAGCGGCGCTGTTCGCCGCCCGCGGCAACAAGCGCGTGGTGTCGATGGTGGAGTTCGAGAAAGCCAAAGACAAGATCATGATGGGTGCGGAACGCCGCTCCATGGTAATGACCGAAGCGCAGAAAGAGTCGACCGCGTATCACGAAGCGGGTCACGCCATCATTGGCCGCCTGGTTCCTGAACATGATCCGGTACATAAAGTGACGATCATTCCTCGTGGCCGTGCGCTCGGCGTGACCTTCTTCCTGCCGGAAGGGGATGCGATCAGCGCCAGCCGTCAGAAGCTGGAGAGCCAAATCTCCACCCTGTACGGCGGCCGTCTGGCGGAAGAGATCATCTACGGGCCGGAAAAAGTCTCTACCGGTGCGTCGAACGACATCAAAGTGGCGACCTCCATCGCCCGCAACATGGTGACCCAATGGGGCTTCTCCGAGAAGCTGGGGCCGCTGCTGTATGCGGAAGAAGAGGGTGAAGTGTTCCTGGGCCGTTCCGTGGCCAAGGCGAAGCACATGTCGGATGAAACCGCGCGTATCATTGACCAGGAAGTGAAGTCGCTGATCGAACGCAACTACACGCGTGCTCGCTCGCTGCTGATGGAAAACATGGACATCCTGCACTCGATGAAGGATGCGTTGATGAAGTATGAAACCATCGATGCGCCGCAGATCGACGATCTGATGAACCGCAAAGACGTGCGTCCGCCGGCGGGCTGGGACGATGCGAACAAAGGCAACAGCTCCGACAACGGCGGCACCCCGAAAGCCCCGACGCCGGTAGATGAGCCGCGCACTCCAACGCCGGGCAACACCATGTCCGAACAGCTCGACAAGTAACAACGGCTGTGTAATAACATCAAACCCCGGTACGCCGGGGTTTTTTTTTGCCCGGCGGGCAGTGAACCAGGCAACAGTAAGGTGGACCAACATGCAGTTAACCGTGCGCGACATGACGCTCAATCTCTCCCATCCTCAGGTGATGGGCATCCTCAACGTGACACCGGATTCGTTTTCCGACGGCGGCCGCCACAACACCCTGAACCAGGCGCTGGTGCATGCGCATGCGCTGATTTCGGCCGGCGCCACGATGATCGACGTCGGCGGCGAATCGACAAGGCCGGGGGCGGCGGAGGTGAGCGAAGAGGAGGAGCTTGAGCGGGTCGTGCCAGTGGTGGAAGCGCTGGCGCAGCGCTTCGAGGTCTTTATCTCGGTCGATACCTCGAAGGCGGGGGTGATCCGCGAATCGGCGCAGGCCGGCGCCCATCTGATCAACGACATCCGTTCGCTGCAGGAGCCGGGCGCCCTGGCGGCGGCGGCGGAAAGCGGCCTGCCGGTCTGCCTGATGCACATGCAGGGGCAGCCGCGCACCATGCAGCAGGCTCCGCACTACGACGATCTGATCGCCGACGTTCAGGCGTTTTTCGAACACCATATCCGGCGCTGTAACGAGGCGGGGATAACAAATCAGAAATTGCTGCTCGACCCCGGCTTCGGTTTCGGTAAAAATTTGGCGCACAACTATCAGCTTCTGGCTCGGTTGTCGGAGTTTCATCGTTTTGGTTTGCCGCTGTTGGTCGGCATGTCGCGCAAATCGATGATTGGACAACTGCTGAACGTGCCGCCGGATCAACGGGTTATCGGCAGCGTGGCCTGCGCGGTGATCGCGGCGATGCAGGGTGCGCAGATTGTCAGAGTGCATGACGTTAAAGAAACCGTCGAGGCGATGCGTGTCGTCGAGGCAACACTTTCAGCTAAGGGACAGTAGAGACATGAGCGAGCGCAAATATTTTGGCACCGACGGCATCCGTGGCAAGGTCGGGGACAGCCCCATCACGCCGGACTTCGTGCTGAAGCTGGGCTGGGCGGCCGGTAAAGTGCTGGCGCGTCACGGTTCCCGCAAGATCATCATCGGTAAGGATACGCGCATCTCCGGCTATATGCTGGAGTCCGCGCTGGAAGCCGGTCTGGCGGCCGCCGGATTGTCCGCCTCCTTCACCGGGCCGATGCCTACGCCGGCGGTGGCTTATTTGACGCGTACCTTCCGCGCCGAAGCGGGCATTGTCATTTCCGCCTCGCATAACCCGTTCTACGACAACGGCATCAAATTCTTCTCGATCGACGGCGCCAAGCTGCCGGACAACGTCGAAGAGGCAATTGAAGCCGAGATGGAAAAACCGCTGACTTGCGTGGAGTCCGCCGAACTGGGTAAAGCCAGCCGCATCATCGACGCCGCCGGCCGCTATATCGAATTCTGCAAAGGCACCTTCCCGAGCGAGCTGAGCCTGAAAGGGCTGAAAATCGTGGTCGACTGCGCCAACGGCGCGACTTACCACATCGTGCCGAGCGTGCTGCGCGAGCTGGGCGCTACGGTGATCGCCATCGGCGTTGAGCCGGACGGCATGAACATCAACGAGAAATGCGGCGCTACCGATGTGCGTCAGCTGCAGGAGCGCGTGCTGCAGGAAAAAGCGCACGTTGGCCTGGCGTTCGACGGCGACGGCGACCGCGTGATGATGGTGGATCACCTGGGCAATAAGGTGGACGGCGATCAGATCCTGTACATCATCGCCCGCGAAGGCCTGCGTCAGGGGCAGCTGCGCGGCGGCGCGGTCGGCACCCTGATGAGCAATATGGGGCTGGAGCTGGCGCTGAAACAGCTGGGCATTCCGTTCGCTCGCGCCAAAGTGGGCGACCGTTACGTGCTGGAGAAGCTGCAGGAGTTAGGCTGGCGCATCGGTGCGGAAAACTCCGGCCATGTGATCTTGCTGGACAAAACCACCACCGGCGACGGCATCGTGGCCGGGTTGCAGGTGCTGACCGCCATGGTGCGCAACCACATGAGCCTGCATGACCTGTGCAGCGGCATGAAGCTGTTGCCGCAGATCCTGGTCAACGTGCGTTTCGCCGGCGATCACAATCCGCTGGAATCTGAAGCGGTGCGCAAGGTCACCGAGCAGGTGGAAGCCGAGCTGGCCGGCCGCGGCCGGGTGCTGCTGCGCAAATCGGGCACCGAACCGCTGATCCGCGTGATGGTGGAAGGCGAGGACGAGCAGCAGGTGAGCGCGCTGGCGCATCGCATCGCCGATGCGGTGAAATCCGCAGGTTAAAACAGACAGTTAGCCGCCGGGCTTGGCATCGCTGAGCCCGAACAGGCGATTGTTGGCGTTTTTTTCCGCAAACGCGCCGGCGGCTGCAAATTGCCCTTGCGCGGGTTGGCGGCTTTGGTTAGTATTCACACCCGCTTCAGTAGGCAGTTTATAAACACGCCTGCTTGATGAGTGTGAAGCATTTGGCATGCGGTAAGGCCGCAAGGATACGGGTACTACTATGTACGAAGCTCTTCTGGTAATTTTCCTGCTGATTTCAATCGGGCTGGTTGCTCTGATTATGTTGCAGCAAGGTAAAGGCGCTGATATGGGAGCCTCTTTCGGAGCAGGTGCATCAGGCACGTTGTTCGGTTCGAGTGGTTCCGGTAACTTTATGACCCGCATGACTGCTGTATTGGCGACGCTGTTCTTCGTCATCAGCCTGATTCTGGGCAACCTCAGCAGCAACCAAAGCAAGAAAGGCAGCGAGTGGGAAAACCTCGGTCAGCCGGTGAAAACTGAGCAGACAACCGCGCCGGCAGCACCTGCCAAGCCGAGCAGCGACATCCCGCAGTAAGCCGCAAAAAGTTTGTAAACGGTGGTTGTGAACTCGAAAGAACAACGGCCGTTAGCAGTAAGAATCAGTACCGAGGTGGTGGAATTGGTAGACACGCTACCTTGAGGTGGTAGTGCCCTAACGGGCTTGTGGGTTCGAGTCCCATCCTCGGTACCAAATCCCAGAGATAACTTGCAATTTTGCGATTATCGGCGTAGTATTTGCCACGTTTTCGGACGCGGGGTGGAGCAGCCTGGTAGCTCGTCGGGCTCATAACCCGAAGGTCGTCGGTTCAAATCCGGCCCCCGCAACCACTTTCCTTTAAGTGTTTATTTTCAAATACACTTTTCGATTGAAACCCGCTTTTCTCGATCAACATTTGAAAATGACACTTGCTCGAAAGTTGTACCGAGGCCGCCTAGCGGCAAACAGGGTCCAGTTGCATAAAGCCCCGATTTTTCGGGGTTTTTTGTTATTTGGCAACAGAATCACTGGGCTATTTAGCCCTTTTTTTATGTCTTGGGGGTGGGCTTGTCCACATTAGAGCAACAGTTAACAGAGATGCTTTCGGCACCCGTAGAAGCGTTGGGCTTTGAGCTTGTAGGCATCGAATTCATTCGTGCGCGCCAATCGACGCTCCGCATCTATATTGATAGTGACAACGGCATCAATGTTGATGATTGCGCTGATGTCAGCCACCAGGTCAGCGCTGTATTGGACGTCGAAGATCCAATCACGGTCGCTTACAACTTGGAAGTCTCCTCTCCTGGCCTTGATCGCCCGATGTTCACCGCAGAGCACTATACGCGTTTCCTCGGTGAAGAAGTCAGCCTGGTCCTGCGCATGGCGGTACAGAACCGTCGCAAGTGGCAGGGTATTATCAAGTCTGTCGAAGGCGAGATGATCACGGTTACTGTGGAAGGGAAAGATGAAGTGTTCGCGCTGAGCAACATCCAGAAAGCGAACCTGGTACCCCACTTTTAAAGTTTGGAAGAGGCAACTAGGATGAACAAAGAGATTCTGGCTGTTGTTGAAGCAGTTTCCAATGAAAAATCCCTTCCGCGCGAGAAGATTTTCGAAGCGCTGGAAACTGCATTAGCCACCGCAACCAAGAAAAAATACGAGCAGGAAATCGACGTGCGCGTCAGCATTGACCGCAGAACCGGCGATTTCGATACCTTCCGCCGTTGGGTCGCCGTAGACGAAGTGACGCAGCCGACGCGTGAAATCACGCTGGAAGCCGCTCAGTTTGAAGATCCGAGCATCGAGCTCGGCGGCTACGTCGAAGATCAGATCGAATCCGTAACCTTCGACCGCATCACCACCCAAACCGCCAAGCAGGTTATCGTGCAGAAAGTGCGCGAGGCCGAGCGCGCGATGGTGGTTGACGCTTTCCGTGAACATGAAGGCGAGATCGTCACCGGCGTGGTGAAGAAAGTGAACCGTGACAGCATCGCGCTGGATCTGGGCAACAACGCCGAAGCGGTGATTGGCCGTGAAGACATGTTGCCGCGCGAAAACTTCCGTCCGGGCGACCGCATTCGCGGCGTACTGTACGCCGTGCGTCCTGAAGCCCGCGGCGCGCAGTTGTTCGTCAGCCGTTCCAGCCCGGAAATGCTGAAAGAACTGTTCCGCATCGAAGTGCCGGAAATCGGCGAAGAAGTGATTGAAATTAAAGCGGCAGCCCGCGATCCTGGCTCCCGTGCGAAAATTGCAGTGAAAACCAACGACAAGCGCATCGACCCGGTCGGCGCCTGCGTAGGTATGCGCGGTGCGCGCGTTCAGGCCGTGTCGAGCGAGCTCGGCGGCGAACGCATCGACATCATCCTGTGGGATGATAATCCAGCGCAATTCGTCATCAACGCCATGGCGCCGGCCGACGTCGCGTCGATCGTGGTAGATGAAGATAACTGCACCATGGATATCGCCGTTGAAGCCAGCAACCTGGCACAGGCGATCGGCCGTAACGGCCAAAACGTGCGTTTGGCTTCCCAGCTGCTGAAACAACACCGCGGCGACGATCGTTGGGAACTGAACGTGATGACGGCGGACGACCTGCAGGCCAAGCACCAGGCCGAGGCTCATGCCGCTATTGATACCTTCACCAAGTATCTTGATATCGACGAAGATTTCGCCACCGTACTGGTTGAAGAAGGCTTCTCCACGCTGGAAGAGCTGGCCTACGTGCCGATCAAAGAGCTGTTGGAAATCGACGGTCTGGATGAAGATACGGTTGAAGCATTGCGCGAACGCGCCAAAGCTGCATTGACCACGCTGGCCCTGGCACAAGAAGAAAGCCTGGGCGACAACAAACCGGCCGACGATTTGCTCAACCTGCCGGGTCTTGAGCGCAGCATGGCCTTTAAACTGGCCGCGCGTGGGGTTTGTACGCTGGAAGATCTTGCCGAGCAGGGTGTTGACGATCTGGCTGATATTGAAGGGCTTAGCGACGAGCAAGCCGGCGAGCTGATCATGGCTGCGCGCAATATCTGTTGGTTTGGCGACAACGCGTAATAACTGTAGCAGGAAGGAACAGCATGACGACAGATGTAACCGTAAAATCGCTGGCAGCAGAGATTCAGACTCCGGTTGATCGCCTGGTACAGCAGTTTGCTGATGCAGGGATCAACAAGTCCGAGTCGGACTCTGTTACCCAGCAAGAAAAAGAAACATTGCTGGCGCACCTGAACCGTGAACACGGCAGCGCGCCGGGTAAACTCACTTTGCAGCGCAAAACGCGCAGCACCTTGAATATCCCGAGCACCGGCGGTAAAAGTAAATCGGTGCAAATTGAGGTCCGCAAGAAACGCACTTATGTAAATCGCGATACGCAGGAAGCCCAGTTGGCTGAAGCGGCAGAGCAGGCACAGCGTGAAGCGGAAGAGCAGGCACGGCGCGAAGCGGAAGAGCTCGCAAAACGCGAAGCGGAAGCGAAGCGCGCAGCCGAAGAGCAAGCCAAACGTGAGGCCGCGGAGATTGCTAAGCGTAATTCAGCGGAAAAAGAAAAAGTGACCAATCAACATACCGACGAAATGACCAAGCCAGCTCAGGCGGAAAAAGCACGCCGTGAAGCCGAAGCCGCTGAACTGAAACGTAAAGCGGAAGAGGAAGTGCGCCGCAAGGTTGAAGAGGAAGCCAAGCGCGTGGCGGAAGAAGCCCGTCGCA
Organism: Serratia sp. SA088; assembly: GCF_049065515.1. Taxonomy (NCBI): domain Bacteria; kingdom Pseudomonadati; phylum Pseudomonadota; class Gammaproteobacteria; order Enterobacterales; family Yersiniaceae; genus Serratia; species Serratia sp. SA088. The sequence continues at coordinate 136,238 of NZ_JBAKGW010000003.1, forward strand.
TGGCCGAAGAGAACGGCGAGAAGTGGGCCCAGGCAGACGCGGCAAGCGCCGCGGTTGAAAGCGCCGACTATCACGTGACCACCTCTCAGCACGCCCGTGCCGCGGAAGATGAAAACGACGCCAAAGTTGAAGGCGATCGTCGCAGCCGCACCCGCGGCGGCAAAGCCACCAAGCAGAAGAAAGGCAACAAGCTGTCCGAATCCAAAGCGGATCGCGAAGAAGCGCGCGCCGTTACCCGTGGTGGTAAAGGCAAACGCAAGCCTAGCGCTCTGCAGCAGGGCTTCAACAAGCCGGCGCAGGTGGTTAACCGCGACGTGGTGATCGGTGAAACCATCACCGTGGCCGAGCTGGCCAACAAGATGGCGGTAAAAGGTTCTCAGGTCATCAAAGTGATGATGAAGCTGGGCGCCATGGCCACCATCAACCAGGTTATCGACCAGGAAACCGCACAGCTGGTTGCCGAAGAGATGGGCCACAAAGTTATCCTGCGTCGTGAAAACGAGCTGGAAGAAGCGCTGATGAGCGACCGTGATACGGGCGCTGCGGCCGAGCCGCGCGCGCCGGTCGTGACCATCATGGGCCACGTTGACCACGGTAAAACCTCTCTGCTGGACTACATCCGCTCCACCAAAGTGGCGGCGGGCGAAGCCGGCGGCATTACCCAGCACATCGGTGCCTACCACGTAGAAACCGAGAACGGCATGATCACCTTCCTGGACACCCCGGGCCACGCCGCGTTTACCTCGATGCGTGCTCGCGGTGCTCAGGCGACTGACATCGTGGTTCTGGTGGTGGCGGCCGACGACGGCGTGATGCCACAAACCATCGAAGCTATCCAGCACGCGAAAGCGGCGCAGGTGCCGTTGGTGGTTGCGGTGAACAAAATCGACAAGCCGGAAGCCGATCCGGACCGCGTTAAGCAGGAACTGTCCCAGTACGGCGTGATGCCGGAAGAGTGGGGCGGCGAAGCGCAGTTCGTCCACGTGTCCGCGAAAGCCGGTACCGGTATCGACGAGCTGCTGCAGGCTATCCTGCTGCAGGCCGAAGTTCTGGAGCTGAAAGCGGTACGCAGCGGCATGGCGAGCGGCGTAGTGATCGAGTCCTTCCTGGATAAAGGCCGTGGCCCGGTGGCTACCGTGCTGGTTCAGGAAGGTACGCTGAACAAGGGCGATATCGTCCTGTGCGGCTTCGAATACGGCCGTGTGCGTGCGATGCGCGACGAGCTGGGTCGTGAAGTGACCTCCGCCGGTCCGTCTATCCCTGTGGAAATCCTGGGTCTGTCCAGCGTGCCTGCAGCGGGTGACGAAGCGACCGTGGTGCGTGACGAGAAGAAAGCGCGTGAAGTGGCGCTGTATCGTCAGGGCAAGTTCCGCGAAGTCAAACTGGCGCGTCAGCAGAAGTCCAAGCTGGAAAACATGTTCGCCAACATGACCGACGGCGAAGTGTCCGAGCTGAACATCGTACTGAAATCCGACGTACAGGGTTCTTGCGAAGCGATCAGCGACTCGCTGCTGAAACTCTCCACCGACGAAGTGAAGGTGAAGATTGTCGGCTCCGGCGTAGGTGGTATCACCGAAACCGACGCGACGCTGGCGGCGGCTTCCAACGCCATCATCCTGGGCTTCAACGTGCGTGCCGACGCTTCTGCGCGCCGCGTGATCGAAGCGGAAAGCCTGGATCTGCGTTACTACTCCGTGATCTATAACCTGATCGACGAAGTGAAGCAGGCGATGAGCGGCATGCTGGCGCCGGAATACAAGCAGCAGATCATCGGCCTGGCCGAAGTGCGCGACGTGTTCAAATCGCCTAAGTTCGGCGCTATCGCCGGCTGTATGGTTACCGAAGGGACCATCAAGCGTCACAACCCAATCCGCGTACTGCGCGACAACGTGGTTATCTATGAAGGCGAGCTGGAATCCCTGCGCCGCTTCAAAGATGACGTTAACGAAGTCCGTAACGGCATGGAATGTGGTATCGGCGTTAAGAACTATAACGACGTGCGCGTCGGCGACATGATCGAAGTGTTCGAAATCATTGAGATCCAACGCACCATCGCTTAACGATTGCACATCTGCTTATATCTGTTTACGGGGGGCCTTTGTGCCCCCCGATTTGTCTGGAGAATCCAAAATGGCAAAAGAATTCAGCCGCGGTCAACGCGTGGCGCAAGAGATGCAGAAAGAGATTGCGATCATTCTGCAGCGTGAAGTGAAAGATCCGCGCGTCGGCATGGCGACCGTTTCCGGCGTGGAAGTGTCCCGTGACCTGGCGTACGCCAAGGTTTACGTCACCTTCCTGAACGTGCTGACCGAGAACCACGATCCGGATCTGGTCACCAACGGCATCAAAGCGTTGCAGGACGCTTCCGGTTACATCCGCACTCTGCTGGGCAAAGCGATGCGCCTGCGCGTGGTGCCGGAGCTGACCTTCGCCTACGACAACTCCCTGGTGGAAGGCATGCGCATGTCCAACCTGGTGACCAACGTGGTGAAGAACGACGCCGAGCGCCGTTCCGCCTCAGGCGATGACAAGGAGGACTGATGAGTCGCCCTCGTCGCCGCGGCCGTGATATCCACGGCGTGCTGTTGCTGGACAAGCCGCAGGGTTTGTCGTCCAACGATGCGCTGCAAAAAGTAAAGCGCCTGTACAACGCCAACCGAGCGGGTCACACCGGCGCGCTCGATCCGTTGGCGACCGGCATGCTGCCTATCTGCCTGGGTGAAGCGACCAAGTTTTCGCAATATCTGCTCGATTCCGACAAGCGTTATCGGGTGATCGCCAAGCTGGGGCAGCGTACCGATACCTCGGACGCCGACGGTCAGATCGTGCAGGAGCGCCCGGTGAACTTTACCCAGGCGCAGCTCGACGCGGCGCTGGACACCTTCCGCGGTGACATCCAGCAGGTGCCGTCGATGTATTCGGCGCTGAAATACCAGGGCAAGAAACTCTACGAGTATGCGCGCCAGGGGATTGAAGTGCCGCGCGAAGCGCGCAGCATCACGGTGTACGAGCTGCAGTTTATCCGCTGGGAAGGGGATGAGCTGGAGCTGGAGATCCACTGCTCGAAAGGTACCTACATCCGCACCATCACCGACGATCTCGGCGAGCTGCTGGGCTGCGGCGCGCACGTGATCTATCTGCGCCGCCTGCAGGTGGCGACTTACCCGATCGCGCGCATGGTGACGCTGGAACAGCTGAACGCCAAGCTGGCGCAGGCGCAGGAACAGGCGATCGCGCCCGGCGAGCTGCTCGATCCGCTGCTGATGCCGATGGACAGCCCGGTTGAGAACTATCCGGAAGTGAATTTGCTGCCGGTGGTGGCGGGCTACGTCAAGCAGGGGCAACCGGTGCAGGTGGCCGGCGCGCCGGCTTCCGGCATGGTGCGTATCACCGAGGGTGAAGAGCGGAAATTCATCGGCGTTGGCGACATCGCCGAGGATGGTCGCGTGGCGCCGCGCCGCCTGGTGGTCGAACATTTCGACTGACGGCGGGGCACTGCGTCGCCTTGCGATCGCACTGCGCTAAGAGTAGAATGGCGCAGCTTATGCATTGGGTTGCTGAATTAGAGATCGGCGCCTGTTTTTATTATCTATAATCTGGAGTATTACAATGTCTCTAAGTGTTGAAGCTAAAGCTCAAATCGTAGCTGATTTCGGTCGTGGTACTAACGACAGCGGTTCTACCGAAGTTCAGGTTGCCCTGCTGACTGCGCAGATCAACCATCTGCAAGGCCACTTCTCCGAGCACAAAAAAGATCACCACAGCCGTCGTGGTCTGCTGCGTATGGTTTCTCAGCGTCGTAAGCTGCTGGACTACCTGAAGCGTAAAGATGTAGCACGTTACACCAGCCTGATCGAGCGTCTGGGTCTGCGTCGCTAATCTAGCAAGTTTCAGTGGAAAGGGGCCTATTTTGGCCCCTTTCTTCTAGGAAGCATAAGCAAATCAGGTTAATGTATTACTGATGTTTCCAAACAGGTTCTTCCGTTACAGAGGTTCGCGCGGCTAATGAGAGGCTTTATCTCCCGCCTGAGATAAGGATTGTCATTAGTCGCGAGGATGTAGTGAGAAGGCAAATCGAGTCACAGGCGTGTCGAGTCGTCAATGCGATTGCGCGCCGCTAATCAAGGATATAATTTTGCTGACACCGATCATTCGCAAATTCCAGTATGGCCAGCATACCGTCACCATCGAAACCGGTATGATGGCTCGTCAGGCCACCGCCGCCGTTATGGTGAGCATGGATGACACCGCCGTATTCGTTACCGTCGTTGGCCAGAAAAAAGCCAAGCCGGGCCAGAGCTTCTTCCCGCTGACTGTTAACTACCAAGAGCGTACCTACGCCGCCGGCCGTATCCCGGGCAGCTTCTTCCGTCGCGAAGGCCGTCCGAGCGAAGGCGAGACGCTGACTTCCCGTCTGATCGACCGCCCGATCCGCCCACTGTTCCCGGACAGCTTCCTGAACGAAGTTCAGGTGATCGCGACCGTGGTTTCCGTTAACCCGCAGGTGAACCCGGACATCGTTGCGATGATCGGTGCTTCCGCGGCCCTGAGCCTGTCCGGTATTCCGTTCAACGGCCCAATCGGCGCCGCGCGCGTGGGTTACATCAACGACCAGTACGTGCTGAACCCGACGACCGACGAGCTGAAAGAAAGCCGTCTGGATCTGGTGGTTGCCGGTACTGCCGGTGCGGTGCTGATGGTTGAATCCGAAGCGGACGTGCTGAGCGAAGATCAGATGCTGGGCGCCGTGGTGTTCGGCCACGACCAGCAGCAAGTGGTTATCGAAAATATCAACGCGCTGGTTGCCGAAGCCGGCAAACCGAAGTGGGATTGGCAGGCGCCTGCGGTCAACGAAGCGCTGCACGCGCGCGTGGCTGAACTGGCCGAAGCTCGCCTGGGCGACGCTTACCACATCACCGAAAAACAAGAGCGTTACGCTCAGGTTGACGCGATCAAAGACAGCGTGGTTGAAACCCTGCTGGCGCAGGACGAAACGCTGGACGCCGGTGAGATCCAGGACATCCTGGGCAACCTGGAGAAAAACGTGGTGCGCAGCCGCGTACTGCGTGGCGAGCCGCGTATCGACGGCCGTGAAAAAGACATGATCCGTGGCCTGGACGTGCGCACCGGCGTACTGCCGCGCACCCACGGTTCCGCGCTGTTCACCCGTGGCGAAACTCAGGCGCTGGTTACCGCGACCCTGGGCACCGCGCGCGACGCCCAGAACCTGGACGAGCTGATGGGCGAGAAGACCGACAGCTTCCTGTTCCACTACAACTTCCCTCCGTACTCCGTAGGCGAAACCGGCATGGTCGGTTCTCCTAAGCGTCGTGAAATCGGTCACGGTCGCCTGGCGAAACGCGGCGTATTGGCTATGATGCCTAAACCGGAAGATTTCCCGTACACGGTTCGCGTGGTGTCTGAAATCACCGAATCCAACGGTTCTTCTTCCATGGCTTCCGTGTGCGGCGCGTCTCTGGCGCTGATGGACGCCGGTGTGCCAATCAAGGCTGCCGTTGCGGGTATCGCGATGGGCCTGGTGAAAGAAGCCGACAACTACGTGGTTCTGTCCGACATTCTGGGTGACGAAGATCACCTGGGCGACATGGACTTCAAAGTGGCCGGTAGCCGCGACGGTATCACCGCGCTGCAGATGGACATCAAAATCGAAGGCATCACCCGCGAAATCATGCAGGTGGCTCTGAACCAGGCCAAGGGCGCGCGTCTGCACATCCTGGGCGTAATGGAACAGGCTATCAGCACTCCGCGCGGCGATATCTCCGAATTCGCACCGCGTATTCATACTATCCGCATCAACCCGGATAAAATCAAAGACGTGATCGGTAAGGGCGGTTCCGTTATCCGCGCACTGACCGAAGAGACTGGCACTACCATCGAAATCGAAGATGATGGTACAGTTAAAATCGCTGCGACCGACGGTGAGAAAGCGAAATTCGCTATCCGTCGCATCGAAGAGATCACGGCAGAGATCGAAGTGGGCCGTATCTACCAGGGTAAAGTGACCCGTATCGTTGATTTCGGCGCATTCGTCGCTATCGGCGGTGGTAAAGAAGGTCTGGTGCACATTTCTCAGATCGCCGACAAGCGCGTTGAGAAAGTGACCGACTATCTGCAGATGGGTCAGGAAGTGCCGGTTAAGGTACTGGAAGTTGACCGTCAGGGCCGCGTGCGTCTGAGCATCAAAGAAGCGATGGCGCCGGAAGCAGGTTCACCTGCGCCTGAAGCAGAATAACTGTATAGATAGTTTTACAGCTCCCCGCCACGGGGTTGGGGGCTGTTCGTATCGCGCGGGTAGGATGCCCGCGTTTTAGCAAACGGAGGACAGGACGTTCATCCAATGTTTGTCTTCGGGAGTGGGAAATGAAGCCTTTCTTGCGCTGGTGTTACGTTGCGACAGCACTCATGCTGGCAGGATGCAGCAACCATGATTGGCGTAAAGACGAAGTTTTGGCAATCCCGTTGCAGCCTACGTTGCAGCAGGAAGTGATCCTGGCGCGCATGGAACAAATTCTTGCCAGCCGGGCACTGACGGATGACGAACGCGCACAGCTTTTATATGAGCGCGGTGTGCTGTATGATAGCCTCGGGTTACGTGCATTAGCGCGCAATGATTTCTCGCAGGCGCTGGCGATACGTCCCGACATGCCGGAAGTTTTCAACTACCTGGGCATTTACTTAACGCAGGCAGGCAATTTTGATGCTGCCTATGAAGCGTTTGATTCTGTACTAGAGCTTGATCCAACTTACAATTACGCGCGTTTAAACCGGGGCATCGCACTGTATTATGGCGGCCGCTTCCCGTTGGCGCAGGATGATCTGCAGGCGTTTTATCAAGACGACCCAAACGATCCCTTCCGTTCGTTATGGCTGTATCTGGTGGAGCGAGAAATCGATCCCAAGAAGGCCGAGGTAGCGCTTCAGCAGCGCTATGACAAAGCGGACAGAGGGCAATGGGGATGGAATATTGTCGAATTCTACCTGGGCAAGATCAGCGAAAAAACGCTGATGGAACGCCTCAAGGCAGATGCAACGGATAACACTTCGCTCGCTGAGCATCTCAGTGAAACTGACTTCTATTTGGGTAAACACTACCTGAGTCTGGGGGACAAGGACACCGCTTCGGCGCTGTTCAAACTGACGGTGTCTAACAACGTTCACAACTTCGTTGAGCACCGCTATGCATTGTTGGAATTGGCGCTTTTGGGCCAAGAGCAAGACGACCTATCGGAATCGGACCAGCAATAGCTGACGAACACCTATCAGCCTGATGGACATTGGTTTTTAACCAAAGTTATCGCCTTAACGGGCGAGGGCTTTTTTGTTCGTTTTATAATCTAATTTGAGCCGGTTCACACTTTTCAATGAAAATGACTGAAAATTTTCTCGACGAGTTATGTAGACTGGCTGCCATTATTAATGAGGCACGTGTACATGACGACTGAGTTTGAAACCTCTTTTGCCGATCTGGGGCTGTCTGCTCCAATCATTTCCGCCCTGAACGATCTGGGCTATGAAAAACCATCTCCGATCCAGGCTGAGTGTATTCCTCACCTGTTGAACGGCCGCGACGTGCTGGGCATGGCGCAGACCGGTAGTGGTAAAACTGCAGCGTTCTCGCTGCCGCTGCTGCACAACCTGCAGGCAGACCTGAAAGCACCTCAGATCCTGGTGCTGGCGCCGACCCGCGAACTGGCGGTTCAGGTTGCTGAAGCGATGACCGATTTCTCCAAACACATGAACGGCGTCAACGTGGTAGCCCTGTACGGCGGCCAGCGTTACGACGTGCAGCTGCGCGCTCTGCGCCAGGGCCCGCAAATCGTTGTGGGTACCCCAGGCCGTCTGCTGGACCACCTGAAGCGCGGCACCCTGAACCTCTCCAACCTGAGCGGTTTGGTGCTGGATGAAGCCGACGAAATGCTGCGCATGGGCTTTATCGAAGACGTAGAAACCATCATGGCTGAGATCCCGGCTGAACATCAGACCGCGCTGTTCTCCGCCACCATGCCGGAAGCGATCCGTCGCATTACCCGCCGCTTCATGAAAGAGCCGCAGGAAGTGCGCATCCAATCCAGCGTGACTACCCGTCCGGACATCAGCCAGAGCTACTGGTCGGTCTACGGCATGCGTAAAAACGAAGCGCTGGTGCGTTTCCTGGAAGCCGAAGACTTTGACGCGGCGATCATCTTCGTCCGTACCAAGAATGCGACCCTGGAAGTGGCCGAAGCGCTGGAGCGCAGCGGTTACAGCAGCGCCGCGCTGAACGGCGACATGAACCAGGCGCTGCGTGAGCAGACTCTGGAGCGTCTGAAAGACGGTCGTCTGGATATCCTGATCGCGACCGACGTTGCGGCCCGTGGCCTGGACGTTGAGCGCATCAGCCTGGTTGTCAACTACGACATCCCGATGGACTCCGAGTCTTACGTTCACCGTATCGGCCGTACCGGTCGTGCGGGCCGCGCCGGCCGCGCGCTGCTGTTCGTGGAAAACCGCGAACGCCGCCTGCTGCGCAACATCGAACGCACCATGAAGCTGACCATCCCTGAAGTGGAACTGCCGAACGCAGAACTGCTGGGCGAGCGTCGTCTGGCCAAGTTCGCGGCGAAAGTTCAGCAGCAGCTGGAAAGCAGCGATCTGGACCTGTATCGCGCACTGCTGACCAAACTGCAGCCGGAAGAAGAGCTGGATATGGAAACCCTGGCCGCCGCGCTGCTGAAAATGGCTCAGGGCGAACGTCCGCTGATCCTGCCGCCGGATCCGGTCTTCAAGCCACGTCAGCGCCGCGAGTTCAACGACCGTGACGATCGTCGCGGTGACCGTGGCGACCGTCGTGACAGCCGTGACGGCGATCGTCCGCGTCGCGAACGTCGTGACGTTGGCGAAATGCAGCTGTACCGCATCGAAGTGGGCCGTGACGATGGCGTAGAAGTGCGTCACATCGTTGGCGCTATCGCTAACGAAGGCGACATCAGCAGCCGTTACATCGGCAACATCAAGCTGTTCGCTTCCCACTCCACCATCGAGCTGCCAAAAGGCATGCCGGGCGAGATCCTGAATCACTTCACTCGCACTCGCATCCTGAACAAGCCGATGAACATGCAGCTGCTGGGCGATGCGCAGCCGTTCGAACGTCGCGAGCGTCGTGACGGTGGCAACGGCGGCGAGCGTCGCGGCAACGGTCGTCCGTTCAACGGCGAACGTCGCGAAGGCGGCCCACGTCGCTCCTTCGGCGAACGTCGTGAAGGCGGCAACGGCGGCGAGCGTCGTGGCGGTAACTACAACCGTGACGGCAAGCCGGCGCCACGCCGTGATGACGGCGCACCGGCAGCACCACGTCGTCGTTTCGGCGACGCGTAATCGCTGATTCGCCGTTCGCGGTGAAGCGCTCTGAAAAACCAGCCTGCGGGCTGGTTTTTTTATGCCTGAAAGTTGCCGTCAAACGCCCCTGAATGGCGTATCATTCATAAGGTTTTTTCTTACGGATGATATGCACGGGAGATGCCATGAGTTGGCAGCAGTTTAAATCTCAATACCTGGTGCGCTTTTGGGCGCCGCTGCCGGCGGTGATCGCCGCCGGGATCCTTTCTACCTACTACTTCGGCATGACCGGCACCTTCTGGGCGGTGACCGGCGAGTTCACCCGCTGGGGCGGCCATGTGCTGCAGTGGTTCGGCCTGCACCCCGAGCAGTGGGGCTATTTCAAGGTCATCGGCCTGCAGGGCACGCCGCTGGAGCGCATCGACGGGCGGATGATCATCGGCATGTTCGCCGGCTGTATCGCCGCCGCGCTGTGGGCCAACAACATCAAACTGCGTCAGCCGCAGCACCGCATTCGCATCGTGCAGGCGTTGCTGGGCGGCATCATCGCCGGCTTCGGCGCACGCCTGGCGATGGGCTGCAACCTGGCGGCGTTCTTCACCGGCATTCCTCAGTTCTCGTTGCACGCCTGGTTCTTCGCGCTGGCGACCGCCGCCGGCTCCTACTTCGGCGCCAAATTCACGCTGCTGCCGATGTTCCGCATTCCGGTCAAATTGCAAAAGGTGAAGGCCGCCGCGCCGCTGACGCAGAAGCCTGAGCAGGCGCGCCGTCGCTTCCGGTTGGGCATGGCCGTCTTCGGCCTGGCGGTGGCCTGGTCGCTGTGGACGCTGTTCGATGCGCCGAAGCTCGGCATCGCCATGCTGTTCGGCATCGGCTTTGGCCTGCTGATCGAGCGCGCGCAGATCTGCTTCACTTCGGCGTTCCGCGATCTGTGGATCACCGGTCGCACCCACATGGCGAAAGCCATCATCATCGGCATGGCGGTGAGCGCCATCGGCATCTTCAGCTATGTGCAGCTCGGCGTGGCGCCGAAGATCATGTGGGCCGGCCCGAATGCGGTGCTGGGCGGTTTGCTGTTCGGCTTCGGCATCGTGCTGGCCGGCGGCTGCGAGACCGGTTGGATGTACCGCGCCGTGGAAGGGCAGGTGCATTACTGGTGGGTGGGGCTGGGCAACATCATCGGCGCTACGCTGCTGGCCTATTACTGGGACGACCTGGCGCCGGCGCTGGCGACCGACTACGACAAGATCAACCTGCTCGATACCTTCGGCCCGATCGGCGGCCTGCTGGTGACTTACCTGCTGCTGGCGCTGGCCTTCGCCGCCATGCTGTGGTGGGAGAAACGCTTTTTCCGCGCCCGGCCTGAGGCGCAGGTGGTGAATTTGAGGAGCATGCCATGAAAGAGACGACGATAGTGCCGGACTACCGGCTGGACATGCTGGGCGAGCCTTGTCCGTACCCGGCGGTGGCGACGCTGGAGGCGATGCCGCATCTGAAGCCGGGGGAGATCCTGGAGGTGATCAGTGATTGCCCGCAGTCGATCAACAACATCCCGCTCGATGCGCGCAACCACGGCTACAAGGTGCTGGATATCCAGCAGGACGGGCCGACCATCCGCTATCTGATCCAGCGTTAACGCCGAGGCGGTGGGGTTCCCACCGCCTTTTCGCTTTTTAGCCCTTCACGATGTCGCCTTTCACGCCGGCGACGATCTCGAACGAACGCAGCCGCGCCTGATGATCGAAGATCTGGCCGTTGACCATGATCTCGTCGGCATCGGTTTCACGCAGCAGCGTTTGCAGCCCGTGACGCACCGTTTTTTCATCGCCGACGATCGACATCCGCAGCGCCTGTTCGACGCCGTATTGCTCACCGGCGCTCCACAGCGCGTGGATGTTATCCACCGGCGGCGGCAGCGGGCCGGGCGAACCGCGGCGCAGATTGATGAACTGCTGCTGCATCGAGCTGAACAGGAAGCGCGCATCGCGGTCGCTGTCGGCGGCGATCACGTTGACGCACACCATGGCGTGCGGCTGCGCCAGCTGTTTGGAGGGTTTGAAGTTCTCGCGGTACAGCTGCAGCGCCTGGAACAGCATATCCGGAGCGAAGTGCGAAGCGAAGGCGAACGGCAGGCCGAGCTGCGCCGCCAGCTGTGCGCTGTAGAGGCTGGAGCCGAGCAGCCAGAGCGGCACATGCAGCCCCTGGCCCGGCACCGCCTGCACCGGCTGGCCGGGCTGCGCGTCGCAGAAGTAGTTTTGCAGTTCCTGCACGTCGCGCGGGAAGGTATCCACATCGCCGGACAGGTGGCGGCGCAGCGCCATCATGGTGCGTTGATCGGTGCCGGGCGCGCGGCCCAGCCCCAGATCGATGCGGCCGGGGTAGAGCGATTCCAGCGTGCCGAACTGTTCGGCGATCACCAGCGGCGCATGGTTCGGCAGCATTACGCCGCCAGAGCCGAGGCGAATGCTCTGGGTGCCGGCGGCCAGATAGCCCAGCAGCACCGAGGTGGCGGCGCTGCCGATGCCGGTCATGTTGTGGTGCTCGGCCAGCCAGTAGCGCTGGTAGCCCCAGCGTTCGGCGTGTTGCGCCAGATCCAGCGAACAGTGGAAAGCGTCGCGCGCCTTGGCCCCTTGCGGGATTGGCGATAAATCCAGTACCGAAAGCGGTACGGCAGTGTGTTCAGTCATGACATCGTCCATCAGAGAGTGGATCGCTTAAAGGGCGATTGCAGGAGTCTGCATACTAAAAGGCCGAAAAAAGATGCTTTTTAGTGTTAAAAGCATAATCCAATTTATAGTTATAAAAGAGGAGATATGTGCTTGTGATATCCTCATGAGTGCAATGGTGTTTTTTGGAGCAATTTGAGACATGGAAATGATGATCCCCGCCCGCCGCTTACCGTTCCGGGAGCCGATATAATGAAAAAAAAGACGCTGTTTACCCTGTTGCTGATGATGGTGGCGATCGCATTGGCGATCCTGTTCCGCGCGCACAATCAGGATCTGTTACTGCAGGGTGAAGTGGATGCCCCCGAAGTGATCGTCGCATCCAAGGCGAAAGGCCGGGTTGTTGAACGCCTGATCGAACGCGGCGATGACGTGAAAAGCGGCCAGCTGATCATCCAACTCGACAGCCCCGAACTGATGGCGCAGCTGCGTTCCGCGCAGGCGACGCGCGACGAGGCCAAAGCGCAGCTCGAGCTGTCGCTGCACGGCACCCGTGAAGAGAGCATCCGCAACCTGCGCGCCAACCTGGCGCAGGCCGAGGCGCAGTACCGCAATGCGCAAAACGACTACAACCGTAACCTGAGCGTGGCCGGCAAGGGCTATATCTCGAAGTCCGAGCTGGACGCTTCGCGCCGGTCGCGCGACACCGCCTTCCAGCAGGTGCAGGCCGCCAAGGCCAACCTGGATGAAGGCATCAACGGCGACCGCGTCGAGCAGCGGCAGCAATATGCGGCGGCGCTGCGGGCGGCGGAAGAGAACCTGCTGCAGATCCAGGCGCAGAGCGACGATCTGCAGGTGAAAGCGCCGGTGGACGGCGAAGTGGGGCCGATCCCGGCCGAAGTGGGCGAATTGCTGAACGCCGGCAGCCCGCTGGTGACGTTGATCCGGGTGCCGGACGCTTACTTCGTGTTTAACCTGCGTGAAGACATCCTGGCCCACGTGCGCAAAGGCGACAAGGTCAAGCTGCGGGTGCCGGCGCTGAAGGACAAAATGATCGACACCGAGGTGCGCTACATCGCGCCGCTGGGGGATTACGCCACCAAACGCGCCACCCGCGCCACCGGCGACTTCGACCTGAAAACCTTCGAAGTGCGCCTGTATCCGTCACAGCCGGTGGACGGCCTGCGTCCGGGGATGAGCACCTTATGGCAATGGAAAGAGTAAGGGCCGGCTGGCGCTGCTTCAGTCACGCGTTCGACAAAGAGTGTCGCGTCGCCTTTCGCAGCCCGGTGGTGCACTGGCTGAGCTGGATCTTTCCGCTGATCCTGTTTGCGCTGATCAGCAGCAACTTCTCCGAAGGCACGCTGCTCGATCTGCCGGTCTCGGTGGTGGACAGCGATCACAGCCCGCTGTCCAAATCGCTGACGCGGCGGCTGGACGCCGGGTCGCACGCCCACGTCGAGGCATACGGCGGCGGGCTGCCGGAGTCGCTGAGCCGCCTGCGCAGCGCGCAGGATTACGCGTTGCTGTATATCCCACCGGACTTTGAGGCCAATGCGCTGTCGGGCAAACAGCCGAGCGTGGTGATGTACTACAACGCGCTGTTTTACGGCGCCGGGCTGTACTCCACCCAGGACTTCGGCGGCCTGATGAACGAAATCAACGCCAGCACCCGCAGCATCATCGCCACCGAGATGGGCAAAACGTTGCCGCCGCTGGCGGACGTGACGCTCTCCTACGGCAGCCTGTTCAACGCCAGCGGCAGCTATATCTATTACCAGCAGTTCGCCGCCACCATCCACCTGCTGCAGCTGTTCGCGGTGACCTGCATGATCTATGTGCTGGCGCGCAGCAAGTCGCTGCTGCAGGCCAAGCCGTTCAGCCTGGCGCTGCTCGGCAAGCTGGCGCCGTACACGCTGTGTTTCACCACCCTGCTGATGGTGGAGATCGCGGCGCTGGTGGGCATCTTTGACGCCCGCGTCAGCGGCAACCCGCTGTTTATGCTGATGATCGGCCTGTTCTATGTGATGGCGGCGCAGAGTATCGGCCTGCTGCTGTACACCTTTACCGGCAGCACCATCACCGCCTACAGCCTGATCGGTATTTTGGTCAGTATCGCGATGACCTTCTCCGGCATGGCGGTGCCTGAGCTGTCGATGCCGCTGCCGGCGCGCATCATTTCCAACATCGAACCGCTGACCCACGCGCTGTACGCGATGTTTGACGTGTTCCTGCGGCAGGTGCACGCCAGCGCCATCTTCAGCGTGTGCGCGCTGCTGGCGGTCTATCCGCTGGTGGCCGCGCTGCTGGTGCGCAATCGCCTGCCGGCGCGGCTGGCAAAAGAGGGGAGTGCCGGATGAAGCTCTATTGGCAAACCTTCGTTAAGGTGCTGCTCGGCATGCTGGAGCGGCCGGTGTGGCTGATGCTGATCCTGTCGCTGTGCATCATGAGCCTGGTGTACGCCAACCGCACGGTCTGGGATCTGCCGGTGGGCGTGATCGATCAGGATCACAGCACTGCCAGCCGGCAGTTGATCCGCCAACTGGACGCAACCTCCAAGATCGCGATTGAAACCTACGACAGCCTGGAGCAGGCGCAGCGCGATCTCGGCTGGCGCAAGCTGTTTGCGGTGCTCATCATGCCGGTGGATCTGGAGAAGAAAATTCTCAGCGGGCAGAACATCGTGGTGCCGATGTACGGCGACGCCACCAACCGCCTGGCCAACGGCCAGATCCAACAGGACGTGGTGGCGGCCTACCAGCAGTTGTTGACGGAGTACAACAACGGGCTGCTGCTGCGCAGCGGCTTCAGCGAACGGCAGGCGCAGATATTGCTGACGCCGATACTGGGGCAAACGCTGGACGTGTTTAACCCCGGCATCAGCTTTGCGGCGATCATCTTCCCCGGCCTGCTGGTGATGCTGTTGCAGCACTCGCTGCTGATCGCCTGTATCCGCGTCAATATCGCCATGAAGAGCATGCCCGGTGGCAAGGCGCCGCTGGCGGCGCACCTCGGCGGGCTAACGGCGCTGCTGCCGATCTGGCTGTTCCTGTCGATCGTGCTGTTCGTGCTGTGGCCGTGGGTCTTGGGCTATCGGCAGACGGCGAACATCGCCGAACTGTTGCTGCTGACCTTCCCGTTCCTGCTGGCGGTATTGGGGCTGGGCAAGCTGGTGACAGAATGCCTGCGCAGCGTCGAGATGATCTATCTGACGCTGGCGTTCATCACCACGCCGATCTTCTACCTGTCCGGCACTATCTGGCCGCTGCAGTCGATGCCGGCCTGGGTGCGCGCCATCTCGTACAGCATTCCCTCCACCTGGGGCACCAAGGCGATCGCCGGCGTCAACCAGATGGGGCTGTCGCTGAATGAGGTGTGGGGCGACGTCGCCATGATGCTGATACTCGGTGTGGTCTACACCCTGCTGGGCTTCGGCGTCGGCTTCTTGCGCAACAGCGTGGCGCTGCGCGGGATGTTCAGGAAGCGGCGGGCGTAGGGGATAAATAAAGGCGCCATTTTCGGCGCCTTTATTATTTCGTATTATTGATATGTCTAAGGTGATTTATTTAGCTGGGCGTCTACTCTTATTTTTAATTTGATTTGTTATGTTGATTTTGGTAGTTGTAATTGTCGATCTGCTTAGGGAATTAATGGTTGGCGTTAACTTTATCTATAACGTGTTATTTAAAGGATGGAATAATATGTCAACAATAAGAGCGCTTGATTTTGATGAGATGAAATTGATTGGCGGTTGTGGCGATGGAAATAACGGCGGCGATCGTGACAGGCCAGGCAGAGGTGCGTCAAACTCTTGTGCCAATCAGGTTGGAATGGGCATTATCATTGGCGCATTTACCGGTTTTTCCGGCGGCCCTCCAGGGATGATAGGTATGGCGGTTGCCGGTGGCTTAATGGGGGCGGTCTCTTGCGCAGATAACAGCCCTGCCGGGAATAATAAGAATAACGGTGGTGCCTTGGGTGGGAATAAAAACGCCAATAGCGTTAATGGGCAATGTCGCTGGTGATGAGTAAATCGCTTTTAGAGTGTCAAAAATAGAGGGTGGGTTATGGTTAACAGACGTCTTTTAAACCCGCTATGTAATATGATTGCGCTAACGTTGAGTATGTTACTTGTCTCGTTCTCCTCACTGAGTATTATTTCATACGGAGAACATTTGGTAGATGCGGCCATCGCGGTTTTCACTTATTTTGGTATCAGAAGCTGCTGCCTGATGTGTGTAAGTTTATTCCATTGGTTCCACGGTGGAGATGAGCGCATTAATCTTGATAAATAAACAGAGCCGGCAGCGCCCGCTGCCGGCTCTGTCCTCGTTAAGACACCAACTCCAACCCCGCCACGCGGCGCCAGTAGCCGTTGCAGTCGGCGCGGTCGATCAAGTTCAGCGGCTGCTCGCCGCGCTCGTTGGCGCGGAAGGCGTCGATCTGCGCCAGCGTCTCGGCGCCCTGCGGCGACAGCCGCACGATGTCCACCAGCCCCTGCATGCTTGGCAGCTCGTTGCCGAGGTTGTAGCAGTAACCGCTCATGGTCTGGATGCCGTTGAGCACGAACACCTGCTGTTGCTCCTGGGAGCGCATCATGCGGCCCTGCGGATATTTGATGCAGCAGGTTTCGCACTCGTCCTTGCCGCGGTTCTCCGAGCGGGCGGTGAAGCAGCGCGCCGAGTAGGCCAACGGCAGGTGGCCGTAGCTCAGCACCTCCACCTCGAAGTCGTGGCGGAAGCCCAGCTCGTCGCACTGCGTCAGCAGATTGGCCAGCCAGTCGCGCGACAGTTCGACCGGCATGCACCAGCGCACCATGCCCTGGCGGCGCAGCAGGCGCAGGGTATAGGCGTTGTAGCAGTTCAGCGCATGGCCGGCGACGAACGGCAAGCCGCGCTCCGCCGCCATGTTCACCGCGCCCAGATCGTTGGCTTCCAACAGGAACTCGCCGTTCTCCACATAGCGTTTCAGCTCATTCAACTCGGACGGCGCCTGCAGCAGCGCCAGCGTGGAGATCACCACCTGTTTGCCGCTGTGGGCGATCTCGCGCGCCAGCGCCAGCCAATCGCTAACCTTCATCTCGCGCCGTTTGGTGCAGACGCTCTCGCCGAGGTAAATGATGTCGGCGCTGCTCTCCGCCGCCTGTTGATAGAACGCCGCGATGTCGGTTTTCGGCCAGTAGTAGAGTACCGGCCCCAGTGCGTATTTCATGTTTCCTCCTGCTACTGCCATTTGCGGTGATAGGCGCCCAGCGTGGTCTGGGTGCCTTCGGACATCGCGCCCAGCGTCTCCATCCAGGCGGCGTCGGCGCGGTAGGCGGCAGGATTGGCCTGGCAACGGTCGATCGCCTGGCGCCAGACGCGCGCCACCTGGCTGACGTAGGCCGGGCTGCGCTGGCGGCCTTCGATCTTCACCGAGGCGATGTTGGCGGCCAGCAGCTCCGGTAGCAGCTCCAGCGTATTGAGGCTGGTGGGCTCTTCCAGCGCGTGGTAGCGCACGTCGTCCACCAGATAGCGGCCCTTGCACAGCGTCGGGTAACCGGCGTTTTCGTGGTCTTGGTAGCGGTCGATCAGCACGTCGTTCAGGCGCGACTCCATGCCCTGCGGGGTTTGCTGCCAGCGCACGAAGCGCGCCGGCGAGCAGGCGCCGACGGTGTTCGGCGACTCGCCGGTCAGGTAGGAGGAGAGGTAGCAGCGCCCCTCGGCCATGATGCACAGGCTGCCGAAGGCGAATACTTCCAGCGGCACCGGGCTGGTGCGCGCCAGCTGTTTCACCTGATGCATCGACAGCACGCGCGGCAGCACCACCCGGCCCACCTCGAAGTTGCGCTGGTAGAAACGGATCGCCTCTTCGTTGGTGGCGGAGGCCTGCACCGAAACGTGGCGCTCCAGCTGCGGGTAGCGCTGGGCGGCGTATTCCAGCATCGCCAGATCCGCCAGAATCAGCGCGTCGGCGCCCAGCTGGGCGGCCATATCCACCGCGCGCTGCCAGCGGGCGTAGCCGTCGGGATGGGCGAAGGTGTTGATGGCGATATGCAGTTTGCGGCCGTGGCGATGCACGTAATCAACCGCTTCCTGCAGCTTTTTCTCGGTGAAGTTGAGGCCGGCGAAGTGGCGCGCGTTGGTATCGTCTTTCAGCCCGATGTAAACGGCGTCGGCGCCGTTATCTACCGCGGCCTTCAGGGCCGGCAGGTTGCCGGCGGGGCAAAGCAGCTCCATAGATTTATCCTGGCTTAGCCGTGCGCCCGGCCGGGCGCACGCTGTCTTTAAAGGTTGCCGGCGGCGGTGTTCCGCCGGCAAACGCGAATCGGGGAGGCCATTTTAGGCGAAGGGGTGCGCACAGGTTTTGATTTGGGGCAGCTTATGGCGTATTGATAAACATGGCGGTGAAATGCACTATTTGTTGATATAGACCGCTGAAGCCGCGCGCCAGTGTGGCAAAATAGCGGTAGTCCGTATTGAAAGGAGTGGATGACCGTGTTGGAACAACTACGAGCACGCCTTGTGCGCCAGGGGCCGTCGCTGCTGCGCATCCCG
Organism: Serratia sp. SA088; assembly: GCF_049065515.1. Taxonomy (NCBI): domain Bacteria; kingdom Pseudomonadati; phylum Pseudomonadota; class Gammaproteobacteria; order Enterobacterales; family Yersiniaceae; genus Serratia; species Serratia sp. SA088. Next base: position 154,776 of record NZ_JBAKGW010000003.1, read on the forward strand.
CTGAAATTCACGCCGTTCGCCCTGCAGCGCCAGCTGCTGCAACAGGTGCTGAGCTGGCAGTTCCGCCAGGCGTTGGCGGATGGCGAACTGGAATTTCTCGAATCGCGCTGGTTAAAGATCGAAGTTCGCGATCTGGCGCTACACTGGTTTATGACGGTAGAAAACGACAAACTGGTGGTCAGCCAGCACGCCGAAGCGGACGTCAGCTTCAGCGGCGACGCCAACGATCTGATCCTGATCGCGGCGCGCAAGCAAGATCCGGATACGCTGTTCTTTCAGCGTCGGCTGCAGATTGAAGGGGATACCGAATTGGGCCTGTATGTGAAAAATTTGATGGACGCCATCGAGCTGGAAAGCATGCCTGCGCCGCTGCGCACGGGGCTGCTGCAGTTGGCTGATTTTGTCGAAGCAGGGCTGCAGGAGGGCACGGCGTCGGCTTCCCGTGTGGCGGTATCATGCTGATCCGCGTAGAGATCCCGGTAGACGCGGCGGGCATCGACGCCTTGCTGCGCCGCGCCTTTGGCCGCGACGACGAAGCAGACCTGGTGCAACAGCTGCGCGAAGACGGCCTGCTGACGCTGGGCGTGGTCGCCACTGACGACGAAGGCGGCGTAGTGGGTTATGCCGCGTTCAGCCCGGTAGATGTGGCCGGCGAAGACCGCCAATGGGTGGCGCTGGCGCCGCTGGCGGTTGACGAAAGCCTGCGCCGTCAGGGGCTGGCTGAAAAGCTGGTGTACGAAGGCTTGGACTCGCTGAACGAATTCAGCTACGCCGCGGTGGTAGTGCTGGGCGATCCGGCCTATTACGGCCGCTTCGGCTTCAAACCGGCAGCCGCCTATGGCCTGAATTGTCGCTGGCCGGACACGGAAAGCGCATTCCAGGTGTATCCGCTGGCGCAAGACGCTCTGAATGGCGTCAGCGGCGAAGTGGCTTTTTCGGCGCCGTTTAATCGCTTTTAACGATCGGCAACAAATCCTCCAACGACAGCGGCGGGTGATTCACCAGCCGCTCTTTTTGTATTTTGCTCAGCTGTTTGACGCGGTATTCCAGCTTCAGCGCCGTTGAGCGATCCCCCACCTGGCAGTGAAACGCCAGCGTCAGCTCCCCTTTGCCGCGCAGCGCCTTGGCACCTTTGCCGGCCTGATGCTGCGCCAGGCGGCGCGCCACGTCGGTGGTGATGCCGGTATACAGTATGCCGCTCGGTAAACGCAGCATATAGAGGTGCCAGGGAGTGGGGGTAGTGTCGGTCATCGTACGCCGTTTCGGTGGCCAGGGTCGGCGTATGATGGCATGTTCGCCATCACAATCCCATCCCCGGCCGCCGGTGCCTTACCGCTTTACCCCTTTTTTCCCGCCAGCTCGAAGCGCGGCGAGACGATGCCGTACAGCGTCCAGCCGAGGAAGGTGGCGATGGCGCCCCACATCATCGCTTCCTCACCGGAGCTGTAGAGCGCGTAGAAGCTGTACAGCGCGCCGATGCCGGCGATGATATTGGCGATGCGCGCCTTTTTGTCCGGCACCTTCGCCACTTTCTGAATAATCACCAGCGCCGCCATCGACAGGATGTACGGGATGATGTTGGTCACCACCGCCAGGTTCACCAGCACGTTGAACTGCTTGTTCAGCGACGGGCTGATAGTCATCAGAGACAAACCGCTCTGGATGACGACGATGGTCAGCATGCCTTTAACCGGCGCGTCGGCCTTGCTCAGTTTGGAGAAGATTTTCGGGAAGAAGCCGCTGTCGGCGGAGGATTTGAACACCTGAGCGATGGTGAACTGCCAGCCGAGCAGCGAGCCGACGCAGGACATCACCATCAACGCCATGATGATCTTGCCGACCGTCGGGTTGAACATGTGGGAGAAGGCCAGCCCGAACGGGGCGGTGGAGTTGGCCAGATCCATGTTCGGCACGATGCCGGCGATCACGTTGGTCGAAACGATATAGATCACCGCCGCGCTGAGTGTGCCGCCCAGTACGGCGATCGGCACGTTGCGCTCCGGATTTTCCACCACGTCGGTGTTGGCGCAAGCGGATTCCAGCCCCAGGAACGCCCACAGGGTCATTGAGATCGAGGCGCCGATGGCTTCGAAGGTCGGCACCTGATGCGGGTTCCAGGCGGCGACGTAGGCGCTGCCGCTGAACCAGTACCAGCCGATGACCGAGATGCCCACCACCGGAATGATCACGCCCCAGACGGTGATGCCGCTGATTTTGCCGGTGATGCGCGCACCGCCGAAGTTGGCGACGGTCGCAAGCCACAGCACGCCGATGGTGGCGATACAGATCCCGAGCGGGCTGAGCGTAGCGCCAAACAGCTCGGTGCCGTAGCCGACGGCGGAAATGGCGATGGCGATGTTGGCGATCAGCAGCGAAACGCCATAGGTGTAGTTCGCCATAAAGTTGCCTGATTTACCGAAGGCGTATTCGGCGTAGCCGCCCATGCCGCCGGATTTACGGCTGAACATGCCGCATTTGGCGAAGGCGTAGGCCAGCGCCATCGAGCCGACGGCGGTCACCAGCCAGGAAACGATCGAAATCGTGCCCACTTCGGCCAGCTTGGTCGGCAGCATAATTATGCCGGAACCCATCATATTCACGGCGGTCAGGATCGTTAATTGCACGACCCCCATTTTATTATTGGACTTACTCATGATCATTTTCTCTTTTAGGATGCGATCCGGGCGGCGAGAATAATCGCCGCCCCGTAAGGTGATTAATTTTTCATGACGTAGCCATAAGCGCGGTTCCAGCCGTCCTCATCCTGTTGGATATAAACGCCCTGCAATTCCGGTGCGAATCCCGGCAATAAATTGATCCCTTCTTCCAGTGCCAGGAAATAACGCTGCGCGGCGCCGCCCCAAATTTCGCCGGGCACCACGCACAGCACGCCTGGTGGGTAAGGCAGGGCGCCTTCGGCGGCGATGCGGCCCTCGGCCTTGACCAGCGACACCAATTCCACATTGCCGCGCACGAACTCGGTATTGGCGTCCTGCGGGTTCATCACCACGCGTGGGAAATAGCTTTTGCGGAACATCTCTTTTTGCAGTTCTTTAACGTCATAGCTGACGTAAAGGTCGTGCATTTCCTGGCACAGCTGGCGGATGGTGTAGTTTTTGTAGCGCTGCTGGTGGTTTTTATAGACCGCAGGCAGCACCTCGCTGAGCAATGAGTTTTGCTCAATGTGCTTCTCGAAGCGGGCGATCAGGGCCACCAGATGCTGCATCTTGGCGATGTCTTCCGCCGGCGTCAGCAGGAACAGGATCGAGTTGAGATCGCATTTTTCCGGCACGATGCCGTTTTCACGCAGGTAGTTGGCCAGAATGGTCGCCGGGATGCCGAACTCGCTGTAGCTGCCGGTCGCGGTATCGATGCCCGGCGTGGTGAGCAGCAGTTTGCACGGATCGACGAAGTACTGCGATTCGGCATAGCCTTCAAAGGCGTGCCACTTCTCGCCGGGCACGAAGTTGAAGAAGCGCAGATCGTTGGCCATCGCCGCGGTGTCATAGGCCTGCCACGGCTTGCCGTCGATCTGATCCGGCACGAACGGTTTGATCATCGTGCAGGTATCCAGCAGCATTTTGCGCGCTTCGATACCCACGCGCACGCACTCCTGCCACAGGCGCTGGCCGCTCTTGCCCTCGTGCATCTTGGCGTTGACGTCCAGCGCGGCGAACAGCGGGTAGAACGGGCTGGTGGAGGCGTGCAGCATAAAGGCGTTGTTGAAGCGCTTGTGGTTGCAGTAGCGGCTCTGCCCCTTGATATGCTTGTCTTTTTTGTGGATCTGCGAGGTCTGCGAGAAACCGGCCTGCTGTTTGTGCACCGACTGGGTGACGATGATGCCGGGATCGTTTTCGTTCAGTTCCAGCAGCAGCGGCGAGCAGTCTTTCATCATCGGAATGAACTGCTCATAGCCCACCCAGGCGGAGTCGAACAGGATGTAGTCGCACAGGTGGCCAATTTTGTCGACCACCTGGCGGGCGTTGTAGATGGTGCCGTCGTAAGTGCCGAGCTGGATGATCGCCAGGCGGAACGGGCGAGCCTCGTTGGCGCGTTCCGGCGCCACTTCGCGGATCTGCTGGCGCAGGTAGCGTTCGTCGAAGCAGTGCGCGTCGATGCCGCCGATAAAGCCGAACGGGTTACGGGCGGTTTCCAGGTAAACCGGCGTAGCGCCGGCCTGGATCAACGCGCCGTGGTGGTTGGATTTATGGTTGTTGCGGTCGAACAGCACCAGGTCGCCGCGCGTCAGCAGGGCGTTGGTCGCCACCTTGTTCGAGGCCGAGGTGCCGTTGAGCACGAAGTAGGTCTTGTCGGCGTTGAACACCTTGGCGGCGTGCTGCTGCGCGGCGCAAGGCGCGCCTTCGTGGATCAACAGGTCGCCCAGTTTGACGTCGGCGTTGCACATGTCGGAGCGGAAAATCGTTTCGCCGTAGAAGTCGAAGAACTGGCGGCCCGCCGGGTGTTTGCGGAAGAACTCGCCGCCCTGGTGGCCGGGGCAGGCGAAGGTGGCGTTGCCCATTTCCACATACTGCGTCAGCGTGTTGAAGAACGGCGGCAGCAGCTCGCTCTCATATTTGGCGGCGGCGGCTTCCAGCTGTTTGCCGTAGAACTGGGTATTCTTGCCGCACAGCTCAAACACGCCATGCAGCGCCGGCAAGACGGCGTTATCCAGCTCTTCTTCGCAGCAGACGGCGACGAACAGCGGAATGTTCAGGCCGTGTTCTTCGATGCGCGCCACCATGCCTTGCGCGACGTCGTCTACCGACAGCACGATGGCGGCGACGTCATTGAAATCGCTGTGATGCACATCGACGATGTCGCGTTCAGTTTCAAAGCAGCCGAGGGTTTGGGTGTTGGCGGCAATTTTTAGTTTTTTCATTTTTCTCATTCTTCAGGCAAAGGCATTCCGCCGGCAAATAATTTCATTTGCCGCTAACGCCTTCACGAAAATAAAGGTGTGCGAGAACCCAGTGATGCCGAAAGGCATTAACTGTGTTCGCTGTTTTATTTATATTGGATGCGCTTGGCCGAAATTAAAAATGTATTGCGCGCCCTTCCCGCTTAGCGAGAAAAAGACATTATCACCGGAGTGCGGAGAATAAAGTGAAACGCAAAGACACTCTTAACAACGGTGTAAGAGCGAGGGGGAGGGTTATCTGTAGTTGAAGAATGCGAAGCTAAAGCAGCTGCGATGAGCCATCATCATAATATGGGTTGTACGCCTGATGTGCGCCATTTTTCGGTTATTGTTTTCCATTTTCTAATCCACCTTGCTGAGTGAAAAGATGGCGCTATTTTAGCGCAGGATTGGCTTAAAATCGTGACTATCGTCACATAAATGCCGGTTTGGATAAATAACTATTCACCGGTTATGCAATGTGTTGCATAAGTATCATCCAGACGCAGAGGTTGGCATGTAAATGAATTGCTAATGTTCTCGGGCCTTGAGCGCTTAATTTTGATGCCGCTCGAGAAGGAATAAAAAAAGCGGTCAAATAACCGGCTGCATAACGATCAAATAAATCCGCATTGTGTTATTTATGTTATCAACCTGCCTTATGTTATTGTGGGTAAAAATTCAAATATAATGCTTTTATATTCATGCGAGATTTTTGATGATTATCGTTATTTGTGACTCGCCTCAACAACGCAGGGTAAGATGAAGTGAGTGAACAGGGAGGCGAGTAACCTTGAATACCCCAGAACAACGGCAGCAGATTGCGGATTTTATCGGTAAACAACACGTCTTGACGCTGTGCGCCGGCGACGACCTCGACATGTGGTGCGCCAACTGTTTTTACGTGTTCGACGCCGCGACGATGGCGCTGTGGCTGATGACCGAACCGCACACCCGCCACGGCGGGCTGATGCTGAACAACGGCCGGGTGGTCGGCACCATCGCGCCGAAGCCGAAAAGCATCGCGCTGATCCGCGGCGTGCAATACCGCGCCGAGGCGGTGCTGCTGAGCGGCGAAGAGGCCGAGGCGGCGCGCGCGCGTTACTGCAAGCGCTTCCCGATCGCCAGGGCGATGAAGGCCTCGGTTTGGCGGCTGGATCTGCACGAGGTGAAGATGACCGACAACACCCTCGGCTTCGGCAAGAAGCTGCACTGGGCGCGGTCTATACTTTAAGTCGACGTATTGATTACAACGGGAGATCGCATGGCGCGAGCACTGTTAGTCGGCGCAACCGGGCTGGTGGGGCGCGAGTTGTTGCAGCGGTTGCAAAGCGATCCGCAGATAACGGCCATCGTGGCGCCGACGCGCACGCCGCTGCCGCCGCACGGCAAGCTGACCAATCCGGTCGGCGATGCGCTGTTCGAGCTACTGAGCGGCCTGCAGCAGCCGGTCGATCTGGTGTTCTGCTGCCTGGGCACCACCCGCCGGGCGGCGGGCAGCGCCGATGCCTTCCGCTACGTCGATTACCAACTGGTGGTGGAGAGCGCGCTGACCGGCCGCCGCTTGGGGGCGCAGCACTGTCTGGTGGTGAGCGCGTTGGGTGCCAATGCGCATTCCACCTTCCTGTATAACCGCACCAAAGGCGAGATGGAGCAGGCGCTGCGCGAACAATACTGGCCGCGCCTGACGCTGGTGCGGCCTTCCATGCTGGTGGGGGATCGCCCTGCGCCGCGCCTGATGGAGCGCCTCACGCTGCCGCTGTTCAGGCTGCTGCCCGGCAAATGGCGGGCGGTCGCCGCCAAAGACGTGGCGCAGACGCTGTTGCAGCAGGCGTTCACGCCGGGCGAAGGGGTCAGGGTGCTGGAGTCGGACCGGCTGCACTGCTACCGAGGCTGACGCTGAGGTGATCGAACGCCAGCTCCAGCCCGGCGGGTAGTTCGTGGTCCAGCAGCCACAGATCGAGATGATGGCTGATGTGCGTCAGCAGCGTGCGTTTGGGCTGCAGCAACCGCTGCGTCTCCTGCGCGCGGGTCAGATCGTTGTGGTTGCGCGGCGCCTGCGGCTGAGGCGGCAGGCTGCAGTCGAGCACCAGCAGATCCAGCGCCACATTCTGCAGATAGTCGGCGGTGGCCGGCGGCAGGCCGACGGTGTCGGTCAGGTAGGCCAGCGCAGCGCCCGCCGCCTGGATCAGATAGCCGTGGGTCAGTTTGGAGTGTTGCAGCGGCAGCGGGGTGATGCGCATGCCGCCCAGTTCGACGGTGGCGAAGGGTGCCAGCGGCGGCTGAAACGCCAAAATGCCGGGGTGTTTGAACAGGTCGTCGCAGCCCTGTTCATCCGGCGGGCCATATACTGGAATGGAATTTCCGCACCCCCAACGCAAAGGAAATAACCCCTGAACGTGATCCATGTGGTAATGTGTCAGTAAAAAACGTTGAATTTGCCCCGCCGAAAATCGCCGCTCCAAAGCCGGTAATCCCGCATCCAATAAGGTCGTTTCCCCCTGATAGTTGAGCATGGCGCTGCACGCTCGCCGCCGAAATGCCGGCTCGCGCCGCGCCCGTTGGCAGATAGGGCAGTCGCAGCCGAACACCGGCACCTGCTGCGCGCCGCCGGTGCCGAGAAAGGTCAGTTGCATCGCTCCCCTCCGTTAAAGGTATTTCTGCGCAAAGCGGTTGATGTCGCGAAAATCCGCCAGCCGCGCCTGCAGCGTGGCGTGATCCCAGTGCCACCACTGGCTGCGTTCGATGCGTTCTATCAGCGCGTCGTCAAAGCGCATGCCGATCTTTTTGGCCGCCACGCCGGCGACGATGCTGTAGGGCTCCACGTCTTTGGTGACCACCGCCGCGCTGCCGATCACCGCGCCGTTGCCGACGCTGACGCCCGGCATCAGGATGGCGTTATGGCCGATCCACACGTCGTGGCCGACGGTGACGTGGTGCTCGCGCCGCCAGTCGAAGAACGCCGCGTCATCTTCCCCCAGCCCGTATTCGGAAGCGCGGTAGGTGAAGTGGTGCTGCGCGATGCGCTGGTAGGTCGGGTGGTTGCCGGGATTGATGCGCGCATAGGAGGCGATGGAGACGAACTTGCCGATGGTGGCGTAAAAGATCTGGTTGTGCCCGGCGGTGTAGGAGTAGTCCCCCATCTCCACCTCTTCCAGAATCGCATCGTCGGCCAGGTGCACATACTGGCCGAGCCGGGTGCGGTTAAGGGTCACGTTGTCGCCGATTTTCGGCTGGGCGAAGTCGTTCATGGCGTCGCGTCCTGAGTTTGTCGGGTAGAGGTCGGCAGCAGCGCCAGCAGCGCCGCCAGGGTGTCGTCGAGTGGGCCGTCGTTGTGCAGCACCCGGCAGCCGGCGGGCAGGCTCTGCTGATATTCCGCCGCCCGCGCCAGCCGCTGCTCGATCTGTTCGGCGCTTTCCCGCCCGCGATCCTGCAGGCGCTGGCGCAGGATCGCGGCGCTGACCTGCAGGCACACCGGCAGCAGCTGCGCCCCGTAGCGCTGCTGCGCCTGCGGCAGGTGGGCGCGCGAACCGTTGACCGCCACGTCGATCCCCTGCAGCAGCCAAAGATCCACTTCGATCCCGAACGCGTAGCGCTGCTGGTGGGCCTGCCAGTCGAGCGCGAACAGCCCCTTGGCGCGGCGGCGCAGAAATTCGGGTTCGCTCAGCGCGATGTGATTCTCGCAGCCGGCGTCCGCCGGCCGGGTGATGTAGCGGTGCGCCACCAGCGGCGCGCGGTCGGCGTCGGCCCGCAGCGCGGCCAGCAGGCTGTCCTTGCCTGCGCCGGAAGGCCCCATCAGATAGATGAGCCGCGCCATCAGAACACCTGCCTGCCCTGACGCCACACGTTCTGCACATAAACGTGCTCGCCGTGCGGCCGTGCCAGCACCAGATCCGCCCGTAATCCTTCGGCGAGGGTGCCACGATCCTGCAGATCCAGCGCCCGCGCCGGGTTGCGGGTGATCATACGCACCGCCTGGGGCAGATCGTAGGCGTTGCGCTCGTCCGCTGCGAGGCGAAACGCCGCGTCCAGCAGGCTGGCCGGGTAATAATCGGAAGAGAGAATATCCAGCACCCCCAGCGCCGCCAGGTGGTGCGCCGCCACGTTGCCGGAGTGGGAACCGCCGCGCACGATGTTTGGCGCGCCCATCAGCACCTGCAGGCCCTGCTGGTGCGAGGCGCGGGCGGCCGCCTCGGTGGTGGGGAACTCGGCGATGGCGCTGCCCAGCGCGCAGGATTCGGCCACGTGCGCGGCGGTGGCGTCGTCATGGCTGGCCAGCGAGATGCGGCGCGCGCGGCAGTGGGCGGCGATCGCCTCGCGGTTCGGCGCGGCCCAGCGGGCGGACAGGGCGACCTGCTGCTCCTCGTACTCGCTCATCTGCTGGTCGTTGAGGTGGTATTTGCCCTGATAATATTCGCGATACTTTTCGCGCGAGGCGAACTGGCGCTGGCCCGGCGAATGGTCCATCAGCGACACCAGCGACACGCCCGGCTTGTCCATCAGCTGTTCGAACAGCGGCAGGGTGCTCTCGTGCGGCAGCTCGCAGCGCAGGTGCAGCCGATGCTCGGCGCGGTTCACCCCGGCGCGCTGGCTGTGGATCACCGCGTCGATCATCTTCTGCAGGTTTTCCAGCCGGTGGCCGCCGTCGCGCACGTCGCCGATCGCCACCGCGTCCAGCACCGTGGTGATACCGTTGGCCACCATCAGCGCATCGTGGCTGCTCATCGCCGAATGGGCCGGCCAGTCGACGTTCGGGCGCGGGGTGAAGAACTTGTCCAGGTTGTCGGTATGCAGCTCGATCAGCCCCGGCAGCAGCCAGCCGCCGTCGCCGTCCAGCGCCTGCGGCAGCCGGCTCGGGCCGTCGGCGAAGCTGCGGATCACGCCGTCCTGCATCTCCAGCGAGCCTTGCACCACCTGGTCATCCAGCACCAGCTTAACGTTATTGACGATCATCAGAGGGCCTCCAGCGCCTGCGGCGCCTGCATGTCATAAAGCCGGTCGGCGACCTGTCGGCGGACGCCTTCATCGTGAAAAATGCCGACGATCGCCGCGCCGCGCGCCTTGGCGCGTTCGATAAGCTGCACCACCGCCGCGCTGTTGCGGCTGTCGAGCGAGGCGGTCGGTTCATCCAGCAACAGGATGGGGTAGTCGACGATAAAGCCGCGCGCGATGTTCACCCGCTGCTGCTCGCCGCCGGAGAAGGTGGACGGCGCCAGCGGCCACAGGCGCTGCGGCACGTTGAGCGCAGCGAGCAGCGCTTCGGCGCGTTCGCGGCACTCGGCGCGCTCGACGCCCTGTTCCAGCAGCGGCTGCATCACCACCTCCAGCGCGCTGATGCGTGGGATCACCCGCAGGAACTGGCTGACCCAGCCCAGCGTATGGCGGCGCACCGCCAGAATCTGGCGCGCGTCGGCGCTGACCATGTCCAGCCAGTCGCCCTGGTGGTTGATCCAGATATGGCCGCTGTCCGGCAGGTAGTTGGCGTACAGCGAACGCAGCAGGGTGGATTTGCCGCTGCCGGAGTGGCCGTGCAGCACCACGCATTCGCCGCCGTGGACCGTCAGGTTGGCGTCGTGCAGCACCGGCAGGCGGGTGCCGTACTGCTGATGCAGCACAAAGGTTTTACTGAGATGTTCAACTCGGATTTGCATAGTCATCTGTTATCGCCTTGGGTTACGACAGCACCGAAGAAACCAGCAGCTGGGTGTAGGGGTGGTGAGGATCGTCCAGCACCCGGTCGGTCAGGCCGCTCTCCACCACTTCGCCCTGTTTCATCACCAGCAGGCGGTGGGCCAGCAGCCGCGCCACGCCGAGATCGTGAGTGACGATCACCGCCGCCAGCTGCATCTCCACCACCAGGTTGCGCAGCAGATCGAGCAGGCGCGCCTGCACCGACACGTCCAGCCCGCCGGTCGGTTCATCCATAAACACCAGCCTGGGGTGGGTGACCAGATTGCGGGCGATCTGCAGCCGCTGCTGCATGCCGCCGGAGAAGGTGGTCGGCAGATCGTCGAGGCGCGACAGCGGGATTTCGACGTCTTCCAGCCACTGGCCGGCCTGGCGGCGAATGTCGCCATAGTGGCGTTGGCCGATGGCCATCAGCCGCTCGCCGATGTTGCCGCCGGCGGAGACCTGCGGCCGCAGCCCGTCGAGCGGGTGCTGGTGCACCACGCCCCAGTCGGTGCGCAGCAGGCGGCGGCGATCGCTCTCCGCCATGGCGTACAGGTCGTGCTCCTGCTCCGCCTGCGGGCGGTAAAGGATCTGCCCGCGCTGCGGCGCCAGCCGCGCCGAGATTGACTTCAGCAGCGTGGTTTTGCCGGAGCCGGATTCGCCGACGATGCCCAGCACTTCACCGGGGTAGATATCGAACGACACGTCGCTGAAGCCCTTGCCGGGGGCGTACAGGTGAGTGAGCCGGTTCACCGACAGCAGCGGGGTGGTGCTCAAAGGGGTGGAAGTCATCAGTGCTGCGCCTCTTGCGAAGATTGCGCCAGCTGCTGCCGGCAGTAGTCGGTGTCCGAACAGACGAACATGCGGTTGCCCCGATCGTCGAGCACCACCTCGTCGAGATAGCTGTGGCGCGAGCCGCACAGCGCGCAGGGTTCGTCCCACTGCTGCACGCTGAACGGATGGTCGTCGAAGTCCAGGCTCTCCACCTTGGTGAACGGCGGCAGGGCATAGATGCGTTTCTCGCGCCCGGCGCCGAACAGCTGCAGCGCCGGCATCATGTGCATTTTCGGGTTGTCGAATTTCGGGATCGGCGACGGATCCATCACGTAGCGATCGTTGACCTTCACCGGATAGGCGTAGGTGGTGGCGATATGGCCGTAGCGCGCGATGTCCTCATACAGCTTCACCTGCATCACGCCGTACTCCTCCAGCGCGTGCATCTTGCGGGTCTCGGTTTCGCGCGGTTCGATAAAGCGCAACGGCTCCGGGATCGGCACCTGATAGATCAGGATCTGGTCTTCGCGCAGCGCGGTTTCCGGAATGCGGTGGCGGGTTTGGATCAGCGTGGCCTCCGGCGTGCGTTCGGTGGTGGCCACCCCCGCGACGCGCTGGAAGAAGCGGCGGATCGACACCGCGTTGGTGGTGTCGTCGGCCCCTTGGTCTATCACCTTCAGCACGTCGGCGCGGCCGATGACGCTGGCGGTGAGCTGAATGCCGCCGGTGCCCCAGCCGTAGGGCATCGGCATCTCGCGGCCGCCGAACGGCACCTGATAGCCGGGGATCGCCACCGCCTTCAGGATGGCGCGGCGGATCATGCGCTTGGTCTGTTCGTCCAGATAACCGAGGTTATAGCCGGTCAATACTTCACTCATCGCGGGCCTCCTGACGCTCGCTGTATTCCTGCCGCAGCCGCTTGAGCAGCTCCAGTTCGGCCTGGAAGTCGACGTAGTGCGGCAGCTTGAGATGGGAGACGAAGCCGGCGGCCTCGACGTTGTCGGCGTGGGCCAGCACGAACTCTTCGTCCTGCGCCGGGCCGGCGACGCCTTCGCCGTAGTCGGGGCTCTGCAACGCGCGGTCCACCAGCGCCATCGCCATCGCCTTGCGTTCGGCGCGGCCGAACACCAGCCCGTAACCGCGGGTGAAGTGCGGCGGGTGGTCTTTTGGATCGACGAAGCCGTTGACCATTTCGCACTCGGTCAGCAGGATTTCGCCGATATCGATAGCGAAACCGAGCTCTTCCGGCACGATCTCCACCGAAACGTGGCCGGTGCGGATCTCGCCGGCGAACGGGTGGTTGCGGCCGTAGCCGCGCTGGGTGGCGTAGCCGAGCGCCAGCAGAAAACCTTCGTCGCCGCGCACCAGCTGCTGCAGGCGCGCCGAGCGCGAGCAGGGGTAAACCGGCGGGGTGCGGGTGATGTCGTCCGGCGCGCTGCCGTCGTCCTGCTCTTCGCGCGCCAACTGCTGGCGACACAACAGATCGAACACGTGGCTGCAGTTGTCCGGCAGCGGTTCGTCGGCCTGCGGCGCACGCGGCGCCTCGCCTTCCGCCAGCAGCGCGAAATCCAGCAGCCGGTGGGTGTAGTCGTAGGTCGGCCCCAGCACCTGCCCGCCGGGCAAGTCCTTGTAAACCGCCGAGATGCGCCGCTCCAGCCGCATGTTTTCGCTGGCCAGCGGTTCGCTGACCGCCAGGCGCGGCAGGGTGGTGCGATAGGCGCGCAGCAGGAAAATCGCCTCCACCAGATCGCCGCTGGCCTGTTTGATGGCCAGCGCCGCCAGCTCGCGATCGTAGATGCCGCCTTCGGTCATCACCCGATCCACCGCCAGCCCCAGCTGCTGTTCGATTTGTTCCGCGCCGATCGCCGGCAGCGCCTCGTCGCCGCGCCGCAGCTGTTCCTGCAGCTGATGGGCGGCCTCAATGGCTTTTTCGCCCCCTTTTACCGCTACGTACATCAGCACACCTCCACGCGGGTGGTCCGCGGGATCGCCAGCAGGCGATCGCCGCAGGTCAGCAAAATATCCAGCCCCAGCGGGAAGCGCTGCGGACGGTTGACCAGGTAATCCAGCAGCGCCGGCGGCAGGCGCGGTGCAATCAGGCGTTGGCTCTCGATGCCGGGGCCGGTCAGGCGCAGCGCGGCGCCGTTCTCCAGTTCGGCGAGCTGCACGATGACCGTGGCGCCGAACTCCGGCGAGATTTCCGTGCCGTGCGGCAACGCCTGCAGATCGGCGGCCTGCACGTGTTCATCGAACAGGGCAAAACAGATCTCCTGCGCCGTGGCGGCCAGCGGCGCGCCGCTGTGAAAACGAATGTTTGTTAGCACTTGCTCACTTTTTAGCGCCGCGCACAGCTGCAGCGGCGTTTCCTGATCGGCCAGCGTCAGCAGCGCGGCGGTGCTGGCGGCGTTCAGCGGCGCCCAGGCCGGGCCGTTCGGCAGCGTCACCCGGTGGCCCGGTTCGCTCAAGGCTTTAATAATCAAACGGAAAGCGTGCTGCGATTGGTCTATCGGTTGTTCAAAACCGGTCAATAAACTCATGGCTTAATCCCCTCGCACCAGCGTAAAGAAGTCCACCCGGCTGGCGGCGATCGCCCGGGCGCGCAGCTGGCGCTGCTCGTGCTGCAGCGCGGCCAGCGGCGCGATCAGCTGTTGTTGCAGGCGTTCGCCGTGTTCCGGCTGTTGCAGCAGCGCATCGGCCAGCGCGCACAGCTCGGCGTGCGCCTTGTCGCGCCCGGCGATATAGCTGTAGCCGTAGCCGCCGTTGTCCAGCTGCACCACCGCGCGGGTGACCGTCATGTCCCCCAGCACGAAGCGGCGGCCGGTGGCGCCCATGCGCCCCTGCAGCTGGGCCAGGCCGATCTCCGGCGCGCGGATGCTGCGGTAACCCGGGCTGAGGTTCAGCGCCTGCCAGTGGCTGCGCAGCTGCTCGGGCCGGCTGTGCGCCAGCACCGACATCCAGCGTTGTCTCGACTCTAAGGCGTGCATTCAGTGCTCCATCGTCAGTTCAATCATGTCGGCGCGGGCCAGGCTGACGGAGTATTCCGCCACGTCTTCGCCGCCGCTGCGGACGTTAAGGGTGCGCACGCACAGCAGCGGCGCGTGGGTGGCGATCTCCAGCAGCCGGCTCTCTTTGGCCTGCGCGCGGCGCGCGCTGATGCGCGTCTGGCGGCGGGTCAGCGGCTGCTGCAGGTGCTGTTCGATAAACTGGTGCAGCGAACCGCTGTGGAACTGCTGCAGCGCCGGCCACCAGTCCAGATCGGGCAGATAGTGGTCGATCACGCTCATCGGCACGCCGTTGACCCGGCGCAGGGTGCGCAGGTGGATCACCATTTCGCCTTCTTCACGCGAGAGCGCGCTGGCGACATGCCCATTGCACGGGCGCAAGACAGCGAGTAAGCGCTCACTGGTGGGGTGGCTGCCCTGCTCGAACAGGTTCTGGCTGAAGCGGGTGTTGGCGTGCAGCGGGTAGTCATAAGGCCGCATCAGCACCAGAATGCCGACGCCGTGGCGGCGCTGCAGCCAGCCGCGCTCCACCAGCTGATCCACCGCGCGGCGCAGGGTGTGGCGATTGACCTGATAGCGCTCGGCCAACTGCTGTTCAGAAGGCAGGTAGTCGCCGCAGCGGTACTGCGTGCGCAGCTCCTGTTCCAGCTGCGCGGCGATCTGCTGATAGCGGGTGGGGTAAGTGGTCGGATGTCTAGATAACTCCATCATAATAAAAACCTCGTCATGCCGATGGCGGTGCGATGAAGGCGGAAGCTGTGCGTTTCATCGGGCGTCTACCCTGTGGTTTTCACGTTGGCATCATGGTGCCGGGCGCAGATGACAATCGCGTTACGCGTCGGTGGCGAACAGATGAACTATTTAGGACAGCCCAGGCGTGCACGGGCGGCGACGGCGCGCTATGCTGGCGCCTTTGTTGACTGACTCTGGCCGCTACCATGCCGCAATCTCTGAATGCCCCTGAACACGCCCCACGCGCCTGGCCGCTGTGGAAACCGATCCTGTTTCTGCTGGTGGTGGCCGTCGGCCTCTACTACGTCAAATGGCAGCCTTACTACGGCAAGGCGTTCGTGGCGGCGGACAGCCACTCGATCGGCAAATCGATCCTGGCCGACGGCGCTGCGAGCCCCTGGCTGGCGGCCTGGCAGTACGCGCTGGTCTACTTCACCGCGGTATGGAAGGCGGCGCTGCTCGGGGTGCTGTTAGGCTCGCTGGTACAGGTGCTGATCCCGCGCGACTGGCTGGCGCGCACGCTCGGCCACCGGCGTTTTTCTGGCACCGTGCTGGGGGCGCTGATCGCGCTGCCGGGCATGATGTGCACCTGCTGCGCCGCACCGGTTGCCGCCGGCATGCGCCGCCAGTCGGTGTCCAGCGGCGCCGCGCTGGCCTTTTGGCTCGCCAATCCGGTATTGAACCCGGCGACGCTGGTGTTCATGGGGTTTGTGCTCGGTTGGCCGTTCGCCGCCATCCGCCTGGTGGCGGGCGTGGTGATGGTGCTGGGCATCGCCTGGCTGGTGCAGCGCGTGACCGCCAACGATCCGCAGCCCGCCGCGCCGCAGCCGCCGCTGATGATGGCGCAGAGCGATGAGCAGCCGTTCCTCGCCCGCTGGGGCAAAGCGCTGTGGGCGCTGTTTTGGTCGACCATCCCGATCTACGTGCTGGCGGTGCTGGCGCTGGGGGCGGCGCGGGTCTGGCTGTTCCCGCACGCCGACGGCGCCGTCGACAATAGCCTGCTGTGGATCATCGGCCTGGCGATCGTCGGCTGCCTGTTCGTTATCCCCACCGCGGCGGAGATCCCGATCGTACAGACCATGATGCTGGCGGGCATGGGCGCAGGCCCGGCGCTGGCGCTGCTGATGACCCTGCCGGCGGTCAGCCTGCCTTCGCTGCTGATGCTCAACAAAACCTTCTCCGCCCAGGCGCTGTGCCTGACGGCAGCGCTGGTGGCGCTGTGCGGCGTACTGACCGGCGTGGTGGGGATGGGGTTGGTGTAACGGATTCGTGACTTGATGCTGTCTCAAAGGAGGAAATGAGAATGGAACAGCGGAATAAACCCGAAATGGACGTAGAGGCGATATTCCTAGAGCAAGCGTTGCGTGAAAGGGTGGATGCCGCCCTTGAACGCTTAAGAAACGGCACCGCGGTTTATCTCAGCCATTCGGAGGCAGAAAAACGAATGGCTATATTCAAAGCGAAAATTCGGGGGCGCTATCGAGGATGATGTTGAGTTATACTCGTTAAGAATGTTATCTTTGGTTTTTTTTACTAACTTTATCTCGGTAAAAATATGGAATTCGCTGAAAATAATAAGTTCACTTATATTATTGGTAACAATGGTTCAGGAAAAAGTCGAGCATTAGAAGAGAATGCGGAGCGGCTCTCAGAAAGTCGAGATGTAGTAGTGATTGCTTCTGGTGTATCGGATAAATTCAAATTTAGATCTCAAATTAAGAAAACGGCCAATGGGTCATATCGTTACTTGGGGAATAGAACCGTCGGAAACGGTACTCACAATGGCACCTTAGCAGCAAATGCTGTGATACTTTATCTTGCAATACTAGACACAGATTTGTGTCCGGCATTAATGAATTTTCTTGAAGAAATAGGGTTTGAAGGAAAGTTTGGTATTAGTTATAGAAAAACAAAGTTTTCTAAGACTCAACCGTTTAACACACAAGAGTTAACAAGTGATTTTGCAACAGTAAATAAAGAGATACTTGTTGCTAAAGAGCGTCCTTTTGAGGCTGTTTTTTACAAAAATGGTACTCCATACCCCTTTTCTGACTTGAGTTCTGGTGAGCAATACATAATTAACACCGCTTTAAAAATAGTTACATCAATTAATCAGGGTGTATGCTACTTTATTGATGAGCCTGAAGTTAGCTTGCACGTTGAATGGCAAGTTAAGTGGCCTGAAATTTTTCATCCATTACTATCTTTAAAAGATGACGTTAACTGTTATATTGCTACTCACTCGCCGGTAATAATTTCAAGCGCATTGCAAGCTGGAGCTGATTGTTATAATTTGTCCGCTGGGGAACTGATTAGAATAATGGATGATGAGTTCAATGTTGAGCGTATTTTATATAAAAATTTCAATACAATCCCTCCTGATAATAAATATATATTCGAAGAGTTTGCTACTATTGTTACAAAAACCATTGAAATCCTAACCAGTGAGAATATTAACAGGGCAAGATATAATAGAGCCGAGACATCAACTCTTGCATCCGTTGAGAATTTTAAAAAAAAGCTTAAGCTTGCATCTCATACAGAAAAGGACAGCGAAGATATTAAGCGAACAATCGAGGACTTTGAGATGGCTATCAGGGATTTGATTGCGATGTCTAAACCGGCTAACCTTCAGGGAGAGGAGATAGAGACTGAATGAAACTTCTGAGGGAGGTTCGCAAATCTTATTCGCAAAAAAGAAAAATCAAAGAAGCAACGAATAAGGCAATTTATTATTATGATGAATCGCGCAATGGGACAATTAAATTATGGGCGAAGTTATATAATGATGGTCCTGTTGGAAGACGAGTCTATGATGCAATTACTAGCTATGTACATGGACTTTCAAATCGTTGTGGATATTGTCAAGACAGAATATTTCATAATAGCAATTCTAATGTTGATCATATTTTACCAAGCTCAATATACCCGCAATTCACATTTGTAGAAGAAAATCTAGTTCGAGTATGTATGACATGTAATATGATTAAAGCAGCAAACGATTTTTATTCGTTGCCCCTACCTGCTGGGAACGGATATCGACAACACACAAGAACATGGGCATGTTATCATCCACGTCATCACATTTTTTCTCAACATGTTGAGCGACTGGTGGTTCAGACTAATCACCTGCATTTTCGTGCTTATATAGGTAAAACTACACAAGGAAGGAAAATTTGCAGTATGCTGTTACAGCAAGTCAGCGAGTTTGAGGTGAAAGCGACAGTAAATCCAGTCGTCGCTCAGGCCGCACAAAAACTTAGCCAATTCATACAGTCAAAAGGTAGTGTGCCATCAGATTCCATCAATGATTTACTACAAGCGTTGGTGAAAAATACTTAACTTTAAATAAGTATAATTGAATGGAAATAATTTAAGTTATAACTTTTTAATCAGGTGGCATAAATACTGATTATACTCCTAGTCCATACAGTCGTCATCACTAGCATAGTATGATGACTGCTTGTAAAAATGAATGAAGTTTATGATTTCTTTAACCGTTTATTATTCTTCTTAAAAATTTATTGCTTAAATTTATTATAGTCATCAGACAAAGAATTAAACAGGGGTTTTCGTTTGTAAAGTAACGTGGTTCTTACTTTTTCTATGTCTGTCTTATCAATGTCAACTTTACAATTATAAAGTTTTTGTCGCATTCATTTTAAATAATCAACTTAGGCTATCAACCCGAACGATGTTGATATAAAACCTAAAAGTATCGACTTTGCAATTGTTGTTTTTTGAAATGATAAAATTAATTTAATTGATTTTTACGTTATTTGGTTAGATTTTACCATTTTATCCCTTATTTCTAATCCATTCAGTTATCAAGAATCAATAGTTAGGTGACATAAAGTTTTGAGTGCTTTCTGATTATAGGGCGCCATAATAATGGCGACTTTACCCTTTTCGAATTTATGTTTGTGATTCATTTTTGAAATGATAAATGTATTATACCACCAAAAAATATTTACTGCTCTATTGAGTATGTCCACCCAAGTTGTCATCAAATGTTACCGGTAATATTATACTTGAAGAATAATCAACTATTAGCAAAAGTGAATAGATACGGCACTAACTGAAATTTTTCAAACAATTAGGTTGGGATGAGTAACTGCCTCTGGCTCAGATCCACCCATCAGATTGTCTCCATGTCGTAGCTGTGTCTGAGCAACTTTGGATTAACACATGCTGAGACGCGTGTTATCAACTCAACGCAACCTATGCACCACCTGGTTGCTGCTGCCGCGCCAAATCAGCGCCGGGTCTTTCAAATCCTGCACGAACTTGCCGTCGATCAGCACGTTGATCCTGTCCACCACCTGCATTTGCTGTGCGTCCAGCTCCGCCAGCCGGTAGCCGGTCCACAGCCAGATATCCTTGCCGGGGCACTCGGCGCGCACCCGTTTCACCAGCGTTAAGATGCTCGGGACGTTGGCCGGGTGCAGCGGATCGCCGCCGGAGAGCGACAGCCCCTGGCGCGGCACGCGCGTATCGTTCAGATCGGTGATGATGCGCTCTTCCAGCGCCGGGGTAAACGGCTGGCCGGAGTTGAGCCGCCAGGTGCTTTTGTTGTAGCAACCGGGGCACTGGTGCACGCAGCCGGCGACAAACAGCGTGCAGCGGGTGCCGGGGCCGTTGACCACGTCGATCGGGTAATACTGGTGATAATTCATGTGAGGCCTGCCCATCAGGCTATTTTACTGGCCATTTTGCCTCCGGGCAGTGCTGCCAATCCTCACGTACTGCGTATACGCTCCGGTTGGTGCGCGCTGGCCGAAGGCAAACTGGCTGCGACAATCACGCCTGATGAACAGGCTTCTGCATAGGCTGTACGGCGCTTTTCAGCCGAGCTGCCCGTTGCCGAGGTGTTTGACCCGGCGTTTCACCTCTTCCTGCTTGCCGGCGTTGAACGGCCGGGCGTCCGGGCTGCCGAGATAGCCGCACACCCGGCGGGTGACCGAGACCTTGGCCGAGTCGTGGTTGCCGCATTTCGGGCAGGTGAAGCCTTTGCTGGTGCAGGAGAATTCACCGGTGAAGCCGCATTCGTAGCACTCGTCGATCGGCGTGTTGGTGCCGTAGTAAGGCACCCGGCTGTAGCTGTAGTCCCACACGTCTTCCAGCGCCTTCAGGTTGTGCTGCAGGTTCGGGTATTCGCCGTAGCAGATGAAGCCGCCGCTGGCCAACGGCGGGTAGGGCGCTTCGAAGTCCAGCTTGTCGTACGGATTGACCTTCTTCTCCACGTCGAGGTGGAAGCTGTTGGTGTAATAGCCCTTGTCGGTGACGCCCGGCACCACGCCGAAATCGGCGGTGTCCAGCCGGCAGAAGCGATCGCACAGGTTTTCGCTCGGCGTGCTGTAGAGGCTGAAGCCGTAGCCGGTCTCGTCTTTCCAGGCGTCGACGGCGGCGCGCAGCCGCGCGACGATCGCCACCGCTTTGGCGCGCAGCGCTTCGTCGTCATACACGTGGTTTTTGCCGCCGAACAGCGCGTTGATGGTCTCGTGCAGGCCGATGTAGCCCAGCGAAATCGAGGCGCGGCCGTGCTTGAAGATATCGGCGATGTTGTCATCGGCCTTGAGCCGCACGCCGCAGGCGCCTTCCATGTACAAGATTGGCGCCACCCGCGCCTTGATGCCTTCCAGCCGGGCGATGCGCGTCATCAGCGCCTTTTTCGCCAGCTGCAGGCGCTGATCCAGCAGCGCCCAGAAGCGCGACTCATCGCCCATCGCCTCCAGCGCGATGCGCGGCAGGTTGAGGCTGATGACGCCGATGTTGTTGCGGCCGTCGTGCACCAGCTCGCCGTCCTGCTCGTAGGTGCCGAGGAAGCTGCGGCAGCCCATCGGCGTTTTGAACGAGCCGGTGACCTTCACCACCTGATCGTAGTTGAGGATGTCCGGGTACATGCGCTTGCTGGCGCACTCCAGCGCCAGCTGCTTGATGTCGTAGTTCGGGTCGCCGTACTGGTGGTTGAGGCCGTCGCGGATGGCGAACACCAGTTTGGGGAACACGGCGGTCTTGCGGTTTTTACCCAGCCCGGCGATGCGGTTTTTCAGGATCGAGCGCTGGATCAGGCGCGATTCCCAGCTGGTGCCGAGGCCGAAGCCGAAGGTGACGAACGGCGTCTGGCCGTTGGCGGTGTGCAGGGTGTTGACCTCGTACTCCAGCGACTGGAAGGCGTCGTAACACTCTTTCTCGGTGCGCGCCATGGCATAGCCTTTGGCGTCCGGGATCTGCCATTCTTCCGCCACCTGCAGGTGTTTGCGGAAGCTCTCGTCGACGAACGGCGCCAGAATTTCATCGATGCGGTTGATGGTGGTGCCGCCATAGATATGGCTGGCGACCTGGGCGATGATCTGTGCGGTCACGGCGGTGGCGGTGGAGATCGACTTCGGCGGCTCGATCTCGGCGTTGCCCATCTTGAAACCGTTGGTCAGCATGCCTTTCAGATCGATCAGCATGCAGTTGAACATCGGGAAGAACGGCGAGTAGTCGAGATCGTGATAGTGAATTTCGCCGCGTTCATGGGCCAGCACCACGTCGCGCGGCAGGATGTGCTGCTTGGCGTAGTGTTTGGCGACGATGCCCGCCAGCAGGTCGCGCTGGGTGGGGATCACCTTGCTGTCCTTATTGGCGTTTTCGTTCAGCAGCGCGCGGTTGCTCTGCTCGACCAGGCCGCGAATCTCCTGGTTCAGGCGGCCGCGCAGCTCGCGCGCCACGTCGCGATCGTGGCGGTATTCGATATAGGCGCGCGCCAGCTGTTTGTACTCGCCGGCCATCAGCTGGTTTTCCACCGCCTGCTGGATCTCGTGGATATCGACGCGCGGCTGTTGCTCCATGCGCTGAGCGACCACGCGGGCGACGGTGGCGCAGTAGTCGGCGTCGACCACGCCCACCGCCAGCGCGGCGCGCTCGATGGCCTGCGCAATGCGCGCTTCGTCAAAAGGTACCTGGCAACCGTCCCGCTTAATCACTACTGGTTTCACGTTGTACTCCTTGTTCCCCGAGGGAGCGTTCATACCCGCCTGGCGTGGCGAGCAACCGTCAAATTTCGCTTATCCACAGGGCAAAGCCGCAGCGCGCAAGGGCTGTGGCGACGTGTGGATGATTTTGTGGATAACTACTATATATAGGCGTTCGTAATTCCTAATGCACTATATATAGATATTGGCGCGATTCTTTTGATGTAGAACAAGGAAAACGGAAGAGCGTGCGCAAGCTGAACAGACGTCAATCGCCCGCCGGCCGATCGCGAAAATGTTCCAGCAGAAAGTCGACCCAGACGCGCACCCGCGGCGGCAGATCCGCCGAGGCGTAATAGAGCCACAGCTGCACCGGGCGCGGCCAGCATTGCGCCAGCACCGGCCGCAGCGTACCTTGCTCGAAGTGCTTTTCAACGTACCAGCGCGCCAGGTTGACGATGCCGAGCCCGGCCAGCGCCGCATCCAGCAACATTTCCGGCCGGCTCACCACCAGCCGGCCGTTCAGATCCAGCGCCAGCGTTTCGCCCTGATGGCGCAGCTGCCATTTGACGTGGCGGCCGTTGCCCGGGTTGCGGTGCAGCAGGCAGTCGTGGCGCAGCAGATCGTGCGGCGTTTGCGGTTCACCGCACCGTGCCAGATAGTCCGGCGAGGCCGCCAGCACCATGTGCATCGGGTAGAGCGGGCGGGCCACCAGCCGGCTGTCGGGATCGACCCGGCTGCCGATGCCGACGTCGAAGCCTTCGCCCACCAGGTTCACCACCCGGGCGTCCAGCGACAGATCGAGATCGATCTGCGGATAGCGCGCCAGAAATTGCGGGATCAACGGCATCAGCATCTGGCGGCCGAAGCCGGGGATCATGCTGACGCGCACCACGCCGGCCGGCGCCTGCCGTTCGCCGCCGGCGCTTTCCAGCGTGGCCGCCAACGCCTGCCACAGCGGCGCCACCTGCGCCAGCAGCGCTTTGCCCTCGTCGGTCAGCAGCACGTTGTGGGTGTTGCGCTGAAACAGCCGCAGCGCTAGCTTCTCTTCCAGCGCGCGGATGTTTTTGCTGACCGCCGCCGGCGTCACGCCCAGCTGGCGAGCGGCGGCGGAGAAATTTTGCGCCTGCGCGGCGGCGAGGAAGGCCGGCAGCAGGCGGTGCACGTCAAAGGGCAGCGACATAGTGGTTGATACTTTTGGTTGAAATTGAAGTGACCTTTAACAGCCTACACCCGAAGCGGCGGAAATGGAAAAATGCCCTCATCTTCTTATGACCGAGGAATCGTTATGTCGCGCATTTTAGTGTTAACCGCCCACCGCACTCCCGACGAGTCGCGCATCAACAAAGCGCTGATCGCGGCGCTGCGTCCGTTGCCCAACGTGACCGTTCACGAACTGATCCGCGCTTATCCGGATTACCGCATCGACGTGGCGCGCGAGCAGGAACTGCTGCAGAGCCATGATGCGGTGGTGATGCTGTTCCCGTTTTTCTGGTACAGCTCGCCGGCGATCCTCAGCGAATGGCAGGATGCGGTATTAACCTACGGTTTCGCCTACGGCAGCGAAGGCACCCAACTGCACGGCAAGCCGCTGCAGCTGGTGGTGAGCACTGGCGGCAACGCGCAGGCCTATACGGCGGAAGGGTACAACCGTTATCCGGTGCAGGATCTGCTGCTGCCGTTCCACGCCATGGCCAACCTGACCGGCATGGATTATCTGCCGCCGCATCTGGTGCAGGGCGTGAGCGACATGAGCGATGAGCAGTTGGCGCAAGAGGCCGCCGGCGTGGCGGCGCTGATGGGGAAATGGTAGGGCGCAGCGCTCGCCGCGCCCTGCGGGGTCAGTCTTCGAGCAGCCACCACACCGCTTCGAACGGCCGCAGCGTCAGCGCCTGCGGCTGGTCCGCCGAGTCGCTGTAGTTGCTCATCAGCGGGCGCCATTGCGCGGAAGCTTCCACGCCTTCCGCCGCCCAGGCCAGCGGTTCGCGGCTCAGGTTGGCCGCCACCAGCAGGCGCTGGCCGTTCCAGCTGCGCTGATAGCACCACAGCGCCGGGTGTTCCGGCGCCAGATCCTGATAGTCGCCGTGGGTCAGCAGCGGATACTGCTTGCGCAGGGTGATCAGCTGGCGATAGGCGTAAAACACCGAGTCGAGATCGGCCAGCGCCGCGTCGGCGTTGATCTGCGGGTAGTTCTCGGCGCAGCCGATCCACGGCGTGCCGGTGGTGAAACCGGCGTGCGGTGCGGCGCTCCACTGCATCGGCGTGCGGCCGTTGTCGCGCGATTTGTCGGCCAGGATCGCCAGCAGCTCGGCGTCGCTGCGGCCCTGGGCGCGCAGTTCGGCGTACATGTTCAGGCTTTCCACGTCGCGATACTGCTCGATGGCGCAGAAGCCGGGGTTGGTCATGCCGAGTTCTTCGCCCTGATAGATATAAGGCGTGCCCTGCATGCCGTGCAGCACCATCGCCAGCATTTTGGCGGCCGGCACCCGCAGTGCGCCTTCATCGCCGAAGCGCGACACGATGCGCGGCTGATCGTGGTTGCACCAGAACAGCGCGTTCCAGGCGCGGTTATGCATCCCTTGCTGCCAGTGGCGGAAGATCTGCTTCAGTTCCACGTAATCCGGCGCCGCCCGCGTCCATTTTTCACCGCCGGCGTAGTCCACCTTCAGGTGATGGAAGTTGAAGGTCATCGACAGCTCTTCGCCGCTCTGCGCCGCGTAGCGCTGGCAATGCTCAAGCGTGGTGGAGGACATCTCGCCCACCGTCATCAGGCCGCGCGGCTGAAACACGTCGCGGCTCATCTCCTGCAGGAACTCGTGGATGCGCGGGCCGTCGGTGTAGAAGCGGCGGCCGTCGCCCTGGTTGTCGGACGGGAAGTCCTGCTGTTTGGACACCAGGTTGATCACGTCGAGGCGCAGCCCGTCGACGCCTTTGTCCGCCCAGAACTGACACACTTTCTTCAGCTCTTCGCGCACCGGCGGGTGCTCCCAGTTGAGATCCGCCTGCTCGGCGGCGAACAGGTGCAGGTAGTACTGGCCGCTGTCGGCGTGCCACTGCCAGGCGTTGCCGCCGAACTTGGAACGCCAGTTGTTCGGCGGCGTATCGCCTTCGCCGTCGCGCCAGACGTAGAACTGACGATACGGGCTGTGGCGATCCTGCGCGGCCTTGAACCACGGGTGCTCGGTCGAGGTGTGGTTGAACACCATGTCCATCACGATGCGGATGCCGCGCTGGTGGGCGGCGGCGACCAACTGCTCGAAGTCCGCCATCGTGCCGTAAGCCGGATCGATGGCGCAGTAGTCCGCCACGTCATAGCCGTTGTCCACCTGCGGCGATACGTAGACCGGCGTCAGCCAGATCGCGTCGACGCCCAGTTCCTGCAGATAGTCCAGCCGCCGGGTCACCCCGGCCAAATCGCCGTAGCCGTTGCCGGTGCTGTCCTGAAAACTCTTCGGATAAATTTGGTAGATGACGCCGTTCTGCCACCAGGGGGTTGGGTTGCTCATAACTGGATACCTTTGAATCGTGACAACGGGCCCGTACCCTTCATCTTTCAAACTGCAGCGTTGTTGGCTGCTGGCGCTGCACCCCAGTCACTTACTTGAGTAAGCTCCTGGGGATTTGCACCCTTGCCGCCTAGCTGCAGCTCGAAAGCTATAGGGTATTTCCAGCCCCTACATTCATGTTGCGTATTTTGCGTCAATCAAACCGGCAGCTCGCCGCGGGCGGCCTTGCGTTTGTAGACCATGATGGTCAGCACCAGCGGGATGACGATCGCCACCAGAATCGCCAGCGAGTAAATCAGCCAGAACTGCGGTTTGATAGACAGGATGCCCGGCAGGCCACCGACGCCGATGCCGTTGGCCATCACGCCGTCCAGCCCGCAGATAAGGCCGGCGATCGCGGAGCCGATCATCGCGCACAGCATTGGGAAGCGGTATTTGAGGTTGATGCCGTACATCGCCGGTTCGGTTACGCCGAGGTAGGCGGAGATCGCCGCCGGCACCGAGATTTCACGCTCGTTGGCCTTGCGGCTGATGATGATGATGCCGAGCACCGCCGAGGCCTGCGCGATGTTGGACAGCGCAATCAGCGGCCACACCGGGGTGCCGCCCATGCTTTGGATCATCTGCATGTCGATAGCCAGCGTGGTCTGGTGCACGCCGGTGATCACCAGCGGCGCATACAGGAAGCCGAACAGCGCGGCGCCCACCGGCGCGAAGCTGCCGGTCATCACCGCTTTCACCGCCCAGGCGACGCCGTCGCCGATCATGCGGCCGAACGGCCCGATCAGCGCGTGGGCCAGGAACACCGCCAGCAGCAGCGAGACCACCGGCACCACCACCAGATAGAGATAGTCGGGGACGATCTTTTTCAGCCGGGTTTCGATCCAGCCCAGCGCCATCCCCGCCAGGATTGACGGGATCACCTGCGCCTGATAGCCGACTTTCTGGATCACGAACCAGCCGAAGTTCCACACTTCCGGCGTTTGCTGGCCGAGCAGGTAGGAGTTCATCAGCTGCGGCGACACCAGGGTGACGCCCAGCACGATGCCGAGCACCGGCGTGCCGCCCATCTTTTTCACCGTCGACCAACAGATGGCCACCGGCAGGAACATGAAGATCGCTTCACCGAGCAGCCACAGGAAGTCGTAAACGGTTTTCCACGCCGGGTGCATCTGCGCCAGCGTTTGGCCGCCGGACATCGGGATGTCGCCGATCACGTTGCGGAAGCCGAGGATCAGACCGCCGCTGATCAGCGCCGGCAGCAGCGGGAAGAAGATCTCGGCGAAGTGGGAGATGGTGCGCTCGGTCCAGGTCATGTTCTGGCGGGCGGCCACCTTGGCCTGCTCCTTGTCGGCCTCGTTGACGCCGGTGCTGGCGATCAGCGCCTGATAGTAGTCGCCGACGTCGGTGCCGATCACCACCTGGAACTGCCCGGCGTTGGTGAAGCAGCCTTTGACCATCGGCAGCTCTTCGATTTCCTTTGGGCTGGCCTTGCTGGGGTCATTGAGGACGAAACGCAGCCGGGTAATGCAATGGCTGACGGTGGCGATGTTCTCGCGGCCGCCGACCAAAACAATCAGGCGATCAATATCCTGCTGTTTTACTTTGCTCATTATGGGATACCTGCAGAGGTGTTGACTGAGTAATGATCAAAGCTTAGCCACTCGGCTTTTTGAATGAAATGGGAACGTTCCCGGTTTGGGGCGAGGATCACAAAATGACAAAAAATGGTCAACTTCTAAGCAGATCGTCAGGAAAGTTTGCTGGGCACCACCAGGCGGCGGATCCCCTGTTCGCCGCTGAGCTGCGCCAGCAGCTGCTGCGCCGCCAGCAGGCCGGCGCTGCCGTAGCCGAACTCCACCGACAGAGTGTCGGGGAACAGGAAGCTGAGCAGCGGGGTGTTGCCGATGGCGCACACCTGAATGGCGCGCGCCGGCTGCTGCTGCAGGTACTTGATCGCGCCGAGGGCGATGCTGTCGGAGGCGCAGATCAGCGCGCTGGTGTGCGCATCGATCACTTCGGCGGCGTGCTGGAAACCGCTCTGGTAACTCAGCTCGCCCAGCGTGGCGCGCGGCGTGAGCGTGAGGCGTTCACAGGCGTCGAGATAGGCCTGGTAGCGGCGCTGGCCGGTGGTGGCGTCGCTGAGCTGCACCCCCAGATATCCGATATGCCGATGCCCCTGCCGGTACAGACGATCCATCAACAGGTTCACCGCGCCGGCGTCGTCGTAGCAGACGGACGAGAAGCCGTCGTATTCGCGCACCATCACCACCATTTTTTCCTGCCACGGTTTGAGCATCGCTGCGGTCAGGCCGGTGAAGCCGAACAGGATCACGCCGTCGACGTTGCGCTGGCGCAGTACGTGCAGATGCTCCTGCACCAGGCGGGTTTCGAACTGGCTCTCCATCACGATCGGGTCGAAGCCCTGTTGGTACAGCAGCGGCAGCATGGTGCGCACCGCCTGGTTCTCCGACGGCGAATCGAGACGGGAAACGATGATGCCCACCACCTTGTCGCTTTGGCCGCGCATGGCGCGCGCCGACTTGGAGGGGGTAAACCCTTGCTGACGGATCACCGCTTCCACCCGTTCGCGGGTCTGCGGGCTCACGCTGCCTTCATTGTTCAACACGCGTGAGACGGTGGATTTGCCTACGCCGCTCAGGCGCGCGATGTCCTTGATGGTCAGCCGGTTTTGCATGGTTTACTTTTCGTTGAGGTGGACAGGCGTAACATAATGGCCTGTAAAACAATGCCCGTCAGCATAGCTCATTTTCCGACGCGGATCTTGATGCAAAACGGGATTGTTGCACTGCGCTGAACGGCCGCTCCTGCCGCTCTGTTTTTCCCTTTACCGGAGGTTATACCCTATATGGACCCCGACCCGACTGCTTTAGACACTCACTCGGTTCTCCGGTAAAACCTCTCCGCCTGGCGCTGCTGTTTTACCGGTGAAGTACATCACGGTAACCGGTAGCGCGCGCTTCGTCGTTCGCTCCTGCTGCTGAAAAAAAGAATAAGGATCTGCATGGGCAGAGGCTTTTTGGCGTGCGCGCCATCCGCCTGGCCGATGACGATCCCCGTTTACCCGCTGCCGTGAGGCACCGGGCGACGAGGTGCGAACCATGAAACTGAAAAAACTCCCCCGTCAGCTGCTGGGCCTGTTCGCCCGCGGCCTTCCGCGCCGTTTGGTGCGCCGCGACAGCCTGCTGGACAGCGTCAGCGGCGCTGCGCGCGATATGCCGGCCGGCCTGGCGCAGCAGCGGCTGGAATGCGCCGCCGCAGAGACGATGCAGCTGTTTGAGCGTTTCCACAGCCACCCGGAAGGTATCACCGCCCATGAGGCGGAACAGGTGCGCCAACGCTGCGGCGAGAACGTCATCGACGATCAGCAGAAAGAGGCCTGGTGGCAACACCTCTGGCACTGCTACCGCAACCCGTTCAACCTGCTGCTGACCGCGCTCGGCATGATCTCTTACGCCACCGAGGATCTCACCGGCGCCTTGGTGATCGCGCTGATGGTGCTGATCTCCACGCTGCTGAACTTCATCCAGGAGGCGCGCTCCAACCGGGCGGCCGATGCGCTGAAAGCGATGGTGAGCAACACCGCTACGGTCATCCGCAGCGATGCGCTCACCGGCAGGAGCGAGCATGTGGAGCTGCCGATCGCGCAGCTGGTGCCGGGCGATATCATCAAGCTGGCGGCCGGCGACATGATCCCGGCGGATCTGCGCGTGCTGTCGGCCAAGGATCTGTTCATCAGCCAGGCGGCGCTGACCGGCGAATCGCTGCCGGTGGAGAAATCTGCGGCGTCGCAGTCGCCGGCGGCCGATCCGCTCGATTGCCAGAATCTGTGCTTCATGGGCACCAACGTGGTCAGCGGCACCGCGCTGGCGATGGTGATCGGCACCGGCGGCAGCACCTATTTCGGCCAGCTGGCGCAGCGCGTCACCAGCCAGGATGAACAGCCGAACGCCTTCCAGAGCGGTATCAGCAAGGTCAGCTGGCTGCTGATCCGCTTTATGCTGGTAATGACGCCGATCGTGCTGCTGATCAACGGCTACACCAAGGGCGACTGGTGGGAAGCGGCGCTGTTCGCGCTGTCGGTGGCGGTCGGGCTGACGCCGGAGATGCTGCCGATGATCGTCACCTCGACGCTGGCCAAAGGGGCGGTGAAGCTGTCGCGCCAGAAGGTGATCGTCAAACGGCTGGACGCCATCCAGAACTTCGGCGCGATGGATATTCTGTGCACCGACAAGACCGGCACCCTGACCCAGGACAAGATCGTGCTGGAGCGCCACACCGATGCGTTCGGCGCCGGCAGCGAGCGGGTATTGCGCTACGCCTGGCTGAACAGCTTCTACCAGACCGGGCTGAAAAACCTGCTCGACGTGGCGGTGCTGAGCTGCGCGGAGCAAAATCAGCAGCCGCAGGCGCTGCAAAACTACCGCAAGGTGGATGAGATCCCGTTCGACTTCGTGCGCCGCCGCATGTCGGTGGTGGTGGCCAAAGACAACGACTATCACGAGCTGGTGTGCAAGGGCGCGCTGGAAGAGATGCTGGCGATTTGCAGCCACGTGCGCCACGAAGACGAGGTGATCCCGCTCAGCGAGGCGTTGCTGGCGCGCATTCGCCGCATCACCGACGATCTCAACCAGCAGGGGCTGCGGGTGGTGGCGGTGGCCAACAAGATCCTGCCGGCGCAAACCCATGAATACGGCGTGGCGGACGAGTCGGATCTGATCCTCGAAGGCTACGTCGCTTTCCTCGATCCGCCGAAGGAAAGCACCGCACCGGCGCTGGCGGCGCTGAAACAGAACGGCGTCACGGTGAAGATCCTCACCGGCGACAACGAGCTGGTGGCGGCCAAAGTGTGCCGTGACGTCGGGCTGGAGGCCGATCATCTGCTGCGCGGCAGCGAGATCGAGCAGATGGACGACGAGCAGCTGGCACAGGTGGCGGCGCGCACCACGGTGTTCGCCAAGCTGACGCCGCTGCACAAGGAGCGCATCGTCAAACTGCTGCGCCGTCAGGGGCACGTGGTGGGCTTTATGGGCGACGGCATCAACGATGCACCGGCGCTGCGCGCGGCCGACATCGGCATCTCCGTCGATTCGGCGGTGGATATCGCCAAGGAAGCGGCGGACATCATCCTGCTGGAAAAAAGCCTGATGGTGCTGGAGCAGGGGGTGATCGAAGGGCGCCGCACCTTCGCCAACATGCTGAAATACATCAAGATGACCGCCAGCTCCAACTTCGGCAACGTGTTCAGCGTGCTGATCGCCAGCGCCTTCCTGCCGTTCCTGCCGATGTTGCCGCTGCACCTGTTGATTCAGAACCTGATGTACGACATCTCGCAGATCGCCATCCCGTTCGATAACGTCGACGACGATCAGATCACCCAGCCACAGCGCTGGAACTCCGCCGATTTGGGGCGGTTTATGGTGTTCTTTGGGCCGATCAGTTCGATCTTCGACGTGCTGACCTTCAGCCTGATGTGGTGGGTGTTCAAGGCCAATACGCCGGAAATGCAGACGCTGTTCCAGTCCGGCTGGTTCGTGGAAGGGCTGCTGTCGCAAACGCTGATCGTGCACATGATCCGCACGCGCAAAATTCCGTTTATCCAGAGCCGCCCGTCCTGGCCGCTGTGCATCATGACGCTGGCGGTGATCGCCACCGGCATCGGCCTGGTGTTCTCGCCGCTGGCCGGCTTCCTGCAGCTGCAGGCGCTGCCGCTCGGTTACTTCCCGTGGCTAGTGCTGATCCTCGCCGGTTACATGGTGCTGACCCAGTGCGTGAAAGGCTGGTTCGTGCGCCGCTACGGCTGGCAATAACCCGTTCGCCCCCTCCGGCCGGGAGGGGGCAACTGTGATCCCGTCCGCTTTTTCACCGCAACGGTTGGACATCTGCTCTGTGCTGAGTCTTTATCTACAGCGTTGGCTGTTTTCCCCTGCGCCTTTCAAGCCACCGCGTTGTTGGCTGTACGCCCGCCCCCCAGTTACTTAGCAGACCTAAGCGCCTGAGGATGCGGGCGCTTGCCGCCTAGCGGTGGTTTGAAATTCATTGGGGATATTTTGTTTTTTTCCTCTGAGGAATTTCCGATGCACAGACCTTTCCGTTATACGCTACTGGCTTCATCGTTATGGTTTTCTTGCGGCGCGCTGGCGCAGCCGGCGGGTGATTTGCCGCTGATGCCCTGGCCGCAGCAGGTGGAAGTGACGCAACCGGCGGGCAAACTGATTTTGGATCACCGGCTGTCGTTAAGCCTCCAGGGCGATGATTTGGGCGACGCGCTGCCGCGCTGGCGCCAGCGCATCGAACTGCAGACCGGCTGGACGCTGGCGCCGAGGGAAGAAGCGAACGGCGCGGCGATCAAGGTGGTGATCAAGGATCGGGTGGCGGCGCAGCCGCTGCCGGGCAGCGACGAAAGCTACCGGCTGGCGGTCACGCCGCAGGGCGCCACGCTGACCGCCAACACCCGCTTCGGCGCGCTGCGCGGCATGGAGACCCTGCTGCAGCTGCTGCAGACCGACGGGCAAAATACCTTCCTGCCGCTAGTGGATATTCGCGACGTGCCGCGCTTCCCGTGGCGTGGCGTCTTGTTGGATTCGGCGCGCCATTTCCTGCCGCTGCCGGACATTCTGCGCCAGCTTGACGGCATGGCGGCGGCCAAGCTCAACGTATTCCACTGGCACCTGACCGACGATCAGGGCTGGCGCTTCGCCTCCGAGCATTACCCCAAATTGCAGCAGCAGGCCAGCGACGGCCTGTTTTACACCCGTGAGCAAATGCGGCAGGTGGTGGCTTACGCCACGGCGCGCGGCATTCGCGTGGTGCCGGAGATCGACATGCCGGGGCACGCCTCCAGCATCGCGGTGGCCTATCCCGAGCTGATGAGCGCGCCGGGGCCGTATCGCATGGAGCGCGAGTGGGGCGTGCATAAGCCGACGCTAGACCCGACCCGCGACGAGGTTTATCAGTTTGTCGACACGATCGTCGGTGAATTGGCAGAGATCTTCCCCGATCCCTATCTGCACATCGGCGGCGACGAAGTGGACGCCAGCCAGTGGCGGGCGTCGCCGTCGATACAGGCGTTTATGCAGCAGAACGGGCTGGCGGATACCCATGCGCTGCAGGCCTACTTCAACCAGAAGCTGGAAAAAGTCCTCGAGAAGCACCAGCGGCAGATGGTCGGCTGGGATGAGATCTACCACCCGTCGCTGCCGCGCTCGATCGTCATTCAATCCTGGCAGGGGCAAGACTCGCTGGGCGCCAGCGCGCAGGATGGCTATCAGGGCATTCTCTCCACCGGTTTCTATCTCGATCAGCCGCAAAGCACCGCCTATCACTACCGCAATGAAATTCTGCCGCAGCCGCTGGGGGTCGAGACGGCGGTGCAGCCCGGCGAGCAGGCGCAAAGCTGGCGTTTCAGCATGCCGCGCCTGAAGGGAAGCGCGGTGGAAGGCAGCTTCACGCTGATCGAGGGCAAGCAGGGCTGGCGCGGCTTTATCGATTTCAACGGCAAGTCACGCCGCGCGGTGCACGACATCGTCTGGCGCACGCCGCAGCAGGTGACGTTCCGCGTCGATACCTGGATGGGCGACACACGGCCGGTGTTTACGCTGCAACAGGACAAGCTCAGCGGCTATACGCTGGTCGGCAACGTGCGTTACCCCACCAGCGGCGACAAGCTGGCGGCGGCGCCGGCGGGCAAGATGCCGGTGGTGCCGGACGAGAAGGGGCAGGCCAACATTCTCGGCGGCGAAGCGGCGCTGTGGGCGGAAAACGTGCGCGCGCCGCTGCTCGATCTCAAGCTGTGGCCGCGCGCCTTCGCGGTGGCGGAGCGGCTGTGGTCGGCGCAGGACGTCACCGATGAAAGCAACATGTACCGGCGGCTGGCGGCGATCGACGCCTGGTCGGTGGTGTCGGTCGGCCTGCAGCAGCACGTGGAAACGGCGCGCGAATTCACCCGGCTGAGCAACAGCGTGCAGATCCTGCCGCTGCAGATCCTGGCCGAGGCGGTGGAGCCGGCGCAGTATTACACCCGCCAGCACCTGAAGTTCCAGGCCGGCAACTATCATCAGTTCGAACCGCTGAATCGCTTTGCCGATGCGCTGCCGCCGGAGAGTGGCGCGGTGCGCGAGATGCATGCGCAGGTCGCGGCTTTGCTGAAGGATAAGCGCGATAAGGCGGCGGCGCAGGCGCTGCGCGAACGGCTGCAGCGCTGGCAGGCGAACGGCGCTGCGCTGCAGACGGCGATCGCGGGCAACCGCGCGTTGCGGGAGCTGGCGCCGGTGGCGCAGGATGTCGATGCTTTGGCCTTGCTGGGCTTAACGCTGCTGGAGCGCCATCAGCAGGGCAAACCGCTGAGCCGGGCCGAAGCAGAACAAGTGCAGCGCCAGCTGGATGCGGCGGCGCAGACGCGCGACGAAGTGGTGATTGCGGCGGTGTACCCGCTGGAGGCGCTGCTGCGGGGGCTCCAGCCGCAATGAAGCGGACGGGCTCGTGTGAGCCCGGATCCCTACAGCTGCAGCGGCGGCAACTGGGTAAAAATGCTGACCAGCCCTTCGCCCCAGCCCTTGCGGATGGCGCTGAAGTACGGATGATCTTCGGTAATGCGGTATTGCCGGGCATGGCTGAAGCTGTCGCGCGGGTAGATCATCACGTCGAGCGGCAGCCCGACGGACAGGTTGCTGCGTAAGGTTGAATCCAGTGAAATCAGCGCGCATTGCATCGCTTGTTCCAGCGGCGTGTCGTAGTGCAGTACCCGGTCGATGATCGGTTTGCCGTATTTGCTTTCGCCTATCTGAAAATAGGGCGTGTCGCGGGTGGCTTCGATAAAATTGCCTTGCGGGTAGATATGGAACAGCCGCATCTCTTCCCCGCTAATTTGGCCGCCGAGCAGCAGGTTGCAGCTGAAATCGGTGGTGCTGCCGCTTTGCTGCGCCTCGCTGTCGCGCTGGATCACCTCGCGCACCGTTTCCCCCACCAGCGTGGCGGCGTCGTAGAGGCTGGGAGCGTTGAGCAGGTTGGGGCGTTCGGCGTCCTTGCTGCGGTGCAACAGCAAACTGATGATGCTCTGGGTGGTCGCCAGGTTGCCGGCGCTTTGCAGCACCAGCATGCGATCGCCGTCCTGTTGGAACACGTGCAGTTTGCGGAAGGTGGAAATATGGTCCACTCCGGCGTTGGTGCGCGAATCGGACGCAAAGACCAGCCCGGACGACAAACGCATGGCCACACAGTAGGTCATACTACAATCCCTCAAAACAAGACCGGCACGCCGCCAACGCGCAGCGTGCCCGAAACATTTGCCATCGGCAAGCGGCTACTGGCCGGTTGGCATCATTTGTACGGCGGCGATGGCGCTCATGTCTTCGCAGCCGCCGCCCAACCGCATGCCGCGCACCGGGCAGGCGTCCAGATAATCGATGCCGACCGCCAGCTTAAGGTGCTGATTTGGCATGCGCGTATTGTTGGTCACGTCGAAGCTGTGCCAGCGTTCCTCCACCCACACTTCCGCCCAGGCATGGGTGGCGACATGGGTCGAGTCTTCGCTGTACAGGTAGCCGCTGACGTAGCGCGCCGGGATGTTCAGGCTGCGGCAGCAGCTCAGGAAGACATGCGTATGATCCTGACACACGCCGCTGCCGGCGGCGAAAGCCTCGGCGGCGCTGTCGGTCACGCGTGTGGAGCCTGGGCTGTAAGGCATTTTCAGCAGCAGTTCGCCCATCAGATGTTCCAGGCCGCTCAGCACCGCCTGCGGTTGATGATAACGCAGGGCGAAGGCCTGAATGGCGTCATCGGGCTGGGTCAGCGGGCTATGGCGCAGAAATACCAGCGGCGACAGGTGCCCGAGCGCCCGATCTTCGACGCCGTCTTCAATCTCCACTTCCCCGAGCACCCGAATGGTGATGGCCTGATGCGGTTCATCAAGCGTCAGCACGTGCAGTACGTTGCCGAAGGCGTCGGTGGTGCGCACCGCGTCATCCGGCAACGACAGTTGCCAGGAGAGGATGCGCTGATGGGGCGAGTCCTGCGGCGTCAGCCGCAGATATTGGGTGCTGCGCTGCACCGGCTGGGCGTAGCGATAATGGGTGTTGTGCTCAATATTCAGTTTCATTGCGCCTCCAGATAAGTGTGATGGATGCTTTCGGCGATGCCGTTCACCTGGCCGAGAAAGGCGCTCAACCACTCGCCCAGGCCGATCTTGTTCAGATCCTTCATGCTGCTGAAGCGCAGCTCGGCATGCAGGGTGTGCGCCAGACGTCGCGGTTGGTTGGCGCCGCCGCCGATCAGTTCCAATTGCTGCACCATGTCGCCGACGCAGGCCAGCAGTGAACGCGGAATTTCATTGCGCAGAATCATCAGTTCGGCGATGGTCTCGCGGCTCAACGGCTGCTTGTAGATGCTGTGGTAGGCTTCGCGCGCGCTCACCGCCCGCAGCAGCGTGTCCATACGGTAATATTCGCGCACCGGGTCGCCGTCGATGTCCATCAGCGTGTTCTTCACCTCCAGCAGACGGGCGGTGCCGTCGGCCCGCTCCAGCAGGGTGCCGAGACGGATAAAGCGCATGGCGTCGCTGCGCAGCAGCGTGCCGAACATGGCGCCGCGAAACAGAT
This sequence comes from Serratia sp. SA088, assembly GCF_049065515.1. Classification (NCBI taxonomy): domain Bacteria; kingdom Pseudomonadati; phylum Pseudomonadota; class Gammaproteobacteria; order Enterobacterales; family Yersiniaceae; genus Serratia; species Serratia sp. SA088. The sequence continues at coordinate 190,932 of NZ_JBAKGW010000003.1, forward strand.
GGGCGCGCTCCTTCACCCAGTCGAAGAAGGCATCGGCGCCCACCGAGCCGATGCCCTGGCGGCGGATCAGTTTCATCTCTATCCAGGTGGCGTTGATGCACTCCCAGACTTCGGACGACAGGCTGCCGCGCACCGCGTGGGCGTTGTTCCAGCCCATTTGCAGGCAGCTGAAGATGCTGCTGTGGTTGCGGTTGTCGAGCGCGAAGAAACTGACCAGATTCGGCATCGTCAATTCCGGGTAGGCGGCGGCATACAGCTGGCCGGTGCCGGTCAGATTGAGCGGCACCTGCAGATCCTGATCGCCGCCGTCGCGGATCGGCATCATCGACAGCTTGTTGGTGACGTCCAGCACCCGGGCGATGCTTTCCGCCCGCTCCAGATAGCGGGCCATCCAATAGAGTTCACTGGCGGTGCGGCTCAGCATAGGTCGTCCTCCAATACCCAGGTGTCCTTGGTGCCGCCGCCCTGCGACGAGTTCACCACCAGCGAACCTTCCGCCAACGCCACCCGGGTCAGGCCGCCGGGCACCAGGCGGATCTCCGCGCCGCTGAGGGCGAACGGCCGCAGATCGATATGCCGCGGCGCCAGACCATCGTTGACGAAGGTCGGGCAGGTGGACAGCGCCAGCGTGTTTTGCGCAATGTAATTCTGCGGGCGAGCCAGCAGCAGCGCACGGAAGCGGGCGAGCTCGTCCTTGCTCGCCGTGGGGCCGATCAACATGCCGTAGCCGCCGGCGCCGTGCACCTCTTTCACGACCATCTGTTCGAGGTTGGCCAGCACATACGACAGTTCGCTTTTATGCCGGCACTGCCAGGTCGGCACGTTGTTGAGGATCGGTTCCTCTTGCAGGTAGAAGCGCACCATATCCGGCACGTAGGGGTAGATCGATTTGTCGTCGGCCACGCCGGTGCCGATGGCGTTGGCCAGCACCACATTGCCGGCGCGATACACCGACAGCAGCCCCGGTACGCCGAGCATCGAGTCCGGCCGAAACGCCAGCGGATCGAGGAAGGCGTCGTCCACCCGACGATAGATCACGTCCACTTTGCACGGCCCGGCGGTGGTGCGCATGAACACCGCGCCGTCCTTGACGAACAGATCGGCGCTTTCGACCAGCTCCACCCCCATCTGCTGCGCCAGGAAACTGTGCTCAAAATAGGCGCTGTTGAAGCGGCCCGGCGTCAGCACCACCACGGTGGGATCGTTGATGGGCGAGCTTTCGCGCAGCGTTTGCAGCAGGTGCGACGGGTAGCGCTCCACCGGCGCGATGCGTTGCCGGGCGAACAGTTCCGGATACAGACGCATCATCATTTTGCGGTTTTCCAGCATGTAAGAGACGCCGGACGGGGTGCGCAAGTTATCTTCCAGCACATAGTATTGGCCGTCGCTGTTGCGGACCATGTCCACGCCGACGATATGCGCATAGATATCGCGATGCAGATCAACGCCTTGCATACAGGGTTGATACTGATCGTTGGCCAGCACCTGCTCCGCCGGAATGAGGCCGGCCTTCAGAATATGCTGCTGGTGGTAAATGTCATGCAGGAAGGCATTGAGCGCCTGTACGCGCTGGCGAATGCCGCGATCGAGCATCGCCCATTCGGCGGCCGGAATAATGCGCGGCACGCTGTCGAACGGGATCAACCGCTCGGCGCCGTCATCGTCGCCGTAGACGTTGAAGGTGATGCCCACCCGGTGAAACAGCAGCGCAGCCTCTTCCCGCTTGCGTTGCACGGCCTGGTGATCGGCCTGCTGCAGCCATTGCCAGTAGGCGTCGTAGTGGCCACGGTGTTTTCCCTCAGCCAGAAGCATCTCATCAAAAAACGGTGAAGCGGAAAGATTGATATTCAGCATCGTCACCTCGTCGACATTGCAGGCTGTCAATCAATCGAGCATAAAACGTGCCAAGGCGATAACGGGCGAAAATGGCGCAGAGCGAGGCTGCCGCGGCGAAAAACGCCCGTTTGCGGTGCAGATCTGGCGTGACGACGCCTTAATATAGGGCGAAATGGCGGCGGCGGTGAGCGCTGAAGGCGCAGGGACGGCAGGCTGTCGGGGCAGAGCAGAAATAAAAACGGCCAGCCGAAGCTGACCGTCATTCGCGTGCGCGTCGATTAACGACGCACGGCGATGGCTTCGATTTCGATCTTCACGTCTTTCGGCAGACGCGCCACTTCAACGCAGGAACGGGCCGGGAACGGCGCGCTGTGCTCGGTGAAGAAGGCTTCGTACGCGGCGTTGACGGTGGCGAAGTCGTTCAGGTCTTTCACGAACACGGTGGTTTTCACGATGTCGGCAACGATCAGGCCGGCGGCTTCGACGATCGCCTTGACGTTTTCCAGCGACTGGCGCGCCTGAGCGGCCACGTCGTCGGCGACGGCGCCGGTTTTCGGATCGACCGGGATCTGGCCGGAAGTGATGATCATGCTGCCCAGATCAACGCCCTGCACGTAAGGACCAATGGCTGCCGGGGCGAGTTCAGTGCTGATGTTACGTGACATGTTTTCTCCTGATAAACGAGGATTGTTCTATCCAGAAATCCCATTATAGGGCGTCACCGGGAGAATAACAGCGCCATCTCCCGGCGCCCATACCGGGCTTAGTCGGCCTGCAGCACCACCTGGTGCTCGAACTCTTTTTCGCAGTAGCGGCACTTCAGGTGCACTTCGCCGCCGCGCGATTTGACGCTGAAGCTCGACGCCACCGGCTCGCTGCGGCTGATGCAGTTGCCATTCGGGCAGGTCAGCACGCCGTCGATGTGGTCCGGCAGGCTAAGGGTGAGTTTGCGCACCACTTCATAGTTGTCGATGCGGTTCACCGTGGCCTTCGGCGCGTACATCGCCAGCTGGTTGGCCTGCTGCTCGGTCAGGAAGGTGTTCTCGATCTTGATCAGATCCTTGCGGCCCAGCTCGTTGGAAGGCAGGTTCAGGCCGATGGTGATGCGCTGGTCGGTGGCGGTCAGCTTGAACAGCGTCAGCAGTTTGAAACCGATCTGCGCCGGAATGTGGTCGATCACCGTGCCGCATTTGATCGCTTCGACCTGCAGTTTGTTGTCGTGAGTCATGGCGGTTCCCCCTTAAAGAGCCAAATCTGCGTTGAGCACCAGCGCCAGCAACGCCTGGCGGGCGAAGATGCCGTTGCCCGCCTGCTGGAAGTAGTAAGCGTGCGGCGTTTTATCCACGTCGGTGGCGATCTCGTCGATGCGCGGCAGCGGGTGCAGCACCTTGAGGTTGGCGCGCGCGCCGGCCAGATCCGCGGCGCGCAGCACGAACTGCGCCTTCACGTTGGCGTACTCGGACGGATCGAGGCGCTCTTTCTGCACCCGGGTCATGTAGAGAATATCCAGCTCCGGCACCACTTCTTCAATGCTGCCGTGCAGGCTGTACTCGATGCCTTTCTCGTCCAGCATTTTCAGGATGTAGGCCGGCATCGCCAGCGCGTCCGGGGCGATGAAGTAGAAGCGGTTGCCTTCGAACTTGGCCAGCGCCTGGGTGAGCGAGTGCACGGTGCGGCCGTACTTCAGGTCGCCGACCATGGCGATGCTGAGGTTGCTCAGGCGGCCCTGGGTTTCCTGGATGGTGAACAGATCCAGCAGGGTTTGGGTCGGGTGCTGGTTGGCGCCGTCGCCGGCATTGAGCACCGGCACGTTGCCGGAGAACTCCGAGGCCATGCGCGCCGCGCCTTCCTGCGGGTGGCGCATCACGATGGCGTCCACGTAGGTGCTGATCACCGAGATGGTGTCGGCCAGGGTTTCGCCTTTCTTGCCGAGCGAGGTGTTGCTGCCGTCGGCGAAACCGACCACCGAGGCGCCGAGGCGGTGCATCGAGGTTTCGAACGACAGGCGGGTACGGGTCGAGGCTTCAAAGAAGCAGCTGGCGATCACCTTGTGTTTCAACAGTTCCGGCTGCGGGTTGGCTTTCAGACCGGCGGCGGTGCGCAGCACCAGCTCCAGATCCTCGCGGCTGAGATCGTTAATAGAGATGATGTGTTTGTGATACAGCGGGTTGGCCATTTTTCACTCCTCCTCGACGCGTGCCCGTGGCGCGGGACTTTGGGATATTCTCAAGGCAAAAAAAAGCCCCTCAATGAGGGGCTTGAAACGATCGGTTTAGCAACAGGAGAAACAACGGCAGCTGGCCGCCGATAGGCAGTCGGTTTTGTCGATTGCGGCTAACAAAACAAACGTCGTTTTTCATGCTTTCTCCTGGCAAATTGTGGCGCATTATACTCGCGCTTTTCGCCACTGCAAGCGTTAAAACGCCGTTTTTTGCCGCCCCGCAATCGATTGGCCGGCGATGGCCGCCCGTCGGCTATTTGCTGACGCGATCGTAGTAGACCATGTCGGCGTTCAGCCCTTGTTGATAGCCTTTGACGTTGTCGCGCAGCACCACTTCGGTTTTGGCCTGATCGATAAACACGTACGGCGAACTGCGCTGCAGCTCCTGTTGCATGGCGGTGTACAGCGCGCGGCGCTTGGCCGGATCGGCTTCGGCCAGCGCCGCCAGCGTCTGCTGGTTCAACTGCGGGATCTGCCAGCCGTTCAGCCCGGCCACCGTGCTGCTCTTGCCGTCGTTGTAGGCGAAGGCGCTGGCGTTGGAGTGGGCGTCGAAGTAATCCGGGATCCACAGGCGGATCGCCGCCTGATGCTGCCTGGCGCGCACGCGGGAGTAAACCTGGCTGCCCGCGGCCGGCAGCAGCTCGACCTTCACGCCGGCGGCGGCGAAGCTGCCCTGCAGCGCCTGCGCGATGGTGATGAACGGCGGTTTGTTCTCTACGTCCAGCGTAAAGGCAGCGTGGGTGATGCCCGCTTTGGCCAGGATGGCTTTCGCCTTGGCCGGATCGTAGCTGAACGGGTTGGTCTCCAGCACGCCCGGCAGCCCGACCGGCAGGAAGCTCTGATGCACGAAATATTGGCCCTTCAGCAGATCCTTCGTGATGCCCTGATAATCCACCAGATAGCGCGCCGCCTCCCAGAAGGCCGGGTTGCTCAGCAGCGGATTGGCGCCGTTGCCGGTGTTGAATACCAGGTAGTTTTGCTCGGCGGACGGGATCTCCAGCACCTTGACGCCCGGCTGGTTCTTCAGCGTGTCGGTCTGGTCGGCGCCCAGTTCGCGGGCTATATCGGCGTCGCCCTGCTGGAGCAGCAGGCGGCGGGTGGCCGGATCCGGCACGTTTTTAATGATGATGTTTTTCAGCTGCGGCTTGTCGCCCGGCGTGGTGGGATTGGCGTCCAGCACGATCGCCTGATGCGGCTGATAGACGCGCATCTTGAACGGGCCGCTGCCGGCGGAGTGCATCTTCAGCCAGGCGTTGCCGAAGTCGCCGTCTTTGACGTTGGCCAGCGCCGCTTTGCTGTCGACGATCGAGGCGATCGGCGTCGAGAGGATATTCAGCGCCACCGCCGGGCTGACGTCCGCCGTCCAGCGCAGCTGCACGGTATGTTCGTCGATCTTCTTGAGCTGCGCGTCGATGTTGTCCGGCTGCCAACCGAGCACGTTGAGGATGAACGCCGGCGATTTGTTCATCTTGACCGCGCGGCTGTAGGAGAAGATCACGTCGTCGGCGGTCAGCGGGTTGCCGGAGGCGAACGCCGCCTGCGGCCGCAGTTTCACCGTCAGCGTTTTGGCCGCCGCATCGCTTTGCCAGCTTTCCGCCAGCACCGGCGCCACCTTGGCCGGATCGTCGCGATCCGCCTGCACCAATCGTTGATACAGGCTGGGCACCGTCTGGATGCTGGAGAGTTCGTTGGCTTCCGCCGGATCGAGGCTGACGATGTCATCCAGCGATTGCACCACCACCAGCGTATTCGGCGGCGTGGCGGCTAACGCGGCGGCGGGCAGGGCGGCGAGCAGGAACAGCGGCAAGAGTTTGGCTTTCATCGGTGTATATCCCCTGAAGGCGCCACAAGGTGGCGCTGAGAACGGTTTGTTATCGTTGGTTTTTACGGCGCGGGCGCCGTCGGCCTGTCACGGTAGAACCTTTACCGGTGGTGGGCAAAGGTCAATGCGCTATTTGATATTCCAGGAATATATTAGCCGCCCTGGCCGGGGGCGCCAGGGCGGTGGAGGTGGATTGTCAGAGGGTTTCGCTCAGCGTGGCGACCAGCACCGCCTTGATGGTATGCAGCCGATTTTCCGCCTGATCGAACACCACGCTGTGCGCCGACTCGAACACTTCGTCGGTCACTTCCATGCCGCCGTGCAGATCGTACTGTTGCGCCATCTGCTTGCCGAGCGTGGTTTGGTCGTCGTGGAACGCCGGCAGGCAGTGCAGGAACTTCACGTTTGGGTTGCCGGTCAGCTTCAGCATCGCCATGTTGACCTGATACGGCCGCAGCAGCGCAATACGCTCCTGCCAGGTCTCTTTCGGTTCGCCCATCGACACCCACACGTCGGTGTAGAGGAAGTCGGCGTCTTGCACCCCTTCGGCGATGTCTTCGGTCAGGGTGAGTTTCGCGCCGGTTTGTTGCGCCAGCGCCTGGCACTCGGCCACCAGCTCCGGCTGCGGCCAGCAGGCCTTCGGCGCCACCAGCCGCAGATCCATGCCCGCCAGCGCGGCGGCTTCCAGCAGCGTGTTGCCCATGTTGTTGCGCGCGTCGCCGACGTACGCCAGTTTCACCTCGCTCAGCGCCTTGCCCGGCAGGTGTTCCTGCACGGTGAGCAGATCCGCCAGCAATTGGGTGGGGTGGAACTCGTCGGTCAGGCCGTTCCACACCGGCACGCCGGCGTGCTGCGCCAGGGTTTCCACCAGCGCCTGGCCGTAACCGCGATACTGAATACCGTCGTACAGGCGGCCCAGCACCCGGGCGGTGTCTTTCATCGACTCTTTATGGCCGATCTGGCTGCCGCTCGGGCCGAGATAGGTCACCTGCGCGCCCTGATCGAATGCGGCAACTTCGAAAGAGCATCGCGTGCGGGTCGAGTCTTTTTCGAAGATGAGCGCAATGTTTTTGCCCTGCAGCCGGCGCTGTTCCCGCCCCTGCTTCTTGGCCTGTTTCAGATCGGCCGCCAGCTTCAGCAGCGCCTGCAGTTCGGCGGGGGTGAAATCCATTAACCTCAGAAAGTGACGTTGGTAGAACGCATTGCCGGTGCTCATAGTCCGATTCCCTGATTGCTCAATTGAATTAAAATTCACTTTATATGTATGAATATTCAATTTCAACCCCAGCGAGGAAATCTTTCACGTTTATCGTGGAAGCAATGTCGGCGGTGTGTGAAAATAGAAGGAATGAAGGCCATTTGACTTGAGGATATAGGCATGGCAAACCGCGAATTGCTGGAAGAACAACGTGAAGAGACCCGCCTGATCATCGAAGAGCTGCTGGAAGACGGCAGCGATCCGGACGCGCTCTACACCATCGAGCACCATCTGTCCGCCGAGAAATTTGAGGTTCTGGAGCAAGCAGCCGTTGAAGCCTTCAAGCTGGGCTACGAAGTGACCGACGCCGAAGAGCTGGAAGTGGAAGACGGTTCACTGGTGATGTGCTGCGACGTGATCAGCGAAGTCGGCCTGAACGCCGAGCTGATCGACGCCCAGGTCGAGCAGCTGGTGGCGCTGGCGGAGCGCTGCGGCGTCAACTACGACGGCTGGGGCACCTACTTTGAAGATCCGAACGGTGAAGACGGTGAGGATGACGAAGACGGCGACTACATCGACGAAGACGACGACGGCAAACGCCACTGATTAACCCCGCTTATTCACATGGGCCGGTTCTCGCCGGCCCCTGATATCCCCGTCGTCTTTCAAGCTGCAGCGTTGTTGGCTGCACTCCCTCACCCCAGTCACTTACCTAAGTAAGCTCCTGGGGATGAGTGAGCTGGCCGCCTGGCTGCAACTTGAAATACATAGGGCAATGACGCTATGACATACCAATCTCTGCTAGCCCCGATTTTAAGCTTCCTGCACTGTGAAACTCCCGACGCCTGGATCGACGCCGCGCGCCGTCCGGAAAACCTGCAGCTGTTGCTGACCGACCACCTGGTGTGTGAGCTGAAAGCCGCGCAGACCGGCATGTGGCTGATCCGCCGCTACGTGGCGGACAAAGAGAGCGGCGACGCGCTGTTGGCGCTGCTGCGGCCCTACGAGGCGTTTCTGCACGAAGCGCAGGGCGCGCCGGACACGCTGTTCCGCCAGGGCCAGTTCACCCGCAAGATCCTGCCGAAAAACGGCTCGGCCTACGGCCAGGATCTGGCGGATCGCATGGTGCTGTTGATCAAGGAAGAGCTGCATCACTTCTCGCAGGTGCTGGAGATCATGCAGGCGCGCGGGATCCCGTATCGCAAGATCACCGCCAGCCGCTACGCCAAGGGCATGATCCGCGAGATCCGCACCCACGATCCGGCGACGCTGATCGACAAACTGATCTGCGGCGCCTACATCGAAGCGCGATCCTGCGAACGCTTCGCCAAACTGGCGCCGCACCTGGACGACGAGCTGAACCGCTTTTACGTCTCGCTGCTGCGATCCGAAGCGCGCCACTATCAGGACTACCTGACGCTGGCCGAGCAGATCGCCGGCGGCGACATCAGCGAACGGGTGGCGCATTTCGGCCGCCTCGAAGCTGAACTGATCCTGTCGCCGGACAGCGAGCTGCGCTTCCACAGCGGCGTGCCCGCCGCCGCCTGAGGTTGAGGCGCGCCCTTACTGCGGCGCGCCCAGCAACAGATCCACCGCCTTTTCCGCCAGCATGATGGTCGGCGCATTGGTGTTGCCGCTGGTGAGTTGCGGCATCACCGAGCAGTCGATCACCCGCAGCTGTTCAAAACCGTGCACCCGTAGCTGCGGATCGGTCACCGCGTCCTGCGGCGACGGCCCCATGCGGCAACTGCCCACCGGGTGATACACCGTCTTGCAGAAGTTGCGCACGAACTCCTCCAGCTGCGCTTCGTCGCGCGTCCACTCCGGCTGCGGCATCAGCAGATCTTTGATCAGCGGCTTCAGCGCCGCGGTTTGCAGGAAATCCAGGCCGAACTTCACCGCGCGCACGCTGCCGGCCAGATCGTCCGGGTGGCCGAGGTAGTTGGCGTGCAGCTTGACCGGATCGCGCGGGTTGCTGCTGCGCAGCTGCACTTCGCCGCGTGCCTTCGGCTGCAGGTAACCGACCTTGAGCGTGAAGCCGTGAATGTTCGGCAGCGGCTCGCCGGGCACGTCGTCCCAGCTGTCCAGCAGCGGCAGGAAATGGATCTGCACGTCCGGCCGGCCGTCGCCCTGGCTGTCGGTGAAGGCGGCGCCTTCCAGCACGTTGGACGAGAGTACCCCGCTGCGAAACGCCAGCCACTGCGCGCCGTGGCTCAGCGCCTGCAGGCCGCGATCGGCGCCGAACAGGCTGATCGGCTCGCGGGTGCTGACGTTGATCGACATGTGCAGATGGTCGTGGAAGTTTTTGCCCACCGGCAGATCCGCCCGCACCTCGATGCCCAACTGCTGCAGGTGGTCGCGCGGGCCGATGCCGGACAGCATCAGCAGCTTCGGCGAACCGACCGCGCCGGCGCTGACGATCACCTCTTTGGTGGCGCGGGCGGTGACTTCCGCGCCGCCATTCTGGCTGTAGACCACGCCGGTGGCGACGTTGCCCTCGAAGGTCAGCCGGTGCGCCAGGGCGTTCAGTTTCACCACCAGCCGCCGTTCGTCGCGCACCGCCTTCAGGTAGGTGCGGGCGGTGCTGGCGCGCTCGCCGTTGTGGGTGGTGGTTTGGTAAAAGCCGACGCCGTGCTGGCTGTCGCCGTTGAAGTCGTTGCGATAGGGCAGGTTCAGCTCCTGGCCGGCGCGGATAAACGCCATGCTGAGCGGGTGGCGATAGCGATTCTCGCTGACCGGCAGCAGCCCGTCGGCGCCGTGGTAGTCGTCTGACAGGCTTTCATTGGCCTCGGCGCGTTTGAAGTAGGGCAACACCTCCCGGTAGCTCCAGCCGGCGCAGCCGTAGCGCTCGGCCCAGTCGTCGTAGTCTTGCGGCTGGCCGCGCAGGTAGATCATGCCGTTCACCGAACTGCTGCCGCCCAGCACCTTGCCCTGCGCGATCTGCATGCGGCGGTTGTTGGCGTGCGGTTCCGGCTCCGTTTCATAGGGCCAGCTTTTTTTGGCGATGATCTTGGCCACCCCGGCCGGCATCTTGATGAACAGGTTATTGTCGTCGCCGCCGGCTTCCAGCAGCAGCACCCGCGCTTGGGTGCGGCGGATCAGCTGCGCCGCCAGCACACAGCCGGCGGAACCGGCGCCGACGATGATGTAATCAAAGGTATTTTCCGACATGACAGCTCTCCGTGCGCGATTGGGATACTGGCAGAGTAACGCGGGGGAAAAGGCGGTCAATTTGCGATCGTTAATTTATTAACGAACTTCACATTAAATTTACATCGTGGTTTTTAACGTCAGTTTATCTGCTTGAAAAACGGCGTTATAGCGAGTTTTACTGATTGATTGCGATATTAATAAAAAAGGCGCAGCAAGCTGCGCCCTGATGAAGAGGCGGGGGAGGATTACAGCGTTTTCAGCATGGTGACTTCACAATCGACGTGGCCGGTGGCGCCCATCGCATGGTCGATGTGTTCGAAGCCCAGATGTTCGTACAGCGCAACGGCCTGCGTCAGGCTGGCGGTGGTCTCGAGGTAACAACAGCGGAAGCCGTGCTGGCGGGCGAAATCCAGCGCCTGCAGCGCCAGGCGTTTCGCCAATCCCTTGCCGCGCAACACCGGCAGGAAATACATCTTCTGCAATTCGCAAATATCGTCTGCGCCACCCTGCAGCGGCGCGATGCCGCCGCCGCCGGCGACCTGGCCGTCCACCTCGATCACCCAGTAAGCGCTGCGCGGCAGGCTGTAGAGCTGATACAGGGCATCCAGGTTGGGATCGGAGACGGTATAGCCTTTATCCGCCGTCAGGCCGTGCTCGGCGGAGACTTCGCGAATGACGTGAGCAATGGCGGGATTGTCTTCCGCCGTGATGGGGCGCACCAGCAGGCGCGCCGGGGTTGCTGTTGTCATGTTTACACTCGCCATTGAAAGAGACCACGTTCGTTTTTCATTTTTATCGCAGCGCGAAACGCGCCGGGGTTATTTCCCGGCGGCGTCCTTGCGGCAGTAATATCTTGTAATAACATCTAACCCGGCCCGGATGCAACGGCGATAAAAAAACAGCGGGGAAGACCCCGCTGTTTTTCAGGCGTTGGCGTGAGCCGGTGGATTACAGCGCGGCGATGGTCGCCTGCTGTTCCTGCAGCTTCACTTTGCCTTCTTTGCAGGCCGCCAGACGATCGCGCTCTTTGGCAACTACCGCTTCCGGCGCGCGCGCCACGAAGCCTTCGTTCGCCAGCTTGCCTTCGATCGAAGCGATTTCCGCATCCAGCTTGCCCATCTCTTTCGCCAGACGCGCGATCTCGGCGTCCTTGTCGATGAAACCGGCCATCGGGATCAGCAGCTCGGCGCCGTCCACCAGTTTGGTGACGGAGACCGGGCCTTTCTCACCGGCCGGCAGCAGCGCGATGGATTCCAGACGCGCCAGACGGGCGATAAAGCTCTGGTTCTCCTGCACGCGGCGCTGGGCGTCGGCGCTGCAGTTGCGCAGCAGCACGTCGAGCGCTTTGCTTGGCGCGATGTTCATCTCGGCGCGGATGTTGCGCACGGCGATGATGGTTTGCTTGATCCACTCCAGATCGTTCAGCGCCTGCTCGTCTTCCAGCGCGGCGTCGTAGGCCGGGAACGGCTGCAGCATGATGGTATCTGCGGTCGTGCCGGTCAGCGGCTTCACGCGCTGCCAGATGGTTTCGGTGATGAACGGAATGATCGGGTGCGCCAGGCGCAGCAGCGCTTCCAGCACGGTGATCAGCGTGTGGCGGGTGCCGCGCTGTTCCGCTTCGCTGCCGTTGCTCACGACAGGCTTGGTCAGCTCCAGATACCAGTCGCAGAACTGGTTCCAGGTGAATTCGTACAGGATGTTGGCCGCCAGATCGAAGCGGTAGGTATCCAGCGCTTCGCGGTAGGCTTTCACCGTGCGGTTGAATTCGGCCAGGATCCAGCGATCCGCCAGCGACAGCACTTTCTCGCCGCCGTTGAAGCCGCAGTCGTGCGCTTCGGTGTTCATCAGCACGAAGCGGCTGGCGTTCCACAGCTTGTTACAGAAGTTGCGGTAGCCTTCCAGGCGCTTCATGTCCCAGTTGATGTCGCGGCCGGTCGAGGCCAGCGCCGCCAGGGTGAAACGCAGGGCGTCGGTGCCGTGCGGCTCGATGCCGTTCGGGAACTGCTTCTCGGTGCGCTTGCGGATCTTCTCCGCCAGCTGCGGCTGCATCATGTTGCCGGTGCGTTTTTCCAGCAGATCTTCCAGCGAGATGCCATCGACCATGTCCAGCGGATCGATCACGTTGCCTTTCGACTTGGACATCTTCTGGCCTTCGTCGTCGCGGATAAGACCGGTCATGTAGACGGTCTTGAACGGCACCTGCGGCTTGCCGTTTTCATCCTTGATGAAGTGCATGGTCAGCATGATCATGCGCGCGATCCAGAAGAAGATGATGTCGAAGCCGCTGACCATCACGCTGGTCGGGTGGAAGGTTTTCAGCGCGTCGGTCTGCTCCGGCCAGCCCAGGGTGGAGAAGGTCCACAGGCCGGACGAGAACCAGGTGTCCAGCACGTCTTCGTCCTGGGTCAGCACCACGTCGGCGCCCAGGTTGTTCTCGCTGCGCACTTCTTCTTCGCTGCGGCCCACGTAGACTTTGCCGTTCACGTCGTACCAGGCCGGGATGCGGTGGCCCCACCACAGCTGACGCGAGATGCACCAGTCCTGAATGTCGCGCATCCAGCTGAAGTACATGTTTTCGTACTGCTTCGGCACGAACTCGATTTGGCCCTGTTCGACCGCTTCCACCGCCACTTTGGCCAGCGGCGCGGTGCGCACGTACCATTGGTCGGTCAGCATCGGCTCGATCACCACGCCGCCGCGGTCACCGTAAGGCACCGTCAGATCGTGCGGTTTAATCTCGTCCAGCAGGCCCAGATTTTCGAAGGCGGCAACCACCGCTTTACGCGCCGCGAAGCGCTCCAGGCCGCGGAACTCGGCCGGGATCTCGTTGCAGTAGTCGGTGCAGACTTCGCCCAGGGTGTTGAACACTTCCGCTTCCTGGCGGATGTCGCCGTCGAAGGTCAGAATGTTGATCATCGGCAGGCCGTGGCGTTTGCCGACTTCGTAGTCGTTGAAATCGTGCGCCGGGGTGATCTTCACGCAGCCGGTGCCTTTTTCCATATCGGCGTGTTCGTCGCCGACGATGCGGATGCGGCGGCCGACCAGCGGCAGAATGATCTCTTTGCCGATCAGGTCTTTATAGCGCGGATCTTCCGGGTTGACCGCCACGCCGGTATCGCCCAGCACGGTTTCCGGACGGGTGGTGGCGACCACCAGGTAGTCTTTGCCCTCGGCGGTTTTCGCGCCGTCGGCCAGCGGGTAGCGCAGGTGCCACATGGAACCTTTGGATTCGCGGTTTTCCACTTCCAGATCGGAGATGGCGGTGCGCAGCTTCGGATCCCAGTTCACCAGGCGCTTGCCGCGGTAGATCAGATCTTCTTTGTGCAGACGGACAAACACTTCGCGCACCGCGTTCGACAGGCCTTCGTCCATGGTGAAGCGCTCGCGCTCCCAGTCCACGGAGTTGCCCAAACGGCGCATCTGACGGGTGATGGTGCCGCCGGATTCCGCTTTCCACTGCCAGATCTTGTCGATGAACGCGTCACGGCCGTAGTCGTGGCGGGTTTTGCCTTCTTCTGCGGCGATCTTGCGCTCCACCACCATCTGGGTGGCGATGCCGGCGTGGTCGGTGCCCGCCTGCCACAGGGTGTTTTTACCCTGCATGCGCTGATAGCGAATCATGGTATCCATGATGGTCTGCTGGAACGCGTGGCCCATGTGCAGGCTGCCGGTGACGTTCGGCGGCGGGATCATGATGCAGAAGCTTTCCTGGCTGGTATCGCCGTTCGGCTTGAAGTAACCCTGATTCTCCCAGTGATCGTACAGCTTCTGTTCGATCTGTTTTGGGTCGTATGCGGTATCGAGCTGACTGTTTGTCTTTTCCATTCTTTATCGTATTCAGTGAGTTGGCGGCGTAGCCGTGGTCAAATGGAAGCCGACGCTGCGATAGGCCTTGTAACGGTCGCGCGCCAACTGTTTCAGAGTGTCTTCGTAAGGAACGAAGTCTACCACTTCATGGAAAGCGGTAGCAAAATCGGCAAACTGCGGCAGCAGAGCGATCAGCAGATCGCGCGGGGCGTTGCCGCGCTTGCCGGGCCAGCACAGTTCCACCGGCGCGCCGTAGTGCGGCCCTTCGCCGGCCAGGTTGTGCGGCACGAATTCATGCGGCTCGCGCTGCCACAGCGCTTCGTCCAGCCGCTGGGCTTGCTCCTGGCTCTCGCAGGCGATCAGCACCCGCTTGCCGGCGCGGAAGCCGTTGGCGGCAACGGCGCAGGCCACGGCCTCATGGGCGCTGAGCGCGCCTGACGGTTCCGCGTTGTCGAGCAAATAAAACGTCGCCTGTTTCATTAAGGATCCACCGCTGCCGATAAAAAAACAGGGCACAACATGTAGGTTGCGCCCTTTTTGGGAACGGAGCAGATAACTCTACCCCTTCGCTGCTGAGAGGATTATATACCCAATAGATTTCAAGTTGCAGCTAGGCGGCAAGTTCGTTCATCCCCAGGAGCTGACATCAAGTCAGTGACTGGGGTGAACGAATGCGGCCAACAACGCTGCGACTTGAAAGATGAAGGGTATTTAATCGTCGCCGTTCAGGCCTGCACGGTTGAGCAAGAACTGCGACAGCAGCGCTACCGGGCGGCCGGTCGCGCCCTTGGCTTTACCGGAGCGCCAGGCGGTGCCGGCGATATCCAGGTGCGCCCAGGTGTACTTGCGGGTGAAGCGCGACAGGAAGCAGGCGGCGGTGATGGCGCCGCCTGGGCGGCCACCGATGTTCGCCATGTCGGCGAAGTTGGAGTCCAGCTGCTCGTAATACTCGTCGGCCATCGGCAAACGCCAGGCGCGGTCGCCGGCCTGCTCGGAAGCGCCCAGCAGCTCGTGCGCCAGCGGGTTGTGGTTCGACATCAGGCCGGTGATGTGGTGGCCCAAAGCGATCACGCAGGCGCCGGTCAGGGTGGCGATGTCGATCACCAGCTCCGGCTCGAAGCGCTCGACGTAGGTCAGGGTATCGCACAGCACCAGGCGGCCTTCGGCGTCGGTGTTGAGCACCTCGACGGTCTGGCCGGACATGGTGGTCAGCACGTCGCCCGGACGGTACGCCCGGCCGCCCGGCATGTTTTCACAGCCGGCCAGCACGCCGATCACATTCAGCGGCAGGTTCAGCTCCGCCACCACGCGCATCACGCCGTACACGGTCGCCGCGCCGCACATGTCGTATTTCATCTCGTCCATGCCGTCGGCCGGTTTGATCGAGATGCCGCCGGAGTCGAAGGTTAGCCCTTTGCCGACCAGCACGATCGGCTTAGCGTCCGGATTTGGGTTGCCCTTATATTCCATCACCGACATCAATGATTCGTTCTGCGAACCGGCACCGACCGCCAGATAGGCGTTCATGCCCAGCTCTTTCATCTGCTGTTCGCCGATGACGCGGGTGGTGATGTTGGTGCTGAAGGCGTCCGCCAACTGACGGGCCTGCGAGGCCAGGTAGCCGGCGTTACAGATGTTCGGCGGCATGTTGCCGAGATCTTTGGCCGCCTTGATGCCGGAAGCCACCGCCAGGCCGTGCTGAATCGCGCGCTCGCCGCTGGTGAGCTCACGGCGGGTCGGCACGTTGAACACCATTTTGCGCAGCGGACGACGCGGCTCCACCTTGTTGCTTTTCAGCTGATCGAAGGTGTAGAGCGTCTCTTTGGCGGTTTCCACCGCCTGACGCACTTTCCAGTAGGTGTTGCGGCCTTTCACGTGCAGCTCGGTCAGGAAGCAGACCGCTTCCATTGAGCCGGTGTCGTTGAGGGTATTGATGGTTTTCTGGATCACCTGCTTGTATTGGCGCTCATCGAGCTCGCGCTCTTTGCCGCAGCCGATCAGCAGGATGCGCTCGGAGAGAATGTTGGGCACATGGTGCAGTAGCAGCGTCTGCCCGACCTTGCCTTCCAGTTCGCCACGGCGCAGCAATGCGCTGATATAACCATCACTGATTTTGTCGAGTTGTTCTGCGATAGGGGACAGGCGGCGCGGTTCGAAAACGCCGACTACAATACAGGCACTGCGCTGTTTTTCCGGGCTACCGCTTTTTACACTGAACTCCATGCACTCTCCTGAATCTTAAAGACAAAGGCGGACGCTACGGCTAGAATAATCGACTCCGTAACGATCTCCCGCCATTTGAGTTAACGGATTATGTTAACCTGAACGGCGTAAATTGCTCTGTTTTGGCGACTATAAGCAAGTTCCTATAGGACACCCAAACGGCTTGATGTTGTAATACTATTTTAGCTGTGAAGGTTGCCATATGATGAGAATAAATGGCGGATTAGCGATGAAATTATCGATTTTCCTGCAAAAAGACAAGTTTTCACAGGCGTAATAAGCGTGATCATCATAAGATATCTGGTACGGGAAACGCTCAAGAGCCAAATCGCCATCCTGTTCATCCTGCTTCTGATCTTCTTTTGTCAGAACCTGGTCAGGGTGTTGGGCGACGCGGTGGACGGCAATATCCCGACAAACTTAATACTCTCTCTGCTCGCTCTGGGCGTGCCGAAGATGGCGCAGCTCATCCTGCCTTTGAGCCTGTTTCTCGGCTTGCTGATGACGCTTGGGCGGTTGTATACCGAGAGCGAAATCACCGTCATGCACGCCTGCGGGCTGGGCAAACGCACCCTGATTATCGCCGCCATGATCCTGGCGCTGTTCACCTCTGCGGTCGCGGCGGTGAACGTGTTTTGGGCCGGCCCCTGGGCCTCGCGCTATCAGGACGTGGTGGTGAACGAAGCCAAAGCCAACCCGAGCATCGCCGGGCTGGCTGAAGGGCAGTTCAAACCCTCGCAAGACGGCAACGCGGTGCTGTTTATCGGCAACGTGAAGGGCAGCACCTTCAACGACGTGTTCCTGGCGCAACTGCGGCCGAACGGCAACCAACGCCCGTCGGTGGTGGTGGCCGAGCACGGCAACATCGTGCAGCAGAAAGACGGCTCGCAGGTGGTGACGCTCGACAAGGGCACGCGTTTTGAAGGCACCGCGCTGCTGCGCGACTTCCGCATTACCGACTTCACCGACTACAAGGCGGTGATTGGCCACCGCACCGTGGCGGTGGACAACACCGAATCCGAACAGATGTCGATGCAGACGCTGTGGGAATCCGACGATCCGGACGCGCGCGCCGAATTCCACTGGCGCCTGACGCTGGTGGTGTCGGTGGCGCTGATGGCGCTGCTGGTGGTGCCGCTCAGCGTGGTGAACCCGCGCCAGGGCCGCGTGCTGAGCATGCTGCCGGCCATCCTGCTGTATCTGATCTTCTTCCTGCTGCAGACCTCGCTGCGCTCCAATGCCGGCAAGGGCAAGCTGGATCCGATGCTGTGGCTGTGGCTGGTTAACGGCGTTTACTTCGCGATCGCACTGGCGCTGAACCTGTGGGATACCGTGCCGATGCGTAAGCTGCGCGCACGCCTGAGAGGAGCGGCCTGATGTTTGGCGTATTAGACAGGTATATCGGTAAAACGATTTTCAACACCATCATCATGACGCTGTTCATGCTGGTGTCGCTGTCCGGCATCATCAAGTTCGTCGATCAGCTGCGCAAGGTCGGCCAGGGCGAATACACCGCGCTGAGCGCCGGCATGTACACCCTGCTGAGCGTGCCGAAAGACATCGAGATCTTCTTCCCGATGGCGGCGCTGCTCGGCGCGCTGCTCGGCCTGGGCCAACTGGCGACGCGCAGCGAACTGGTGGTGATGCAGGCTTCCGGCTTCACCCGCCTGCAGATCGCCGGCTCGGTGATGAAAACCGCCATTCCGCTGGTGCTGCTGACCATGGCGATCGGCGAGTGGGTGGCGCCGCAGGGCGAGCAGATGGCGCGCAACTACCGCGCCCAGCAGATGTACGGCGGCTCGCTGCTCTCCACCAAGAGCGGGCTGTGGGCGAAGGACGGCAACGACTTCATCTACATCGAGCGCGTCTCCGGCGACAAAGAACTCTCCGGCGTGAACATCTACCACTTCAACGATCAGCGTCGCCTGGAGACGGTGCGCTATGCGGCTACCGCCAGCTTCGAGAACGGCCTGTGGCAGCTTTCACAGGTGGACACCTCGGATCTGACCAACCCGAAACAGGTGACCGGCACCCAGACGCTGACCGGCGAATGGAAAACCAACCTGACCCCGGACAAGCTGGGCGTGGTGGCGCTGGATCCGGATTCGCTCTCCATCAGCGGGCTGCACAACTACGTGAAGTACCTGAAGCAGAGCGGCCAGGAAGCCAGCCGTTACCAGCTCAACATGTGGAGCAAAATCTTCTCGCCGCTGTCGGTGGCGGTGATGATGCTGATGGCGCTGTCGTTCATCTTCGGCCCGCTGCGCAGCGTGCCGATGGGCATCCGCGTGGTGACCGGCATCAGCTTCGGCTTCCTGTTCTACGTGCTGGATCAGATTTTCGGCCCGCTGAGCCTGGTGTACAGCATGCCGCCGGTGCTGGGCGCGTTGTTGCCGAGCATGCTGTTCCTGCTGATCAGCGTGTATATGCTGCTCAAACGCAAGTAGCGGGGCGAGCGGTAGTGAAGAAAGGCGTGGCCGCGGGGCCGCGCCTTTTTTGTTGGGGTGGCATGCCCCCGCCTGCGGTTTTTGTCGTGCTATAGTCACTTCAGCAGCAATGCAGGAGAGGGAGCAGGCAGCCAATGGAAGACGAATATAATCTCAGCAACATTATCGGCAAGCGCCTGGAAGTGGCACTAGGGGAGTTGGGCAATCTCCTGTGGGCGTATGTGGTGTTATCCAAAAAAGACATTGCCTGCATCTTTGGCGTCACCAACTACCCGAGTGAATGGGTAAAAAAGTATCAAGAGCAGGGATTGCAGTACATTGATCCGGTGGTGCTTACCGCCCGTAACCGCCTGACCCCCTTCGCCTGGGACGAGCAAATCATGGCGGACGGAGGGCTGCATTTTCCCGAACTGTTCGAACAGGCCCGCGAGTTTGGCGTAACGCACGGCTATACTTTCGTGCTGCACGATTACAACGATAACCTCGTCACGCTTTCCTTTGCCTTCAACCTTGAGCAAAGAGCGGAAGCCATCCAGGCGCTCACCGAACGTAAAGGCGACATTTCGGTATTGCTGGCCTCAATCCATGAGTCCTATCTGGCGCTGTCACCACTGTCAGCAAAAAACGCCGCAGCCCTAGAGAGAAACGCCCGCTTTACCGACAGGGAAAACGAGATCCTCTATTGGGCCAGCGTGGGTAAAACCTACCAGGAAACGGCGATGATCCTGGGCATCAAGACCGGCACCATCAAGTTTCATATGTCCAACGTCGTCAAAAAGCTGGGGGTCACGAATGCCCGACATGCCGTGCGCCTGGGGATGGAGCTGCGGCTGATCAAACCGGTGGAGTGATGGGCTAGCTAGCCTGTGGAATACTGAGGCAACGACTGCGCAGAACTCATCAGCCGGGATACGTCTAAATGGAGAAAATATCGGCTGGCGAACAGCGTCTTTCGATTCGGGAAATACGGGTGTTAAATCGGTATTGAGTTGGCCGCGTGGCGATTAACGTGAAGGCTGCAATAGCGTATCGGCTCCGATCTCTGCGATGTGAAATAATAACCTGCATGAACTTATAAAGGTCTAGTAAGGGACTGTACTTTAGTCTAACTAGTTTCCCACCCCTTAAGGCGATACACTTTCCCGGTAATGTTTTGATAAAAAATACAAAAAAAAACCTGACCGCGTAGGGCCAGGTTGCCAATATTGGCCAACACCAGGGAAAATTTTCTTGCACCATCTTAAAGCTATTAACTCCGCAGAGGCAAGCGATCTCAGCTGGTTTTTAGGCATAAACTAGCCATTTTGTTATGTATGTACGCTATTTTCTGGTGATTTCAGATAAAGCCAATCCAACGTGAATAACCTCTGTCTTTTTATAGCCCCGTTTCGATTTTTTATTTCCTGCCTGATATTCAGTAATGAAAAAATATTGTTCCTGGAATGTTACGCAACCTCATTCTTTATTGGCTGACACATTGTTATGCAATTATTTGCAGCATTGTCATTGCCGCTGGGGATTATTTTATTTTTGATAGGGGCTGAGTGAGACAGTGGGGATGGGGAAGGCAGGTGCTACCTTCCGCGTGGCGGGTTCCTGAACCTGTTTCGCTAGCTGGCGAGCGGTTCTGGCTAGTGGGAGTGAGTGATGTACGGCACATGAATCATCATTGCTCTGTGCGACGAGGCTGGAATCGGATGGTATTGCGTGAGTGTGGCGCCTGATCCTGGATGCTCGTTGCAACAGCCTGTGGATGTAGCATGTTCATCACCAACGTGGTTGGGAAGGGCGCGCAGCGGTAAGGCGGGGAGGACAAACGTGTGTTGCGGCGGTTTTTTCGACACTTAACTCATTGAACAACGGATAAGTGTTGCGTGCTGGTCGCGGGAAGGTATAATTCACCCGTTTTCCGCATACTACTTCAGTGCCGAAGTGGCGAAATCGGTAGACGCAGTTGATTCAAAATCAACCGTAGAGATACGTGCCGGTTCGAGTCCGGCCTTCGGCACCATTCCCCCTTCCGTAGTCGTCCGACGAAGTCCAAAAAATCCTTTAAAATCAATAAGATTGACCTTTCTGGCGTCCGCCGTTGTCCGAGGTCGTCCGTTGAAATCCAGGGGGCACTGGGGGCATAATTGGGGGCATCTCCACTTCGATAGAAAATGTGCCCCCAAAATGAAGCTAAACGCCCGCCAGGTCGAGACCGCAAAGCCCAAAGAGAAAACCTACAAAATGGCCGATGGCGGCGGTTTGTATCTCGAGGTTACGACGAAAGGTTCCAAGTATTGGCGAATGAAGTACCGCCGCCCTAACGATAAAAAAGAGGATCGGCTTGCTTTCGGTGTTTGGCCGACAGTCAGTCTTGCCGAAGCACGTAGCAAAAGAGACGAAGCCAAAAAGCTGTTGGTACAAGGATTGGATCCAAAAGCAGAAGAAAGGGAAGCTCAGGCTGAAACTGCGGGCGCATACACGTTCGAGACCATTGCCCGAGAATGGCATGCCAACAACAAACGTTGGAGTGAAGATCACCGAGCGAGAGTGCTTCGTTATTTGGAACTGTATATTTTCCCGCACATTGGTGCAGCTGATATTCGTGGTCTTAAAACCAGCCATCTCTTAGCACCGATTAAGGCCGTTGACGCCAGCGGTAAGCACGACGTAGCGCAGCGCTTACAGCAACGTGTTACGGCCATTATGCGTTATGCAGTTCAGAACGATTACATTGATTCAAATCCTGCCAGCGACATGGCCGGAGCATTGGCAACAACCAAAGCTCGGCATTATCCTGCATTGCCGCCTCATCGTTTCCCCGAGTTCCTCGCACGGCTTGCCGCTTATCGGGGACGTCTCATGACACGCATCGCCGTAGAGCTTTCATTACTCACCTTTGTGCGTTCTAGTGAGCTGCGTTTCGCCCGCTGGGATGAGTTCGATTTTGATAAAGCTTGCTGGCGCATACCGGCGCAGCGTGAAGAAATCAAAGGTGTACGCTACTCACACCGTGGCATGAAGATGAAAGAAGAGCATATCGTCCCGCTAAGCCGCCAAGCGTTGGTTTTGTTAGAGAAACTGAGGAGTTTGAGCGGAGAAAATAAGCGTTTGTTCCCCGGCGATCATGATCCCGATAAAGTCATGAGCGAAAACACTGTGAATAATGCACTACGTGCAATGGGTTACGACACCAAAACAGAAGTCTGTGGGCACGGTTTTAGGACGATGGCGCGCGGTGCTTTGGGGGAGTCAGGGCTGTGGAGCGATGATGCGATAGAACGCCAGTTAAGCCACTCTGAACGCAATAATGTGCGAGCAGCTTATATTCATACTTCTGTGCATCTAGATGAGCGTAGGTTGATGGTGCAGTGGTGGGCTGATTATCTTGATGAGAATAAAATTAAGTTAGTATCTCCTTATGAATTCGCCAAATGATTTAGTATCACGCAGAGTTGACTCACTTCATAAAGCAAAGGGGCGTTGCGCCCCTTTTTTTGACATTAAATAACAGAGGCTAATGTCTTTAAATAGTCCTTAACTCGATTTAATTCAAGTTCTAATAAATTATATGTAAGGGTGTTGTCAGGTGATGACTTGTAATTCTCCACCGCTTTGTTTAGTTTGCTTCTATATTTTCTTAGTTCTTTCTTGTATGAATCGTGTATGTTCATATACATGTATCTTGTTAGCTTTCTTATATGGTGCTCACCGTCAGTCATCAGTTTTTTATCAACAGGCTTATTCTCTGGGTCTTCGTTTTTACTTATGTCTACATTCTCGCCAGTTTTCTCATGAATAGTTGTCTTTAATTCTGACTTTATTTCCTCTTCTTGTTGCTTAGTTATCTCTATTTCCTCAATAGCATTAAATGCTTCATTGATGACTTCATTGATGTCATTTTTTTTGCTAATAATTTGTTTCATTTCCTCATAGGTAATAAAGCGGTTGTGTGCAACCTTATTTCTAAGGTCATACAGGGACTCCCAATCATCAATGAGTTTTTCTTCTTTTTTATTTCGCTCTTTGGAATCGGTCTTTTCCGAGTAAACCTCTGGGGAGAAATATCGCTGCCAGTTGCTTTTAGGAACGAAATCCATTAATTTTTCAACGTCAATGGTTTTTTTTGTGCTATTTAATATGCGATGCACATCGGCTGTTTTGATTGTGCTATATTTGTCAAATAGGAATTTGGATAGTTGAATGAAATCCGTTTCTGAAAGGAACGTGTTTAGTGATTGAGTTTCAGATTTTACATCTTTATTTTTTATTGAGTCGATAACTTCTTGTGGTATGTTTGATTTAATCCATTCTAGACCTACTTTTGTAGACATAAAGATGGTGATTAATTTCCTCATTTTATTTTCTATTTCATGTATGTGCTTATAGCCCTCAATTGAAAACTCGGTTGCCAAGTCATCTCTGAGTGTATTTAGTTGTGAATGTTGTAATTCTCTAATTGTAGCAATGATTTCTTTATTTAAGTCTCTTACTGCTAATTTTTCTTTCTCATCTGTAACCTTATTTGTGTTGCAAACGTCAATGACATAGCTACGGTAAGCTTCATTTTTGGATTTTATTTTCTTTACGTTTAGGGTAAATTCAGTATTCTGAAATGTGATGGTGTTGTTAGAACCTTTCTTTTCAATCTTCAAGTTTTGATTAAGTTGAAGGCCTCTTATTAAATCTTCCTCATTTTGCATTAGTTTTCTTTCTTCTGAGAAAATTAATAGATATTCAGAAGTGTAATTTTTCCCTTCCATCAGTTCTCCTTACATGCTTTTATCGAATAGGTGGTGAGGCAGTGTTGTTACAGTACAGTCTATAGGACACGATCAACAAGTAATATCGATGGACTTTGGGCGCCACAGTGTAGAAGGATGGATGTGAAGGTATGTCCAAGGAGATCGGTGATCTGCTAAAAAAGCTATACTTTAGAAAGTTTAAATGGCCGAGCTCCTCCGCCGTCCATCCTTTGCTCACCCTCATCTGACCGCCTCATTAGCACTTCCCTCCCTTGAACGTTACTGTATCACTCGCCGACATTACCGCGAACTAGTGAAGTGTGACGATGCACTCAGGCCGTGAAAATAAATACGCATATTACCGCTGGCGCGCAATACTTCCCCCGCCTCGCCTGCGCACTTCATGTGTCGCTTTTCATGCAGTTGCATGAACGACCGCAGGCCGCGCCAGTACTGGTGCGGCAGGGGATGAAAAGTGCATTTTCTTGCATGCGAAATCATGCACCCTATGCATGCACGCGCAATTTGAGGCTGGCTAGCCAGGAAAAAGGCTGTTTTGGGCGAGGCTGGAAGGGCAATGCCCCGCAATGCTGTCGAGAGCGGCGGGGCTGAGGAGAGAGCTTAGTGCAAGGTTGGATTGCTGTTGTAGCGGCGATAGCGGTTCAATGTCCGTTTCTCCGGCGGTGGCAGGGCGTTCTCATCGACCGGTTGTGTCTGTATCGGCTGACACAGGATTTTATCGACGCTTTCCACCGTCTTGAATGTGCAAGAGCAGGTCAGGCTCTGACATTGGTAATACGCCTCTTTTGTCCGCTCCGTGATATAGCGACTGGTGCGAGTATAGGACGCATGAGTGCACAGCGGGCAGCGCATCATGATTTGGCTCCTTTTTCTTGCAGCAGACGGCGTTTTTCCGCCAGTTCTCTTGCCCTACGCCTCTGGCGCATTGGGCATTTTTGTCGCTCCTGCAATACGCTGGTTTCTTGCGGTATCGTCAGGCCAATCTCATTAAGCACCGGGTGGTCGATATTTTGCTGTGCCATGGCAACGTGAATACGGCCTTGTAGCGTTCCTAGTACCTGTTGCTCAATCATCCTCATCGGATTGTCCGCATAGACGCCGTAAGCACGTGAAGCCAGTGCACACGCCTTGATAACGTCAGGGCTGATTAGCGCCTTGCTCAGCGCATCCACCGCCTGATGTATCGCGTGAGCTGCAAAGGTCGTGAGGGCGTCTTTGTGCGCGTTCACCACCTTCGGGGCTGTACCGCCGCAGCTGAGGTGAAGCTGCATTTTGTCCAGCTCCATCTCCTCAATCAGGCCGTCGAACTCTTTCGCCAGCTCCCGCTTGGAAATCCGGCTGTGGTGCTGCGCTTGCCGTTCCGGCGTCATTTCTCCGCGCAGTTTGCGAAACAGGGTGCGCCACTGGCTTTCTGCCTCCTGGCTCTGCACTTCGGTGTCTTTCTTCTGTTGGTGGCAGCGGGCAATGCCGGTTACGACGTCGGTCAACGCTTGATAGTTTTTGTCGTGGGCGGCGCGAGCGTCACGCAGGGCTTGCAGTTTATCGGTGATGTATTTCGGTAAGGCGGTGGTGCTCATGGTCGTGTCTCCGGTGTCAGTCAATGTGAAGCTATTCTGCTGACCGCCGTACAACATCGCCATTCATCCCGGTTGGACTGTCCCCAGGACAACAGCCTTGGGCGCTGATGAGAAAACCATCAAGCCGTTTTTAGTTTTACCTAAAACTATTCACTACCGTTCACCTAAATAAAAAATATCGATAAATCAGTAAATAATAGGGTGAACACTTCTCGCTAAACTCTTCACCCTGTGTTCACTACTGTTCACCCAGCCCAAAACGACCTTTTCCCTGGCTAGCGGTGTTTGGCGGTTTCTCCCTATTAATCAACCGTCCATCCATCGCTCAGGCTTTTCGGCCGATTTGCCAACAACGGTCAATAAATGCCAATAAAGGCCAATATCGGCCAGCGTTGTCCAGTTGATTGAAAAACAACCATAAAATCTGTTCCACCACACAACAACACCTTGTTGCCACCCCGGCAAATCTTCACATAATAGGGCGCTACCGAAGTTCACACAGTCCCGGCCAGCGTTGGCCGGACACAAAGAGGTAGCGTTTTATGTTGACCGTTTCCACCCCCACTCCATCTACCCCGTCGCCGGTTATTCCTAGCAGTTACACCCCGCGCGAGCGCTTTATCCGCCTGCCGGAAGTGCTCTACACCACCGGCCTGTCCCGCTCCACCGTGTACGAGATGATGAGCCGCCGGCAGTTCCCGGCTCAGGTCTCCCTCGGCGGTAAAAACGTCGCCTGGCTGGCCTCCGAGGTCGAGCAGTGGATGGACGAACGTATCGCCAACCGTCACCAGGGGGCCGCCGTATGATGCAGTTAACCTTTGGTCGCCAGCATTTCACCCTCGATGAGCGCGACGCGCTGTTTGTGGCGGAAGCTATCCTGTTGCAGCGTAAAGAGCCTGGCGTCGTCTTGCCGGAGCACCGCAGCGAAAAACACGGCGTTATTCGTCTGGCGAGTCGCCAGGCTGAGCCGCGCCTGTTCCGTGCCGGGCCTGTGCCGCTGACCTGCGCGGCGGCCGATACCCGCAACGACCAACTGACCGACTGTTGATCACTATGCGATCAATTGAACGTCCGAGGGCGTCTTACGGCTTGCCCCCACGTCCGGCCCTGCGCTATAGTCCTCCCGCTGCCGCAAAATCGGCAGCCGGGCGTAGGAACCCGTGTTTAATCTTGGCGACAAATGAACACGCGCCACGCGTGTTTTTTTATGTCACAGCCTTAGTGCGCTCATTTTTTGCGCGGTGGATGTTATGCTACCGCAGCAGTCAATCAATGGTGGCTCAGGCGGGGCAGCCTTCGGGCTGGCCGGTTTCCAAGGTTGCCGGTATTCCTACCCCCGTCTGGGCTACCACCATTGAGTGTAGGAACTCCGGTGGTAGCGGTAATTCGCTAACCTTGGAGGCTGCCGTTATGGCTACGACCCTCACCCCAACTCACCCGACATTCTGTTTCCTGTTTGCGGCCGTACGCCGGTCTGCGCTGACGGCTTCACCACGTATGGTGCGCACCGTGGCGGATTCTGAGCACAACGCCCGCCGCGTGCTGGCCCGTGATTACGTGTTGTCCTTTGCCGGTCGTCTGCCGGTTAAGGCGGCAGCATGAACACCCTGGCCGACCGCTACTACCGTGATACCCATTACCCTATCCCGCACGCCGATTTTCTGCGTCTCCAGCATGCGCACGCCACCGGCGTGCTGTTCCTCGACCTGCTGGACACCCTCGACCTCGGCGGGCAGCGCCCCGATGCCGTGCAACAGGCATCGTTTGCCTCGGTCATTGCCCTGCTGACTGACCAACTCGGCCACGTCGTCAACACCTGTGAAACCCAAATTCTTGCCCGCATGGAGGCCACCGCCGCATGAACACCTCATCTTGTTTACCGATTGAAGTCCGCACCGCCGTTTTTCGCCGCGCCGTGGCACAAGCCTATTTGGACACCTGCGCCTTTTACCGGGTGAGCCTCGGGTACACGCTGGACGAGCTGCAGATGACGATTGCCCTGCGCCTGGAAGGGCACTTTGTGCGTCAGTACGGTGCGGAGGATGGCATGGACATGGCGTGCACCATGCTGAGCGACATGGTGCAGCCGGACGTTCTGGTGGCCGCGCCGCGCCTGACCGCGCTGGGGCAAAAGATGATGGACGAGCTGTGCTGCGAGCGCCTGTCGGCATCGCAGAATGCCACCGTACACTGAGGAGAAGAGCATGAGCGCCCACTTCGTTTCCCAGACTGTACGCACCGCCACCGGCCATTGGCCGGTGATACTCCCGGCGCTCGGCATCGCCTTGCAGCCGAACGGCAAGCCGCAGCCGTGCCCGACCTGCGGCGGCAAAGACCGCTTCCGTTTCGACAATCAGGATGGGCGCGGCACCTGGTTCTGCAATCAGTGTGGGGCCGGTGACGGTCTCAACCTGGTGGAAAAAGCCCTGTCACTGTCTGCCAGGGCCGCAGCCGAACAGGTGGCTGCCGTGATGGGAGAAAACCCCAACGCTCTGCCACCGACCGCTGAGAGCGGTCATACGTCACAGACGGTCGGCGGGCAAGAGAAGGCCGACGCCCAGCGCAAGGCCGCGCGACAGGCACAGACTCTGGTGGCCGCTGCCCGGCCCCAGACCGGCAACGCCTATCTGAGCGCCAAAGGCTGGCCGGAGGCAGAAACCCTGACCCTGCACGGTCAGCCGCTGCGCGTCGGCGGTATCACCTTCCAGCCCGGCGACCTGTTGCTGCCGCTGCATAATGCCGGAGGCGAGGTGGTCAACGTGCAGCTGATTAACGCCCGCGGGGACAAGCGCATGCTGGCGGGCGGGCAGGTGAAAGCCGCCTGCCACACCCTGAGTGGCCCGGACAACGCGGTTATCTGGCTCACCGAAGGCTACGCCACCGGCCTCACCGTGCACCGCCTGACCGGTGAGGCGGTGTGCGTGGCACTCAGCGCCAACAACCTGGCGACGATGGCGCAGCAGCTGCGCAGCCATTACCCGGATGCGCGGTTGCTGCTGGCGGCCGATAATGACCGCAGCGGCACCGGGCAGACCCGCGCCGCCGAGGCGGCCACACTCACCGGCGGTATCCCGGCACTGCCGCCTTCGGAAGGCGACTGGAACGACGTTTATGGCCGGGAAGGGGCCGAGGCCACGCGCACCCAGCTCCAGGCATTCAGCCAACCGCCGCAGCCGAGCCCGTTCGACACGCTGAGTGATGCAGACCTCAAAGCCATGAGCGCCAGCGAGAAGGCCGAACTGCTGGCCGAGCACTACGGCAACACCCTGGCGGTGCCGCCGGTGGGGGAAGAGCTGTGCCGCTATACGCGCGGCGCCTGGCAGGTGCTGCCGCACCGGCAACTGAGCCGGGAGATTGCCGCGCTGTTCCAGAAGGTGCGTGCGCCGTTCTCTGCCGCCGGTATCAACAGCATTTTGGATACCCTCAAGCTGATGGTGCCGCAGATGGGCGACCCGGCCCGCCGGTTGATTGGTTTTCGTAACGGGGTGTTTGATACCGTCAGCGGCCAGTTCAGCGCCCACCGGCAAGAGCACTGGCTGCGCACGGTCAACAGCATGGACTATACGCCGCCGCGTGCCGGGGAGAACCTGGCCGACCATGCACCGCACTTCTGGCATTGGCTGACGCGGGCCGCCGGGGGCAACCACGACAAGCAAGAGCGTATCCTCGCGGCACTCTTTATGGTGCTGGCCAACCGCTACGACTGGCAACTGTTCCTCGAAGTGACTGGCCCCGGCGGCAGCGGCAAGAGCGTCATGGCCGCCATCGCCCGGCTGTTGGCCGGGGCCGACAACACCACCTCCGCCACCATCGACAACCTGGAGTCGGCGCGCGAACGTGCCAGTGTGGTCGGCTACTCGCTGATACTCCTGCCCGACCAGGAAAAGTGGAGCGGTGACGGGGCGGGCATCAAGGCCATCACAGGTGG
This sequence comes from Serratia sp. SA088, assembly GCF_049065515.1. NCBI lineage: Bacteria > Pseudomonadati > Pseudomonadota > Gammaproteobacteria > Enterobacterales > Yersiniaceae > Serratia > Serratia sp. SA088. The sequence continues at coordinate 219,898 of NZ_JBAKGW010000003.1, forward strand.
CGATGCGGTCGCCATCGACCCGAAATACCGCGATGCCTACGCCGCCTACATCCCGGCAGTGATACTGGCGGTCAACAACAACCCGATGCAGTTCAGCGACCGCAGCGGCGGCATCTCGCGCCGCCGCGTTATTTTGCCGTTCCCGGAAGCTATTGCCCCCGAGGAGCGCGACCCGCTGCTATTGGCGAAGATCACCGAAGAGCTGGCCGTGATTGTGCGTCACCTGATGCAGCGCTTTGCCAACCCGAATGACGCGCGTGCACTGCTCCAGGCGCAGCAAAGTTCGGCGGAAGCCCTGGAAATCAAACGGCATTCCGATCCGCTGGTCGATTTTTGTGGTTACCTGACGGTGCTGGGTACCCCGGAAGGGATGATGATCGGCAATGCCAACATCACCCCGCCGAACCCGCGCCGCTATCTGTACCACGCCTACCTGTCGTTTATGGCGGCAAGGGGCTATCAGCACGTGATGAACCTGACGGCGTTCGGCCAGGCGGTGCCGCAGACGCTGAAAGAGTATGAGCATATGCTGCTGAAACGCCGCACCAAGCTGGGAATACAGACCAACCTGATATTGAGTGACGAGTGCGAAGCGGACTGGCTGCCTAAGTGTGGGGCGGTGTGACGATGAGCGGGTCGATCGGCCGGGCCGATCAATAGGCAATTATTGATCTGCCGAACCCATTGGACGCTCAATCGCAGCGCCACCTATAGTGGCAGTGACCCGAATACATGCAGCAACACCAGGGCATCCTATCGGCCGCTGAACGGCCAATATCATAACGACAAGCGTTCCCCAAACCGGCTCAGGCCGGTTTTTTTGTGCCTGCGGTTCTGTAGGTGAACAGTTTTTCTATAAATCTTTTTCGATAACTTTTTGAAGGCACAGTACTAATATACTAACTTGATTGTAGGGGAGTTCTTTTTTATCAAAGTGATACTTTTGTTTCTCAAGATACTTGCAAGGTAATTCAGCTCCCACTGGCAAGTGTGCCGGGGTGGCAGCCCCATACGCCTCAGTTCTGGCAGTGGCAAGAGCTTGATGGAGGCCATCGCCCGGTTGATGCCCGGGGCACTACACCACCAACGCCCCGTCAATAACCAAAAATTTGCGTACGAACGTGCCAGCGTGTTCGGTTTATCGCTGATATCCTACTTGACCAGGAGAAAAGGAGATGTGATGGGGGTATAAAGCTACCATCGGCGGCGATGCGGTGGCCATCAACCCGAAATATCGCGCCAGCTACATGCCGCATATACGGGCGGTGGTACAGGTGATCCACAACAATCTGATGCAGCCGTTCAGCGGCTGTAACAACGGCATATTGCGCCGCCAGATTATAATGCCATTCCCAGAGGTTATTACCCTCTCTGCTGTTGGCGAAGATCACCGAAGAGCTGGCCGTCATCGTACGTACGTCACCTGCTAACCCGAATGATGCCCGCATACTGCTTCTGGCGCAGCATAGTTCGGCGGAAGTCCTGAACATCAACAGCATACTGATCCTCTGGTCGATGTTTGTGACAATTTGGGCGTGATTGGCACCTTAGAGGGCATAATGTTCGGCAATGCCCACATCCCTCTACCGAATCCGCGTTGCTAACTGTATGTTGTGTATGGCCGCCACAAGGCTATAAGCACGGGCGTTAGGCTAAGCGGTGCCGCAAACGCTGAAAGCGCATGAGCATACGCTACATAAACGTAGCACTAAGCAGGGAATACAATCCAACCTGATTTTGAATGAGGAATGTGGGGCAGATTGGCTGCAGAAGTGTCGCGCGGTATGAAGGTGAGTTAGTCGATCGGCAGGGCCGCCCAATACGACATTATTAATCTGCTGAACTCATTGGATGCTCAAATACCCCCCTTCTAGAGGCAGTGACCAGAATACATGCATCAACTCCAAGGCATATTTTCGGGGGGCGGGTAAATTACAACTCTGGATAAATTATTTAGTGTAGTAGTTCTGCTAGGCCAGAAGTATCGCCATGATGGTGTAGTGGTTCACAAAATCATGGCATTAGGATTAAAGTTTAGGAGGGCTACGTACTAGGGATACTCCATAAATTATTGGAGACACCTGTTAAATTCGCATTTAATTGCACCCTGATAAATGATGGGGAAAAATCTATTTGATATGATTGGATTTATTGTTGAATGCAAACGAAAAGTGTAGCTCATCTTTTATTAAGACTCCTTCTTCGCTGAATAACGGGATTGAGGGTTTTATCATCCTGGCTTTAGTAACGGCATCTACATCTACAGAATACAAATTAAAACCCATCTTTTTGTAAAAAATGATGGCTCCTAAATTTTCATTCGTTGTCGTGAGTTTTATTTCCATCTTACCATGAGCTACAGCATAGCGTTTGACTTCATCGATGAGTGTTAGACCAATTCCTTTTCTTGATATTAATGCATTAATTGCAATTATTTCAATGCTTTCTTTATCCTCTTTAAAAACACAAAACCCGCAAATCTTATTACCTTCGCTACATACAAAAACAGGAAGTGAGGAGAGAATAAACTCTTCTCCATGTACGACCATTGAATCCCCGCCGCAATGTTCCAAGATAAGAGATTTCAAAATTGGGCATGAATTATCTTCAAGTAGATTAGTTCTTAGCATAATAGTTTCCTATCTGTAATGTTTTATGTTGAAATTATTTTAATGGTTTATAAAAAAATCAAATAAAACAGGTGGTTGCATATGTCTTGTGATGTTTTTAAAAAAAACTTGCAGGAAAACATTATCCTTGCTAAACATTAATAACCTGTTAACAAAATGTTGTGATACAGGTGACTATATCAATTTACTTTCAAAAGGAATAGAGCAATGAAAAAGACTTATGCTAAACCACGCTTAGTTCAAATCCGTCGCTCAGTATCCGTTGGCGGTCATTGATTTAAGAAGAAAAATAAAAGGGGGGGCAGCTGGCACCCCTTTTATCACATGGGGTAAGTTTGCTGTTTAATAAAAGGAATTCGTAATGCAAGAGAGGTTTTTTGTTATTTCAGAAGGAGTTAGCTGGAAAGAGGTGAACGAGTCAATCATTATTGAACCAGATTTTGCATTGAACTCCACTGCCGCGTTTATTTTCAAGAAAATAACTAATGGACTTAGTAACATGCAGATAGTTGATGCACTGTCTAGGGAGTATGACGCCAACATTTCAGACATAATATCTGATGTCGAAAATCTCATCCAGGAGATGCAAGAAGAAGAAATTATTGAAGATGCGACATTGAGAAACTGAACATGCTTAGTCAAAACGCCTGCCTGAAATACAACGAGTTTGTCCAAAAATATCAGCTCCACATCTACCCGATGCTGGCGGAGAGAATGCAACGACTGTTCACCGAGTGTAACGTCAATAGAACTCTCGATTTGGGTATTGGCCCTGGCGATCTGACAGTATTTTTTGCGAAACAGAATGTCGGCCAAATTGATGGCTTAGATATTAACCCCTTTATGCTCGCACTTGCCAACAAGAAAATTGCCTCTCATGATTTGAGCGATCGTGTAAAACTGGTACAAGGAGATGTACATTCCTTGCCTTATCCCGATGCATGCTTCGACTTGGTTTTTTCCTATTCCTGCTTTCATCACTGGGAAGACCCAATTCAGGGGTTGAAAGAATGTGTCCGCATACTGAAGGAAGGGGGGGCGCTTTACTTAGTCGATTCCTATTCAGATGTAAAAGCATTACTGCCTCAGTTTCAACAACAGCTGGATGAATACTCTTACAGGGAAATTGTGAAAAAAGCGATCGAAGAGAGTATCGAGACCTCCACTATTGAGCAGTTCCTAGCATGCGCTAGCATGAGTTCGTATGAACTTCGACCTGTCGATTTCAGTGAAGAAGAGCTTGTTGCTGGTATTGACTACATCAATTACGACAACCAGCTCATCATCGACAGCCCTCGACCAACATTATGGGAGCTAATTTACAGGAAGCCATATGTTAACCAACAACGAAAAAAACTATTATAGATATAGCTCATGCTGGTATTTTATGGAGACAGCCAATGCCTATTTTCTTCCTTGGCTTATCGTGTATTTAGGCTCAGGGATTATGGATAGGACGGCCGATGCATTCTCTATATTTTATATTTCTATCGTCATCGGAATTATCGTTGCGGGATTTATTAGTCATATTGTTAGTGCAAAAAAACTTGCTGTTTTTGGTTTTTTAATGCTTTCAACCGCTGTCGTGTCACTTAGTTTTAATTTGTCCTCTACGTTATCTATACTAAACGTCTATGTGTACAGTGTTCTATTCGGTTTTGGCACTGGTTTCATTAAACCAACCTTGGATAGCATTATCCCTGACATTAGTGTTGGCAGGATAAAAAACCTGACAATTAATACAACAACATTGAACTATTTCTTCGGCCTGACAGGCTCATTATTATCTTATATACTAATTAGCGACAGCACAAAAACCTACCTTAGTATCGCACTTGTACTTTGTGTTATGGGGCTCATTTTTCTTTCTATGATCCCTGAGAAAGTAAGTTTGGTCGCTACAAAGCCAAAATATAAAAAAGTCATGTTGGAAGCACTAAGAGAAATTACAAACAATAAAACGATATTGCTGATGAGCATCACTTATTTTATGATTGGCTTGTGTTCAATGGCCGTTTTCATTGGCGGTGTTGCCCTACATGTCAAGGAACTAGAGAACAGTAATGATTTTTATATTGCGGGTATGCAGATAGCTTGGTCATTAGGTGGCCTGGTCACCGGTTTCTTTTTTTTACGAAAGCTGAAAATAACCAACCACAGTATTTTTTATATTGCCGGTTGGTTTATTTGTGGCTGTGGTGTGGTTTTGTTCGGTCTCGCGCGGTCTCCTCATGTTTGTTTAGCTGCTGGAGTTTTATGGGGGGCAGGGACAAGCATAGGGTTCTCTATGACCCGCCTAATTATTCAAAACAATACGGAAGATAGATATAAAGGGGCTATTTTCTCAAGCTTTATCCTTATCAGCTTCCTCGGTGCCGCAGTTGGTGCCAAAATGTTAACTTTTATTTCTGATATATATTCCGCAGGTATCGCGGTAGCGATAGATGGAGCAATATTTTCTGTGGTTACGATCTGCCTATATCAGATGTTGCGAGCGGCAGAAAATACCAACTTGCAGAGGACATTCAAATGAACGTTGTAGTCAATGATAATAGATTTATATTTGGAGTGAATGGACTACGTGATTTTATTGAAAACTGCTGGCCGGATAAGAATTACCGCGTGTCACATGCAGGGTTAGATGATGTACTCAGCTTCCTCAGTCTTCCCAGAGCGTTTTCCTTAGACAACGTTCTTCAGGATTATAAATTTCCGGTCATGTGTTACGGAAAAAACTTGTTGGAAACCACTGAAGGGCTGTCGGATCGCTTAATGGTTAATGTAAATAAGGCTGCTAAACTTTATTTAGAAGGCGCAGCACTGGAGTTTGATTTTGCTGATTTGGCCTATGAAAAACTGTATAAGATTGGGAAAAGGCTAAAAAATACTTTGTCATTGCCCGAGAATGTATTTCATAAGGCTATCATTTACGCCGCGCACAAACAGGGGGGGCTCGTACCTCATTTCGATTCCTACGTGAATTTTGTTTTCCAAATTCACGGGGAAAAAAAATGGTATTTTATGCCCAATGAAAATGCTCTTCGGCCTCTTGAGCACCTTGATTTAAAAGACTATCCTAATTTATCTACAGAAATGAAGCAGTACTGGCATGGGGAGCCTCCGTCTAATTTCTTTAAGCAGGCGACGGAAGTAGTTCTCAAACCAGGGAGTGTTTTATTTGTTCCCCGTGGATGGTGGCATGCTACCTGCTCTGATATGGATACCCTAGCGGTGAATATCACATATTCGGTTCCTACAAAGGTCGAAGTGATTCTTGATGCACTCAAAAAAGAAATGATCAAAGAGACCGACTTGCGTGAATATATATCCAGTGGTGATGTATATAATCCAGAGGAAATTAGGGAGACTGTTGTTCGTACTATAAAGAAACTCACTGCTGATAATTATCATAGCAGTTATGGTGAGGTTTTTGATAATTACCAAGCTCTTAATTATGCTTTCAGAAAATACATGGGTTATCTTTCATGACAGAAAAAACATCTATATCTGATTTTGACCCACGCAGTGAAGCTATCATTTCATATACCGTAATGCTTATCGCGATTGCCAGAAGATTCTCCATGACGCCAGAACAACTTTCACTATGGATTACGGAACAGGCAAAGGAGAGAGGTTATGATATTTTCTTATTTAATGGGCAGGCACCGAGCATTTCAGAATATGCCAAGCATTTTTCCGAGGGACGTAGTCTTCTCTACAGTGACGTAGAAATGGTGGAAACCACACATTCTATTTCAGTGATTTCATGTTTATATATGATAGATAAGAACCATATACCTGATGCTTTTTACTTGTATGACGTCGATATCGATGTTTATTATAGCTATGTATCCTATCTAGCTCATCATCATGCCGCGATATTTGGCATCCACCTTACTATCGAACATAGTGATGGTAAGGAAGTAGCAACCTTCGCCAAAGGATAATAGAATATGTGTGGAATTATAGGGTACTATTCAAAATTTCCATCCAGATATGAACGGGAGTTATGGGTATCGGCGAGAAAATATAAATTTAGAGGTCCTGATGAAACTACTCAGTATAATTGTGACGGCTTTTCTGCCATTTTCAATCGATTATCTATTGTTTCAAGAAATAATGGTTCACAACCTTTAGCAGATGAAAGTGGTGGTGTTATTTCATTTGCGAATGCTGAAATATATAATTATCAGGAGTTAATAACTCGTCACCCGGATTTTTTTTATCAAAATGATTCTGACTGTGCGATAATCCCTGCACTTTATCACTACTATGGTAACCAATTTGCCGAGCAGTTAGAAGGAATGTTTTCTATTGTTATTTATGACAAGGTGAGAAATGAAATATCTCTAATAAGAGATCCGCTCGGAATTAAACCTTTGTTTTACAGTGTGGATGACAAGGGGGACTTTTTCTTTTCCTCAGAGGCGAAGGGAATATTGCCGTTTATTCATGAGGAAATAATTGATTGTGCTGAAATGCTAAATGATCCATGGTTGCGTGGCGATGTCGGTTATGATTCCTTAAAATACCGTAACGTATTCTCACAAGTAAAAACAGTTCCTCCAGGAAGCATGCTGAAATACAATACGTCAACCGGGCATATTGAAATTATCCGCTACAATTCCCACATGCCGGAGAGCATCGTATCGCTGACGACACCAGAGTTTTTTATTTCCGAATTCTCGAAAGCTTTTGACGCCAGTTGCCGCCAGCAACTTTCGCCTTCTGGCCGCACAGGAATCTTGCTCAGCGGGGGGATCGACTCTATTGGAGTACTGGCCGCCCTAAAGGATGCCAATGTGGTTGCATATACACTTATGTCGCCCGGCACTGAAGAGTCAGGAGATGCCAGCGGAGCCATTGCTGCAGCAGAAAAGTTTGGTGTTCCGTTGCATAAGGTTTATGTCGACTCGCAAATAACGGTCTCCACAAAAGATTGGAAAACATTGCTGTGGGCAAGTGAAAGCCCCTATTTTGGCGCAGAACAGATCTATAAGGCATGTATTTATTCTTACATTAAACAACATACTCCGGATGTATGCGTGGTGCTATCGGGTAACGGTAGCGATGAGCTGTTTGGCGGCTATACTCAATCGTTTGTATTTGACGAGAATGAACCTTGGCAGAGCGTCGAAGAGTCTCTGCGTTATTTGAAAGAAAAATACGACCTGGAATCTCCCGGATGTATGAACCTAAAAGCTTGGCAGGAACTGAGTGACTACAAACTCTTTGACTCAGCCTTTGTTTCAGCCAAAAGCCTTCTTGGAAGCGAAGACTACTGGTCATTTTATCAAAAAGTAAAACTCCGCGATCTTCATGACTATAACTTGCATAACGAGGATCGGATATCTTCTCTTTTTTCTATTGAAAATCGCGTCCCGTTTTTATCTAACTCACTGATAAAGCTATCAATGAGTATTCCTGACTCTCTACGGAAGACTCTGCTATTAGATAAAGAGATTGTGAGGCGAGGGCTCCAACCTACTGTCGGAGAATCCTTTGCCAGACGTAAAAAAGTGCCTTTTTTCCATGGTGAATCTTCAGGTTTCACCCTCGGCATGCTGTACCGGAGCTTATCCTACGATGATTTTTATCTAGTACATGAGGCCTGTAATGCAATGGTTGGGGGCGAGCGTTTCCTGGAACCTGAGGGGATGATTGCCCAGATACAGTCTTTTTATGAAGACGCGGATCTCATTGGTATGATTAACCTTTCCAGACTCATTAACGTCGGGTTACTTAACCAATTGTTGAAGGAAGACATTGAGCTCAATGGGTTTGTGTTCGCTCCCACGTGACTTGACTAACGGTGGACTTATGGACTGACCCACGACAGCAGACAAATTCTGTCCTCACGACGAGGCCTGTTCAAGGCCTCCGGACTGACGCCGCCGAGATGATTAATTCCTATTCTGCTCATATACCTTATAGGCGTCCCGACAGCCCGTGATTTCAGCCCGACTTAGCAAAACGGCAGAGTTGGTAAACGCTTCTTCATAGGGATGTCCTCATGTGGCTTATGAAGACATTACTAACATCGCGGTGTGTTAATCAACGGGGAGCAGGTCATGAGGAATCTTGGCCGTATCTATCTCAGCGTTGGAAGATGTTTAAGGCAAAGTTTGGCTGAATTTGATAAATGAGAGAGCTATTGTAAGTATCTCTGCAAAACGAACCATCAACTTTTAGTGAGTCTCTGGCACTCCAACCTCCGCTTCTGGCACGAAGCGGACGAGTTAACGGAGCTGAAGGTCCGCTGTGAGCGAGGAGCGGACGTTGAAATGGAGACAGCTTTATTTAGGTGAAGATTATTCAACCTCTTTTAGCAGGAGAGACTTTCTTGCCACCGAAATCAATTATTGAATTTCCTTCAGAGAGGTGCTCTGTACGTAAGAAGTCGAAAAGTGTACAATGGCATTATTAAAGACATTTATTTCAATATAACCAGTTGAAAAATATTGACTTTCCATTAACAATGGTTAGGTTTATGTACCACTACTAAAGTCAAATGCTTTCGAGGTCATGCTACGAGTGGCGAATGTGGACTCAAAATCAACCCCCACAATTTTGTTGACAAGTGGTAGTGTTTATAAAAAAATCATAATTTATATCGATCTTAAAAAAGGATTATTACATGCAAGGGTTTTACTTAACTAATTTACTTCCACCTGGCATGCCAAATAAATTCTCCATTACTACTAACGGCATCCTCTGGGATTTAGAAAAAATGCAACATTCTAATTTCAATAATGTTATTAATGAGATTGAGAATGGTGCGTGTGCCAATACATATTCTATGTTGACAAATATCCCAAGTAACCAATTGAGGGTGTCTGGATTAATTGAAGATAGCTATTTCGATAAAATCATGGATAATCTATTGAAGGCATGCCTTGCATTTTCCTTTATTAATGGAACATCTGTTCGACCAACCAGCTCAACGCCTTTCTCCAAAGTTAGTTTAATTCAACCAGGAGATAAATTCCCAAGAGATCATTCAATTCACTCACCTAAGTCTTGCTTGAACACTTTAAGTTATTATATAGATTTTGTTGAGTCCTTCTGTAACAACAATAACGTTTTTAGCACGGAAAAAATGTTACTTATAATTCATTATTATCTTGATTCTATTGCTGCGTGGTCTTTAGAAAATCAATATATCCTTCTCACAACTATATTACAAATCATTGGGGATACTGAAAAAACATCTGGAAGAAAATTTGCCCAATTGCATGCAAAGCAAAGAAAATCCCGGATCGGTTTTTATGATTACTTAGCTGGCGCCGCAGATCGAGCAGGAATCCAAAAATTAACTTTTGATGCTGTGAAACTAAGAAATAAATTAATACATGAGGGCAAGTTTGATAATTCCACCTACCCATCTAAAAGCAATATTACCGACTTGATTTCAGAAAGCTTTTCTTGGATAGATTCATATATATTTAAAATAATTGGAGTGCAACATCAACCTAATCCAAGGTACGCATCTAAAATACTTGAAAATTTTATGAATAGTTTCTCCCATGATCTTTAAATACTATTTAAAGGTGCGGCGGTCTTACGAATGAGGCACTTAAAAAAACAAGTCAAACTGCTTGAGGGAAATACAGGAAATCAACTATTTTTCACCTACAAAAAGTGCCACTCAATACGGGGAGTGGAATGAGAATCGTCAACTTTTACGCTATACTAAATTTAAGAATAAGTGATTAAAAAACAAATATAACAAACCTTTCAAGAAAAAAAATTAATAAAAATCAGGAAAAAAATGAACCAGAGTAACTTATCACACCCTAAGATAATTAGTTTAATTAGAAACGATAGCGATAAAGAATCAAAAGATGAAGATTCTACTGGTGATATTGCTAATTTCATGTTGGAACGTGGCATGTCATTGTCAGAACCTGTCCTAGCTTTGCTTTTAAGACCAATTTTGCATTGCCAATGTATAGTAGATAGTAACACTACTGTTAACTTAGAGTATTCATTCCCCGCCAATCTCTCTTTTAGAGAGGTTATTGATATGGAAATGGAAAGAAAAGGAGACACCGGAGATGTTAATTTATATAATATCATTAAATTGATATCAAAAGGAATAAGTGAAGAAAATAAACTACCTGTAATCTTCGAAAGAATGAAAGAAACCATAACTGGAAGCTCTCAGGAAAACCATAAAAAAGTTTCGCGATGTGTAATCATCAATGATGATTTCGTAAAAATTAACGAAGAAAACCTAATTTCTTATTATAACTACACTAAATCGGATGCTAGTGCATTCATGAAAAACCTTCATTTTCTGACTGTTCAAGGGGTGAGAGTGAGCGAACTTTTTTTATTGAAGGCGGAAAAAGTTTCTGCAACAAAGTGGTTTATGTTAGGGATGCTTTTTTCAAAGAAAGGTGTTCGTGTTGATCACTGGATAAATTTCAATGTTATGGAGAACAACCTTCAATATGATTCAGGGAACAATTTAACACCTGAGGAGCACGCGAAGAAAAATATGACTGAAATACATTTTGTTTCATCTGACCTAGCCTTCTGGAAGTCAGTTACTCAATGGTGGATTAACAATAATAATGAAAAACTCGGCAATCTAACTAAACTTGATAAAAAAACCAAGGACAGGATAACAGTTAATACCATAAGACATAATGCTGTAAATTATGTTATCAGTTGGTTATATGTTGGGGGGTCAGATATTCACGATGCTATGTTTTGTCTTATAAACAGAAAGATAGCAAATCAGTTTCCAACTCTTAGACATGAAGCCATAAGTCAAATAGAAGCAAGGGATTATGATTTTTAGCCATTTTACGGCGGATCTTATCGCTATTACTTTGATGCAATGATCACGATTAAATTTGCGTTGTCGTTTGATGTAAATTGTGGGTGGGAGTGGGGAGAACAATGCTCTGCTTAAGATGACGTCGTGGTAGCAGTATGCTATGCATTAATACCACCTCATAAAGCTGGCAGATGTTGCGGGGAAAGAATTGCAAGTAGAATCACTGAAACAAACACTACACTTTTAACTTATCGCTAAGATCAACTACTTTACGTCCAATTGTAGTGTTCTACTGAATCTGGTCACTTAATGTCCGCTCCTGGCACTAAACGGGCTAAATCTGACAGATTTGACGAGATAAGAGTATACCCTGAACGATTACTTCCCAGTTGATTTGCTTGGTTTCAGTCCTGGGGTATTGCCGGGTGTATCCTTATTATCACGTCTGCGTTGATCGGGATTTCCTGTTGATTTTGCAATTGGTTTTGGACCAGGTTTAAGCCCCATAATCGTACTCCTTAGCCTTGTCAGAGGTTATTCCTCAGTGTGGATAAAACGGGTGCTGTGAGAATTATCAAGCTAGGATGGGCGGTGGGTAATGACTACTAGACTATTATGTGAGCAATGTCAGTTTTTGAGATGTAGCAACCGGTCCGACACTGAAGTAGGTTGTAAATTATTAGCGATGCGCCCTCAGCAATGAGGGCCACCCGGAGATTGTCAGGCTTATTGCGTCAATTGCCGCTGTAAAACCTGTAGGCTAGTTCCCGCCCCTGCCCATGCAGCAGCCGAGCCGACCACATACAGGTTTTGCTTGGCGCGTGAGACGGCTACATTGATTATGTTTGGCGGGCTTGCCGCCCACTGACGCGCCCTTTGCTGGCTAGCTTTCGGCGCACCCAGCAACAGGATGACCGTGTCCGCCTCTCGGCCTTGGAACGTGTGGATCGTGCCTACACGATCACGGCACCACTCATCCAACTTTGCGCCGAACGCCCGCAGCAGATCGGTCTCTCTGTCGAGACGCCGACGCATGTTTTGCTCTACGATCTTGAATGGTGTAATGATAAATACGTCCGGATTTGTAATGCCCGATGCTGCCAGCTCTTTAAGCATTCGTACAACCGCTTCGCCCTCATCGGGGCACCATTTCGTCTCAGCATCGCCATTGATATCCACCCAGCGAGATCTCCCCAAAGCCGAGCCGATAGATCCTGGGCTTTTAGGCCCGACAGCATGGACCATCTGCCCGGCATAGGCGATGGAGTTAGAAACGTCGAACATTGGGTTCTGGCAACGCCTGTGAACGAGCAGTGGCAGCCCGACTTCTCGATCACCTATGTCCATGACGAAGGTGGATTTGAAGCGCGATGCCTGATCAGCAAGGGTCTGCGTAGATGCTGCAGGGGCAGACCATTCGACTTGGTCAATGTCAAAGAACTTGCAGATTTCGGCGTTCAGCTTTTCAGGAAGTGAAACTACAGGTGGGATTTGCAACGGGTCACCTACCACGATGGAGCGCTTTGCCCGCATGATAGCTCCAACTGCTGCCTGAGGAACGGCCTGACCCGCTTCATCTACCAGAAGCCAGCCAATGCTCTCTGGTGGCAGATCCCTGAACATCGTCCGAACAGAGGCGAATGTCGTGGACACGGTCGGCACAACCATGAAAAGGCTCGACCAAAGGTCGGGGAGAAGTTCACGGTGAGCGGAAGACTGGAAGGCACCAGCCACCATGCCCGACATCAATAGCCCAAGATTGTGTTGCAAGCGGCTGGCCGAAGCATCGATGAACGTTTTATGCACAGTCAGGGCAGCGGCGAAAAGATCCTCCCGCAGGCGATGAACCTCATCGGGAAGCCATGGCGCAGTCAGGTGGATAGCCTCGTGCTCGCGTTCGAAGAATCTCTCATCAACGACCCTGTCTCCCATACGGTTTCGTGCCTCTGCCTCGGTTGCCTTCAATTTCGAGACAGCCTGACATTTGCTGGAAATTTCCTGGTCGAGTTGCTGTAACTGGGACTCAGTATTGCTCCACTCAGTCCTTGCAAGCTCCAGGGCACCGTCTGTCTCCTGCGCCCGTAAGACTGATTGCTGCAAGGTCGCCGAGAGCTTATGCAGTGTCGATCTCCATGACTTCCAGGCCGCAGTCGCGAACAAACGGGAGAAGAAACCTGGACGGCCAGCAAGATGGATGTCGAGCATGATCTTATCCTGCTCGATCTGCGATTTTGCCTTCTCATGCTCCCGTTGGCAGGATTCAGCAGTCTGGTGTGCCTCTTCGACGGCTTCATTCAGACTCGGACGACGCTGTTCCACCCTTTGAAGTTCGGTGGTCGCTCCCTTGAGCGCCTGGATATCCCGTCGCATTTCTTCGATGCTGGCGATTTCGGCGTCTACCGTCTCCTTGAGTTTAAGGAAAACGGTTCGCGCTTTCCGCCAGGCCGCTAAAGCGTCCGCTTCGTTGGTGCTGGGCCGCTCATTGACGACCACGCTGGGCATCACGCGATCGATGATTTCGCCAGTTTGTTCGTCCTTGATCTCACGCATGACGTTTATGCCGCGAGCTGCTTTCAGGTAGGTAAGGAAACCACCATCTTCATTCCACCAGAAACCTTGCTGGAACGCGCCTCGGTTGCTGCTCTTGCCGAGAGCAGCGGCGATCAATCCCCAGGTTTCGACAGGGTCGGAGGGGATGTCGGCCTCGGCCTCGGCTTCGAAATAGCCGGCACGTTTGGGGTTCGCAATCAGGTCGCTGATGGACCGGAAGTAGGCAATCTGTTCATGGCGACCATTGGCTTCCTTGAGAGGAAGCTCTTTACTGACGTTTTCGACCGCTTTGTTATTGGAGGAGGCTACGACGATCTCATGACCTTTCAAGGATGCATGTAACTTGTAGAAGTGCAGGAAGGAATTGGAACCGAATGCCAGCTTCTCGCCTGTTGTGGAAAAGGCATCCTGCGGTTTGTTGAAGCCGGACATCGCCGTGGCCCGATCAAGAATGCACCCAACGACGATATCCCGTAGAAGAGTGGTCTTTCCGGTACCCGGTGGTCCATTGACGCCGATGATACCTGGGGCATCAATCAGCTCAGCGCGCGCCGCATTCACGGCAGCCTGTTGAAGCAGCACTAATGGATGGCCGCCTTTCGAAGGCCAACGAGCTTGCGGCATGAGCGACGGTGCGACGAACGGCTCCACTGCGGAAATGGGCGATAGCACGTCGATTTTCTGGTCAGGCCTGCCAATTCCCATGTAGCGGCGCAAACCGGTTCCGGCTTTGCCCATCTCGAGCAATTTGGTTGCTTCACCGAGATCTTCAAGATAGAAGGAATTCAGTAACGAAGGTTCTGGCGGCACCTTGGCCTTGAAATGATGAAACACCTTAATCGCGAATGTGGGTGGCTCAACCAAATGCTCGGGTACACCGAACTGAGACACAAGCCATTTATAAGCGTTAAGAACGACATCCAAATCGATCGGTATGGGTTCTCCATCCTCGTTGTGGCGGCGAACCATTCGATCCAGATGCTCGATAATGCGCGGCTCAACATTCGGCCAATTCCCTAAGCTCCCAAGCTTCAGATCGAGAGCCGGCTTGAGTGCCCAGGCAAAACTGGAAACGGCGACGCCTTTGTCTTCAAGCACATAACCTTCCTTGTCGATCAGGATCGAGCCGATGGCCGCTTTCTTAGCGTCCGGGCGTGAACGCTCCTCATCCTCGCCAAAAACCTTGACCAGCTCGTCCGTCGCCTTGTCGAGAGCGATGGCGCCGAGGACGACCTCGAAATAAAGCTTATAACTGGGCTTACTGCGGGCATTTGGTCCCCATGGAACTCCTCGCTCCAATAGAGCAACCCTGGAGCGGTCGCCGGTTGCCATATCCTCTGGGCGCTTATAACCTTGAGGCGATAGTGCTTCGAGGGCTGTCCATGTTGCCAGTATCGCGCGCGCATCATTCGACTTACCTGTTGGAGAGAAAGAGGGGAGTGGACCTAGGTCGCTCTGGTCTTCGCCGAATTGCTGTTGCACGATAGGAGCTGGATTAGCCTTTGGTCGCTGTTGCACTACCGTTGCTGGCGCATCCCGGGACGAAACTTGGGAGGATTGCGTGGACGCCGAGCCAGGATGACGCGCTGATGGACTGGAACCCGACATTGAGACCACGCAGCGACCGCTAAGTGCAGTTCGGGCTTGCTCGATTTTAGTCGTCAACGTTCGGGCCTTGGCAGTGTTGCGGAAGGTCAGCTCGTTCAACAGCACTTCAAGTTCACTAGCGTTGTTGCGTGACCGCTCGAAAATTGCCTCCAGATCGAAGATTGATTTTTGCGCATACTGCCTTGTAGTCATTTATTTCTGCTGCCCCAGGTCCCATCAGTTGAGAGATTTTATGCTAATTGGCATGATTTCTAAAACGGTTAACTTCCGCTCCTGGCAGACTGCAAAGATACAGACGAACCTCTTTCACCATCGAATGTGTACGGTCAGATCTTGTTGGTGATGGTCAAGTAATTTGCAAACAATTGCCAAGTAAAATGCAAACGGGTAGTCAAATCAGATGCAATTACACATCGATCGGCCAGGCCGATCAATAGGCCATGATTGATCTGCCGAACCCATTGGACGCTCAATCGCTACGCCGCCTATAGTGGCAGGGAGCTTAATACACGCAGCAACACCAGGGCATCCTATCGGCCGCTGAACGGCCAAAATCATAACGACAAGCGCTCCCCAAACCGGCTCAGGCCGGTTTTTTTGTGCCTGCGGTTCAGGCTGTTCACCCTGTAGGTGAACAGAGGTGTACACCGAGAAGGTAGCTATACACCAATCAATGCATTGAAATAAAAAGATAAATTTAAAAGGTGTATAGGGTGAACAGTTTTTCTATAAATCTTTTTTTGTGGCTGTGAGTCCAAGAAATGAATGCTGCGATCAGAAAATGGCGACGGTAAATTTATGCGTAACAAGATTTTTGGTTTGGGTTCGTGACACGGAACCTAACCGAGTTCTTTGTATGGTCGAATTTTATGCTGTTTTCAGAGCGATAGTCTAATCCTCCAGCGTTTCACGAAATTTATACTGGGGGCACAAAAGGGGGCATAATTTTACTTTGTTTTTAATAATATTATATTTTTCAGTGCATTGATTGGTGATTTGAGTCCGGCCTTCGCACCATTAAGTACCGCGCGAACAAGAAGCCACCGAAAGGTGGTTTTTTTGTGCCTGGATTCTGCCTGCCGCAATTACCTACCCACTTTACTCTGTATTGACGTATTCCCATTTCAGTGAAAACCGGATCTTCCTGATGCTTTCCTAAGGCCTATCTGATTGACGTTAAAGGCTAAAATGGCGTTTCATTGAACCCTTTCGGATCAAGGAGTTCTAGGATGGAGCCACAACAGGAAGGGATCACGCGGGTGTTAACGCCGGGCGAAGTCAATCTGGCGCGTTCGGTGTTTGGCAGCACCATTTTCTATCAGAGCGTGTTGGCCCATTGCGACAGCTACCTGCCGTTTGGGCTGCAGAATCAGTACACGGCGATGAGCCCGGATGGGGAGTTGTATTTTCGCAGGTCACTCTATGGGAGAGATTATGCGAGCCAGAATCCTGAAGCTCAGCATCTTTTTATTGCCTAGGTTTTTTCTCTCGGGCTATCTTTGGAAGGTAATTTATATCTAGTGCAACGCAAGATTGTAGATTAAGAATTTTTCTATTTTTGATAATGATTAAATAATAAGTGATGGATTTATTTCAAAGATAGCCATCTGGAAATATAGTGGCATTGATTATATATACATCCACTAATCTGTTCGAAAACTACTGGTTTTTGAGAAAGTGAGATGTTTTTTGCATAGGCGGTTTTTTTATCATCGGCAAAGTAATATAGTAATTGTTAAGGTGTTTCTTATCTCATGTGGAGCTGGATTTTTTTGGGGATGGAAAAAGGTGAATATATAGTATTGAAGCCAGACTCGTTTTAATCGGGCTGTTAGGAATGATGCGAATTGGTCGTCAAGGAGTTATGGCTTTGTTGATATATACTTATAGCAGTCCACGGCTTAGATTCTAGGCGGACAGTCGATAATAAATTTATTATTTTTTCTGAAAATGTGTGTGCTTAGTCTTTGACGTTACTATCGACGAAATTGGAAATAGCTGCTTTTTTTGACAGCTAGCTCTCTGGTGATGACAGACCTAAAGTGGCTTAGATAATTGTGTTTTTAATTCTTGATATAAAATTCATGGTTGTTTTTTATGAGGTTTAATGGATTTAGATTATTTAGATAAGTAGCATAAAGATTATGTAAATACAGTTCATATGTTTCGGGTTGCTAGTGTGGTTAGATTATAAAAACTGTCTCTTATTAATTAAGAGACAGTTGTATTTCATTTTATATTCATTATCTTTTCTGATTTAGCTAAGGCCTTTATTACAGTATCAAGTTCTGTGCTATAGTCAGAATCTTTTACTGCATCATCGATTGCTTCTGCCAAGTCTTTATAAAAACTCTCATCACCAGTTAATCGGTGCCAAAAGTCCTTACCTACAATTACGGGGAAGTGATATTGGTTGGTTATTCTTTTATAATGAGCACTAAGCTCTGATTCTTCACCGTATATCACACCAACAATCATATTTTCAAATCCTAGTTTCAGATTATTTGTTCTTCCAAG
The DNA here is from genome assembly GCF_049065515.1 of Serratia sp. SA088. Taxonomy (NCBI): domain Bacteria; kingdom Pseudomonadati; phylum Pseudomonadota; class Gammaproteobacteria; order Enterobacterales; family Yersiniaceae; genus Serratia; species Serratia sp. SA088. The sequence goes on from NZ_JBAKGW010000003.1 coordinate 237,991, forward strand.
GTTTATTACACCTCTAAAATGCCCTGCAATTGTCTCAACATCATCCTTATTTATTGTGTTAGGACCTGACTTTATCTGACAGTATTTTTTCAACCCATCTACTTGGTCTATAAACTCAATATCAATGCCGCTAGTTGTACTACCAAAACCATCTAGAACTTCACTAGTGAAACTTTGAATATGCTGCCCAAATGATGTTGTAATTGATGTTCCTAATACACGGGGATAAATAAGTGCTTTAGCTATGCTTTCTGGAGATGAATTTCCAGTTAGGAAGTTTGATAAATAAATATTCAAAAATGGGTTTATATTAAATTCTTTTGGGTCTGTTAACTTTATAGTGTTTCTAATGTGACTTTTTGCTATTTTTTCAATAAACCAATGCTTTGATTTATCAAGAATTTCTTCTCTTTTTTCTTTATCTAACATAGGAGCTCCATTCACATAACTAATTTTTTATGAAAAGCATACGCGAATATTATACTATTTATTGTTTATAAAGTATAACTTAATTTTATCCACCTAAATATTATATCACTAAGCATATTTTATTTTAAAAATCAGAATTTACACTCTGAATTTATGGTTTATTAATGTTCAGATTGAAATTGTTATAATGGTAATGTCAAGTTGTCGAAAGTTAAATGGAAGGGTTTTTAAATGAGCCGTATTTTTTATGAGTGAATTGGCTTTTAGTTATACTATTGTTCTCTAAGTCTTTATGTATGTAAGGCATCACGACAAAGTGAGCCATTCACTTTTTGTATCCTCCGACAGGCTATTATTTTCTCTGAGGACTGAGGAGATTATCTTGCATCAATCCCGACTCACTGAGCATCAGGATATTGCCGTTTTGAAGTCCATCGAGGCCGCATGTATCGTTAAGAATGCTACTATGAAGCCAGCAATTACAACTGGAAAGAGAAGTTTAGCGGTATAGAAGCCTCCGATATAAAGAATGAAATACCTACCGTCACCTTAAACAGATGTTTACTGAACTCAGCCTTGAATGCCGGGCACTTAAAGACGTTATCGGGAAAGTTTTAAAACTAACGATAATGTGTAAGCTAGTCGGTTATCTGACTGTACGATTTACCATGAGCATCCGCCAATCCTGCAAGGCGTCATCGCTGACCAGGACGGTCTATTTTGGCGCGATGAACCGGTGCTCCAAGTGTTGGCTGAGTTGGCTGAGTGCTATGGTTTTAAGACGCTACTCCGGTTGCTGTACTGGTAGGGCATACTTGGCACTATAAACGTGTTCACTGTAGTTATTGCCTGCTGAAACTGAATTTTCGCCGGAAGGGAAAGCAACGTTTGCCGGTGCGAAATCTGGCTCTGCTGATCACAACGTAATCTCTGAACTAGAGCTGGTTCATCGATTTTATGTATGATTCGCTGATTCGCTGATTCGCTGATTCGCTGATTCGCTGATCCGCGTTAGGCGCTTCCGAACCTTCAATATGATGGACGACTTTCAACTGCGAGGTTCTCGTAATAGAAATCGAACTGAATATTTCGGCAGCGTGGGTGGTCAGAGTGCGGGACAGAATTGTGGCAAACCAGGATTTTTCGCTGAAACTACGAATAGACAACGACCCGGAACTGGTCACGTTCACGCTGGCGCAGTAGGCTGAATGGTATGGCGTCATACTGGAATTTATCAAACCGGAAAGCCAACGTAGAATGACTTTATAGAACGCTTTAACAGAACGTACCGGACAGAAATTATAGATTTTAACTGTTCGGAACCCTGAATGAAGTTTGGGAGGTCATAGAATGTTGATGGGCCGAATACAATAGCGAGCGACCTCATGAGTTCTTGAAGAACCCGATACTGGAGGAGTACCGGCTAATGACCGAAAAAGTGAAACCTCAAAAATTGCGCGAAAATAAATCGGTTTTTTTATATTAGACTGGATACTTTAAAATCGGGCTCGCATGGGCTGGAGAGCCTAGGAATACTTATACTACTGAGGAGAGATGCTAATGGTTTATTGGAAAGATTATTTAGGAGTAAATATAATTTACTCACATGTTGTAAGAATGGAAGGGTAGGAAGTCAAACCTACCCTATATGATTATCTTTTGTTTATTTTTTCTAAAAGATTCACAACAGATTTTCCAACAGCAAATGAGAGATTGACAGGGACAGCGTTTCCTATCTGCTTATATTTTGCAGAAATTGGCCCCTCAAATACCCAATCATCGGGGAATGTCTGTATTCTTGCATATTCACGCACTGTTAATGGCCTTGTTTCTTCCGGATGGCAACGCTCTGTTTGTTTCTGTGCAGGGGCACAGGTTAACGTTAGGCTTGGTTCATCCCAGGACAAGCGTCGTGCCATACCTGTTTTACCGCCACCTAAGTAAAAACTTTTGAGCATGTATTCTTTTTGGATGTCTTCTGGAAGGTCTCTCCAGTAACCACCTGGCGGAACCATGCTTAAGATCTCTGATTTTCTTTTAGGATATTTCTGCCCCTCTGATTCTGGCACGTCGCTATCGTACAGCTCTCCCTTTTTTAGGGCATCTTTAAGAGTTAATACTTTATTGTAAGATGATGGCCATTCATAATCGATGCCATCAGCAAGATCATTCCTAACAGCGATTATAATCAAACGCTCACGTTTTTGCGGTACTTTATAAAAAATAGCCTTAAGTACTCTAGGTTCAAATAACGTGTAGCCCAAATCGGCAATAATGTTTTTTATTGTTTCTAAAGTTCGACCTTCATCATGATTTAGTAATCCTCGCACGTTCTCGGCTAAAAGAATTTTTGGGTTTGTTTCCTTAACTGCTCTAGCGAATTCGAAGAAGAGAGTTCCTCGGGTGTCTTCGAAACCAAGTTTTTTTCCCGCATACGAGAATGCCTGGCACGGGAAACCACCTGCCAGTACATCGACGGTGTTTCTATAAGGAGTGAAGTCTACTTTGCTGACATCACCTTCAATAACGTTCCATTCAGGTCTGTTTCTTCTTAGTGTTTTACATGCATGAGAATCTATTTCATTTAGCAAAACAGACTTTAAACCTGACTTTTCCAAACCTAAAGCCATACCTCCTGCACCAGCAAATAATTCCAATACAGTATAAGTGTTATTGCAAAATTTAGTCTCATCAGACCATTGGCTTTTAAATAGAAATTGAGCCTGTTCAAAATGTTTGAGTTGATCTATTCTATAAAAACGATAGTTATTCTCATCGTTTCGATGAGAAACTAATTTTCCTGAAGTGTCCCAACGTCTTAAAGTTTCTTTTGACACACCTAGGATGTCTGCAACTTCCGAAAGTGAAAACTCTTCCTTTAACATACTTAGTAACCACGTCAACATTAGTCATGGTTACTACTGTATGGGTTTACATAGACTTTGTCAAACATTGATCATGGTTATTAACCATAAGCGAGACTAAAATACTGAATAAAGCTATCTTTATCAGGGATGGAGAAGCCTTCCTGCTCAAGACGCTCATTCAAAACATACTCAATTGCGTGCGGGAGAGCTGTATACAGTTCTTTAAGCGCATCAGGTCTACCAGTAACTAGCCCATAGAAACTTGCCCCATCAATAATTCGGATATTAGGGTTTGAAGGGCACAATGTACCACTGCCTTTATTGGATGGAGTGAAAGGCATGTCGGATCTGACCGGTTTACGAGGAATTATATTTACAAAGTAAGCGCAATAATCCTTAAACCGGCTATGTTTTGGTGATACCAGCTCATCTAGCCCTTTGTACTTATCAGCTAAGTCACCACCAGTAACTGTTGAATATTTATTCTTCACTTCAGCGATGATTTTTCTCTCTTCATGGAGAAGGTCAACGATTCCACCAATCCCCATGTCCCGCCATCCATCCACATGGCCGAGGATTTTTTGGTGAAAGGTACCCACATGGTTCTGAATTGTCTTCTGTTGTTGCCGTGCAAGTTCGGAATTTCGCCACTCTTCATGGGATGAGAATCCCGGAGCTTCAAAAAGAGCCCCAAACGGGTCTATCACATTATTATTAAAAGTTTTCTCAGCGGTTTCTTTTTTCTTTTTTGCTTTTGTTAACAAATTTTCAACTTCGCTGAATAAGTTTTCATTGCTGATGTATTCTAGTAATGCCATCTCTTCCCTCTATCACTCTTATAATTCAATAAGTTATTGGCGTAATAATCTTTGGAACCAATTGGCGTTGTGACTAACTACACAGCAGCTCTCAAAACGATATCGGAACAATTCTTCTCATCATAGCGGTTGTATGGATAGATGAGAACGACCATTAAGCACGAAATTATAGGGAGCGCGGATGTTTACTATATTGCGCCCTGAATGGCTTGTTCTGACCTGCTTAGTAATGCCTTCATAAACCACATGGGGCATCCCCGTGAGGAAGCGTTTTTTCCGATGAACAGCTCATCAGTAGTCCCGCGCAGCGGAAGCAGGAGCCTCTACCCGTGAGCTTTAACATAAGCACGCCATTTCCGATGTCACGCTTTACACCTGGCGCAAGAAGTATGACGGTATAAAGGTTCCCGAGGTTAAGAGCCTGAAGTCGCTTGAGGAAGAGAACACCAGGCTCAAGAAGCTGCTTGCCAAAGCCATGCTGGATAAGGAGGTACTTCAGGTGGCTCTGGGGCGAAAGTTTTGGCAACAGATAACAACAGATAAGAAGTGGGAAGTCGTAGAAGTCATGTGTGAGGTAAAGGGGCTGCCGTAATGTCGTGTCTGTAGTCTGGCTGGTTTGTTGCTGTCAACTCGTCACTATGAGACTCAGTGTTCTGCTACGGTATTTGCTATCTGCATGCATCACTGAACTGGTACTTGAACGCCGACGTTTTGATTATCGGTGCATCTGGTAATTGCCGCTTCACTTCAGTCACAAACAGATATACCGCTAATGGCTTGGTGGTAAAACACAGGCGACGTCTTAAAGGGCTGGTAAATGAGTGGCTGCCGCTTCTGCACTCGGAAGCTCCGAACGTTGACTCGTTGATGAAATTTGTCATGGGTGTACTCGCCAGCGGCCACCGGATTAGGAGCCTAATATGTCTCGATAATTTCCTGAAGGAGTTCCTGACGATCACCACTGCTTTTGGGATTTCAGGTGCGTTAATGTTACAAATTCTGGATAGCATTGTGCTGCTTCGTAGTTATCCGGGGCGATGATAATAAACGTTCAGAACTCGAAAATTACCGCTCTCGCTCTGGATAAATGAGTCTTAGAGCATGGGATGAAGCTGCGTTTAATTCGGCCGATTAAATTCACTTAAAATGGATTTTTCGAGCATTTTAATGTTCTGTTTTTCGATGAATGCTTGAATGAGAACTGGTTCATAGATATTATCGAAATCAGGTGGGCTATTAATGGTTGGAGGCAGGTTTGTAGAATTTTTTGTTAGTGCTGATTTATATAATGCCATCAGGATTGGCAGCGATGAGGTCAATTAAAAAACAAGTAATGTGATATTAATAGTTGATTTTTGGATGCAGTTATGGAAACGGCGGGGTTATCTGTTTGACAGGGTTGGTTTGGCAATATTATATTTTCATTGGTAATGATTTGATTTAACTTTTAATAAATATTTTTTCTCTATGATAAAAAATATGTTTTTTATCTGGAGAGTGACTTATAGGTGTTCGAATTATTTTTCCTTCATATTTCTCGAAATTTTCCACAACGATGCTACTTTTCAACTGTTTGATTTTATTTGATAAGACCAGCCTCAGTTTGTCATCGAAAGTGATTAACCCACGGTCAAAAGCCTTATCATGTAGGCTGGACAGGCACAATCCGTTACTCGGGTTAAGGCGCTGTTCGATCGAATGACTCCAGGGGAGGATATGGCTAGCTACGAGCAATGCAGGTTCTTCTAATCCGGTGATACAGCAGCGATATTCGTACGCTTCCAATACATTCTTGCGGAACAGGTTTTGGTCTACACGTGTTTTGACTGTAGAGATCTTATCTCTGCCACTGAAATCTTTTGGCTCTTCATCAAACTCAGGCGCGGCTGGTTTCTCCAAGTGTTCCATTGCTGTTTGGCATTGCTGATTGAATAAATCCATATCCTGACTCATTTCTTTCCACAGCTCGCGATCGGCATTGGAGGCTCCTTTCAAACCACTTCGGCCAGATTCGATAATGTATGGATCCAAGCTAGCGAGGTTAACCAGCTTCATGGCTAGTGCTGATGGCGTGCGTCCAATCAATTTTGCATAGTGGATTATTTCGGGATTTCTCGAATGAAGTTTGCCAAACGGTATTTGGCTATACAGAGTGAAAGCGATCAGTAATTCTTCTCTAGTCCAAAGTTTTGCAGCAGCCATATATCAATACCCAGCAGTTAACTCATCGATTTACCGAATGTGTTAACTATGCCAGGTAGGGGAGGAAATGCCTACCTTGATGAATGCTTTTGTTGTGATATGTCAGTCAGATCTATTGGAAATCGTGGGTGGGGAGGGCGATTAGCATCGCCCTGATTGTCGCTTACGTTAGCTGCAGGCTTCCATCTCCCGCAACGCCCGCCCATAAAGGTTACACAACGCAGGAACTAGATGCGCCGTGGCGTTGAGGTAGCGATTCAGCTGCTCCCAGCCTTCGGTATCCAACTGTGGGTGCTTTTGCAGTAAATGGCCGAATAGCATCAGGCCGTGGCACAGACCTTCCGCCTGTTCGGCAGAGAGTGCGGCGAGGTCTAAGAGCTCTGAGGGATTGAAAGCGCTGAGATCGAGGTGGTTAAACAGTTGGCGATAGAGGGTAAGGGTGCTTGCAACGGATTCTGTAGTGGGAACCTTTATCATGGGTGCATCTCCGTATGTCATTAGTTAATGACTATCACCAGAGACGCTAAACTCGGGTGGTAGCCCAGACGGGGTTAGCGTCACCGGGACATACGAACCGGCGCTTCTTGCGAAGCCCCCGCCTGAGCCACCATTATTTGGAATGAACTAAAGCTGCTGCATTATTACATAATACAGCGGTAGTATGTCAGATTCGGAACGCTAACTCCGGCTGCGGATTTTGCCGCAGCGGAAAAACTATAGCGTTATCAGTAAAAGGAAAAAATAAGCTGTATGGAATTACAGTTTATTTACTTTTAGGATTGGAATGTACCTCGCAATTCGGCATATCATCTTCGCGTTGAACTATCAGTCATCCATTCATGGATAATATTTCCTCATTAAGATTTATAAATAATGGAATATGATGAAAGCTAATTTCTTGCTGGCCATTGCAGGATCGATATTGTTAAGTGCCTGTACTGGCGATCGTCTCGATCAGCGCTATGCGCCGGACATCCCTGTCACCGTCCATGCTAAAGCGAATGGTGACATCTGTATCTATCCGTCACCAAAGGAAAACGAAAGGCTAGATACGCTCTATATCAGTGGTGATACGGATGAGAAATTGATTGAGGTGGCGAATCGGGATCTGAAAAAGGGCATTTGCGTTACCCAAGAAGATTACCCGTTTCAGGAAAATTATATCTACAGCATGAGGCTAAATTTCGTACCGATTGAGAAGCGCAGAAATCTGCAGGATGTCTCCGGCAGGGCCTTTATCGCCCACTTCAAAGTGAAAAGATTCAATAATCACTTTGCTATCGAAAACATCCAATAACGAGGCACTTTATTGAAATAACAGTGCTTCAGCACTGTCCGAATCTTGCAGATAAGGTGCAGGTCAATTTGGCGTTAACCGTTCCAGTATTTATCCTTTCTAGAGCTTATGTTAATCATACGGCTTTGCTCATTCACGGATGAACGAACATGGCGAATGAAGATGAGTTGCGTATTGCCTTGTCGCCAGTGCAGCTTGCGGCGGTGCTGTCTGATGAAAGCGTCACTGAAGGTGAAACGCTCAGTAACCGTCTGCTTGGTGGTTTGGGGCTTGCCGGCGGTGTCGTTGAGCTGATGGGGGCTGGGGTGTTGTGCTATGCGCCGGATCCGACGTTTATCACCAAGGTCGGGTGCGTGGTGGTGGGAACGCATAGCCTGGACAGCATCAAGGCCGCTTCCAATCAGATGATTACCGGGCATCCAACAACTACCGATACTTATCAGTCTGCCGTTTTATTGGCGCAAACATTGGGTGCCGATCGGGAAACGGCCTATAACGTTGGTTTAACGGTCGATATTGCCGTGCCTTTAGTCTTTGCCGGAGCGGTTGGCGCCGCCAGAGTCGCATCCGTGCGTATGGGGCGGGTAAAGCTGGTTGAGCATGAGTCCGTTAGCGGTAAATATCCGGGCGGGCACACATTGGCTCGGCATATAAACATAACTCCGGAAGCGCTTATTGCCAGGCTAGCCAGGCGCCCGAAACTGATCGCAGCAAGCACCTTCAGATCGGTAAAAGAGGCCGAAAAATATGTTTCTGTCACGGTAAAGGCGAATCGCGCAGATATTGTGAATTGGATGAAGTACGCGTCTCCCGGCAGCCGTTTGAGCGTGTATCACAATTTCACAGAATCAGTGGGTTATGGGGTATTACGCGGCAGTACTGACGTCTATCAATGTCACCGGGTTGGCGTTGTGATTGAATTTACCCGCTATAATGACAAACCTTACTTTATCCTTAGCGCTTTCCCTGCGAGATAAGCCGATGAAAACCAGCGAACTTGATAACCTGATCGTCGTTTATTTTGGTCAAGATTATGACTTGATAAATGCAGAGGGCGATATTACTGCGCTGATCGCAGAGTACATTCGTCTGGCGACTCATCAGCAGCGCGAGGCTTTGGTCAATGAGATCGATGAGTTACTGGCGCAGGATAATGTGGAGTCATTATTTAGCCAACGTTTCGGCTTTACCTTTAGTCCCGAACTATGGGGCACGACAGTTATCGCATTTTTGCAGCAGGTGCATAAAGCCCTTGCGAAGTCATTAATGCATACCAAATGAAATCCCAGCGTTTGAGGCTCTTCATTATCGCATTCCCTTCCTGCTCGCCGGCTGTCCGTCGGTAGGCGATCGTATCCCCGTAGACTACCCCGCTACCGCCAGCCTGCGTGAGGGCAAAGTATGCCTCACCGTTCAGCCGCAGGGAGACGAAAAGCTCGCGGGTATCTCGATTTACCGATTGGATGAGGCGCAGAACCGCACGTTCAAATTCTTCGAGCCGCTACGGGATATCGCCTCCAACCAGTGTGTCCCTGATGAGGGCTACGTATTTACGTCGGGGCAGCAGTACCATTTCTCCGTGAAGCTGGTCTCCATCAAGAAACAGCAGGCGGGCGAGTTTCCCTCTGCGCGTGAATTCGTCGCCGAATTCGTTGTGCTGCAGGAAGGCAATCAACTTAGGTTGGAAGCCCTCCGCATCCCACGCTAACCCCACCGCCCCAACCTACCCCAAATCCCCCCCATTGCTGGCGATCACTTTCTTATACCACCAGAACGATTTCTTGCGGGTGCGGGCGAGGGTGCCGTTGCCCTGGTCGTCGCGGTCGACGTAGACAAAGCCGTAGCGCTTGCTCATTTCGCCGGTCGAGGCGGCCACCAGGTCGATGCAGCCCCAGGTGGTGTAACCCAGCACCGGCACGCCGTCGGCGATGGCGTCGGCCATGGCGCGGATGTGTTCGCGCAGGTAGCTGATGCGGTAGTCGTCCTCAATCTCGCCTGCTGCATTGAACTCGTCGTGCGCGCCCAGGCCGTTTTCCACCAGGAACAGCGGCTTTTGGTAGCGGTCGTACATCATGTTCATGGTGATGCGCAGCCCCAGCGGGTCGATGCCCCAGCCCCAGTCGCTGCGCGGCAGGTGCGGGTTCGCCAGCGATTTCACCACGTTGGCGGCGCTGCTGTTGTTGTCGTTCATGTCGGCGGAGGCGCAGCGCGAGGCGTAGTAGCTGAAGGAGACGAAGTCGACGGTGTGCTTCAGGATGTCGGCGTCTTCTGGTTCCATGACGATGCTGACGCCTTTCTCACGGAAGACGCGGGCGGCGTAGGAGGGGTAAACGCCGCGCGCCTGCACGTCGATAAAGAACAGGTTCTCGCGGTCTTTCTCCAGCGCGGCCCACACGTCTTCCGGCTTGCTGGACCACGGGTAGAAGTTGCCGCCGGCCAGCATGCAGCCCACCTGGTTGGCGGGGTTCACTTCGTGAGCGATGCGCGTCGCCAGCGCGCTGGCCACCAGTTCGTGGTGCGCGGCCTGGTATTTCACCTGTTCGGGGTTTTCGTCCGCTTCAAACACCAGCCCGGCGCCGGAGAACGGGCTGTGCAGCAGGATGTTGATCTCGTTGAAGGTTAGCCAGTATTTCACCAGCCCGTCGAAGGCCTCGAAGCAGGTGCGGGCGTAGCGGGTGAAAAATTCCACCATCTTGCGGCTGCGCCAGGAACCGTATTCGGTCACCAGGTGCATCGGCACGTCGAAATGGCACAGGGTCACCAGCGGCTCGATGCCGTATTGGCGGCACTCTTCGAACAGGCTGCGGTAGAAGGCGATGCCTTCGGGGTTGGGCGTCAGCTCGTCGCCGTTGGGGTAAATCCGGCTCCAGGCGATGGAGGTGCGGAACACGGTAAAGCCCATCTCCGCCATCAGCGCGATGTCGTCGCGGTAGCGGTGGTAGAAATCGATGGCGTCGTGGCTGGGATAAAACTCGTCGTCGCGCAGGCTAAAGCGCTTCTCCAGCCCGAGTTTGACCGCCATGCGGTTGGTGCCGTGCGGGAGCATATCGACGGTGGTCAGCCCTTTGCCGCCCTCGCGATAGCCGCCTTCCGCCTGGTTGGCGGCCAAAGCGCCGCCCCATAAAAATCCTTTAGGGAATGTTGAATCGGACATGCAATCCTCTGGTGTCTCATTGCGTTGCGCTGGCGGCGTTCGCCGCCGGTGCGGTTTGGCCGGGCGCGGCGGCGTTTTCCGGCAGATCCTCGAAGCCCAGCATCAGCGTGAGCGCGAACGACAGCACCACCGAGAGCGCCATCACCGCTACCACCCACACGATGCTCATCGGGTTGGCCGGATCGAAGAACTGCACGCTGGTGAACAGCCCGGGCGAGGCCATCGAATGGCTGGCCAGCCCGCCGATGCCGGCGACCGCGCCGCAGACGAAGCCGCTGATCAGGCTGGCGATCAGCGGCCGTTTCAGGCGCACCGCCACGCCGTACAGCGCCGGTTCGGAAATCCCCGCCACGATGGCGGAAGCGGCGGCGGCCAGCGCGGTCTGGCGCAGCTCGCGGTTCTTGGTTTTCAGCGCCACCGCCAGCGAAGCGCCGCCGAGCGACAGGTTGGCGCCGATCTCCGAAGGCATCACCATGCCCTCTTTGCCGGTCTCGGCGATGGTCTGGATGATGGTCGGGGTAAATACCCGGTGCATGCCGGTGATCACCAGCAGCGGCCAAATCGCCCCCATAATGGCCACGGAAAGCCAGCCCAGGTAGCCGTGCACGGTGTACACCAGCGCAGAGATGCCGCTGCCGATCCAGATGCCGAGCGGCCCGATAAGCAGAATGGCGATCGGCGCGGCGATCAGCACGATCAGCATCGGCTTGAGGAAGTTCTTGGTCACCGCCGGGGTGATGCGATCCACCCCGCGTTCGATGTGCGACAGGATCCAGGTCATCACCAGCGCCGGGATCACCGTGTAGGTGTATTTCACCGCCGTCACCGGGATGAAGGCGAATTCCACCGCCTGGCCCTGCGCCGCCTTGGCCATCAGATCGATAAAGTTGGGATGCACCAGCACCCCGGCGATGGCGATCGCCAATGACATGTTGGTTTTGAACTTCAGCGCCGCCGAGGCGGCGACCATCACCGGCAGGAAGAAGAACGCGCCGTCGCCGATCACGTTGAGGATGACGAGGGTCGAGGAGCCTTTCTCGAATACCCCGGCCATATCCAGGATCATCGCCAGCAGCTTCACCATCGAGCCGCCGATGATGGCGGGGATCAGAGGCGACATGGTGCCCACCAGCGCGTCGAGAATGCCGGCACCGATGCCCTTCAGGGTGAGCTTGCGTTTTACCGGGGCGGCAGGGGCCGCCGCGCCCGGCATGCCGAGCGCCAGCACCGCCTGATAGGCCTTGGCCACCTCGTTGCCGATGATCACCTGGCACTGCTCGCCGCTGTGCACCACGCCCAGCACGCCGTCGATGGCCTTCAGCGCCGGTGTGTCGATCCGCGTTTTGTCTTTCACCACGAATCTCAGGCGGGTCATGCAGTGGGTCACGGCCTCGATATTGCCCGCGCCGCCCAGGGCGGCCACGATGGCGTGCGAGATCTCTGCGTAGTTCTTCGGCATGGCGTGTCGTCTCTCAGATAGCAATTCGGATAGCCTAAAGGCGAATATTTACTGCCTGGGCGATCCGTCGTTCCATCCGTATGAAACGCCCATAAGAAACCGGTTTCACAAAATCATGTATTTATGTTTTGTGGTTGGCAAGAACTACGATTTTTGGCGTTGCGTTTTCGTGATCTGGATCGTTAGGGGTAAGCGCATACCGATGTGCAGGGGCGTGAAAACGTTCCAAACGCCGGGCGTCTTGGGTAGACTGCGCTGAACCCATGGATTTTGGCGGCGCACAGATGGCAACGATACTCGAGGTGGCGAAAAAGGCCGGCGTTTCAAAGGCGACGGTGTCGCGCGTTTTGTCCGGCAGCGGCTATGTCAGCGAGGAGAAACGCGCGTTGGTGGAAAAAGCCATCGCGGAAACCGGCTATCGGCCCAACCTGCTGGCGCGCAGCCTGGCGACCAACACCACCCAAACCCTCGGCCTGGTGGTCACCAACACCCTCTACAGCGGCAACTATTTCAGCGAACTGATGGCGCAGTCGGCGCGCATCATGGAGGCGAACGGCCGCCAACTGATCCTGGCGGACGGCAAGCACACCGCCGAAGAGGAGCGGGCCGCCATTCAGTTTTTGCTGGATCTGCGCTGCGACGGGGTGATCATCTACCCGCGTTTTCTGTCGATCGCGGAAATGGACGAGATCGTCTCCCAACACCGCCAGCCGATTCTGGTGATCAACCGGCGGCTGCGGCGGAACGACAGCTACTGCATCTTCAGCGATCAGCACGCCGCCGGCGCGGCGGCGGTGGCGCACCTGATCGCGCGCGGGCATCGCGACATCGCCTTTATCACCGGCTCGCTCGATTCCCCCACCGGGCTGGAGCGGCTTTCCGGCTATAAATCCGCGCTGGCGCAGCAGGGCATTGCGGTTAACGAGGCGCTGATCGTCGAAGGGAAATGGCACGCGCAAAGCGGCGTGGCGGCGGTCGATGCGCTGCTGGCCGGCGGGCAACCGTTCAGCGCCATCGTCGCCGGCAACGACGAAATGGCCATCGGCGCGATGAAGCGGCTGGCGGAGCGTGGCGTGGCGGTGCCGGAGGCGGTATCGGTCATCGGCTTCGACGACATCCCGCTGGCGCCCTATACCGTGCCGTCGCTGTCGAGCATGAAGATGCCGGTCACCGAGATGATCCAGGAGACCATCAACCGCCTGCTGTCGATGCTGGACGGCGGCGAGCTGAGTAAGCGCCCCAGCTTCCCGGCCAGCCTGATCGAGCGCGAGTCGGTGGCGGCGGGGCCGTATTGGGGAAAGGAATAATCGCTACCCGTCTTTTTCAGGTGCTACAACGCTTGAACCCGCCTCTTCGACAAAGCAAAAATCCCCAGCGCGCTGCCCAATGCCAGGGCGCTGGCAAGTGCCGTGGATAGCGCGAACTCGCGTGTGTAGGGCAGCAGCAGGCCAACCGCAGAGATGCTGCCCAACAGCAGGCTAAAGAACAGCGCTTTTTTACGATAGGGTGCCTTTAGGTTGAGATAGGCGGCGACGGCGCAGACGATAAGTGTGCCACCGACGACGATCAACAGCGGCAGGATGATGAGCGCCCCGGCGAGGAGATTGGACAGCCCAACGTCCTCCACGCCGGCGTAAGAGACAATAAGAAACATGATGCCGATGGCTAACACCGTGCTCAGTTTGATGACGATATAGGCGCTCGCGCACAGGTTAAGCGCCTTTAATCCTACTATCATCACGTTGTTTGCCATCGTTCATCCTTGAGTTTGCTGGATATGGGGCGTGTTGGCCTGGGGAATGGTTTATCTTACCCCACCCCCCCCAATCCTGCCCCGAATCTCCTCCTCCGGCAGATCCACACCAATAAATACCAAGGTGCTCTTGCGCTCTTCCTCCGGCAGCCATTCCCGATCCCAGTCGGCGTTATACAGCCGCTGTACGCCCTGGAACAGCAGGCGGCGCGGCTCGTCTTCGATGGACAGAATGCCTTTGTAGCGCAGCAGGTTGTCGGCGTATTCCAGCAGCAGGCCTTCCATCACCTCGGAGATTTGCATCAGCGGCAGCGGGCGTTCCAGCGTCACGACAATTGAGCGGATGTCGCTCTGCGGCTGCGGGATGCGGTGGAACAGCGGGGTGGCAGGCGTCAGGTTGAGTTTGTCGTTCAGCGTAAAGCCTTCGATGTCGAACAGCACACTCAGATCGATATCGCCGTGCGTCACCTGGTAGAGCGGCGCGCGGGCGTTCATCCGCTGCAGCCGTTGGATCAGCGCCTCGCAGTCCGGCGCCACGTCGGTTTTGGTCAACAGGATGCGGTCGGCGTAGCCCACCTGCGCCTGGGCGATGCTGAACTGGCTCAGTTGCTGCTCGGCGTGCGCCGCGTCCACCAGGGTGATGATGCCGTCCAGCAGGAAGCGCTCGCACAGGATCTCGTGCGAGAAAAAGGTCTGAGTAATCGGGCCGGGATCGGCCATGCCGGTGCATTCGATGATCAGCCGATCGAACGTCAGCTGGCCGCTGTCGACGCCGTCCAGCAGATCCAGCAGCGCGTCCGCCAGTTCGTTGGACTTGCTGCAGCAGATGCAGCCGTTGCTCAGGGTGGTGATGCGGCTGGCGCGATCGCCGATCAGCGCATCGTCGATCGGCACTTCGCCGAACTCGTTCTCGATGACCGCAATTTTATAGCCGTGTTCGGCGTTCAGGATGTGGCGCAGCAGGGTGGTTTTGCCGGCGCCCAAAAAGCCGGTCAGGATGGTGACTGCAATGGGTTTCATACGGATCCTTGTGACTGCGGGTTAACAGCAGCGCATGCCGCCTTTGCCGTCGCCGCCGTAGCGCGCTTGCTGGCGCTCGCGGAAAAATTCTTTATAGGTCATCACCGGCTTGTCCGGGTGGTTGTCTTTCATGTGCTGGACGTAGGTATCGTAGTCAGGCACGCCCACCAACATGCGCGCCGCCTGCCCGAGGTACTTCCCCGCCTGGCCGAGGTTTCCGAACATAAGCCTTCTCCAACTTTACCCTGCATCACTACAGCGCTTGCTTTAGCCTGATATTAGGGGAAGCCGGGGGATGGGGTTCCCGCAGGGATGCCCCACCTCCGGGTCGCCCCGGGTATCTCGATTGCATCGCGCCGCACGGCTGGCATCTTGCGATACGCAGGCCGTGCGGCTTTGGGTACTACTTAACGTTTATTATGCAGGGTATCCGTTAAATCACATCAATGCTGGGTCGAAACTTTGACCTCCCCCTCAGTTACGCCGTCGGCGGGCGCGGCCTGCGGCACCGGCACGTAAGGCGTTTCCTGGTCGGTGCGTTTCGGATTCTTGTGCGCCGCCATCGCGGTTTTCACGCCGTAGAAGATGATGCTGTACACCACCAGCAGGAACAGAATGCTCAGCCCGGCGTTGGTGTAGTTGTTCACCACGATGTGGTTCATGTTGGCGATCTGCTGGGCGCTCAGCTCGGCGCCGCCCTCGGCGATCTTGCGTTTGTATTCGCCGGCCAGGAAGAAGAAGCCTTCCAGCTGTGGGTTGTCGCTGAACAGCTTCAGGCCCAGCGCGTAGGTGGTGCAGATCAGCAGCCACACCGCCGGCAGCACGGTCACCCAGATGTATTGGGTGCGCTTCATTTTAATCAGCACCACGGTGCCCAGCACCAGCGCCACGGCGGCCAGCATCTGGTTGGAGATGCCGAACAGCGGCCACAGGCTCTTCACGCCGCCGAGCGGATCCACCACGCCCTGATACAGCAGGTAGCCCCACAGCCCGACGCAGCCGGCGGTGCCGATGATGCCAGCCACCAGCGAGTCGGTTTTCTTCAGGAACGGCACGAAGTTGCCCAGCAGATCCTGCAGCATAAAGCGGCCGGAGCGGGTGCCGGCGTCCAGCGCGGTCAGGATGAACAGCGCCTCGAACAGAATGCCGAAGTGATACCAGAAGCCCATGTTGGCGCCCGGAATGATCTGGTGGAACACGTGGGCGATGCCCACCGCCAGCGTTGGCGCGCCGCCGGCGCGGTTCAGCACCGAAGGTTCGCCGATGTCGGTGGCGGTCTGCAGGATCTGTTCCGGGCTGATGACGAAGCCCCAGGAGCTGACCGCCGCCGCCG
This sequence comes from Serratia sp. SA088, assembly GCF_049065515.1. Lineage (NCBI taxonomy): Bacteria > Pseudomonadati > Pseudomonadota > Gammaproteobacteria > Enterobacterales > Yersiniaceae > Serratia > Serratia sp. SA088. The sequence continues at coordinate 254,323 of NZ_JBAKGW010000003.1, forward strand.
CGTGCACGGTCACGTCCTTCAGCGAAGCCATGATCATTGGCGCGTCTTCGGTGCCCAGGCGGTGCAGATCCGGCATGGTGATGCCCAGCGCCGCCGGCGGGGTGTTCATGGCGAAGTACAGGCCCGGCTCGATGATGGAAGCCGCCACCAGCGCCATGATGGCGACGAAGGACTCCATCAGCATCGCGCCGTAGCCGATAAAGCGCGCGTCGGTCTCATTGGCCAGCAGCTTCGGCGTGGTGCCGGAGGCGATCAGCGCATGGAAGCCGGAGACCGCGCCGCAGGCGATGGTGATGAACAGGAATGGGAACAGGGTGCCTTTCCACACCGGGCCGGTGCCGTCGACGAACTGGGTCACCGCCGGCATTTTCAGCTCAGGGTTGAGGATCACGATGCCGATCGCCAGCCCGACGATCACGCCGATTTTCAGGAAGGTGGCCAGGTAGTCGCGCGGCGCCAGGATCAGCCACACCGGCAGCAGGGCGGAGACAAAGGCGTAGCCGATCAGCGTGAAGGTGATGGTGGTGTCTTTAAAGGTCAGCGCCGGGCCCCAGTACGGGTCGTGCGCCACCACGCCGCCGAACCAGATGGCGGCCACCAGCAGCACGATGCCGATGACTGACACTTCACCCACGCGGCCGGGGCGCAGGTAGCGCATGTAGATGCCCATAAACAGCGCGATCGGCACGGTGGAGCAGACGGTGAACACCCCCCACGGGCTTTCCGCCAACGCTTTCACCACGATCAGCGCCAGCACCGCCAGGATGATGATCATGATCAGGAAGCAGCCGAACAGCGCGATGGTGCCCGGTATCGGCCCCATCTCTTTTTTGATGATCTCACCGAGCGAGGCGCCGTTGCGGCGCGAGGAGATGAACAGCACCATAAAGTCCTGCACCGCCCCCGCCAGCACCACGCCGCCCAGCAGCCACAGCGTGCCGGGCAGGTAGCCGACCTGCGCGGCCAGCACCGGCCCCACCAGCGGCCCGGCGCCGGCGATGGCGGCGAAGTGGTGGCCGAACAGCACGTTCTTGTTGGTTGGCACGTAGTTGAGGCCGTCGTTGTTGACCACCGCCGGGGTGGCGCGGCCGGCGTCCAGCTTCATCACCCTGGTGGCGATGTACAGGCTGTAGTAGCGGTAGGCCACCAGATACACCGCCACCGAAGCGACGACGATCCACAGCGCGCTGATGTGTTCGCCGCGGCGCAGCGCCACCACGCCGAGGCAGGCTGCGCCGAGTATCCCCAGCAGCATCCACGGAATGTGCTTTAAAATCCCCTCTCGTTTCATGAGGTATCCTTAATTCCAGTCTGCAAAATATGAATGAACTCATCCGCTTGTAAGAGATGTCAGAGTGGCGCGGCGAGCCGTAGCGTCTTTCCCGAGGTAAGGCGGGTTTAGGAACAGCTCATCATCGCCGGGGGTAAGGGGGGAAGACAGGCGTATTTCGCTCAGCGGTCAGATCCGCCGGGTGAACGGTTGGATTGGCGGGGTGAGCGGTTTGCTGCATAACCAACAGCCGCCCGCCAGCCGCTGTTGCCAATGCAGCACCCGCTTTAACCCGCCGGCTTTAAACCCTAGGTTTATCAGCCAGATGCCTTAACACGGCGGTTGGCACGCATTCTGCTATCGGATTTATAACCAAAACAAGGTTTTCAATATTTTTAAATCAATAATGGTTATATGCGTGCCGCATCACGGCGCCAACGAGCAGAGGGAGAGAAGCATGTCAGCAGCAAACCACTCGCAGCAGCCTATTCAGTTCGCCTACTGGGTGCCGAACGTCTCCGGCGGTCTGGTGATCAGCAATATCCCGCAGCGCACCGGTTGGGACATCGGCTACAACCGCAAGCTGGCGCAGATTGCCGAGCGCGCCGGTTTCGACTACGCGCTCACCCAGATCCGTTTCACCGCCGGTTACGGCGCTGACAACCAGCACGAGTCGGTGTCGTTTTCGCAGGCGCTGCTGGATTCCACCGAGAAGCTGAAGGTGATCGCCGCGCTGCTGCCGGGGCCGTGGAACCCCACGCTGGCGGCCAAGCAGATCGCCACCATCAGCCACCTTTCGGAGGCGCGCATCGCGGTCAATATCGTCAGCGGCTGGTTCCGCGGCGAGTTCAAGGCCATCGGTGAGCCGTGGCTGGATCATGAGGAGCGCTACCTGCGCTCGGAAGAGTTTATCCGCTGTTTGCGCGGCATCTGGGCCGAGCCCAGCTTCAGCTTCGCCGGCGATTTTTATCGCTATCGCGACTACTCGCTGAAGCCCAAGCCGCTGGATCCGCTGCCGGAGATCTTCCAGGGCGGCAGCTCGCGGGCGGCGCGCGACATGGCGGCGCGAGTCTCGGACTGGTACTTCACCAACGGCAACAGCGTGGAGGGCATTCGCCAGCAGGTGGACGATTTGCAGACCAAGGCCAGGGCCAACCAGCACCGGGTCAAGGTGGGGGTGAACGGCTTCGTCATTGCCCGCGATACCGAGCAGGAAGCGCAGGCGGTGCTGCAGGAGATTATCGATCACGCCAACCTGGAGGCGGTGCAAGGATTCGGCCATGAGGTGAAGAACGCCGGGGCGGCTTCGCCGGAGGGCGAGGGCAACTGGGCCAAATCCTCGTTTGAGGATCTGGTGCAGTACAACGACGGCTTTAAAACCAACCTGATCGGCACGCCGCAGCAGATCGCCGAGCGCATCATCGCGCTGAAAGACGCCGGGGTGGATCTGATGCTGTTGGCGTTCCTGCACTTCCAGGAAGAGGTGGCGTTCTTCGGCCGCGAGGTGATCCCGCTGGTGCGCGAACTGGAGCGCCAGCGGGCGGCGGCCTGAGTTCAGTAAACCTGCCTGGCGTTGATGCCGGCGGGGAAAATGCCGGTGGCGAAAATATGCCCGTTGGCCTGGATCTGGTCGTCGGGCAGCATCTCCAGCGGGAACTCGCCTGACAGGCAGCTGAGAAAGGCGTTGCGATCGTCCGTGGTGGTAAAGCCGATCAGATCGTAGAACAGCAGCGAAGCGATCAGCTGGCGATGTTCCGGGATGCGCCGCAGCAGCGCCGCCGACGGGAACGGCAGGTGGAAGAAGAACGCGCAGGCATTCAGCAGCCCCTGCTCCTTCAACGCCTGGGCGCAGGGCAGCAGCTGGTAGTCGTCGATACAGACGATGTCGCCCGGGCACAGGTGCTCGCAGGCGATATCGGCGAAACGGCAGTTCAGCTGCCGGTAAGCGCGGTAGTTTTCCGGCGTGAAGTGCGCCTTCTCCGGCTGGTTGTGGAACACCGGCCACAGGCCGTCGTGGTAGTAGCCCTGATAGTGGCGGCGAAACTCCTCGATCGACAGCGGGAAGGTCACCTGATCGTAACCGGCGCGTTGGCGGCAACTGATCGGGCGCTGCGCGAAATTCTGCACGTCGCCGTTCCAGCCGAGCCACAACCCCGGTTCGGCGTCGGCCGCCAACGTCCGGCCGGCGCAGGCCAGATCCTTGCCGTCGCACTGTTTGTTGGAAATCAGCACCAAACGAGACATCGGATTCTCCTTATCAGTGCAGGGCGCGCGGGGCGTGCGCCGCGCAGTCGGCGCGCCAGGGCGCTTGCAGCACGGGCAGTGTGACGCGCAGGCCGCGCAATGCCGGATGCGCCAGGCAGCAGCGCGTCAGCCAGCTTCCCAGCCCGACGCCGCGGTATTCGGCGCTGACGAACAGTTCGCTCACCGAGGCGAAGGTGGCGTAATCGGTCACCATACGGGCGAAGCCGAGCTGGTGGCGTTTGCGGTACAGGCCAAAGCACAGGCCGTGGCGCGCCAGGCGCTCCGCCGCCGTCCGATCCGGCAGGCTGAGGAAACGCTGGATCGCCTCGATATCCAATAACTGCCGATCGGTGCTGATATGAAAAACGCCTTTGCGCCAGCAGAGCAGCGGCTGTACGGGGGCCAATTGCGGTTGCATGTTCATGATTATCCTTAGGTTAACGAATCAGTGGATGGTTACAGCATCCAGCCGAGTTCGGCGGCGGTGACCTGTTCCTCGAAGCGGCGCAGTTCGGCGCTTTTGCAGGTGTGCCACAGGGTGCAGAACGCCGGGCCGAGCAGTTCGCGCAGCGGATCGCTGTGGCGGAACAGCGCCAGCGCCTCCTGCTGGCCGAGCGGCAAGGGGGCGGCGTTGTCGCTTTCGCAGCCGTTGGCGGCGGGCGGCAGCGGCAGCGGGTGTTCCAGCCCGTGCAGCAGGCCGCCGAGCATCACCGCCAGCGCCAGATAGGGGTTGGCGTCGGCGCCGGCCAGGCGGTACTCGATGCGCTGGTTGGCGCTGTCGGCGCAGGGCAGGCGCAGCGCCACCGTGCGATTGTTGTGGCCCCAGGAGGCGCGCAGCGGCACGTGCATGCCGGGGCGGAAGCGGCGAAACGCGTTGATGTTGGGCGCCAGGATCGCCATCGACGCCGGCATCAGCGCCAGCATGCCCGCCATCGCCTGTTGCATGTTGTCGCTCAGTTCGCCCGGCGCGCCGGTCAGCAGGTTCTCGCCGTGCTCGTTCTGCAGGCTGATGTGAAAATGCAGCCCGCTGCCGGCGGCGTGGGCGCAGGGTTTGGCCATAAAGCAGGCGTGCTGGTGATGCTGCTCGGCAATCTGCCGCGTCAGGCGTTTCAGCGCCATGATCTGGTCGCAGGCTTCCAGCACGCGCCGGCTGTGATGCAGGTTCAGCTCGTACTGGCCGGAAGCGGCTTCGGCCACCACGCCGGTCAGCGGCAGGCTTTGCAGCCGCGCGTGCCGTTCGATGTCGCTCAGCAGCGCATGGTGGCGCTCGGGCGCATCCACCGCGAAGCTCTGCGTCGGGCAGGCTTCCGCCTCGGCGGGGCGCTGCGGATCCTGCAGGTAGAACTCCAGTTCGGCCGCCACCACCGGGAAGCAGTTGCGCTCGTGCAGGCGCTTCAGCACCCGTTGCAGCACCACACGCGGCTCCAGCTCGCAGGCGTCGCCGTCGGCGTTTTGCATCGTCAGCAGCAGCTGGGCATGGCGCTCGGGATCGCGCGCGCAGGGGCGCAGCGTACCGGGCACCGGCAGGCACAGCCGGTCCGGCTCGCCCGCCCGTTGCCCCAGCCCGCTTTCTTCAATCACTCGGCCGTGCAGATCCAGGGCGTAGATCGACAGCGGGAAGTAGCAGCCTTTTTCCAGGCCAAAGGCTTCGGCGATCGGTAGCCGCTTGCCGCGCAGCTGGCCGTTCAGATCGTGCAGATAAATATCCAGCTGTTCGGTATCCGGATAGCGCTGCAGGTAGTGTTCCAGCTCTTTGCGGAAGGTGCGCGTCGGCGATGCGGGCAGCTCCGCCAGCAGAGGATTGAACCCGATAATATTAGAATGCATGGCGCGCTCCAGAACGAAGACCGGTCACGGCCAGAGGCAGGGATAAACGCATGAGACAACTCTCTTGTGAGGCCATAGCGGCGATGTGAAAAGGGTATCTGTGGCGGCAAAAACTGTCTGTAAAAACGCCGTAACGTTAACGGGGCGCGGAATAAAAATGCCGTAAAGAGCGCGGCGGGTTGGCCGCGCCGGCACGGTCTATACTGGCGAGATGGGTCGTGGAAGGAGTGATAACGATGAAGAGAATAGGGCTGCTTATCGCCGCGCTGGCCACGTTCAACGCCACCGCGTCTTCCCCACAGGCGTGGGCCGAGAGCGAACGGGCGATGCGCGCCGCCTGCCTTAAGGCCAGCGGGCTAAAAAACGCCAGGGTGGAAGGGGAGATTATTCACTACGGTGACGACGTCGGCTATTCGGCGCTGTTTATCGGCGGGCGCTACCCGCAGCCGTTTATGAAAAACCAGCCGGGCAGGGAGCTGTGCTTATATCAGCGCGCCACGCAGAAGGCGGCGGTGCAGGCGGTGGAGAAGGATTAGACCGACTTCAGGAGATAGTTCAGGAGACACATGATGATTAAGAGTGCTCCTTGTAACATTAATAGTCTGAAATCATTACGGATCCAATTTTTTAACCTTGGTGATGAAGCTGCTCGAACGAAATCGTAGGTTTTGGGGCTTAGCCAAACGTTGCGAGTCAGTTTTAATTTCCGGTTGTTCAAAATCCAACGAAACCACTGGGCTTTTAGTGAAACACCGATGAAGTTAAGGTTGTCCGCTATCACGACAAAAAGTGGAACAGGGTGTTTACTCACCACATAGTGTTGATAAAAGAGATCAAACTCTTTTTTATGAAGTCGATAGTAAATAAATTGGATAATAGCGATAAGAAGGAAAAGAAAGAATAGTAATACCACTAAGAGTTTTATCTCTTTTATGTAAGGCTCAATATAATTGATCATTTTTATACGTTGATTTTGATGAGATAAATAAAAATACAGCCCACGGTGGTAATCATGGCCTCTACGAGCAAAAGTATAAAATCCATCGCCAGCCACTTTTGTAGCTCAGGAGAGGCGGTTTTTTGCACGAAATCGTAGGTTTTCGCATCGAGCCAAACCTGATCCCTTATTTTTATTTTTTTCCTTTTCAGGATCCAAAGAAACCACTGTGCTTTCAATGAGGTTCCAAGCATGCCGAGGCTATCGGCAAAGGCGACGTAGGGCGGAATAAAATGTCCGCTGCCGGCGTAACGCTTATAGAAAGCATCAAACTCTTTTTTATGGCGACGGTAACCAATGAACTGGATGAAGGCGCTTAAAACCAGCAATATCAAACACGATATGACGATAAATTTCATCATTCACCTACCACTAACGTCGTCAAATAATCGGAACCCATGCCACCCAGTGTGGATCCTGCGGCGCCTCCTATAGCGGCTCCAGCGATACCACAAACGATCACACCTGTTCCTGCTGTTGCTGCACCCAACACAATTGAACAAGCTGCAATCGCAAGACCTGCACCTGCATTCCCTGCCCAAATCCCTGCCGCAGTACTCGCCGCAAAATGACTGTATCCCTTCACCGCGATCTTGGCGCACTCCTGTTCGCGGCCGGTGGTGCAGGCGTTGTAGACGTCGTTGGTGGTATTCAGCCCACTCAATCCGATGCCGATCCAGCCGCCGGCTTTCATAAACTTGGCCGCACGGCTGGCGCTGTCGACGTAGTTCGAATAACCCTTGATGGCACCGACGCCGGCGGTGCTCCACTCATGCACCAGCGATTTACTGGAGAGCCCCAGCGCGTGTTTGATTTGCGCATACTCTTTCATATTGAGTTGAGCACGAGTAAGGCGATTCAGTAACGGTTTTAATGTACCGAACAGCCGCGCTCGTTCCACCTGAAACTGGGTGCCAATCAATGCGCCACTCGTGCGGAACTGATTTTGGTAGGTTTTTTCAATCTCGACCAGGATATTTTTGATCTGGCTGAAGTAGCGTTCTCCGGCATCCGAAGCCAGCCCGACGACCGTTTCCCCATAGCTGGTGAAGGCGGCGATAGCGGCGTAATTGCGGTGCAAGAAGGTGGAGAAATCGCTGTCACCGGCTTTCACCGCTTTGCTGGTGCGGCTCTTGGCCTGCATCAGGGCGGCGATCTGCGTAGATTGATTATGATTGCGCGGATCGGCGACGATCAGCATTTGCCCCGGTTGAACCAGCGGCGTATCGGCATTGAGCTGCATAAAAAAACGTGCCGCTTCCGATGGCCTGCCACCGAACAGGTAGTTGGCGTGGAAGGCGAGCGAGCCGGTTTGTTGGGCGATGCAATAGCCCGGTGCGATGCTGCTGGACTTCTGTTCCATGTCGAAAAGCCTCCTTATTTTTAGGAAACTTAACATTTTCTACAGGGTGGTAACAGGTTCTGGCTCACGCTCTCGATCGGAGAATCATCTGAAAATACCGGTGCGACCTTACCCGCCACTTCCCGCCATCTCCCGTTCGATCACCGTCGCCAGCGCCTGCGCGGCGGAAGAGAGTTGGTGCTGCGCCAGGCGGATCAGGCCCACGCGCCGTTCGATGCTCGGGCCGATCAGCGGCACGCAGACCGCTCCCAGCTCATCCATCTGTTGCTCGCACAGCGCCGGTACCGCGCTGGCGCCGAGGCCGTTGGCCACCATGCGCCCGACCGTTACCAACTGGTGGCTTTCAAACGCCACCTCCAGCGTGCGGCCGCTGCGGGCCAGCTCCTGCTCCAGCAGCAGCCGCACCGCCGATGGCCGCTGCAGGGTGATGAAATCCAGCGTCAGCAGCTCCTTCCAGCTCACCTGCGCCCTGCGCGCCAGCGCCGAATCCTTCGGCACCACCGCCATAAAGCGATCGCGGCACAGCGGGGTGAAGTGCAGGGTGTCGCTCGGCTCCGGCTCGAAGGCGATGCCCATCTCCACCCGGCCTTCGCGGATCATTTCAAACACCTGCTCGTTGATGACGTCGTGCACCGCCACGTTGATGCCGGCGTAACGATCGCGAAACGCCTTGAGGATCGGCGGCAGCGGGTTGCCGGCGAACGACGGCATGGCGGCGATCGCCACCTTGCCCATCTGCAGGGTGAAGCGCTGGCGCATCGCCTCTTCCGCGTTGTCCCAATCCGCCAGCAGCTGGCGCGCCATCGGGAAGAAGGTTTCCCCCTCCGGCGTCAGCGTCACCCGGCGGGTGGTGCGCAGCAGCAGCGGCCCGCCCAGCGCGTCTTCCAGCCCACGAATCGCCAGGCTGAGCGCCGGCTGAGAAATATTCAGCCGCTCGCTGGCTTGGGCGAAGTTCAGAGTGTGAGCTACCGCTAAAAACGCGCGTAACTGTTTGATGCTCATTTTCATTTTGGCTGGCGTTAACTCTTTGTTAATTGTCGGTTAACGGTTGATTAATAAAAATTCTAAATGAATGCGGCATAAAAACAAAATTAACAAATCATTTTTGTGACCTGAAGATGCCCTCACGCAAGCCAGGGCATTTCGCCCTGCGCCGCAACATGCAGGGGCAACGATATGGCAGGGCTCGACAAACGCGTCGGCAGCTACCAGGAAGCGCTGGCAGGCCTGACGGACAACATGACGGTGCTGGCGGGCGGCTTCGGCCTGTGCGGCATCCCGGAAAACCTGATCGAAGAGATCCGCCGGCGCGGCGTGCGCGGGTTGACGGTGGTCTCCAACAACTGCGGCGTCGACGGGTTCGGCCTCGGGCGGCTGCTGGAAACCCATCAGATCCGCAAGGTGGTGGGATCGTACGTCGGCGAAAACGCGCTGTTCGAGCAGCAGGCGCTCAGCGGCGAGCTGGAAGTGGATCTCACGCCGCAGGGCACGCTGGCGGAGAAGATCCGCGCCGGCGGCGCCGGCATCCCGGCGTTCTTCACCGCCACCGGTTACGGCACGCCGATCGCCGAAGGCAAAGAGGTGCGCGAGTTCAACGGCCGCCCCTACATCATGGAAACCGCCATCACCGGCGATTTCGCCATCGTTAAAGGCTGGAAGGCCGATCACTTCGGCAACGTCATCTACCGCCACACTGCGCAGAACTTCAATCCGCTGATGGCGACCGCCGGGCGTATCACGGTGGTGGAAGTGGAAGAGATCGTGGCGCCGGGCGAACTGGATCCGGCGGCGATCCACACCCCCGGCATCTACGTCGATCGGCTGATCCAGGGCACCTTCGAGAAGCGTATCGAACAACGCACCCTGCGGGCATAAGGAGAATTCGCATGCTTACCCGTGAACAAATGGCGCAGCGCGTGGCGCAAGAGCTGAGAGACGGTTACTACGTCAACCTGGGCATCGGCATCCCGACGCTGGTGGCCAACTACGTGCCGGCGGGCATGGACGTGATGCTGCAGTCGGAAAACGGCCTGCTGGGGATGGGCGAGTTCCCGACCGAGCAACAGCTGGACGCCGACATGATCAACGCCGGCAAGCAGACGGTCACCGCGCGCCTCGGCGCGTCTATTTTCGATTCGGCGCAGTCGTTCGCCATGATCCGCGGCGGCCATGTCGATCTGACCGTGCTGGGGGCGTTTGAAGTGGACGTCGAGGGCAACATCGCCTCGTGGATGATCCCCGGCAAGATGGTCAAGGGCATGGGCGGCGCGATGGATCTGGTGGCGGGGGCGGAGAACATCATCGTGGTGATGACCCACGCCGCGAAGGGCGGCGAGTCCAAGCTGCTGCCGCGCTGCACGCTGCCGCTGACCGGCGCCCGCTGCATCCGCAAGGTATTGACCGATCTGGCCTACCTGGAAATTGAAGACGGCGCCTTCGTGCTGCGCGAACGCGCGCCGGGCGTCAGCGTGGCGGAGATTGTCGCCAAAACCGCCGGCCGGCTGATCGTGCCGGATCAAGTGCCGGAAATGCGTTTCTGAGACGGGAGGTGAATGTGCAACAACGTGAAGTGGTGATCGTGGCGGCGACGCGCACGCCGGTCGGCAGTTTTCACGGCGCGCTGGCGCCGCTGACGGCGGTGGAACTGGGCACGGCGGCGGTGCAGGGGCTGCTGGCGCAAAGCGGCGTGGCGCCGCAGCAGATCGATGAAGTGATCCTCGGCCAGGTGCTGACCGCCGGCTGCGGGCAGAATCCGGCGCGCCAGACCGCGCTCAACGCCGGGCTGCCCGTTACAACGCCGGCGCTGACCATCAACAAGGTGTGCGGCTCCGGTTTGAAGGCGGTGCATCTGGCGGTGCAGGCGATCCGCAGCGGTGACGCCGACGCGGTGATCGCCGGCGGCCAGGAAAGCATGAGCCAGTCGCCTTACCTGATGGCCGGCGCGCGCGCCGGCCTGCGCCTCGGTCACGCGCAGATGGTGGACAGCGTGATCCACGATGGCCTGTGGGACGCGTTCAACGACTATCACATGGGCATCACCGCCGAGAACCTGGCGGAGAAATACGCCATCAGCAGAGAAGAACAAGACAGGTTCGCGCTGCGCTCGCAGCAGAAGGCGCAGGCGGCGCAGCAGGCCGGGCGTTTCGCGCAGGAGATCACGCCGGTGACGGTGCCGCAGCCCAAGGGCGAAGCGCTACGGGTAGAGCGCGACGAACAGCCGCGCGACACCAGCCTGGAGGCGCTGGCGCGGCTGCGCCCGGCGTTTCGCAAAGAGGGCACGGTGACCGCCGGCAACGCCTCGTCACTCAACGACGGCGCCGCCGTGGTGCTGCTGATGAGCGCGGAAAAAGCCGCCGCGCTGCGTTTGCCGGTGCTGGCGCGCATCGCCGGTTACGCCTCGTCGGGCGTCGAACCGGCGATCATGGGCATCGGCCCGGCGCCGGCCGCGCGCCGCTGCCTGGAAAAAGCCGGTTGGCGGTTGGAGGAGGTCGATCTGATCGAAGCCAACGAAGCCTTCGCCGCGCAGGCGCTGGCGGTGGGTAAAGAACTGGGCTGGGAGGCGGAACGGGTCAACGTCAACGGCGGAGCGATCGCGCTGGGGCATCCGATCGGCGCGTCCGGCTGTCGCATTTTGGTGTCGCTGCTGTTCGAAATGCAGCGCCGCGGGGTGAACAAGGGGCTGGCGATGCTGTGCATCGGCGGCGGGCAGGGGGTGGCGCTGGCGGTAGAGCGCCCGTAAACAACCGAGGAGGGCACCATGCAGTCATCTGACTATGCGGTACTGGGCGCCGGGCTGATGGGGGTGGGCATCGCCACCCACTTTATTCGCCACGGCCATGAGGTGCTGCTGTATGACCCGGATCCGCAGCGCCTGGCGGAAGCGCCGGCGGTGGCGAGCGGCATTCTGGCCGAGCTGAGCGACGTCGGGCAGTTTGATAACGATGAGCGCGACGCGGCGCTGGTGCGGCTGCGCGTGACCGGCGATCTGAACGCGGTGGCGCGCGCCCGGCTGCTTATTGAGGCGATCCCGGAACGGCTCGAGCTGAAGCATGCGCTGTATGAGCAGTTGGAAGGGCTGATCGCCGACGACGCGGTGATCGCCAGCAATACCAGCGGCCTGCCGCCGGACGAGCTGGCGGCGCGCATGACCCATCCGCAGCGCCTGCTGATCGCCCATTTCTGGCACCCGCCGCACCTGATCCCGCTGGTGGAGATCGTGCCCGGCAGCGCCACCGAACCGCGTCATCTGGCGGCGGTGCAGGCGCTGCTCGGCGAGATGGATCTTGAGGCGGTGCTGCTGGAGCGCGCCGCGCCGGGGTTTGTCGGCAACCGGCTGCAGTTTGCGGTGCTGCGCGAGGCGCTGCACATCGTCCACAGCGGCATCGCCAGCGCCGAGGTGGTGGATCAGGTGATGCGCGCCTCGCTGGGGCGGCGCTACGCCATGGTCGGCCCGCTCGAAGCCGCCGACATGACCGGGCTGGCGACGGTGGCGGACATCGCCCGCCACCTGTTCCCGGAACTGGCGACCGGCGACGAGATGATGGCGCTGGTTGAACAGCGGCTGCAGCGCGGCGATAGCGGCCAACGCAGCGGCCGGGGATTTTATCTGTGGGATGAAGAGCGCAGGGAACGCATTCATCGGCGCCGGGCGCATCAGCTGCGCTTTGCGCTGAAACCTTAATTTCGCACTCCGTACCTGACAATAACAACGATAGCGAGGTGTCCGATGAGCGTTTTGATTGCCCTGGCAGCACTGGGATTACTGATGCTGGCCGCCTACCGCGGCTACAGCGTGATTTTGTTCGCTCCGATCGCCGCGCTGGGCGCGGTGCTGTTGACCGACCCCGGCGCGGTGGCGCCGACCTTCACCGGGTTGTTTATGGAGAAGATGGTCGGCTTCGTGAAGCTTTATTTCCCGGTGTTCCTGCTGGGGGCGGTATTCGGCAAGCTGATCGAACTGTCCGGTTTTTCCCGTTCGATCGTCGCGGCGGCGATCCGCATTCTCGGCCGGCGCCACGCCATTCCGGTGATCGTGCTGGTGTGCGCGCTGCTGACCTACGGCGGGGTGTCGTTGTTCGTGGTGGCGTTCGCGGTTTATCCGTTCGCCGCCGAGCTGTTCCGCCAGAGCGGCATCCCCAAGCGGCTGATCCCGGCCACCGTGGCGCTCGGCGCCTTCTCCTTCACCATGGACGCCTTGCCCGGCACGCCGCAGATCCAAAACATCATCCCGACCAGCTTCTTCGGCACCAACGCCTGGGCCGCGCCCTGGCTGGGGCTGATCGGCTCGCTGTTCATCATCGCGGTCGGCCTGCTGTATCTTGAACGCCAGCGGCGCAAGGCGCAGCTGAAAGGCGAAGGGTACGGCACCGAGCTGCTGAACGAACCGGAAACCCCGGACGATATCAACCTGCCTAATCCGCTGATCGCCATCCTGCCGTTGATTCTGGTCGGGGTATTCAACCTTGGCTTCACCCATTGGATCCCGCAGTGGTACGGCGCAAGCCACGATCTGACGCTGCCGGGGCTGGCCAAGCCCATCACCACCGACGTGGCGAAGATCACCGCCATCTGGGCGGTGGAAGCGGCGCTGGTGTCGGGTATTCTACTGGTGGTGGCGTTCGGCTTTGGCAATATTCGCGGCCGGCTGGCGGAAGGCAGCAAGACGGCGGTCGGCGGCGCAATTCTGGCGGCGATGAACACCGCCTCCGAATACGGCTTCGGCGCGGTGATCGCCGCGCTGCCGGGCTTTTTGGTGCTGTCGCAGGCGCTGTCGGCGATCCCCAATCCGCTGCTGAACGAAGCGATCAGCGTCACCCTGCTGGCCGGCATCACCGGCTCGGCCTCCGGCGGCATGAGCATCGCGCTGGCGGCGATGGCCGATAACTTCGTGGCCGCCGCCCACGCCGCGCATATCCCGCTGGAAGTGCTGCACCGGGTGGCCTCGATGGCCAGCGGCGGCATGGATACCTTGCCGCACAACGGCGCGGTGATCACCCTGCTGGCGATCACCGGCCTCAGCCACCGGCAGGCCTATGGCGGCATCTTCGCCATCACCCTGATCAAGAGCGCCGCGGTGCTGTTCGTGATCGGCGTGTTCTACCTGACCGGCATTGTTTAAAGGAGCGATACCATGAGTGTACAAGGCAAGACCGCGCTGGTGACCGGCTCGACCAGCGGCATCGGCCTCGGGATAGCGTCCGTGCTGGCCGCCGCCGGCGTGCGCGTGATCCTCAACGGCTTTGGCGATGTGGAAGCGGCGAAAGCGCAGGTTGCCCGGCTGGGCGCCGCGCCGGGGTATCACGGCGCCGATCTCGGCGATGCGGCCCAGATAGCGGACATGATGCACTATGCCGAGCGTGAGTTCGGCGGCGTGGACATTCTGGTGAACAACGCCGGCATTCAGCACGTGGCGCCGCTGGATCAGTTCCCGGTGGAGAAATGGAACGCCATCCTCGCCATTAACCTGTCGGCGGTGTTCCACACCTGCCGGTTGGCGCTGCCGGGTATGCGCGAGCGCAACTGGGGACGCATCATCAACGTGGCGTCGGTGCACGGGCTGGTGGCGTCGAAAGACAAGTCGGCCTATGTGGCGGCCAAGCACGGCGTGGTGGGGCTGACCAAGACGCTGGCGCTGGAAACCGCCCGCACGCCCGTCACCTGCAACGCCATCTGCCCCGGCTGGGTGCTGACGCCGCTGGTGCAGCAGCAGATCGACAAACGCATCGCCGCCGGTACCGATCCGCAGCGGGCGCGCGATGAGCTGTTGGCGGAGAAGCAGCCTTCGCAAGCGTTCGTCACGCCAGAGCAGCTCGGTGAGCTGGCGCTGTTCCTATGCAGCGATGCGGCGGCGCAGGTGCGTGGCGCCGCCTGGAACATGGACGGCGGCTGGCTGGCGCAGTAGTGAGATTTTCCCCGGAGCGCGCAATGCGCTCCGTCGTTATTTCCCGCCTTTAATTAATTCCATCGCGTGACGGTTTACCTGCGGCAATAATATTTTTTTGTTATTTGCTATCATTATTCCCAGATAATCACGAAGAGTTATTTTGGGTGAAACGTGCGGATTGGTTTATTTCGTGCTGCGGTTATTACATTGTTTTTCTCCGTGTTACAGGTGAACACGTTTTTGCTGAAATTAAATCCAACCTAAAATAATGGCAGGTTATGGCGTGAATTTTTATATCTTGCGTGCGCTGTTCACATCGGTTAATTATTTCTGCGTGGCTTAAGACCACCGCGTTTATAACAATAATTTTTTCGGGCAGGGGTAATAATGAGAAAAAATACAACGCCAATATTCATTGGCGGCGTCTTGCTGTCGGCGATTTCCGCCGGCGCGCAGGCCGAGATCACCATTCTGGATAAAAACCCGCAGAGCAATGTGTTGCTGGCGCCGCTCAGTTTAAAGGTGGGCGGCAGCATTCGCCCCGAGTGGATCTTCAATAACGGCCCGGAGCCGGGCTATGACAAAAACGGCCACGACGGCGGCACGCGTTTTCGCTTCAGCGGCGATTATGCGCTGACGCAGGACACCTCGATCATCGGCTATTACGAGTGGGGCGTCGATCTGGCGCACGCGCTCAGCTGGGACGGGCACTATAACGAAGACGGCAAGCGCGACTATCAGCGCCAGCTGTACGCCGGCTTCAAAGACGATCGTTACGGCACCCTGACCTATGGCCATCAATACGGCATCTATTATTCGGTGGTCGGCATCAAAAGCGACGTCTGGGATAACGATGGCCATGCGGGCGGCACCGGCATCGGTATTTCCGGCGACTATGACGGCGGCAATAAACCGAAAAACAGCATCAAATACACCAATGATTTCGGGCCGGTCACGCTGTACGCCAACTACTTATTGCCGGAAGACGATCTGCACACCGCGGATAACCTGATTTACCGCCGCAAGGGCGGTGGCGGGCTGGGCTTCGATTATAAGGTGACGAAAGACTTCACCTTCAGCGCCGCCTACAGTTATACCGATGCGAAGATCAAAGACAATCTGTACCACGAACAGGATTATCACCAGCAGTTGTCCGGCACCGCGTTAACCTGGCAGCCGAACAACTGGTATATCGTCGGCACCGCCAGCTACTACAAAGATTATGTGCCGAGCACCCGCCAGCGCACGCTGTCGCACTTCTTCGCCGGTGACGGCTACGGGCTGGAAGGCTTCGTCGGTTACACCTTCAATATCGACAAGCCGTTTCTCAAATCCGTCCAGCCTTATGTGGCGGCGGACTCGCTGCGGCTGAAGGGAGACGAGGCGTATCACGCCAACCACGTCTATCTTGGCGCGGGCACCACCATCGGTTACGGTCTGTCGGTGTATGTGGAGCGCACGCTGGCCAACAGCAGCGACAACGAGCCGGATTCCACCTGGATAACGGTGTTCTACGACTTCTGATTTTCACCTGCTCCAAGCCGGCGCCTGCGCCGGCTTTTTCACATGGTAATTGCGCCGCCCAGGGTCTCTCCAGAGGCGTTGCGCTCCGCCAGGTAGCGCGCCGGCGGTTTGCCCACCGCCTTTCTGAACATGGTGACGAAGCCGCTGGCGCTCTCGTAGCCCAAATCCAGCGCCACCGTCTGTACGCTCTCGCCCTGCGTCAAGCGCTGCAGCGCCAGCATCACGTGCAGCTGGCGCCGCCAGTGGCCGAAGCTCATGCCCATCTGCTGTTGCAAGGTGCGGCTGAGGGAGCGTTCGCTCATGCCGATGCGCTGCGCCCACTGCCCGAGGGTGGATTTGTCCGCCGGGCTGCTCAGCATGCCTTCGGTCAACTGCCGGATGCGCGCGTCGTCGGACACCGGCAGATGCAGATTCTCGATCGGCGCGGCCGCCAACTGATCCAGCAATACCGCCGTCAGACGCCCCTCGGCGCCCTGTTCGTCGTAAAGCGGCTCAAAGGTGCTGGCCTGCAGCAGCAGCTCGCGCAGCAGCGGCGAGACCGACAGCGTGCAGCAGCTTTGCGGCAGGCCGACGGCGGCATGTTGATCGACGAACAGGCAGTAGGCCTCGGTGGAGCCGGCGCCCTGGGCGTTGTGCAACACGTTGCCCGGCATCCACAGCGCGCACTGCGGCGGCACCAGCCACAGCCCGTTTTCCACTTCGCAGCGGATCATGCCGCGCACGGTGTAGATCAGTTGCGCCTTCCGGTGGCGGTGCGGCTCGACTTCCCAATCCTGCTCGAGAGTCGAACCTTGCAGGGCAAACAGCGGGCGCGGCACCTGATCGATATCCAGACAGTGGCGGGGGATCTGTACTTTCATGAGAATAGTTCTCAATTTGGCGGAATTGAAAAGTATTATGTCCTGATTGCGCAATGCGGTCTAGCGCTGGTGCCGATAAAGTAAGCGCCAGTTCTAAACCCTTTCGCGAGGAAACTGATTATGTCATTGGATACCGCCGACTTTCCGCTGGTGTGGATGCGCCGAAACGGGCGCGATACCCAGGCCGAGCTGGCCGAATTCAGCGCGCTGCTGGCGCGCGCCGAGCCTTTTGTTCTGCTCACCGACCGCAGCGTCGGCGATGAAGAACAAGAACATGACCGCGATGCTCGCACCCAGGTGGCGCTGTGGAAACGTGATAACCGCGAGGCGCTGAAGCGGTGGGTGAAAGGCATGATCATGCTGGAGCCGGACGACGCCAAACGCGCGGCGGCGGAAGAATTCGCCGAATACGGCGCCAAATTCTGGGGCTATCCGGTACTGGTGGCCGCCGATGAAGCCGCAGGCCGGGTATTGGCGCAGACGTTATTGTTAAAATAAGGGGAACACCATGCACCAGCAACAGGTGATTGAACAACTGCTGGCCTGGATCGAGCAGAGCCTGGATCAGCCGCTGACGCTGGACGACATCGCCGCCAAGTCCGGCTACTCCAAATGGCATTTGCAGCGGATGTTCAAGCAGCATACCGGCCATATTCTCGGCACCTACGCGCGCCGCAGAAGGCTGACCGCCGCCGCGCGTGAACTGCGCCTGACCGGCACCAGCGTGGCCTGCATCGCCGATACTTACCAGTTCGATTCGCAGCAGACCTTCACCCGTTGCTTCCGCAAGCAGTTCGGTCTGCCGCCGGCCAGCTATCGTCGCAGCCAGGATTGGTCGAGCTATGGGCTGCAGCCGCCGCTGCGCCTGACCGAAGCGCCATTGCCGCAGGCCGATATCGTGACGCTGCCCGCGATGCAGCTGGTGGGGCACACTCAACGCCGCCACTGCACGCTGGGGCAGCTGGCGGCCTCCAAGTGCGAGCTGCGCCGCCACGCCTGGCGGCAGTTGCTGCAGCCGCAGGCGCTGCCGGAGGTGGTATACGGTCTCACCAGTCTGGAAGTTGACCGGCGCCGCCGGGGCAGCCCGCGCATGGCCTACACCGCCGCTCTGCCGGACGAAGGGGCGCCGGGAGAACGGGTGACTATCGAGCAGGGCGAGTATGCCCGTTTCACCTACCAGGGACAGGCGGAAGGGTTACAAAACTTTATTGTCCGGCTGTATGACACCGCCATGCCGCAGATGAACGCCATTCGCCGGCCAGGGCAGGATATCGAGCGTTTCTACCCGGCGCAGGAGGGCAGTTGCCCGCTCGGCGGCGCGGCGATCCGCTGTGAATATCTGATTCCGATACGGCGGGAGGAGGCGTTGGCCGCCGCCAGCTAGGCGGCGGTTCTCGCAAAAAATCGCCTTCGTGGCGCGTCAGGTTACAAAAAATTGCGATATTACATCGGTAATGGTTCACACTTTGATTGATGTGCACATATAATGCGCATCCGGTCAAATCCCCCTGGTTTTTCAGGCCGCAGCGCCGTTGGCTGCCGGCTGAAATTCAACGGGGCAAAGTGGCCGTAGAAACCAATACCCATAATCGCCAGTGGCCTTGACCAACACGAAGATGAAAATGAGCATTCGCGCGTTATTAACCCTGTTTACGGCACTGGTTGCATTCAGCCAGGCTGCCTTCGCCGTCGTCTACCCGCTGCCGCCAAAAGACAGCCGTTTGGTGGGCGAAAATATCCAAATTACCGTACCGGAAGACAGCAAACTGCCGCTGGAAAGCTTCGCCGCCCAGTATCAGATGGGGCTGAGCAACATGCTGGAGGCCAACCCGGGCGTGGATCCGTTCCTGCCGAAGGCCGGCAGCACCCTGACCATCCCGCAACAGCTGATCCTGCCGGACGCGCCGCGTGAAGGCATCATCATCAACAGCGCCGAAATGCGTCTGTACTACTACCCGAAAGGTTCCAACACCGTGGTGGTGCTGCCGATCGGCATCGGCCAGCTGGGTAAAGACACCCCGCTGAACTGGACCACCACCGTGCAGCGCAAGAAAGACGGCCCAACCTGGACGCCGACCGCCAAGATGCGCGCCGAATACGCGGCAGACGGCGAGATCCTGCCTGCGGTGTTCCCGGCCGGCCCGGATAACCCGATGGGGCTGTATGCGCTGTATGTCGGCCGTCTGTATGCCATTCACGGCACCAACGCCAACTTCGGCATCGGCCTGCGCGTGAGCCACGGCTGCGTGCGTCTGCGCGCCGACGACATCAAGTACCTGTTCCAGAACGTGCCGGTCGGCACCCGCGTGCAGTTCATCAACGAACCGATGAAGGCCACCGTCGAACCGGACGGCTCGCGCTACGTGGAAGTGCACAACCCGCTGTCGGCCAACGAAGAGCAGCTGCAATCCAAGGATCCGGTGCCGTTGACCATCTCTGCGCCGGTCGGCAAAGTGCTGATGGACGCCGGCGTCAACCAGAGCGAAGTGGACGCGGCGATCAAGGCCCGTTCCGGCATGCCGGTGAAAGTGAACTGATTGCCCAGAGCTTCAGTTAACGCGATAAAAAAGACGCCTGCGGGCGTCTTTTTTTATGCTTTCAGCTTCCGCTGTTGGCGCGGTGACTTTATTGCTTCCCTATCATCGTCTTTAAAACGAAAAGCGCCGACTCATGTTGGTCTTTATTGACTCGTTCGAGATACATATTATCAATCGCGTCGGCGATGGGGCGGCTGGCTTCGAACAGCGCCTGCCCAGCAGGCGTCAGGTAAATAAATCGGCGGCGCTTATCATGCTCGCCGGCTTCCCGTTTTAATAGACCTTTTCCTTCCATGCGGCCTAGCAATTCGGCCAGCGCGGCTTTACTGCTGATCGCCGCTTCCATTAATTCGATTTGTTCAATGCCCGGCGTTTCTGAAACGGTGGCCAGAATGGAATATTGTTGTTTGCTGAGTTCAGGAAGCGATTTTTGCCATTGAGCACTATGATCCTGAAGCAGTTCGCGAATGAGGTGGAAAAAAGTATTGGCCAGCGTTCTGTTCATACATTATTCCCTGAAAGGAAAAAAGCTAACAATAATATCAATATAACAAAATAAGCCGATAAGGGATACCTGCCCGGAAAGTTGTTCGTTTACGAACGGTTACATATTGCCCACTTGTTTTATCGCTATCTCAGGACTAGATTTGATAAATCGTTCGCATACGAACTTTGTGGGATGTTGCATGAAATTAGTGATCGCGATGACGGGCGCGACCGGGGCGCCGCTGGGTACGGCGCTGCTTCAGGCGCTAAAAGACATGGAGGGCATAGAGACGCATTTGATCTTGAGTAAGTGGGCCAAAACGACCATTGAACTCGAAACAAATTTCACCGTGCATGACGTGATGGCGATGGCCGACGTGACGCACGGTTCTGCCGATCAGGCCGCCACGATCTCTTCAGGTTCTTTTCATACGGACGGCATGATCATTATTCCCTGCAGTATGAAAACGTTAGCGGGTATTCGAGCCGGTTATGCAGAAGGGCTTATTGGCAGAGCGGCGGATGTGATTATCAAAGAAGGGCGGAAGTTGGTGTTGGTTCCCAGAGAAACGCCGTTGAGCACTATTCACTTGGAAAATATGCTCGCGCTCTCGAAATTGGGGGTGTCATTGGTTCCCCCCATGCCCGCTTATTATAACCACCCCACTCATATTGATGACGTTACCGATCATATTGTCGCACGCGTGCTGGATCAATTTGGTTTTGATCATCGCCGGGCAAAGCGCTGGGCAGGACTAAAAGAAAATAGCAAAAAAACCACTGACACCGAGGAAGGTTAAATATGGCTTATGACGATCTGCGAAGTTATTTAGCGGCGCTGGATGAGGCCGGACAATTACTCGATATTACCGAGGAGGTTCAGGCGGAACCGGATATCGCCGCGGCAGCCAACGCCACAGGCAGAATGGGTGAGGGCGCCCCCGCCATTGCATTCAGGAACATTAAAGGCTTTGAACACGCGCATGTGGTCATGAACACCATCGGGTCATGGCAGAATCACGCCATAGCCCTGGGGCTCCCGCCGGCCACGCCGGTGAAGCAGCAAATCGATGAGTATATTCGCCGCTGGGATCATTTCCCCGTCTCTGCGGAACGTCGCGATAATCCGCCCTGGGCCGAGAATGAGGTCAACGGTGAGGAGATTAATCTGTTTGAGATCCTGCCGCTGTTTCGCTTAAACGACGGCGACGGTGGATTCTACCTGGATAAAGCCTGCGTGGTTTCCCGCGATCCTGAAGATCCGACCCACTTCGGCAAGCAAAACGTCGGCATTTATCGCATGGAGGTGAAGGGCAAGCGTAAGCTGGGCCTGCAGCCCGTGCCGATGCACGACATCGCGCTGCATCTGCATAAAGCAGAAGAGCGCGGCGAGGATCTGCCTATCGCCATTACGTTGGGTAATGACCCGATCATTACGCTGATGGGGGCGACGCCGCTCAAATACGATCAGTCGGAGTATGAAATGGCCGGCGCCCTGCGTGAAAGCCCGTACCCGATAGCGACGGCCCCCTTGACCGGCTTTGATGTGCCCTGGGGTTCCGAAGTCATCATTGAAGGAGTGATTGAAGGCCGCAAGCGCGAGATTGAAGGCCCGTTCGGCGAATTTACGGGGCACTATTCCGGCGGCCGCAACATGACGGTGGTGCGCATCGATAAGGTTTCTTACCGCTCGCGGCCGATTTTCGAATCCCTGTATCTGGGCATGCCCTGGACAGAAATCGACTACCTGATGGGGCCGGCCACCTGTGTGCCGCTGTATCAGCAGTTGAAAGCCGAGTTTCCGGAAGTGCAGGCGGTTAATGCGATGTATACCCACGGGTTGCTCGTCATCATTTCCACTAAAAAGCGTTACGGCGGTTTCGCGCGCGCGGTGGGGATGCGGGCGATGACCACGCCGCATGGGCTGGGCTATGTGAAAATGGTGATCATGGTCGATGAGGATGTCGATCCCTTCAACCTGCCGCAGGTTATGTGGGCGCTGTCCGCCAAGGTCAATCCGGCCGGCGATTTGGTGCAATTGCCGAATATGTCGGTGCTGGAGTTGGATCCCGGCTCCAGCCCGGCGGGGATCACGGACAAACTCATCATTGACGCGACCACGCCGGTGGCTCCGGATACGCGCGGCCACTACAGCCAGCCGGTCAAGGATTTACCCGAAACCGCCCTGTGGGTGGATAAATTAACCGCCATGCTGGCTAACCGTCATTAAGGAGTTCCTATGATTTGTCCTCGTTGTGCCGATAAACAGATAGACGTCATGGCGTATTCACCGGTCAAGGGCGTGTGGACGGTATACCAGTGTCAACACTGCCTTTATACCTGGCGTAATACCGAGCCTGCTCGCAGAACGGAACGGGAGCATTATCCGCCCGAGTTTCGCATGACTCAGCAGGATATCGATAATGCGCCGGAAGTGCCGACCATTCCCCCTCTTCTGAGGAAATGAAACCGCAGGCGGGGAAAGGCCCGCCTTTTCATGGAAATAACAATGATGAGAAATGAAGACGTCGTTTTGCTTGACGCCGCCTGGCAGCCCTGCGGGACGATGCCCAAAGATCAGGTCCACACGCGGCATACGCCGCTGCATCTGGCTTTTTCATGCTACCTGTTTACTGTCGAGGGTGCAGTGCTGGTCACCCGGCGCGCGTTGAGCAAAACCGCCTGGCCGGGGGGCTGGACCAATTCTTTTTGTGGGCATCCCCTGCCGCAAGAGGCGCTGGCGCAGGCCGTTATACGTCGCGCTCAGGTTGAATTGGGCACGGAAGTCGAGCAGATAACGCTGCTGAGCGACGCCTTCAGTTATCAGGCGACCGACGTGTCCGGCATTATGGAGAATGAGGTTTGCCCGGTATTTGCCGCGTATTGTAAAGGCGCTCTCTGCGCTAATCCGGATGAAGTGGCGGATTATGCGTGGATCGATCTCAATAACTTAATGGCGGCGGTAAAATTAACGCCATTCGCTTTCAGCCCGTGGATGGTTTCTCAATTGAATACCGGTGCGATAACATCAGGTTTGAAAAAATACAGGGATGCCATAACCATAAAGAGCGCAGCGCGCGACATTAGGGACGGTGCTGTAATAAAATAAATAGCCACCGCAAGGGTGACTATTTATTCATTCATTCATGTTTACAGGCTGCCGCCGACCGAGGTCGAGGTGGAGCCGATAGTCTCGCGGAAATGTTTCGCGTAGTCGGCCACTTCCTGCTGCGTATGCGTCAGGCCATAAAGACCCAGCCCCACACCGCCTGCAACGCCGCCGATGATGGTGCCGACCAATTGGCCGACCGCACCGGCAATAAAGCCGCCTGCGCCTGCGGATTTACCTGCAATCAGCGCGCCGGTCATGGCGCCGTCCAACAGCCCATCCCAGGCCGCGTTCAGATCGCCACCGCTAACGTACTGTTCTTCATATTGACTAAGTACTTTCATATACAATCCTTATAAATAAAAGGGTGACTTAGTGGGTTTAATTAAATTCTAAAATAATGCCGTAGCGCTATTTCGCTTTAAAAATATAACGGCTGCCATTTGATTGGCAATATTCGATTCAATGAAGGATGTTATTTGGTTAAATATAGTCGCATTTATTTTTGGCGAGTGTTTTAAAGAGGGGGATTGGGAATTTTCTTGGGAAAAATAGCAGATGTCGCTGGGAGGTGAGAGGCAAAGCCGCCACCGGTTGGCGCAGCTTGTCACTATTTTCACATTTATTGTCTCGTCATCCGCACGGCGTTAGGCCCACATTGCAATTATTCCAATAAAAACTATCGCTAATTAATGGGTTATATAGCCCTTGTTGTCGTCAACCATTGAAAAAATTCTCGCAAAAAATCTCCGCTGTGAAAATAAGATCACACAAGCGTAACAAAAGGTAAACAAACCCCTCCTATATTGGCTGCTTCGCTTTTGGAGGGAGTGTCATGCGTAACTGGAACGAACCGAAAAAGAACAAAGCGCACATCGAATTGATCCCGATGATCGACGTGATGATGTTTTTATTGGTGTTTTTCGTCTTGATCAGCCTGAACGTCATTCCGGCGCTCGGGCTGAAAACGCAGTTGCCGTCCGCCGGCAGCGCGCAACAGCTGAAACCGCAGAAGAAAGCGATCATCACGCTGGGGGCCGACGAACAGCTGCAACTGGATGGCCAGCCGATCGCGCTCGACGCGTTGGTCAACACGCTGAAGCAACAGCAGCAGGCCAACCAGACCACCACCATCATCGTCAACAGCGATAAAGGCGTGGCGGTCGAGCGGCTGGTGGCGGTCATGGACAACCTGCGCCAGGGCGGCTTCTTCTCCGTCTCCATCGCGACACGGAAGCTGTGACATGTATCTGCTCTATCGCTCACGTCATCTTTTCAGCTGGTTGCCGGCGCTGATTGTCGCCGGTTGCCTGCTGTTCGCCAGCCAACAGGCGGCGCTGAAGATCCAGCCGCGCTACGACGAAACCGCCATTGAACTGGCGCTGGTGGAACCTGAACCGGCGCCGGAACCCCAACCGGAAACGCCGCCGGAGCCTCAGCCCGAACCGCCGCCGCCCGAGTCGGAGCCGGAGCCGATCCCCGAACCGGTGGTGCCGGCGCCGGAACCGATCGTGGAAGCCAAGCCGGTGCCGAAGCCACAGCCGAAGCCCAAACCCAAACCGGTGAAAGAGAAAGCCAAACCGGTAGAGAAACCTAAACCGACGCCGGCGCCCGCCGCACCGCGCGCGCTGGTCAGCAAACCGGCGGCGCAGCCCGCACCGGCCGCCCCCGCGGCGCCGAAGGTGAACGCGCAGGCGATAGAAAACGGCTACCTGCTGGCCTTGCGCCGTGAGCTGGAACAGCGCAAGCGCTACCCGAGCGGGCGGCAGGCCTCGCTTGAGCGCCCGCAGGGCAACGTCGAGGTGTGGCTGGAGGTCGATCGCAGCGGGCGGGTGCTCTCTTCCGGCATCGCCAGCAAGGCCGCCAGCATGCTGCTGAATCGCGCGGCGATGAGCAGCCTGCAAAGCATCAGTTCAGTAAAGCCGTTCCCGAGCGAGGCGTTCGCCGGGCAAACAACCAAAAGATTTACCGCGACGTTCAATTATCAGGCGCCTTAGCGCAAGGGTTAATCGTTTGATTTTTATGGGATGCACACAATGAAATCGTTTAATCGTTCTGGGATCTATCTGGCGGTGATGTCGGCGATGCTGCCGGGTGCCGCGCTGGCGGCCGACGCCACCGATGTCGGCACCATCAGCGTCAAGGGGCAGTCGCTCGGCGGCGGCATGATGGTGCAGGATGACAGCGCCAAGGCGCGCTCCACCGTCACCAAAGAGGCGATGAACAAAATGCCGTCGGCGGCCAACGCCATCGATAAACTGAAATACACGCCGGGCCTGAACGTCAACAGCAACGACGCCAGCGGCCTGAGCGGCGTGGACTACACCATGCGCGGCATGAACTCGGATCAGATCGGCCTGTCGATGGACGGCATCCCGATCAACGACTCCGGCAACTACGCGGTCTACCCGAACCTGCTGGGCGACGCGGAAAACCTGGAGGAGGTGTTCGTCACCCAGGGGTCTTCCGAAGCGGACGGCCCGCACATCGGCTCCAGCGGCGGCAACATCGGCCTGGTGACGCGCCGCCCGGCGAAAGACTTCGGCGGTTTCGTCAAGCAGACGCTGGGCAGCAACAGCCTGAGCAAAACCTTCGCCCGCCTGGAGACCGGCGAGTACAACGGCTTCAGCAACTGGCTCTCCTATTCGCACACCGAGGCGAAGAAATGGCGCGGCGAGGGGCGGCTGTACTCCGACAAGTTCGAGATGAACTCGCTGTATGAAGACGGCAACGGCAACAGCAGCAATCTGGTGATGAAGTACAACCGCCAGAACAACACCAACTACAACACCCTGAGCAAGGCGCAGTTCCAAAACGACGGCCGTGACACCGATTATGTCACCTCGCCGGAGTACAACAGCAAAGGGCAGTTGAACAAGTATTACAAGATTGAACGCAACCCGTTCGAGAACTTTACGCTGTCGTTCACCCAGAAACTGCAGCTGCGCGACAACCTGTCGCTGACCCTGCAGCCGTATTACTACTGGGGCAACGGCGGCAGCTTCAACGGCCAGACGGCGTCGGTATTGTCCAGCACGTCGGACAGAGCCGGGCAGTACGATCTCAGCAACCTGAAATCCAACACCTACTACCGCCCGTCGTGGACGCAGACCTGGCGGCCGGGCATCACCACCAAGCTGAAGTGGGACATCAACGATCAGCACAGTCTGGATATCGGTTACTGGTATGAACGCGCGCGCCAGCTGCAGACCCAGCCGTTCATCAGCATCAAGGGCGACGGCAACCCGTCACAGATTTGGGGGAAACCCGGCGGTTCCGATCAGGTGAAGGACGCCAACGGCAACACCGTGCAGGGGCGCAACCAGTACACCATCACCCCGGCGCAGAAAGTGTGGCTGCAGGACACCTGGTTCGCCACGCCGGACTGGACCTTCGTCGGCGGCCTGGCCTATCAGTACGTGGAGCGTAAAGGGGACAACCGCGGCAGCCTGTACAACGTGCCGGAGAAGCGCAAAGCCACCTATCACGAATTCCTGCCGAACTTCAGCGCCAGCTATAAGGTGAACCAGGAAAACCAGGTGTTTTACAACCTGACGCGCAACATGCGCACGCCGCCCAACTACGTGCTGTACAACGTCGGCGATTCGCTCAGCACCAAGCCGGAGCTGAGCTGGAACCACGAACTGGGCTGGCGTTTCCAGCAAGAGGACATGCTGCTGAGCGCCACGCTGTTCTACATGCGCTACAGCGATCGCCAGATCTCCACCACCAACGCGGCCGGCGACTACGAGATGATGAACATCGGCAACGTGGAGAACAAAGGGCTGGAGCTGGAGTGGAGCGGCCAACTGCCGCATAACTTCAATTACTACACTTCCTATACCTATACCCAATCGAAGCAGAAGAACGACATCGTCAGCAACGGCGGGCAGCCGCTGCCGACCTCCGGCAAAGAGGTGCCGAACGTGCCGAAAAACCTGCTGAACATGACGTTGGGTTATGACGACGGCCTGTACTACGGCAGCGTCAGCGGCAAGTACGTCAGCGCGTTCTATGGCGATCTGACCAACGACGAGAAGATCGGCGGGCGCACGGTGTTCGATCTGGCGGCGGGGGTGCATCTGCCGGTGGACAAGAAAATCGTCAAAAGCGCCGCGCTGCGTTTTGGCATCAGCAACCTGTTTGACAAGGAATACCTGACCTCGGTGCGCACCACCACCTTCAACGCGGCGCCCTACGGCGGCGTGAAGGCCAGCACCCCGTATTACAACGTCGGCGAAGAACGCACCTTCAGCGTCTCGCTGGAAGCCACCTTTTAACTGAATGCCCCGCTGCCTGCCGGGCGGCGGGGAAGAGGAGCCCTGTATGGACGCCAATCTGTTGCACGACATTATTTTCTACGTGATGTACGCCGCGCTGGCGATCGCGCTGGTGATCATCATCGAACGCACGCTGTACTTCGCCTATACCCAGCGCCAGGCGCGCCGGCTGGAGCAGGCGCTGACGCCGGACGTGCGCCGCGCGTCCGATCTGCCGGACGAGCTGACCCAGCGCAACAGCCTGCCGATGGCGGTGATCGCGCCGGTGCTGGCGCAGAAACACCGCGCCGGCGATCGCGAGGCGATCGGCGATCTGATCGACGCCCAGTATCTGCTGAGCAAGCCGCCGATGGCGCGCGGCCTGTGGCTGCTGGAAACCGTGGTCACCGCCGCGCCGTTGCTGGGGCTGCTGGGCACGGTGATGGGGATCATCGAAACCTTCAAGGCGCTGGCCGCCTCGGGCGTCTCCGAGCCGAGCCTGGTGTCGGCCGGGATGGGCACCGCGCTGTACGCCACTGGCCTCGGCATCGCCATCGCGCTGCTGTGCCTGGTGGCCAACAACTTCCTGCAGAGCCGCATGGAGCGCATCAACGAGCTGCTGAAGGTGCTGCTGATCCGCGCCGGTCAACCGGCCAGCCGCCCGGAGAGCGGCAGCGGTGAACAATGGGTTGACAGCGGGGCGCCGCGCTATGCCTAATGGCCATCCAACACGGCGGCCGTTCGGCCGCCTTTATACGGCATTGTGGGGCGGTTGTTTGTTGATGTTGAGCCAGAGCGCTGCGGCGCGTTTTGCGATTCCCGGTTATGAGCTGGTGTATACCGCACCGGTAGAAACTGCGCTGCAGGCCGACGACCTGCGCAACACCGCCGAGGTGTGGCGCGAGATGTTCGACGCGGCGAAAACCCGCATCGATCTGGGGCAGTTTTACGTGGCGAATCAGGACGGCTCCTTGCTGGACGGCGTGCTGCAGAGCCTGAAGGCGGCCGGTGAGCGCGGGGTGAAAATCCGCTTCCTGCTGGAGGAGAAAGGCATCCGCAACTCCACCGCCGAGACGCTGGAACAGCTGAAGGCGATCCCCAATCTGGAGCTGCGCATCATTCCTTACCAGAAGCTGAGCGGCGGCATCCTGCACGCCAAGTATCTGCTGGTGGACGGCGAACAGGCGTTTGTCGGCAGCCAAAACTTCGACTGGCGCGCGCTGGAGCATATTCACGAAACCGGGCTGCGTATCAGCGACGCCAAGGTGGTAGGGCAAATTCAGGCGATCTTCGAGCAGGACTGGCAGGCGCAGGCGCTGCTGGCGCAGGATAAGCCGGTGCCGACGCTGCCCGATGCGCCGCCGACCGCGCCCCCGCAGGGCGACTATCTGGTGGCCAGCCCGCGCGCCTACAACCCGGCAGGGGTGATCGACTCGCAGGCTGAGCTGCCGCGCCTGCTGGCCGGCGCCAAGCGGCGGGTGCGGGTGCAGGTGATGGATTACGCGCCGCTGTCTTTCGGTCCGGAGCGCAGTCGTCCCTTTTATGCGGTGATCGACAACGCGTTGCGCGGCGCGGCGGCGCGCGGGGTGCAGATCGAGCTGATGGTGGCCAACTGGAACACCAAAAAGCCGGACATCGCCTGGCTGAAGAGCCTGGCGCTGGTGCCGAACGTGCAGATCAAAGTGGTGACCATTCCCCCGGCCAGCAGCGGTTTCATTCCGTTTGCCCGGGTGATCCACAGCAAGCTGATGACCATCGACGATGAGATTGCCTGGGTGGGCACCAGCAACTGGACCGGCGGCTATCTGGACAACTCGCGCAATCTGGAGCTGGTGTTGCACAATGCGACGATGAGCGGGCGGTTGGACCAGCTGTATCAACAGCTGTGGAACAGCGTCTACGCTGAGCCGTTGAAGCTGGATTACGATTACCCGACGCCCAAGCCGGGCGGCGAATCCTGACAAGCAGGGCGCGGTTAATCCCCGCGCCCCGTTTTTTATCGCCGCCAGCCGGCCTTCTCCAGCGCCGTCACCAGCTGTTCGGCGCTCAGCCCTTCCGCCCGATGGCCGTTGCCGCTGACGCTATTGGCCGCCAGCAGCGCATTGACGATCGCTTCCTCTACCGCTTCCGCCGCCGCGGCGAACAGCGCCGAAATATAGTCGTTGTTCACCATGCGCAGCGGCGTGGTGAAAGCGCCTTTATTGGCGTAGTCGGCGGGCGGCAGGCCGTCGTTGCCGGTGGCGAAGGCGATAAAGATATCGCCGCTCGAATCTTCGGTGCCGCCGCCGGTGCGGGCGATGCCGATGCTGGCGCGCTGCGCCAGGCGCGCGCACTGGTGAGGCAACAGCGGCGCGTCGGTGGCCAGCGCCACGACGATGGAGCCCATGCCGGGATGCGGCAGCTGCGGCGTGAACGGCGAGGGGATATGCCCCAGGTGGCGGCCCACCGGATAACCGCCCACCAGCAGCGACTCGCGCTTGCCGTGGTTGGCCTGCACGATGGCGCCCACCGTCCAGCCGCCCTGATCGGCGGGCAAGCGGCGCGATGCGGTGCCGCTGCCGCCCTTGAACTCATGACAGATCATGCCGCTGCCGCCGCCGACCGCGCCTTCCTGCGGCAAGCCGCCACGGGCCGCCTGCTGCGCCTGGCGCACGTGCTCGGCCTTGACGTGAAAGCCGTTGATGTCGTTGAGCAGGCCATCGAAGGTTTCCATCACCACCGGCATATTCCAGTACACCGCGTTGTCGCTCGCGGGCAGCGCTTCGCGTTCCAGCGCGATCAGCGCATCGCGCACTACCCCCACGCTGTGGGTGTTGGTGAAGGCGATCGGGCTGGTCAGCAGCCCCGCTTCGCGCACCCATTCCAGGCCGGTGGCGTCGCCGTTGCCGTTCAGCACGTGCACGCCGGCAAAGCAGGGGGCGTGGCGGGCGGAGCCGGGGCGCGGTTCGATCACCGTCACGCCGGTGCGCACGCTGCGCCCGTCCGCCAAATCGGCATGAAGGCTGGCATGGCCGACGCGCACGCCGGGCACGTCGGTGATGGCGTTCAGCGGGCCGGGCGTGCCCTGGCCGATGGTGATGCCCAGATCCTGAGCGCGCTGCGTCATGGTTATTCTCCTTCTATTGAGGGGGCGGCGAGGGGCGCCGTCTGGCGGCCGCGCAGATGGTTCAGCGCCAGCCCGAAGCCGATGATGCCGGCAATGATAATAAAGTCTTTCAGGCTGCTGGCGATCAAAATCGTCCACAGCACGTACAGGCAGCACAGCAGCGCCGCCAGCACCGGCAGCGGCCACAGCGGCATCAGGTACGGGTGATGGAAGTGGCGGCGACGGCGGCTGATCAGCGCCGCCACCGCCATGATGATGTACACCAGCAGCAGCAGGATCACGGTGAACGAGGTCAGCGATTCGAGATCGGAGCAAAACGCCAGCAGCGCCGAGGGCACGCCGAACAGCAGGGTGGCGATCCAGGGGGTGCCGAAACGCGGGTGGATGATTTTCAGCGCGCGGTTGAACGCCGGCAGCCAGAAGCCGTCGCGCCCGCTGGCGAACATCATGCGGCTGAACTGCGCCACGATGGCGATAATGGCGTTGAACACCGACAGATAAATCGCGCCGCTCACCACCCGCGCCAGCGTCGGGCCGCCGAGCTGGGTGACCACATAGCCGACCGGGTCGGCCTGTTTGGCCATCTCCGCCAGCGACGGCGAGCCGATCAGCAGGGCGGTGAACGGCACCAGCTCCACCAGCACCACGATGACCAGCGTCAGCATGATCGCGACCGCCATCGGTTTGCCCTGTTCGCGCATGTCTTCCGCCATGTACACCGCTGCGCCGTAGCCGTTGTAGGAGAACAGAGCGACCCCGACCATGGCGACGATCAGCGGCAGCGACACCGGCGCCAGGCTGCCCTGCGCGTCCAGCATCACCGGCGCAGTGAGGATCTCTGCGCTTTGATGCGGATGGCTGAAACCGAGCCAGGCGATCAGCGCCAGCACCGCCACTTCCACCACCAGAAAGGCGCCGGTCAGCAGGGCGTTGGCCTTGATGTTGAAAATGGCGCAGGCGCCGCCGATCAGCACGGTGATCATGCCGGCGGTGGAGGCGTCGAATGAGGTGCCCAGCGCGGTATTCAGATAGGGCACGGCGCCGGTGGCCAGCACCGCCGGCACGAACAGCGCGGCGCTGAGAATAAACAGATAGGTCTGCAACCCGCACAGGGTGCCGAACAGGCGTTTGATGATGCTGTATTCGCCGCCGGCGCTGGGGTGCGCGGCGCCGAGCTCGGCATAGCACAGCGCGATGGTGGCGGCGACGCAGGCGGCGATCAGAAATGACAGAAAGGCGCCGCTGCCGGCGCTGGCGATCGCCAGCGGCGCGATGACGAAGATCGAACTGGCCGGCGTCACGCCGGACGCGGTAATCATCACCACGTCGAGGACGCTGAGATTGCCTTTGAAAGTGTGTTCAGGGGCGGACTCTTGCATGGTTAACGACTCCATTAACGTGTGAGTGAATTATTGTTTTGCTGCACAGGCTGTACGCAGGAATCAAATGGAGCGCGCGAAATGCCGGGGAGCGTTGCTCCCCGGAAGTTTATTGTTCTTATGTGTTACCCCTGCCCCGACGGGAAGCTGAAGCTGGCGCGCCGGGCGTCGCCGGAGGCCGGCCAGCGCTGGGTCACGGTTTTGCGTTTGGTGTAGAACCTGACGGCGTCCGGGCCGTAGGCGTGCAGATCGCCAAACAGTGAGCGCTTCCAGCCGCCGAACGAGTGGTAGGCCACCGGCACCGGCAGCGCCACGTTGATCCCCACCATGCCGACCTGAATGCGGCTGGAGAAGTAACGCGCCGCTTCGCCATCGCGGGTGAACAGGCAGGTGCCGTTGCCGTATTCGTGGGCGTCGATCAAGGCCATCGCCTCTTGCAGCGACGCCGCGCGCACCACGCCAAGCACCGGGCCGAAGATCTCTTCCTGATAGATGCGCATGCCGGGCGTCACGCGGTCGAACAGCGTTGGGCCGAGGAAATACCCCTGGCTGGGGCGGCCGTCGGCGCCGATCACGCTCAGTTCGCGGCCGTCCACCAGCAGCTCGGCGCCTTCGGCCACGCCCTGATCGATATAGCCTTTCACCTTCTGATAATGCTGTTGGGTCACCAGCGGCCCCATGTCGTTGCGGTTGTCGCTGCCGGGGCCGACGCGCATGGCGGCCATCTGTTGCCGCAGTTCGGCGATCAGCGCGTCGGCGGTGCCGTCGCCCACCGCCACTACCAGCGGGATGGCCATGCAGCGCTGGCCGCAGGAGCCGAAGGCTGCGCCCATCAGCGCGCCGACCGCGCCGGGGATATCGGCGTCCGGCAGCACCACTGCATGGTTCTTGGCGCCGCCCAGTGCCTGCACCCGTTTGTTCTGCGCGCAGCCGGTGTGATAGATGTGCTCCGCCACCGGCGTCGAGCCGACGAAGCTGATTGCTTTGACGCGTCCGTCATGCAGCAGCGTCTCCACCGCTTCGCGATCGCCGTTGACCACGTTGAGCACCCCCGGCGGCAGCCCGGCTTCCGCCGCCAGCCGCGCGATATACAGCGCGGCGGAAGGGACGCGCTCGGAAGGCTTCAGCACGAAGGTGTTGCCGCAGGCGACCGCCATTGGCCACATCCACAGCGGCACCATCGCCGGGAAGTTGAACGGCGTGATGCCCGCCACCACTCCCAGCGGCTGAAACTCGCTCCAGCTGTCGATGCCTGGGCCGGCCTCTTTGCTGTGTTCGCCCTTCAGCAGTTCCGGCACATAGCCGGCGTATTCGATATTCTCGATGCCGCGCTGCAGTTCGCCCAGGGCGTCGCTGAGCACCTTGCCGTGCTCGGCGGTGATCAACTGGCAGACGGCGTCGGCGTGCTGCTCCAGCAGATCCTTGAGCTTCATCATGATGCGCGCGCGTTTCAGCGGCGGGGTATCGCGCCAGGCGGGATAGGCCTGTTCGGCGGCGGCGATGGCGCGCTCCACCGTGGCGCGGTCGGCCAGCTGCAC
Organism: Serratia sp. SA088; assembly: GCF_049065515.1. Lineage (NCBI taxonomy): Bacteria > Pseudomonadati > Pseudomonadota > Gammaproteobacteria > Enterobacterales > Yersiniaceae > Serratia > Serratia sp. SA088. Next base: position 287,705 of record NZ_JBAKGW010000003.1, read on the forward strand.
CTCCTGCGCCGATTGGCCGGTGGCCGGGTCGTAAACCGGCTGGCTGCGTTCGCCGCCGGTGGCGGGCTCGCCGTTGATCCAATGGGTAATGGTCATGATTCTCTCCTTATTCGGTGGCGTTGAGGGCGTCGCCGACGGCGTTGATCAACGCGTCGATCTGCGCCTCGCTGCTGATGAACGGCGGCGCCAACTGCAGGGTGTCACCGCCGTAGCGCACGTAAAATCCGCTTTCCCAGCAGCGCATCGCCGCCTCGAAGGGGCGCCGCGCCGGTTCGCCGGGCCGCGCCGCCAGCGTGATGCCGGCCGCCAGGCCGATATTGCGAATGTCGGCGACGTGTTTGGCTCCTTGCAGGCTGTGCACCGCGCGCTCGAAATAGGGCGCCAGCGCCTGCACGCGCTCCACCATCTGTTCACGCTGCAGGATGTCCAGCGTCGCCAGCGCGACCGCGCAGCTGACCGGATGGGCGGAGTAGGTGTAGCCGTGCGGGAATTCGAGCTGGTAGTCCGGCTCGCCGCCGTTCATGAAGGTGCGGTAGATCTCCGGCCGCACCACCACCGCGCCCATCGGTTGCGCGCCGTTGGTCACCTGTTTGGCGATGTTCATGATGTCCGGCGTGACGCCGAACGCCTCAGCGCCGGTCATCGCGCCGCAGCGGCCGAAGGCGGTGATCACTTCGTCGAAGATCAGCAGAATGTCATGCTGGGTGCAGATCTCGCGCAGGCGCTGCAGATAGCCGACCGGCGGCACGATCACGCCGGCGGAGCCGGAAAACGGTTCGACGATCACCGCGGCGATCGTCGAGGCGTCGCGCAGCGCGATGATGCGGCTGAGCTCATCCGCCAGCTCCGCCCCCTGTTGCGGCATGCCGCGCGAAAAGGCGTTGCCGGCCAGCAGGGTGTGCGGCAGATGGTCCGCCTCGGCGCCGGCGCCGAACGTCTTGCGGTTGCCGGCGATGCCGCCGACCGAGATGCCGCCGAAGTTAACGCCGTGGTAGCCCTTTTCCCGGCCGATAAAGCAGGTTTTGCCCGCCTGGCCTTTGGCGCGCCAGTAAGCGCGCGCCATTTTCAGCGAGGTGTCCGCCGCTTCCGAGCCGGAGCCGGTGAAGAATACGTAATCCAGCCCCGCCGGCGTCAGCGCCTTGATTTTGTTGGCCAGCTCGAACGACAGCGGGTGGCCGAACTGAAACGCCGGCGAGTAATCCAGCGTCGCCAGCTGGCGCTGGGCGGCGTCGGTGATTTCCTGCCGGCCGTGCCCCAATCCGCAGCACCACAATCCGGACAGGCCGTCGAAAATCTTTCTGCCGTCGTGGCTGGTGTAATACGCCCCTGTGGCCTGAGTAATGATGCGCGGCTGCGCTTTAAAATTGCGGTTGCCGGTAAAAGGCATCCAATGGGCTTCTAACCCTGCGGCATCGAGACGATTAAGCGAATAATTTTCAGCGGCCATGTTTTCCTCCGGGCAGGAAAATAAGTGCGATTAATTAAATAAAATGAGTTGTTAACGAATTGTTGTGCGAAATTGACTATGTACCGCTTGTTCTCTACTGTGAATAATCATATGTCGAAACTTACTTAAGGTTTTATGCAAGTAAAAAAGCGCGCGTTGCTGGGACAATTGTCGGATATGGATCTGCGTTTGCTGCGGGTATTCAAGGCCGTGGTCGACTGCGGCGGCATGAGCGCCGCCGAACTGGAGCTGAATATCAGCCTGTCGACCATCAGCAAGCACATCAAGGATCTGGAGCAGCGGCTGGGCCTGACGCTGTGCCAGCGTGGGCGCGAGGGCTTTGCGGTCACCGACGAGGGGCTGTTGATCTACCAGGAAACGGTCAACCTGCTGGCGGCCACCGAGGCGTTCCGGCGCGGGGTGGACGAGGTGCACCAGCGCATGGGCGGGCAGCTGCACGTGGCGATATTCGACCATACGGTCAGCAATCCGCAGGCGCAGATCGGCCGGGCTATCGCGTTATTCAGCGAGCGCGCGCCGGAGGTTTCTTTGCAAATGTATGTGGAGCCGATTAATACCATTGAACGCGGCGTTATTGACGGGCAATTTCAGGTTGGGGTTATTCCCATGCACCGCAGCGCGGAAAGTTTATCTTATCATTCGTTATTCAGTGAGAGGATGTTCTTATATTGCGGCGCGCAGCATGAATTATTTTCCGGCCCCCATGAAACATTAAATTGGGATCTGCTGCACAATTATGCCTTCGCCGGATTAGGCTATCATTCGCCGAATATGGAACTGAGCCTGCAGCAACATTTGCATCGCAAGGCGACGGGGTTTGCGCAGGAGTCGATAGCGACGTTAATTCTGTCCGGCAAATACGTCGGCTTTCTGCCGGATCACTACGCGGCGTTTTTTGTGGCGCAGAACCTGATGCGGGCGATCAAACCGGCACTGTTCCGCTACCACTGCGAATACTCCAGCGTGCTGCGCCGCTCGCCGGTGCCGCAGCGGGTGGTGAAGCTGTTCCATGAGTGCCTGCTGGCGGCCCACGGAACAGCGTGACGCTTACTGCTCTTTCTTCTTGCCGAAGATTCTGATCAGCGCGCCGACCAGGATGCCGACCGCGATGCCGGCGAAGATCCAGCCGATGATGCCCATTTCCTTACTCCTGCTAGTGCGTTGATCTGATTATATAATCATTCGACGCGAAACGCCTCTTCGATCATCCGTTGCCGCTGCGCCGGCGCATAGTCGATCCAGGAATTCTTGCTGTTGGATTTCTCCAGCGCCACCGCCAATTCCTGGCCAGAAATCGGCAAATCGTCCTGCCAGAACGGCGCGATGGCGTGGCGGGTGATGAAGTCGGTCAGGTAGCTCTCCGGGCTGCCCTGCCAGTGCGGGTACAGTCTGGCAGCCAGCTCGGCCATCAGCGCGCGCTGCTGCGGCTGTTCGCTGGTTTCCAACAGGGCGAGGAACGGCAGCAGCAGGCGACCGCAGACCTGCCCGTGGTGGTAGTCGCGCAGCGCGCCGATCTCGCCGGCGATGCCGTGAATGACCCCCAGCCCGGCGGCGCTCAGCGTCAGCCCCCCGAGGTACGAAGCTTGCATAATCGCTTCGCGCGCCGCATCGCTGCGGTTGAGCGCCGGCCAGGCGGCGAGGAAGTGGCGGATGCCGCTCAGCGACATATCGCGCGTCATGGCGCCGGCGGTTTTCGACAGATAGGCCTCGAACAGGTGGGTGAAGGCGTCGATGGCGCAGTAGGCCAGCACCTTGTCCGGCGCGCCGGCCAGCAGCTGCGGATCGAGAATGGCGGTGTGCGGCACGAAGTTATTATGGCGCAGCGAGGCTTTCACTTTGCTGACCTGGGTATCGGTGATCACCGCGTTCTGCGTCACCTCGCTGCCGGTGCCGGCGGTGGTGGGAATGGCGATCAGCGGCAGGGTGGCGCCGCTGATTTTGCTGTCGCCCACCTTTTCCATATAGCGCAGCGTCGGCAGCGGGTGCTCCACCAGCGCGGAGAACGCCTTGGCGGCGTCCAGCACGCTGCCGCCGCCGATGGCCACCACGCGCCGCGCCTGGCCGCGCCAGCGCGCCACCCAGGCGTCGATTTCCTGCGGCGACGCCTCGTGGCTGACGATCTCGGTGCCGATGAGCAGCGGCGTCAGCGCTTCGCGCAGGCCGGCGTACACCGGGCCGTTGAGAAAAGAGCGGCAGCTGAACAGCAGCGTCGGCTGCGGATCGGCCAGCAGCAGCGGCGGCAGCTGTTGGATGCTGCCGTGGCCGAACCAGGTCTGGCGGTTGGCGATGATATGGCTGACGGACATGAGGTCTCCTTGACGGCGTTGCGGGGCGCGATGCCACAGCATAAGCCAGCGGGCGCGGAGCGGCCACCGCTTTCCCCGCTGCGGCAACCTGTGAGTTGTTTAACATGTAAACGATCTCGTTCTTGCATTTCGGCGCGCCGGATGCTTTTTTTAACAGTACCGGCCGTCGTGCGGCCAACCCCATCCGAAATCGGTAGATTGTTAATGTATTAATAATGGCGAGGCGGGTATGGATATTCAGGTTGAACGCTTGTCTACGGTGATCGATGCGGTGGCCAGTCCGCGCTTTTATCCCAGCCTGTTGAATTGGCTGGAAGGGTTTTTCGCCTTCGACAACGCCATCGTCTATGCCTTCGAACGCGGCCGGCCGCCGCGCTGCCTGATCAAAACCGAGCGGGAAAACAGCGATGCGGTTAACCAGATCTACCAACAGGGCGCCTACCTGCAGGATCCGTTTTACCGCGCGCTGAACGACGGCGGCGAAGGCGAGGTGCTGACGCTGCGCCAGCTGGCGCCCTGCGGGTTTTATCACAGCGACTATTACCGTAACTTTTATCGCAAGACCGGCTGGCACGACGAGGCCGGCGTGCTGCTGCAATTGACGCCGGAGCGCGGGCTGGGGGTATTTTTCGGCTCGGCGCGCCGCACGGTGGCGGTGCGTTACCCGCAGCGGGCGGATCTGCGCAGCGCGCTGACGCTGGTAAAAAGCGTGGCGCGGCTGCACGGCGAAGTGGTGGCGGCACCGGCCGAGGCCGACACGGAGAACCACGACGGCGCGCAGGCGCGCTATCTGTTGACGCCGCGCGAGCGCGAGATCGTCGATCTGATCCTCGCCGGCTGCGGTTCGCAGCAGATCGCCGACCGGCTGTTCATCAGCCTCGGCACGGTAAAAAATCACCGCAAGAACATCTACGGCAAGCTGAACATCGGCTCGCAGGCCGAACTGTTCAGCCTGCTGCTGACCGCCCCGCAGCGGCGCAGCGCGTGAATGTTAATTTTTTGTAGCGAATGTCCCTAAGGGGACATAGCGGACAATCCCACGGCTCCCGATAATCCGATGTCATGGCATAGGCAATCGGGAGTGCGGCAGTGAACAACGAAATCGAGTCCTTAACCTACTACGCGGCGACCAAAAAATACGATCTGCGCTTCCCGACGCTGGAAGAGGATCTGGACGTCGACGTGGTGATCATCGGTGGCGGCTTCTCCGGCATCAACACCGCGCTGGAGCTGGCGGAGAAGGGCATCACCAACATCGCCATCCTCGAAGGCCGCTATCTGGGCTACGGCGGCACCGGGCGCAACGGCGGCCAGGTGATGGCCGGCATCGGCCACGATCTGGAGAAGATCAAACGCCACGTCGGCCCGGCCGGGCTGGAAACCATCTTCAAGATCAGCAACCTCGGCGCCGGCATTATCCGCGAGCGCATCAAGAAATATGACATCGACGCCGATTTCTGTTTCGGCTACGGCTATCTCGGCAGCAACGCGCGTCAGGAGAAGACCCTGCGCGGCTGGCTGAAGGAGTTCAGGGCGGTGGCGCCGGACGAAGAGATCGAGCTCTACACCGGCGCGGAGGTGAAGCAGGTGGTGGGCTCCGACGCCTACACCTGCGCGCTGAAACACATGGGCGGCGGCCACGTGCATTCGCTCAACCTGCTGCTGGGCGAGGCCAAGGCGCTGAGCGGCTACGGGGTGAAAATCTTCGAAAACAGCAGCGTGCTCAACGTGGAGTACGGGCCGCGCATCACGGTGCGCACCGCCATGGGCTCGGTGCGCGCCAACAAGATGCTGTGGGCCTGCAACGGCTTCCTCAACGGCATGGAACCGCAGATCTACCGCAAGACTATCAATACCTACGCCTTCCAGCTGGCCACCGAGCCGCTGTCTGACGATCTGATCCGTCAGATCAGCCCGATCCGCGGCGCCTACAGCGACATCCGCCCGGTGATCGACTATTACCGGGTAACCAACGAAAACCGGCTGCTGTTCGGCAGCGCCACTCGCCTGATCGAATATTTCCCGTCGGATCTCAAGGCCTGGAACCGCAACCTGATGCTGAAGGTGTTCCCGTACCTGAAAGACGTGAAGATCGATCTGGCCTGGGGCGGCCCGCTGTGCTGCAGCGCCAACCTGTTCCCGCAGATCGGCACGCTGCCGGATCGCGACAACGTGTTTTACGTGCAGGGCTACTCCGGCTTCGGCGTGACGCCGAGCCACATCGTGTGCAAGGTGCTGGCGGAGGGCATGAGCGAAGGATCCGATCGTTACGATCTGATGAGCTCGATCCCGCACGTCAACATCTTCGGCAAAGACAAGCTGCGGCGGGTGATGACCACCGCCGGTAAGGTTTGGCACCAGACATCCGGCTACTGGAAAGGCCGCCGTTAATCCTCAGAGGAGAATGACATGAAACCGTTACTGCTTAAACAACCGCTGCCGGAACTGCTGGAGATCGGCAGCGTCAGCAACCTGGGCGCCACGGTGATCGCCGGCACGCCAAACGTCGGCGTGGCCAGCATCTTCGGCGAACCGACCGACAACCTGAACTGCGGCGTGTTCAGCTGCACCCGCGGCAGCTTCGTGATGGAGTACCCGTTCGCCGAGCACGCCACGGTGTGGGAAGGCAGCGCCACCCTGACCAACGAACGCACCGGCGAATCGGTGCAGTATCAGGCCGGCGATTCCTGGTTCGTCGAGAAGGGCACCCCGGTGCGCTGGGACATCACCTCGGATCGCTTCGTCAAACACTACCTCGCCATCGTCGAGGGCTGACGCCGTCATGCCCCCCTCAGCAGGCTGAATGCCGAGGGGGGCGCCTTAACCTAACGCCCGCGCAATAAAGTCGGTTACCCGCTTGAGGATCTGATCCTTATTGGTTTCGTTAAAGCTCTCGTGCCGCCCGCCCGTGTTGATCATCCGTTCGAAATCGTCGCCCTGCAGACGATCGAGCGCGGTTTGCGTTTCGCTCATCAGTACCAGCCGGTCGTCGTCGCCGTGGATCCACAGCGTAGGCAGCGCGCCGAACCCCGGCCCGGCGTTGATGGCGGCGAGGATCCGCTGCATGGCGCGCAGAGTGGGGCGTTTGAACGGCCCGTGCCACACCAGCGGATCTTCCTGATAGGCCGCGCCAACCGCCGGATCGCGCGCCAGGGTGGCGGTATCCAGCGGCGCGTCGGGGATCGTCGGCAACTCGGCCAGATCGGAAATCGCCGTTCTGTCGCCGAGCAGCGGGCCGGACAGCACCAATGCGCGCACCTCCTCGCCATAACGCTGCACGTAGCGGGTGGCGATCATGCCGCCCATCGAGTGGCCGATCACCACCAGCGGCAGCGTCGGATACTGTTGGCGAAGATGCTCGACCACGCGCTGAACGTCGTCGACCACGGCGTCATAATCCTCGATCAGCACGCGCTCGCCCTGCGACAGACCGTGGCCGAGATGGTCGGGGCCGAATACCCGCGCCCCCTGCGCCTGCAGCGTGCGCGCCACGTATTGATAGCGGCCGAGATGCTCGCCGTAGCCGTGCACCAGCAGCGCCAGATAGCGCGGCTTGTCGTTTCCCCAGTCGTGCACGGCGATGTCGCCGTGGCGGCCTTTGATAAAGCTGACGGTTTGTTCGGACATGTTATTGTTCTCATGGTGGTAGGGTTGCCCTTCAGCGTAGCGGCTGGCGGCGAGCTTGTCAGGGGCGCCGGATGCGGCGCCCGCAGAGAGGGGATTACAGGCCGAACTGGCGCGCCAGTTCGTCGAGCGCTTCGCGCTGGAAGCGATTGAAGGCGTCGCGCGGCTGCTGTTGCTGGATGAACTCTAGCAGCGGATCCTGCACTTCCGTGCGCACGCCGCTCAGCTGCTCCATCACCGCCAGCCCGCAGAACGGCACGTAGGATTCGGCGTAGCCGCCTTCATGCACCATCACCAGCTTGCCGCCGCACAGCCGGTCGGCGGCGTCTTGCACCAGCGCGGTCATGGCGCGGAAGCTGTCGCTGTGCAGCTGCATGCGCGCCAGCGGATCGAGCGCGTTGGCATCGTAGCCGCAGGCGACGATGATCAGTTCCGGCTCGAATTTTTCCAGCGACGGAATAATGATGCGCCGCATCGCGTGCAGGTAGCCGTCGTCGCCGGCGCCGGCCAGCATCGGCACGTTGACATTGCAGCCTGCCCCGGCGCCTTCGCCGCGATCCTGTTCGCCGGAATAGCCCGCCGGGAAGCAGCCGTCCTGATGCAGCGACAGCGTCAGCACGTCGCCGCGCTGCCAATAGATATGCTGGGTGCCGTTGCCGTGGTGCACGTCCCAGTCGAGCACCGCCACCTTGCCCAGGCCGTAGCGGGCCTTGGCGCGCTCGATGGCGATGGGAATATTGGCCAGGAAGCAGAAGCCCATCGATTGATCCGGCAGGCAGTGGTGGCCCGGCGGGCGCGACAGCGCATAGGCGTTATCCAGCTCGCCCTGCAGCACCGCCTCCACCGCCGCGCAGGCCAGCCCTGCGGAGAGTTTGGCGATTTCATAGCTGCCCGCCCCCAGCGGCGCCTCCTCCCCCAGCAGGCCGCCGCCGCTGTCGCTCACCTGTTTGAAGCGCTGCAGGTAGTGGGCGGGGTGGATGCGCAGCAGGTCTTCTTCCGTCGCCGGTTCGGCGCTCAGCAGGGTGAGTTGGCGCGACAGGCCGGACACGTCCATCAGGTTCTTCATGCGCCGCTTGGTTTCCGGCGATTCGGCGTGGCCGGCGCCGGAAGGCGGTTGCACCCAGCCGCCGACCGGCAGGGTGGTGGCGTGCAGGCCGGTGCTGTGCCAGAAACAGCGTTCGTCAAACAAGAAACCGGTTGTTCTTTTCACCTTTCTCCTCCTGTTATACGGCGCGGTGCGCGCGGTGAAGCCAGCGAAATCAACAGCAGCGACAGCAGCGCGCAGCCCAGCGCGCCGAACAGCAAGGCGTTGAAACCGCCGGAATATTCGATTAAAGAGCCGGCCAGCGTCGGGCCGATGGCCATGCCGCCGCCGATCACCAGGTTGATGCCGTTCATCAGCTTGCCGTCGTTATCCAGCCCGGCGACCCGCGCCAGAATGAATGGCAGCACGAAGGTCCAGGTGAATTTGAACAGCAGGGCCGCCAGGGCGAAGCGCAGCAGCAGGGGTTGGCCTGTCAGCAGCGCCACGCTGGCCAGCAGCAGGGCGTACCCCAGCACGATCAGGCGCCCGCCGCTGAAGCGCGCGCCGATCAGCGCCGCGGCGCCGGCGCCGACGATGCCGAGCAAGGTGGCGACGGCCAGCACCTGGCCGCTGTGGGCCGGCGACAGCCCGGCGCCGGCGGCAATGCCGCCGATAAAGGTCCAGACCGCGCTCAGGCTGATGTAAAAGGTCAGCACCGCCAGCACGGCGCACAGCTTGCGCGCCAGCGAGGCGGCGGGGCCGCTGCGGGCGGCGCGGGCGGCGGTAAAACCGTTGGGGAACGCCGGGATGAGCGGCAGGCAGCACAGCATGATGGCCGCCAAAATCAGGTAGACCGCCATCAGACCGAAGTGCGCGAACAGCGGCGGCAGCACCAGCAGCCCGACCGCGCCCAGCACCAGCTGGCCGAGCACCCAAAAGGCATACACCCGGCTGGGATTGGCGGTGCCGGCGGCGCAGGTGATGCACAGGATCATCAGGGTGCCGCCCGCCAGCGAGGCGATAAAGCGCAGCGGCAGCAGCAGGGTGAAATCCTGCGCCAGCGCCGAAGCCAGGTTGCCGGCGATAAACACCAGCGCCGACAGCGTAGCGACCCGCCGCCAGTTGATGCGCCCGATCCACCACCACGCCGGCAGCGTGGCCAGGCTCATGGCGCCGAGTTCGGTGGAGAACAGGTGGCCGATCTGCGCCGGGCCGAGCTGCCACTGAGTCGCGAGCTGGGCGGCCACGGCGGGGGCGGTCATCAGAATGCCCGGCGCGATGGCGGCGAAGACGATAATGGCGGTCAGCAGCCGCGGCGGGCAGGGGAGCGCCGCGCCGACGGCGGGCGCGGAAACCGAATCACTGGACATAAACCTTTTCCCCAAGCGTTGAGTGACGATGAAATATCCCGCCCGGCCCGATTGCGGGCAGGGGGAGGCCGCGCCATAAATGGCGAATATGTTCTGGCGTTATTTTCCAGCCGTCGGCAGCGGCGGCCGTTATCGGGTGTTAACCGTGAGCGAGAAAACCGCCGGCGACCAGTTCGGTGCGGTTCACCACGTCGGTTTTGGCGAAAATATTGCGCATATGGGTTTTCACCGTAGACAGCGAAATGCCCAGCTTCAGGGCGATGCGCTTATTGCTGGCGCCTTCGCGCACCATGTTGACGATCTCTTGCTCTTTGGCGGTCAGCAGCTGCGCCTCGCTGTCGGGCAGCAGATCGCGCGTCGCCAGCTCGATCAGCGGCAGCACCGCGCGCAGGCGGCCGCGCTCCACTTCGGTAAACGGCGTATCGCGGATCAGCGACACCCCGGCGACGATGCGCTTACGCTGGCGAATAAAAATCTCCGTCATGTCGCGCATGTCGTTCGGCAGCATAAAGTCGTGGTAATAGCGGCGGTTGCCGGCGATCGCCGCCGGGCTCATGCCGACCATGGTGATGTCTTGCCGATGAAAATTGGCCGGCTGCAGCGGGTCAATTTGCTGGAAGTGGTTCAGGTACTGCTGATGCGTTTTATCGGGCATGCCGTGCAGGATGTAGTGATCCGGCCGCAGGTTGCGATCGACCAGATAAAACACCCCGGCAGACACCGGGATCAGGTGCGTAATGGTCGCCAAACAGCTGTTGATAAAGGCATCGGATGCGGTGCTGTGCATGATTCGTGTTCCTCCCTTTATCGTTCAATCTGGAGAAGGTTGGCGGTCAATATATGAACGATACAAGCATAGTTGTAGCAATTTGGCAACACAATAAAAACATATTAACAACGTGAGGCCGATTGCAATAAAACACATAAATAACAAGATGACACTGCGTTAATCAGGGCTTTTTCATTCGGATTTATCGCGATTTTCATTAATAGGTTAATGAAATAATTCACCGCTTTTCCCGCTGAATTTACAGCGCTTTTCAATGCTTGCTCGGGTGAAGCTTTCGCCGCCCTGCGCGTGCTACAGCCGCCGCTGCCGGCCGCCGTCCCTCGTTCTTAAGAACGATAGCCAGGCTTTTCCGCCGCTTCCTACACTGCGAATTGAAGATAGCGCCAGGCGGCGCCAAACGTATAAGACGAAAAAATGATGACCTTTCTCGGGCTGAGGCGTCGGGTTGTTCAGTCCGCATGACCATACAGGGGACGGACGATGCAGAAAAAAACGTTGGCGGTGGCGTTGAGCGGCGCCTTATCGGGCCTGGCTCAGGGGGCGGACGCCGATCGCCCCAATGTGCTGATCATTCTGGTGGACGACATGGGCTACTCCGACATCAGCCCGTTCGGCGGCGAGATACCGACGCCCAACCTGCAGGCGCTGGCCGAACGGGGCGTGCGCATGAGCCAGTACTACACCTCGCCGATGTCGGCGCCGGCGCGTTCGATGTTGATGACCGGCAACACCAATCAGCAGGCCGGCATGGGCGGCATGTGGTGGTATGAGAGCACCGCCGCGCAGCCGGGGTATGAAATGCGCCTGACCGACCGCGTGACCACGCTGCCGGAGCGTTTTCGCGACGCGGGTTACGCCACCATGATGGCGGGCAAATGGCACCTGGGCTATGTCGACGGCGCCAAACCGACCGATCGCGGCTTTGAGCGCGCCTTCGCCTTTATGGGCGGCGGCACCAGCCATTTCGACGACGCGAAACCGCTGGGTACCGTGGAGGCGTTCCACACGTTTTACACCCTGAACGGCAAACGCGTGTCGTTGCCCAAAGATTTCTATTCCAGCAAGGCCTATGCCGATCAGCTGGAACAGTGGATCCGTGAGACGCCGCAGAATAAGCCCGTCTTCGCCTATCTGGCGTTTACCGCGCCGCACGATCCGCTGCAGGCGCCGGATGACTGGATCGCCAAATTCGACGGCAAATACGACGCCGGTTACCAGCAGGCCTATCAGCGGCGCATTCAGCGCCTGAAGGCGCTGGGGTTGATTTCCGATCGCACGCCGATGCCGACGCTGGCGCTGGATAAGGCCTGGAACGCGCTGACGCCGGAACAGCAAAAATATGAAGCCAAGACCATGCAGGTGTACGCGGCGATGATCGCTTATATGGACGATCAGGTCGGCGCGGTGCTGAATACCCTCAAGCAGACCGGCCGCGACCAAAATACGGTGATCGTGTTCGCCACCGACAACGGCGCCAACCCCGCCAGCGGCTTCTACTACGGCTCGAAGCCGGAGTATTGGCGGCAGTTCGACAACAGCTACGCCAACCTCGGCCGCAAGGGATCGTTCATCTCTTACGGGCCGCACTGGGCCAACGTCAGCAACGCGCCGTACGCCAACTACCACAAAACCACCAGCGCGCAGGGCGGCATCAATACCGATTTCATCATCTCCGCGCCGCGGCTAAAGGGGCGCGGCGGCATCGATCGCACGCCGATGGCGGTGTATGACATCGCGCCGACGCTGTATGACTATGCCGGCATCGACGCCAGCAAACCGCTGAAGGCCAAACCGACGCTGCCGATGGTCGGCGTCAGCTTCAAGCGCTATTTCAGCGGCGAGGCCGACGGCGTGCCGCGCGCGACCTACGGCGTGGAGCTGCATAACCAGGCCGCCTACGTGGACGGCGTCTGGAAGCTGCGGCGGTTGGTGAAGGCCGGGCCGATGGCGCAGATGGCGCCGTGGGGGCTGTTCAACCTGCATGACGATCCGCTGGAAACGCGCGATCTGGCCGCCGCCGACCCGGAACGGGTCAAACGGCTGAGCGAGGCGTATCGCCGCTTTGCGCAGCAGAGCATGGTTATTGAAGCCAAAGGTGCAGCGATCGACTATCTCGGCGTCGACGCCAGCACCGGCGACTACATCGGCCTGGATCCGCAGACCCGCAAACCGTTGCCGCAGGCGGCGCCATGAACCTGGCCCAGCTGCGCGCGCAGCAGATCCCGGTAGAGAGCGAACCGCGCGCGGCGGCGCCTTTTCACCTGCTGGTGAAACCGATCGGCGCCGGTTGCAACCTGGGCTGCCACTATTGCTACTATCCACAGCGCCAGCAAGAGCGGACGCGCAAGATGGACGGCGATCTGCTGGCGGAGTTTATCCGCGGCTACATCGCCGCCCAGCCGCGCTACAGCCGCGAGATCAACTTCGTCTGGCAGGGTGGAGAGCCGCTGTTGGCGGGGATCGGTTTTTACAAGCGGGCGCTGGCGTTGCAGCGCCGCTTTGCGCCGCCGGGCGTGCGGATCAGCAACAGCCTGCAGACCAACGGCACCCTGCTGAACGACGCCTGGTGCCGGCTGTTCCGGCAGCATCAATTCATCATCGGCGTCAGCCTGGACGGCGATCGTGAGGTGCAGGACGCCCATCGGCCGGACAAGCGCGGCGGCGCCAGCTATGACGCCGCGCTGCGCGGCATCGCGCTGCTGCAGCGCCATCAGATCGACTTCAACCTGCTGATGGTGGTGCACGACGGCGTCGCGGATCGCGCCGAGGCGATCTACGATCATGCGGTGGCGATCGGCGCGCGCTATCTGCAGTTTCAGCCGCTGATGCTGGAAGGGGATGCGCCCACCGCCGGCTATGGGCTGAGTGCCGCCAACTGGGGGCGCTTCATGCTGGCGGTATACCGCCGCTGGCGCAGCCGCGGGCACGTCGGCCAGGTGTTTGTGATGAACATCGAGCAGGTCTACGCGCAGTATTTTACTCACGTCAGCCCCAGCTGCGTGCACGCTGAACGCTGCGGCGGCAATCTGGTGATGGAGCCGGACGGTCGCCTCTACGCCTGCGATCATCTTATCAACGCGCAGCACCTGCTCGGCCATGCCGATCGCCACACGCCGCTCGCCACCCTGGCGGCAAAGGCGGCGGGGATGCCGTTCGGCAAGAACAAAAGCCTGCGTCGCGAGTGCCAACGCTGCAGCGTGAAAAGCGTCTGTCAGGGCGGCTGCCCGGCGCATGTGGGCGAAGATCGCTACAACCGGTTGTGCGCCGGCTATTACGCCTTCTTTTCCGCGCTGCTGGCGCCGCTGCGCGCCTACCCGCGCAGCCCGCAGGGGGCGATGCAGTGGCGCGCCGCCGTGAGCGCGGCCGCAGGTTGAAAGCGTCTCGTCCTTAAGGACGATAGTCAGCATTTTCCTTTCCTCTCTATAGTGAGATGACCGCCGCTGGCGGTGAAAAACCTGCAAGCACCTGCATGCATCAGGCCAAAACTATAAGAGGAAATAACCATGAACCTGTCGTCGCGGTTGCACGCCCACCTGGCTCGAGGCAAGGTCGGCTTTCCCACCACCCTGGCCAGTTCGGTCGGGGTGATCATGGCCAGCCCGGTGATCCTGACGGTCACCAGCGGCTTCGGCATCGGCGGCGACACCTTCGCGCTGGCGATGCTGATCGCCTTCATCATGATGCAGGCGCAGCTCACCACTTTCTCCGAAGCGGCGGCGCTGTTGCCGACCTCCGGTTCGGTTTACGACTACATCTCCTGCGGCATGGGGCGCTTTTTCGCCATCACCGGCGCGCTGTCGGCCTACCTGATCGTGCACATCTTCGCCGGCACCGCCGAGACCATTCTCTCCGGCATCATGGCGCTGGTGAACTTCGAGCACCTCAACACCCTGATGGAAAGCCATAACGCCTCCTGGATGGTCGGCGTCGGGCTGGTCGTCGTGTTCGGCCTGCTCAACGCGTTCGGCATCGAGGCCTTCGGCAAGGCGGAGATCGTGCTGACCTTCGCCATGTGGAGCACGCTGGTGATTTTCGGCATCGTCGGGCTGCTGTCGCCGCATGCGGTGCCGCTCGAGGGCTGGTTCGGCAGCACGCTCGATCTGAACGATCCCTTCGCGGTATTCAGCCTGATCGGTATGGCGATGTTCATGTTCGTCGGCTGCGAGCTGGTGACGCCGATGGCGCCGGAGATCAAACGCTGCGATCGGGTGATACCGCGCGCCATGGCGCTCGGGCTGTGCGGCGTGGCGGTGTGCATGGCGCTGTACGGCGCGGCGCTCAGCCACCAGGTGGAAAACGTGGTGATCGACGCCGCCAGCGGCACGCGCCTGCTGGAAACGCCGATGGCCATCCCGGCCTTCGCCGGCCAGGTGATGGGTCAGTTCGGCAAATACTGGCTGGGCGTCGGCCTGCTGCTGGCGGGCGCGGCGACCATTAACACGCTGATGGCGGCGGTGCCGCGCATTCTGTACGGCATGGCGCTGGATGGCGCGCTGCCGCGCATGTTCGCCTATCTGCACCCGCGCTTTAAGACGCCGGTGGTCGGCATTCTGGTGGCGGTCCTGATCCCCTGCGTACATGCCTTCGCCATTCAGGGCAACCTCGACAGGATCATTCCACTGGTGCTGGCGGCGGTGTGCGCCTGGGGCGTGGCCTACCTGCTGGTGACCTGCTCGGTGGTGCTGCTGCGCCTGCGCCGCCCCGATCTGCCGCGCGCCTATAAATCGCCGTGGTTCCCGCTGCCGCAGATCGTCTCCAGCGTCGGCATCGTGCTGGCCATCGTCTACATCACGCCGCCGGGGATGAACCCGCGCGACGTCTACATTCCCTTCGGCTGGATGATCGGCCTGACCGCCGCCTATGCGCTGTTCTGGACGCTGTGCGTGCAGAAAGTGAATCCGTTCAAGCCGGTGCCGGTCGAGCAGGTGCTGGAGAACGCGTTCGCCAAGGGTGAAAACGAGGAGGCGCAGTTTGATCGGCTTACTTCCCTCACTTAATCGCGCCTGGCGGCGAGCGCCATCGGGCTATCGGCCGGGCGCCGCGCTGGATCGTCTGGCGCGCAACCTGGAACCCTACGCGTGCGAACGCCTGGCGCCGGGCCTGCTGCGGCTGACGCTGCCGCAGGGGCCGCAGATCGAGGTCAGCGAACAGGTGCAGGGGCTGTTTATGGCGCATATCGTCAGCCACCGTTTTCGGTTACAGGGCGCGTGCGCGGCGCAGCCCCCGCTGACGCTGGACGTGGTGACCGGCGGCTGGCTGCGGCGGCGCGGCGTGCGCTATCTGCTGCGCCAGCGCCATGCGGCCGCGCAGCGGGTGCTGGATGGCCTGCTGCGCTACCCGCAGATCGGCGAGACGCTGGCGCAGCTGGATTTTCGCCGCGTGCGGCTGACGGTCAAAGACGGGCGCTGGCAGGTGGATATCGAGCATTTCGCCGCATCGGAGGTGGTCAGCCGTTTGCCGGCCGGCCGCCGCTATCTGCGGCTGGACGCCGAACAGCGGCGGCTGCTGTTGAGCAGCCTGCTGATGATCGGCCAACTGATGGAGAAGCTGAATCATGAATAGAGTGGTTGTGATTACCGGCGGCGGCACCGGCGTCGGCGCCGCCTGCGCCCGTCTGCTGGCGGCGCAGGGCGATCGGGTGTTCATCATCGGCCGCCGCCCGGAACCGCTGGCGGCGCTGGCGCATGAGATCGGCGCGCAGGCGCTGGTGGGCGACGCCGCCAGCGGCGAGAGCTGGGCCCACACGCTGCTGCCGGCCATTCTGCGCGACGCCGGGCGCATCGACTGCCTGATCGGCAGCGCCGGCGGCATGGGCTTCAAGCGTATTACCGAGATGACCGACGAGCAGTGGCAAGGGGCGATGGACAGCAACCTCAACAGCGCTTTCGCCAGCGCGCGCGCCTGCTTGCCGGAGCTGATCAAGAGCGGCGGCAACCTGCTGTTCGTCGCCTCGATCGCCTCGCTGGCCGCCGGGCCGGAGGTCTGCGGCTACGTCACCGCCAAGCACGCGCTGATCGGGCTGATGCGCTCCATCGCCCGCGACTATGGCCCGCTGGGCGTGCGCGCCAACGCGGTGTGTCCCGGCTGGGTGACCACGCCGATGGCGGACGAAGAGATGCAGCTGTTGATGGACGCCCATCAGATTTCGCTGGAGCAGGCTTACCAGATGGTCTGCCGCGACGTGCCGCTGCGCCGGCCGGCCAGCGCCGAGGAGATCGCCCGCGTCTGCCGTTTCCTCTGTTCCAGCGAGGCTTCAATCATTACCGGCGCGGCGCTGGTGGCCGACGGCGGCTCCACCATCGTCGATGTGCCGACATTGGCTTTCACTTCCCTGTAAGGAGCATTTCCATGAGTTCAGAAGCGGTATTCATTCAGGTTGGCGCGCTGGCGGAAGGCTTTGCGCCGCACAGCAATACGCTGGAACGCCAGCACGGCCTGGCGGGCACCACGCTGACGCTGCGTTTCAGCGACGGCGCGACGCAACGTTGCCGGTTCAGCGACGCGCAGACGCTGGAGTGGGGGGAGCGGCGCGGCGTCGCCTATCGCGCGACCAGCATTCGTCCCGGTGTGCTGTTCATCGATTTTCTCGATCCCGCCCGCGCCAACGCCAGCATTACGCTGGTGTGCGACCGCAATCAGGGCAACTTCACCGCGGTGTACGGCCAACTGCCGGACGAAGCGCAGGCGCGGCTCGACGCCTTCAGCCGGGTGGAACAGGGGCTGCCGCTGACCGCGGTCGAGGCCGAATTCCGCTTCGGCACGCTGGATGACGCCGACGTGGCGCCGCCGGGCTTTACCGATGAGCTGATCGGCATGCGCAACATGTACACCTACAGCCCGACCGAACGTTACGAGCACATCTACCTGAACGATAACTTCTATGCCTGGCAGTGTCTGGACGGGGTGGAGAAAGGGCTGGCGGACGTCGACCGCTGCCACTACGTGAAGGTGGCGGAGCAGCTTTATCTGTTTGTCTGGCGCGAGAAGATCATTCCGACGCTGGGCGTGGTGATGATCGATCTGCAGGGCATGCGCACCGACGGCAAGATCCTCGGTTATCAGGGCAGCGATTTCAGCGCGCTGAGCAACTTTGCGGTGGGCGCCCACGCGCAGGTGCTCAACACCACGCGCCACCCGCGAGGATAGGCCGATGAGCGCAACCTATGCGGCCGACGCCTTCGCCGGGCAGGCGGTGCTGGTGACCGGCGGCGCGCAGGGCATCGGGCTGGCGATCGTCAGCGCCTTTGCCCGGCTGGGCGCCGAGGTGACGATCGCGGACGTGCAGCTGCCGCAGGCGCAGGCGGCGGCGCAAATGCTGCGGGACGAAGGGCTGAGCGTGCAGGCACTGGCTTGCGATCTGGCCGAGCCAGGGCAGATCGCCGAGCTGGTGGCGGCGGTAGGCGAGCGGCATCAACGGCTGGACGTGGTGATCCACAACGCCGCTTACTTTCCGCTGACGCCGTTCGCCGCCATCGACGCGGCCCTGCTGCAACGCACGCTGAGCGTTAATCTGATGGCGCCGTTCTTTCTGGCGCAGGCGGCGCTGCCGTGGATGCGCCGCGCCGGCGGCGGCAGCCTGCTGGTGACCTCGTCGGTGACCGGCCCGCGGGTGGCGTATCCGGGGCTGGCGCATTACGCCGCCTCCAAGGCCGGGGTAAACGGCTTTATTCGCGCGGCGGCGCTGGAGCTGGCGGCGGAGAACATTCGCGTCAACGGCGTGGAGCCGGGGATGATCCGCACGCCGGCGATGGCCAACCTGGGCGACGCGCAGGTGAATCAGGCGATCGCCGCCGCGGTGCCGCTCGGGCGGCTGGGGGAACCGGAAGACATCGCCGCGGCGATGGTGTTTCTCGCCTCGCCGGCAGCGGCCTATATCACCGGCCAGACGCTGGTGGTGGACGGCGGCGCGCTGTTGCCGGAAACGAATGCTCCGCTTGCTTGACGCAGCCACGCCCCCCAGTCGCTTACTTGAGTAAGCGACTGGGGATTTACGCCTTGGCCGCCTGGCTGCAACGCCAATTAATGTGAGAATTCCGGTGGGTTAAATCACTGCTTGGCGGGATGCGCGGTGACGTTGGCGGGCAGGCTGTCGCCCAGGGTGATCAGCTCGTCCAGCAGCGTCATCAGCTGGTCCATTTTCTGCCGCGAGAAAGCGGCTTCAATCTCGGCGTAGCCCTGTTCCACTTGGTGGCGCGCCACTTCATACAGATCCTGCCCCTGCTGGGTCAGCGACACGTACAGCTTGCGCTGATCGTTGACCGGCTTGAGGCGGAAGATCAGTTTGTCGCGCTCCATGCGCGACAGAATGCCGGTCAGGCTGGGGCGCAGGATACAGGTTTCCGCCGCCAGTTCGTGGAATTCTATCGAGCGGCTGTTGGCCAGCACGCGGATGATGCGCCACTGCTGCTCGGTGAGATTGTGGCTTTTCAGGATCGGGCGGAAGAACCCCATGGCGGTTTCACGCGCCTGCAGCAGGGCGATGGTTAACGATTCATGCATAAGTTTGGCCTTAGCTATCAAGGTGTTCGCTGTTACGGCGCTCGTCATGGGGGCGCCTGCCCCGCAAAGCCCGATTTGTTAATAACTTAATAGTAGCCAAAGTTACCCGCAGGGATAAAGCAAAAATGCGTGGCGCAGCGAAAAATGGCGAGAAAAATGATTAATACGTTGAATAATCACGCCAATGTTTGTTGTTTGTGAATATTTTGTTATCACGATCACAAATCATTCCAAGCGCGTTGCGTAAAAGCTGCGCAGCGTATAAAAGTAATCATTAATATATTAATGAATGCCGGTTGTCATGTTTTGCCATTGGAGGAGTTCGCATGAAAGGCACCGTATTTTCCGTTGCGCTGAACCACCGCAGCCAACTGGACGCCTGGGATCAGGCGTTTCACCAGCCGCCGTACCAGACCCCGCCCAAAACCCCGGTGTGGTTTATCAAACCGCGCAATACCCACCTCGCCAACGGCGGGGCGATCCCGTTTCCGGCCGGTGAAACCGTGCAGAGCGGCGGCACGCTGGCGGTGATCATCGGCGACACCGCGCGCAAGGTACCGGCGGCGCAGGTGAGCCGTTATCTGGCCGGTTACGCGTTGGCCAACGACGTCAGCCTGCCGGAGAGCAGCTTCTATCGCCCGGCGATCAAGGCCAAATGCCGCGACGGCTTCTGCCCGCTGGGTGAGATGGGCCAACTGGAGAATGCCGATCGGCTGGAGATCGTCACCGAGATCAACGGCGTGGAGCAGGATCGCTGGTCCACCGCCGATCTGGTGCGCTCGGTGCCGGAGCTGATCGCCGCCATCAGCGATTTCATCACCCTGCAGCCGGGCGATGCGGTGCTGATCGGCACCCCGCACCAGCGGGTGGCGATCAAACCGGGGGATGAGGTGACGGTGCGCGCCGCCGGCCTGCCCACTCTGAGCAACCGCGTCACCCAGGCAGGAGCCGCATCATGAAACATGCCCGTATTCGCCATCATGGCCAGATCGTCAACGTTCAGGTGGACGACCAGCTGCGCGTCACGTTGCCGAACGGCGAGGTGCTGCAGGAGCGCGAAGTGGAATGGCTGCCGCCGGCGCAGGGCACGGTGTTCGCCCTGGGGCTGAACTATGCCGACCACGCCAGCGAGCTGGAATTCAAAGCGCCGGAAGAGCCGCTGGTGTTCCTCAAGGCGCCGAACACCCTGACCGGCCATCGTCAGGTATCGGTGCGTCCGGCCGACGTGGAGTACATGCATTACGAAGCCGAGCTGGTGGCGGTGATCGGCAAGACCGCACGCAACGTCAGCCGCGAGCGCGCCATGGAGTATGTGGCGGGCTACACCCTGTGCAACGACTACGCCATCCGCGACTACCTGGAAAACTACTACCGGCCGAATCTGCGGGTGAAGAGCCGCGATACCCTGACGCCGATCGGGCCGTACATCGTCGATCGCGACGACGTCGCCGATCCGCACCGGCTGGCGCTCAGCACCTACGTCAACGGCGAGCTGCGCCAGCGCGGCAGTACCGCCGACATGATTTTCGACATTCCGTTCCTGATCGCCTACCTGAGCGAATTCATGACGCTGCAGCCGGGCGACATGATCGCCACCGGCACGCCGAAAGGGCTGGCCGACGTGCGGCCGGGCGACGAAGTGGTGGTGGAGATCGAAGGCATCGGCCGTTTGGTTAACCACATTATCAGTGAAAAAGATTACGAGGAGAGCCTACGATGAAAACCATCAACCACTGGATCAACGGCAAGAACGTCGCCAGCAAAGAGTATTTCACCACCACCAACCCGGCGAACGGCGAGGTGCTGGCGGAAGTGGCCTCCGGCGGCCAGCTGGAGATCGACCAGGCGGTGGCGGCCGCGAAAGAGGCTTTCCCCAAGTGGGCTAACACGCCGATGAAAGAGCGCGCGCGCCTGATGCGCCGTTTGGGTGAACTGATCGACCAGAACGTGCCGCAGATCGCCGAAATGGAAACCGCCGACACCGGCCTGCCGATCCATCAGACCAAAAACGTGCTGATCCCGCGCGCCTCGCACAACTTCGAATTCTTCGCCGAGGTGTGCCAGCAGATGAACGGCAAGACCTACCCGGTGGACGACAAGATGCTCAACTACACGCTGGTGCAGCCGGTGGGGGTCTGCGCGCTGGTGTCGCCGTGGAACGTGCCGTTCATGACCGCCACCTGGAAAACCGCGCCTTGCCTGGCGCTGGGCAACACGGCGGTGCTGAAAATGTCCGAACTGTCGCCGCTGAGCGCCGATCGCCTGGGCGAGCTGGCGCTGGAAGCCGGCATTCCGGCCGGGGTGCTGAACGTGGTGCAGGGCTACGGCGCCACCGCCGGCGACGCGCTGGTGCGCCATAAAGACGTGCGCGCGGTTTCGTTCACCGGCGGCACCGCCACCGGCCGCCGCATCATCGAAAGCGCCGGGCTGAAGAAATTCTCCATGGAGCTCGGCGGCAAGTCGCCGGTGCTGATCTTTGAAGACGCCGACATCGAGCGGGCGCTCGACGCCGCGCTGTTCACCATCTTCTCGATCAACGGCGAACGCTGCACCGCCGGTTCGCGCATCTTCATTCAGGAGAGCATCTACCCGGAATTCGTCAAACGTTTCGCCGAGCGCGCCAACCGTCTGCGCGTGGGCGATCCGCAAGATCCCAACACCCAGGTGGGGGCGCTGATCAGCCCGCAGCACTGGGAAAAAGTCTCCGGCTATATCCGCCTCGGGGTGGAGGAAGGGGCGACCCTGTTGGCCGGCGGCCCGGATAAACCGGCCGGCTTGAGCCATGGCAACTTCCTGCGCCCGACGGTGCTGGCGGATGTCGATAACCGGATGCGCGTGGCGCAGGAGGAGATCTTCGGGCCGGTGGCCTGCCTGCTGCCGTTCAAGTCGGAAGAAGACGGCCTGCGCATGGCCAACGACGTGGAGTACGGCCTGGCGTCGTACATCTGGACGCAGGATGTGAGCAAGGTTCTGCGCCTGGCCCGCGGCATCGAAGCCGGCATGGTTTTCGTCAACACCCAAAACGTGCGCGATCTGCGCCAACCGTTCGGCGGCGTGAAAGCCTCCGGCACCGGCCGCGAAGGCGGCGAATACAGCTTCGAAGTGTTCGCCGAAATGAAGAACGTGTGCATTTCCATGGGCGACCACCCGATCCCGAAATGGGGCGTCTGAGCCTCAGACCACAATAATAACGAGAGAGATGAGAACAATGACGACAAAACTGACCACTAATGCTGTCCCTGCTCCCGACGTCGTGCGCTGTGCCTACATGGAAATTCAGGTCACGAACCTTAAAGCCGCACGCGAATTTTACGTCGATATCCTCGGCCTGGTCGTGACCGCCGAAGATGACAAAACCCTCTACCTGCGTTCGATGGAGGAGTTCATTCACCATAACCTGGTGCTGCGTGAAGGCCCGGTGGCCGCCGTGGCGGCGTTTGCTTTCCGCGTGCGCACGCCGGAAGACGTCGATCGCGCCGAAGCGTATTTCAAGGCGCTTGGCTGCCGCACCGAGCGGCGGGTGAACGGGTTCGCCAAAGGCATCGGCGATGCGGTGCGGGTAGAAGATCCGCTCGGTTTCCCGTACGAATTTTTCTACGACGTGCAGCACGTCGAGCGTCTGGCCTGGCGTTACGATCTGTATACGCCGGGCGCGCTGGTGCGCCTCGATCACTTTAACCAAATCACCCCAGACGTGCCGCGCGCCGTGGAATATATCCAGGGGCTGGGCTTCCGCGTAACGGAAGACATCCGCGATGAAGACGGCGTGGTTTACGCCGCCTGGATGCGCCGTAAGGCGACGGTGCACGATACCGCGATGACCGGCGGCGCCGGGCCGCGCATGCACCACATCGCCTTCGCCACCCATGAAAAACACAACATTTTGGCCATCTGCGACAAACTCGGCGCGCTGCGCAAATCCGATTTGATCGAACGCGGCCCTGGCCGTCACGGCGTCTCCAACGCGTTCTATCTCTACCTGCGCGATCCCGATGGCCACCGCGTGGAAATCTACACGCAGGATTACTACACCGGCGATCCGGACAACCCGACCGTGACCTGGGACGTGCATGACAACCAGCGCCGCGACTGGTGGGGCAATCCGGTGGTGCCGAGCTGGTACACCGAAGGATCGCTGGTGCTGGATCTCGATGGGCAGCCGCAGCCGGTCATCGAACGCAGCGCGCCCAGCGAAATGGCCGTCACCATCGGCGCAGACGGTTTTTCCTATACCCGCGAGGGCGATACGGAAAAAGGTTTCAAACTTGGCAATACGCTGTAAATGCCGTTGCGCGGGCCTGGCCCGCGCATATTCGCCGTCTGGAGAACGCTATGCCCCATTTTTACGCTGAATGTACCGACAACATCCGCCGCGAGGCGGATTTGCCGACTCTGTTCGCCAAGGTCAACGAAGCGCTGGCGGCGACCGGCATCTTCCCGTTGGCCGGCGTGCGCAGCCGCGCCATCTGGCTCGACACCTGGCAGATGGCCGACGGCAAGCAGGATTACGCCTTCGTGCACATGACGCTGAAGATCGGCCACGGCCGCAGTCTGGAAAGCCGTCAGCAGGTGGGCGAGATGCTGTTTGCGCTGATCAAGGAACACTTCGCCGCGCTGATGGCGCAGCGTTACCTGGCGCTCTCTTTCACCATGGAAGAGCTGGATCCGGTGCTGAATTACAAACAGAACAATGTCCACGCGCTGTTCAACAAGGCGTGAAGAAGGGGGCGTAAATGCTGGATAAAGAGCAGGTTAACCGCGCCGTGCAGCGTCTGCATCAGGCGGAAAAGAGCCGTGAGCAGATCCGCGCGCTGTCGCTCGATCATCCCGAGATCACCATTGAAGACGCCTATGCCATTCAGCGGCAGTGGGTGGATCTGAAGATCGCCGAGGGGCGCACGCTCAAAGGCCACAAGATCGGCCTGACCTCGCGCGCCATGCAGGTGAGCTCGCAGATCACCGAGCCGGATTACGGCGCGCTGCTGGACGACATGTTCTTCAACGACGGCAGCGACATTCCGATCGATCGCTTTATCGTGCCGCGGGTGGAAGTGGAGCTGGCGTTCGTGCTGGCCAAGCCGCTGCGCGGGCCGAACTGCACGCTGTTCGACGTCTACAACGCCACCGACTACGTCATTCCGGCGCTGGAGATCATCGATGCGCGCAGCCACAACGTCGATCCCGAGACGCAGCGGCCGCGCAAGGTGTTCGACACCATCTCCGACAACGCCGCCAACGCCGGGGTGGTGATGGGCGGGCGGCCGATCAAGCCGGATGCGCTGGATCTGCGTTGGATCTCTGCGCTGCTGTACCGCAACGGCGTGATTGAAGAGTCCGGCGTGGCGGCGGCGGTGCTCAACCACCCGGCCAACGGCGTGGCCTGGCTGGCCAACAAGCTGGCGCCGTATGAGGTGGAGCTGGAAGCGGGGCAGGTGATCCTCGGCGGTTCCTTCACCCGGCCGGTGCCGGCGCGGCGCGGCGATACTTTCCACGTCGATTACGGCCCGATGGGCTGCATCAGCTGCCGCTTCGTCTAATAAGCCGGCTCGGCGAACCGAGCCGCAATAACCGGGTGGGGGCCAAGCGCCGCGCCCGCTTGTCAGGGAGAATGCGATGTTAACCAACCACTTCAAGCGGGCGCTGCAGGAAAAACGCCCGCAGATCGGGCTGTGGCTCGGGCTGTGCAGCAGCTACAGCGCCGAACTGTTGGCCGGCGCCGGTTTCGACTGGCTGCTGATCGACGGCGAACATGCGCCCAACAACGTGCAGACGGTGCTGGGGCAGCTGCAGGCGGTTGCGCCTTACCCCAGCCAGCCGGTGGTGCGGCCGCCGTGGAACGACGCGGTGATCATCAAGCAGTTGCTGGATGTCGGCGCGCAAACCTTATTGATCCCGATGATTCAGAACGCCGAACAGGCGCGCGACGCGGTGCGCGCCACGCGTTATCCGCCGCACGGCGTGCGCGGCGTCGGCAGCGCCCTGGCGCGCGCTTCGCGCTGGAACCGGGTGCCCGATTACCTGCAGCAGGCCGACGAGCAGATGTGCGTGCTGGTGCAGATTGAAACCCGCGAGGCGGTGAAAAACCTCGACGCCATTCTGCAGGTGGAAGGGGTGGACGGCGTGTTCATCGGCCCGGCGGATCTCAGCGCCGACATGGGCTTCGCCGGCAATCCGCAGCATCCGGAGGTACAGCGCACCATCGACGACGCCATCGCGCGCATCCGTGCCGCCGGCAAGGCGCCGGGCATTCTGATGGCCAACAAGGCGCTGGCGCAGCGCTATCTGGAAGCCGGCGCGCTGTTCGTCGCGGTAGGGGTAGACACCACCCTGCTGGCGCGGGCGGCGGAAGCCCTGGCGGACGAGTTCAAACAGGGCGGGGCGCAAGCGCCTTCATCGGGAGTCTACTGAACCATGAACCACGTCGATTCGCTGCCGCCGGCCAACCCGGCGCAGCAACATAAAGCGTTAACCGCCGCCGAGCAATCGGTGATTAAAAAGTTGTTTCGGCGCCTGATTATTTTCCTGTTCGTGCTGTTTGTTTTCTCTTTCCTCGACCGCATCAACATCGGCTTCGCCGGGCTGACGATGGGCAAAGATCTCGGCCTCAGCTCGACCATGTTCGGGCTGGCGGCGACGTTGTTCTATGTCACCTACGTGATCTTCGGCATTCCCAGCAACATGATGCTGAGCAGAGTCGGCGCGCGGCGCTGGATCGCCACCATCATGGTGCTGTGGGGCATCGCCTCCACCTGCACCATGTTCGCCACCGGACCCACCAGCCTGTACGTGCTGCGCATGATCGTCGGCATCACCGAGGCCGGCTTTCTGCCGGGCATTCTGGTGTACCTCACCTACTGGTTCCCGGCGTTCTACCGCGCCCGCGCCAACGCCTTGTTCATGATCGCCATGCCGGTGACCATGGCGATCGGCTCGCTGGTCTCCGGCTATATTCTGGCGCTGGACGGGGTGATGAACCTGAAGGGCTGGCAGTGGCTGTTCCTGCTGGAAGGCATTCCGTCGGTGCTGCTGGGCGTGGTGGTGTGGTTCTACCTCGACGACACGCCGGCTAAGGCCAAGTGGCTGACCGACGAGGAAAAAGCCAGCCTGAAGGCGATGATGGAGGCCGACAAGCTGCAGCTGGTGCAGCCCAACGGGCCGAGCAGCCACCGCGCGCTGCAGCAGCGCAGCCTGTGGCGCGAGATTTTCACGCCGATTGTGTTGATGTATACGCTGGCCTATTTCTGCCTGACCAACACCCTGAGCGCGATCAATATCTGGACGCCGCAGATCCTGCAGAGCTTCAACCAGGGCAGCAGCAACGTGACGATCGGCATTCTGGCGGCGATCCCGCAGATCTGCACCATCGCCGGCATGGTGTGGTGGAGCAAACGATCCGACCGGCTGCAGGAGCGCAAGCATCACACCGCGCTGCCGTACCTGTTCGCCGCCGCCGGCTGGCTGCTGGCGTCCGCCACCGATCACAGCCTGATCCAGCTGCTGGGGATCGTGATGGCGTCGGTCGGTTCCTTTACCGCCATGGCGATCTTCTGGACCACGCCGGATCAGTCGATCAGCCTGGAAGCGCGAGCGGTGGGGATCGCCGTGATCAACGCCACCGGCAACATCGGATCGGCGCTCAGCCCACTGCTGATCGGCTGGTTCAAGGATCTGACCGGCAGCTTCAACTCCGGGCTGTATTTCGTCTCGGCGCTGTTGATCGTCGGCGCCGTGCTGGTGTGGCGCATCCCGATGAAGGATTCGCGCCCGAGAGCGACGCCTTGATACGCAGACAGGCAGGATTGCAGGAGGTAATGAGGTGCGGAAAAGTACCGGTTTTATCGCCAACATCGATATTTGCAAAGAGTATGACGCGCGCTACGCCGCCGACGAGGTGCACTACGAAACCTTCGCCGGGCTGGCGGCATTCTTTGGCCGCGACATGCAGGTGCACTGGCACGACTGCTTCTTCCAGGTGCATTTTCTGGAGACCGGCAAGATAGAGCTGCAGCTCGACGATCAGCACTATTCGGTGCAGGCGCCGCTGTTCATCCTCACGCCGCCGTCGGTGCCGCATGCGTTCTTCACCGAACCGGACAGCGACGGCCACGTGCTGACGGTGCGTCAGGAGTTGATTTGGCCGCTGCTGGAGCGCCTGTACCCCGGCAGCAACCTGGCGCTCGACATGCCGGGCATCTGCCTGTCGCTGGCCGACGCGCCGCAGGAGCTGACGGCGCTCAGCCACTATTGGGCGCTGATCCGCCGCGAGTTCGCGCAGAACCTGGCCGGGCGTGAACAGACGCTGGCGCTGCTGGCGCAGGCGGTGTTCACGTTGCTGTTGCGCAATACCGCGCTGGAAGACAGCGCCAACAGCGGCGTGCGTGGCGAACTGCAGCTGTTCCAGCGCTTCAACAAGATGGTGGACGAGCGTTTTCGCGAGCACCTGCCGGTGCCGGAGTATGCGCAGGCGTTGGGGGTGACCGAATCGCGGCTCAACGATCTGTGTCGGCGCTTCGCCAACCGGCCGCCCAAGCGGCTGATCTTCGATCGATTGCTGCGCGAGGCCAAGCGCATGCTGCTGTTCAGCGCCTGCACGGTGCATGAAACCGCCTACAGCCTCGGCTTCAAGGATCCTGCCTATTTCGCCCGGTTTTTCAATCGGCTGGAAGGCTGTTCCCCCTCGACCTACCGCGCGGCGCAACACGCCCTTTCGTAACCGCGATCACAGTTTGCCGCGAAAGCGGCAAACTGACCTGAAAAGTACCGGCGATTGCCGCAAAAGTCTCTTCTCGAAACCGGCTTTGGCAGCTTCAATTAAGCAACCAAAAGAAACATTATTTTAACAAATGGCCGACTCCACGGCCTGAAAAATGCCGATGACGAGGAAGACCCGATGAAACCAGAAGACTTTCGTGCCGACAGCAAACGCCCGTTCACCGGCGCCGAATACCTGAAAAGTTTGCAGGACAGCCGCGAAATTTACATTTACGGCGAGCGCGTGAAAGACGTCACCACCCACCCGGCGTTCCGCAATGCGGCGGCCTCGGTCGGCCAGCTGTACGACGCGCTGCACGATCCGGCCAGCCAGGATCGCCTGTGCTGGAATACCGACACCGGCAACGGCGGCTACACCCACAAGTTCTTCCGCTATGCCCGCAGCCCGGAAGAGATGCGCCAGCAGCGTGACGCCATCGCCGACTGGTCGCGCCAAAGCTACGGCTGGATGGGGCGCACGCCGGATTATAAGGCGGCCTTCGGCTGCGCGCTGGGCGCTTATCCGGAGTTCTACGGCCAGTTCGCCGACAACGCGCGCCACTGGTACAAACGCATTCAGGAAACCGGGCTCTATTTCAACCACGCCATCGTCAATCCGCCGATCGACCGCCATAAGCCGGTCAACGAGGTGAAGGACGTCTACATTCAGGTGGAGAAAGAAACCGACGCCGGCATCATCGTCAGCGGCGCCAAAGTGGTGGCCACCAACTCGGCGTTGACCCACTACAACTTCATCGGTTTCGGTTCGGCGCAGGTGATGGGCGATAATCCGGACTTCGCGCTGATGTTCGTGGCGCCGATGGACGCCGAAGGGGTGAAGCTGATTTCGCGCGCCTCCTACGAGCTGGTGGCCGGCGCCACCGGTTCGCCGTTCGACTACCCGCTCACCAGCCGCTTCGACGAGAACGACGCCATCCTGATCATGGATCATGTGTTGATCCCGTGGGAAAACGTGCTGATCTACCGCGATTTCGACCGCTGCCGCCGCTGGAGCACCCAGGGCGGTTTCGCCCGGCTGTTCCCGCTGCAGGCCTGCGTGCGCCTGGCGGTGAAGATGGATTTCATCACCGCGCTGCTGCAAAAGAGCCTCTCGTGCACCGGCGTGCTGGAGTTCCGCGGCGTGCAGGCCGATCTGGGCGAAGTGGTGGCCTGGCGCAACCTGTTCTGGTCGCTGAGCGACGCGATGTGCGCCGAAGCCACGCAATGGGAAAACGGTGCCTACCTGCCGGATTCCGCCGCGCTGCAAACCTACCGGGTGATGGCGCCGATGGCCTACACCAAGGTGAAACACATCATCGAGAAGAACGTCACCAGCGGCCTGATCTACCTGCCGTCCAGCGTGCGCGACATGAACAATCCGGAGATCGACAAGTACCTGGCGCGCTACGTGCGCGGATCGGACGGCATGGATCACGTCGAACGCATCAAGATCCTCAAGCTGATGTGGGATGCGATCGGCAGCGAATTCGGCGGCCGTCACGAGCTGTATGAGATCAACTACGCCGGCAGCCAGGATGAGATCCGCCTGCAGTGCCTGCGCCACGCGCAGGGATCCGGCAACATGGATCGCATGATGCAGATGGTCGACAAGTGCCTGGCCGATTACGATCAGCATGGCTGGAAGGTGCCGCACCTGCGGAACAATGACGATATTAATCAGTTGGATAATCTGCTGAAGTAATTCAGGAGGAGGTTGTATGTCTCAGGAAAATGAACAGCGGCTGCGCTTTCGCGACGCGATGGCCAGCCTGTCGGCGGCGGTGAATATCGTCACCACCGACGGCCCGGCGGGGCGCTGCGGCATCACCGCCACGGCGGTGTGCTCGGTAACCGATACGCCGCCGACGCTGCTGGTGTGCATCAACCGCAACAGCGCGATGAACCCGGTATTTCAGGAAAATCGCAGGCTGTGCGTCAACGTGCTCAACCACGAACAGGAACTGATGGCGCGCCACTTCGCCGGCATGACCGGCGTCAGCATGGAAGATCGTTTCAGGCTGGAAGAGTGGCAGCTTGGCGCGTTGGGGCAGCCTGTATTGCGCAATACCCTGGCCAGCCTGGAAGGGGAGATCGAGCAGATCCAGAGCATCGGCACTCACCAGATGTACCTGGTGCAGATCAAGCAGATCGCGCTGAGCGAAGCCGGCAACGGCCTGATCTACTTCAAGCGCAACTTCCATTCGGTGATCCACCAGATGGCGGTGCCGGCCTGAGGCGTGGGGGCGCAGTTGGCTGCGCCCCTCATCTCAACTCTTGTTGGCCGCCAGATCGCTCACCAGGCGGTTGACCGGATCGCTCATGTTGGTGAACTTGCTCAGCTCCGAACGGGTCACCACCACGAACACCCCGACGTTTTTCGCCGGGATCATCGCCATGTAGGTAATGAATCCGCCGCCGCCGCCGGTCTTCTGAATGATGCCCGGCAGCCCGTCCTTCGGCGCCATATACACCCAGCCCAATCCCAATGCATCCGCTTGTCCCGGCACGTCCATGCCCTTCAGCGACACCAGATCGTGGCGCTGGAAGTACATGGTTTGCTCGCTGGCGGCGGTGGCTTTGCGCGGGCCGCTGGCGCTGGAGGAGAGGAACTGCTGCATCCAGCGCTGCATGTCGCGCGGGGTGGAGTAGACGCCGCCGCTGCCGGCCGCGGCGGTGGTGTCGCGACAGGCGCTCGGGCCGGCCGCCGCCACCATCAGGCGCGAGCACTGTTCGGGGCTCGGCGTCAACGTGGTGTCGACCATGCCGAGCGGCGCGGTGATTTTCTCTTTCAGCAGCGCGCTGTAAGGCTTGCCCGCGGCGCGCGAGAGCGCGTCGGCCAGCAGATCGTACGCCAGGTTGGAATACGCGGCGCGCACGCCCGGCGGCACCGTGACGTTGGCATGCGCCAGCCATTGCCAGCGCTGAGCCTTGGTCGGCCAGGTGAATACCGGCGTTTTCGGCGGCTTTTTGCCCGGCTGCTCGCGCGGCAACGCGCTGGTGTGGGTCGCCAGGTTTAATAACGTGATCGGCTGGCCGGCGTTGTAAGACGGCACATAGGCGCCCTTGGGAGCGTACTTGCGCAGCGGGTCGGTCAGCTTGACCTGGCCTGCCGCCGCCATTTTCACCATCACTTCGCTGGTCATCAGCTTGGTGATCGAGGCGATGCGGATCAGCGAATCCGGGCGCGGGCGCAGGTTGTTGCCGGGCTTGGTGTCGCCGAAGCTGCGGTTAACCACCTGATTGCCGTCGATCACCACCAGCGCCATGCCGGTGGCGCCGCTGTTGTAGAAAATATGTTCGGCATACTGGTCGACGATTTGCGAAGCCAGCTGCGGGGGCGCGGCCTGCACGGCCAGCGGCGCGGCGCACAGGCCCAGCGCCAGCAATAAAGCGGAGACAGAGTTCTTCAACGGTCGTTATCCATTTAACAATGCAGCGGGAAAGGGCGTAATCCATCGCCCAGTGTAATGCGCCCGCCCCCCCGCTGCATGTAGAAAAAAGAGCGGTGGTGATAAAATTTTTTAACCGCCGGCGGCTTACTGCGCGCGGGCGAAAATGGCGATCACTTCATCCAGGTGCGCCTTCATCGCTTTGCGGGCGCCGCGCACATCGCGCGCTTCGATCGCCGCCAGGATCGCCCGGTGTTCCAGCTCGGAGCGGTGCGGCATGTCGTCCGGCGTATAGTGGCGCTGCAGCACGCGGAACATGCTGCCGTAGCGGTGGCCGAGCAGATGGCCGATGATGAACGCGTAAGCCGGGTTGCCGCTGGCCTGGGCGATGCGGATGTGGAACAGCCGATCGCCGGGGTGGGTAGCGGAGCCGGCGCGGTTATCGCGGCAGTTCTGCTCATAGGCGGCGCGGATGCCCGCCAGCTCCTCGTCGGTGGCGTGGCGCGCGGCCAGCGCGGCGGTCTCCGGTTCAATCAGCAGGCGGGTTTGCAGCAGTGAAAACGGCGGCAGCTCGGCGTTGAAATCCAGCTCGATATTCAGTTCGTCGTCGATCTCCGCCCACTGGTTGCGGCCGGCCTGGGCCATCACCGACTCCTGCGACGCCGCCGGTGGCGTTTGCGAACGCACGATCACCCCGTTGCCCACTTTGACGTCCACCAGGCCGATCACTTCCAACGCGATCAGCGCCTCGCGCACCGATGCGCGGCTGACCTGCAATTGCTGGGCGAGATCGCGCTCCGAGGGCAGGCGGCTGCCAGGCGGAAATTCGTTATTCTCGATAAGACGTTTGAGCTGGTCGGCTATCTGTCTGTAAATCCTTGGGTTTTCCAGTCGGGTAATCGGCATTTTTGACCTTTGACGATTCGGCGTTCAGTGATTTGGCGCACAATTATGCGACAAGGCGCTTGAGTAATCGTTATTCAAGTGTAAAAAAATGGTTAATTGAAATGTGGTTTCAAGGCTGTTTTATTAACTTCTTCCCCCAACGATAACGCGTAAAGCGTCTTTTGTCATGTTAGAGGCCTGACCTTTAATCGCCCTTAGTGGCCTGACCATTAGACCTTTAGGCCGAGGAGTCAAGATGGATTTAACCGGGAAACGCGTACTGATCACCGCCGCCGGGCAAGGGATCGGTTTTACCACCGCCAGGCTGTTCGCCGCCGCCGGCGCCGAAGTGATCGCCAGCGACATCAACCTCGAGCGCCTGCAGGGCTGCGCCGGGATCCGCGCGCTGGCGCTGAACGTCACCGATCCGGCCGCCATCGCGGCGGCGGCGGAGGCGATCGGCCCGATCGATGTGCTGTTCAACTGCGCAGGCGTGGTGCACAGCGGATCGATCCTCGATTGCAGCGAAGATCAGTGGGCGTTCGCGCTCGATCTCAACGTGACCGCGATGTTCCGCATGATCCGCGCCTTCCTGCCGGGCATGTTGGCGCGCGGCAAAGGCTCGATCATCAACATGTCTTCGGTGGCCTCGAGCGTGAAAGGGGTGCCGAACCGCTTCGCCTACAGCGCCAGCAAGGCGGCGGTGATCGGCCTGACGCGCTCGGTGGCGGCGGATTACGTCACCCAGGGCATCCGCTGCAACGCCATTTGCCCCGGCACGGTGGAATCGCCGTCGCTGCGCCAGCGCATCAATGAGCAGGCGCGCGAACAGGGGCGCAGCGAGCAAGAGGTGTATCAGGCGTTCGTCGCCCGTCAGCCGATCGGGCGCATCGGCACCACCGAGGAGATCGCCCAGTTGGCGCTGTATCTGGCCTCCGACGCCAGTTCGTACACCACCGGCACGGTGCAGATCATCGACGGCGGCTGGAGCAACTGAGCCGCCATTTTTGAGAGAGGAACGCATGAAACTTTTACGTTACGGGGAACCCGGGCAAGAGCGCCCCGGCATGTTGGATGCGCAAGGTCGCCTGCGCGATCTGTCGCAGCATATCGCCGACGTGGGCGGCGCCGCGTTATTGCCGGCGTCGCTCGCCAAACTGCGCGCGCTGGACAGCGCCGCGTTGCCGTTGGTCGAGGGGCAGCCGCGCATTGGTGCCTGCGTCGGGGGCATCGGCAAGTTTATCTGCATCGGCCTGAATTACGCCGATCACGCGGCGGAGACCGGTGCGGCCATTCCTGAAGAACCGGTGGTGTTCAACAAATGGACCAGCGCGGTGGTCGGCCCCTACGACCGGGTGGAGATCCCGCGCGGCTCGCAGAAAACCGACTGGGAAGTGGAGCTGGGCGTGGTGATCGGCCTGGGCGGGCGCTACATCAGCGAAGCGGACGCGATGCGCCACGTCGCCGGTTATTGCGTGATCAACGACGTCTCTGAACGCGAATATCAAATTGAGCGCGGCGGCACCTGGGACAAGGGCAAAGGCTGCGACACCTTCGGGCCGATCGGCCCCTGGCTGGTGACCGCCGACGAAATTGCCGATCCGCACAGCCTGAACCTGTGGCTGGAGGTGGACGGCAAGCGCTATCAGGACGGCAACACCAGCACCATGATCTTCCGCATTCCGCAGATCGTCAGTTACCTCAGCCGCTTTATGAGCCTGCAGCCGGGCGACGTGATCTCCACCGGCACGCCGCCGGGCGTCGGCATGGGGCAGAAACCGCAGCCCATCTACCTGCGGGCGGGCCAGACGATGCGTCTGGGTATCGAAGGGCTGGGCGAACAGCGCCAGCAAACCGTACAGGCTTAACCGGGAGCGCCGCCATGACCACCATTACCGCACTGCGGGTTGAAGACATTCGTTTCCCCACCTCGTTGGGGCTGGACGGATCCGACGCCATGAATCCGGATCCCGACTATTCCGCCGCCTACGTGATCCTGGAGACCGATCGCGCGGATCTCAGCGGCCACGGGCTGACGTTCACCATCGGCCGCGGCAACGAGATCTGCTGCGCGGCGATCCGCGCGCTGGAACATCAGATCGTCGGCGAGCGGCTGGAGGATATCGCCGCCGACATGGGCGCCTTCTGGCGGCGCTTCACCAGCGACAGCCAGCTGCGCTGGATCGGACCGGACAAAGGCGCTATTCACCTGGCGACCGGCGCGGTGGTTAACGCGGTGTGGGATCTGTGGGCCAAATCGGTCGGCAAACCGGTGTGGCGGCTGGTGGCGGAGATGACGCCGGAGGAGCTGGTGCGCTGCATCGACTTCCGTTACATCACCGACTGCATCACGCCGCAGGAAGCGCTGGCGCTGCTCAAGCAGCGGGCCGAGGGCAAAGAACGCCGCCTGGAACGGCTGCTGCAGGAAGGGTATCCCTGCTACACCACTTCGGCAGGGTGGTTGGGTTATCCGGACGATAAGCTGCGCCGCCTGTGCCAGGAGGCGGTCGACGCCGGTTTCTCCTACCTGAAGCTGAAGGTTGGGCGCGATCTGGAAGACGACATTCGCCGGGTGCGCATCGCCCGTGAGGTGATCGGCCCGGATCGCCGGCTGATGATCGACGCCAACCAGGTGTGGGAAGTCGATGAAGCCATTCCGTGGGTGAAACATCTGGCGTTCGCCAAACCCTGGTTTATCGAAGAGCCGACCAGCCCGGACGACGTGGAAGGGCATCGCCGCATCCGCGAAGGGGTGGTGCCGGTCAAGGTGGCTACCGGCGAGATGTGCCAGAACCGCATCATGTTCAAGCAGTTCATCATGCGCGGCGCGGTGGACGTGGTGCAGATCGACGCCTGTCGCCTCGGCGGCGTCAACGAAGTGCTGGCGGTGATGCTGATGGCGGCCAAATACCAGCTGCCAGTCTGCCCGCACGCCGGCGGCGTCGGGCTGTGCGAATACGTGCAGCACCTGTCGATGATCGACTACCTGTGCATCGCCGGCACCCACGAGGGCCGGGTGATCGAGTACGTCGATCATTTGCATGAGCACTTTGTCGATCCCTGCGTGATCAACGGCGCGGCCTACATGCCGCCGAGCCGGCCCGGTTACTCGATCGAGATGCATCCGTCGTCGATCGAGCAATACCGGTTCCGCGGGTGAAGCGGGAGGATCGCATGCCGCGCATCGACGCTCACCAGCACTACTGGCGCTACCACCCGCAGCATTACCCGTGGATCGACGAGCGGATGCGCGTGCTGCGACAGGATTTTGGGCCGGCCCGGCTGCGGCCGCTGTTGCAGGCGCACGGTTTCGACGGCGCGCTGGCGGTGCAGGCGCGCCCCAGCGAGGAAGAGACGCTGGCCTTGCTGGCGCTGGCTGAGCGGAGCGAGGGCGTATGCGGTGTGGTGGGCTGGCTGGATATCGCTTCGCCACAGCTGGCGCAGCGTCTGGAGGCCTGGCGGCCTTATCGCGCGCTGCGCGGGGTGCGCCATCAGGTGCAGGACGAAGCGGATCCGGCGGCCTGGCTGGCGCGGCCGGAGGTGGAACGCGGCATGCAAACGCTGCAGCGCGCCGGGTATGTGTACGAGATCCTGGTGACGCACCGGCATCTGGCGGCCGCGGCGGCGCTCGCCGCCCGCCATGACGAGCACTGGCTGGTGCTGGATCACCTCGGCAAGCCGGACATCGCCCGCGGCGCGCGGCACTGGGCGCAGCAAATCCGGCCGCTGGCGGCATTGCCGCACGTGGCTTGCAAGCTCTCGGGACTGATCACCGAGGCGCCGGGCGGGCGGTGGCGGGCGGAGGAGCTGCTGCCGTTCTTCGACGCCGCGCTGGAGGCTTTCGGCCCGCAGCGGCTGATGTTCGGCTCCGACTGGCCGGTGTGCCTGTTGGCCGGCGACTACCGCCAGGTGGTGCAACTGTGCGAACAGGCGCTGTCGACGCTGGGGGCCGCCGAGCAGGTGGCGATTTGGGGCGGCACCGCCTGGCGAATTTACGGTTTAACGGAGTCTGGTTATGGATCTGTATCTGCAAGATAAGGTGGTGTTGGTTACCGGCGGCGGTTCCGGCATTGGCGCGGCGATTGCTCATGTGCTGGCCGAGGAAGGGGCGATCCCGGTGCTGGTCACTAACGCCGCGCCGGAGGCGGCGCTGCTGGCCGATTTGCAGCGGCTGCAGCCGCGCACCGAGGTGATCCTCACCGAATTGTGCGACGAGGCGGCCTGCCGCCGGGCGGTCAGCCATACGCTGGCGACCTTCGGCCGCATCGACGGGCTGGTGAATAACGCCGGGGTCAATGACGGCGTCGGGCTGGATGCGGGGCGCGAGGCGTTCGTCGGCTCGCTGGAAAAGAACCTGGTGCACTACTACCTGATGGCGCACCTGTGCCAGGCGGCGCTGCGGGAGAGCCGGGGCGCCATCGTCAACATCGCTTCCAAGACCGCGCTCAGCGGCCAGGGGGGCACCAGCGGTTACACCGCCGCTAAGGGCGCGGTGCTGGCGCTGACGCGCGAATGGGCGGTATCGCTGCGCCATGACGGGGTGCGGGTGAACGCGGTGGTGCCGGCGGAGGTGATCACCCCGCAGTACCAGCGCTGGCTCAACACCTTCGCCGAGCCGCAGCGGCAGATGGAGAAAATCACCGCGCGCATCCCGTTCGGGCAACGCATGACCACGCCGCAGGAGATCGCCGACACCGTGGCGTTTCTGCTGTCGTCGCGGTCATCGCACACCACCGGGCAGTGGCTGTCGGTGGACGGCGGCTACCTGCATCTCGATCGGGCGCTGACGTGAGCGGCGCGGCGACAGGGCGGCGCCGTTTCTGCCAGGCGCTCGATCTGATTGACTCACCGGCGCTGATTGCGGAGTACCAGCAGCATCATCAGCGCATTTGGCCGGGCATCGCCGCGCATTTGCGCGAGCACGGCATTCTGGACATGGAGATTTACCGGTTGGGCACCCGGCTGTTCATGATTGTGGAGGTCAGCGCCGATTTCGACGCCGCGCGTTTTGACGCCGCCAGCCTGAACAACCCCGAAGTACAGCGATGGGAAGCGCTGATGTGGCACTACCAGGCCGCCACCCCCTGGACGCCGCAGGGCGAAAAATGGGTGGAAATGGCGCGGATTTTCTCTCTGCAACAGCAATAACGCCAACATCATCATCGCCAGACGATACGAGGGTATCACCATGCTTGCTGAAAAAAGTGCGGCCTCCGCGCAGCCGGGCGTCCCCGTGACCGCCAATCTGCGCTGGGCCTTTATCCTGGTCACCAGCCTGTTCTTCATGTGGGGGCTGTCCTACGGCCTGCTGGACGTATTAAACAAACATTTTCAGGAGACGTTGCACGTCACCAAGGCGCAGTCGGGGCTGCTGCAGGCGGCCTACTTCGGCGCCTATTTCCTGGTGGCGCTGCCCGCCGGGTACTTTATGGATCGCAAGGGTTATAAGGCGGGCATTCTGGTCGGGCTGTGCCTGTACGCGCTGGGGGCGCTGCTGTTCGTGCCGGCGGCGTCGGCCAACAGCTTCGGCGTGTTCCTGTTTGCGCTGTTCGTTATCGCCAGCGGCCTGGGCTGTCTGGAAACGGCCGCCAACCCTTACGCCACGGTGCTGGGCGACGCGCAGGGCGCCGAACGGCGGCTCAACCTGGCGCAGTCGTTCAACGGCCTCGGGCAGTTTATCGGCCCGCTGATCGGCGGCACGCTGTTCTTCTCCGCCGGCCAGTCCGCCGGCGACGGCGATCAGAGCGCGGTGAAGATGACCTATGTGGCGATCGCCGCGCTGGTGTTGCTGATCGCGCTGTTGTTCAGCCGCACCCGGCTGCCGGCGATCCGCGAAGAGGAAAAACCGGTGCACGGCGTGATAGCGCAGGGATTGTGGCAGCATCCGCATTTCGTCGGCGGGGTTATCACACAGTTCTTTTACGTGGCGGCGCAGGTGGGCGTGGGAGCGTTCTTCATCAACTACGCCACCGAGCACTGGCGCGAGGTGTCTAACCAGAACGCCTCTTACCTGCTGTCGATCGCCATGATCTGCTTTATGGTCGGGCGCTTCTTCAGCACCTGGCTGATGGGGCGAGTCAAACCGGCGACGCTGCTGGCGGCCTATGCGCTGATCAACATCGCGCTGTGCGGCGTGGTGATGCTGAGCGTCGACGGCGTGTCGGTGGTGGCGCTGATCGCGGTGTTCTTCTTTATGTCGATCATGTTCCCGACCATTTTCGCCCTGGGGGTGAAAAATCTGGGCAAGCACACCAAGCGCGCCAGCTCGTTCATGATCATGGCGATCGTCGGCGGCGCCATCATGCCGTACTTTATGGGGGCGCTGGCCGACCGTTACAGCACCGCGCTCTCTTATCTGCTGCCGCTGCTGTGCTTCGCGGTGGTGCTGGTTTACGGCCTGCGGCAGCGCCGCGCCTGATTCATCCCGGCGGCGAATCGGCCTTCGCCGCCGCTTTCGGCATCTGCCGCCGGGCCCCCATCAGGATCGCCAACGCCAGCAGCAGCACCAGGCCGGACAGCGCGCCGTTTATCGTCAAGCTTCCGGCGTCCACCACCAGCCCGCCCGCCAGCGAACCGCAGGAAATCGCCAGATTAAACAGCGCGATATACAGCGAAGAGGCGACCTCGACCGCATCGGGCGCCGCCTTGAGCATCCACGCCATCAACGAAACGGAAACGCCGCCGTAGGCAAGGCCCCACAGCAGGAGGAAGGCGCCGCCGCTCAGCGGCGCGTGGCCCAGCAGCGGCAGCAGCAGGGCGGCGAGCGCCAGCCCGAGGGCGATCAGCGCCAGGGTGCGGCGCAGCCGTTTGGCGGCGGCCTGGCCGGCGATGAAATTCCCGACGAGGCCGGCGACGCCGTAGGCGAACAGCAGCGGCCCCACCCAGCGGCTCTCGATGCCGGAGACCGTCTGCAGCAGCGGACGGACAAAGGTGTAAGCCATAAAGTGACCGGCGACCAGCAAAAACGTCAGCAGCAGCCCGGTCAGCAGCCGGCGATTCGCGCGCTGCGCGGTGAACGACCTCCAGCTTATCGCCTGCGTGACCGGCAGCGGCGGCAGCACGCATACCAGCAGCAGCAGGGTCAGCGCCGCCAGAACGGCGACCGCCAGAAACGCCAGGCGCCAGCCCAGCGCTTCACCGAGGAATACCCCGAGCGGCACGCCGAACACCGAGGCCGCCGCTACGCCGCCGAAGATGACGGACAGCGCCAATCCGACTGAGGCCGGCGGCACCAGGCGTTCCGCCAGCCCGCCGGCGATGGCCCAGATACCGCCGATGCAAAAACCCAGCAGGATGCGCGCGGCGAACAGCAGGGCCAGGGAGGTGGCGGCGGCGGCCAGCAGGTTAGCGGCGATCAGCAGCAGCAGAAAGCCCGCCAACAGGCTGCGGCGGTCCGTGCGCCGGGCGCCCAGCACTACCAGCGGGGCGAACAGCGCGGCGAACAGGGCCGGCAGGGAAATCAGCAGCCCGGCGCGGCCGATCGTCGCGTTCAGGGTATTGACGATCGGGGTCAGCAGCCCGACGGGCAGCATTTCTGCGGTGACGACGGTAAAGGTGGACAGGCCGACCGTGAAGGTCGCCAGCCACGCTTTTGCGCCGCCGTCGGCGTGTAAGGCACTCATAATGACTCTCCCAACAGATGAAGAACCCCAGTGTATCCGCGCCAAAATGGCTGATAAACTGGCCTGAATGCGCAACATTGGGGACAGATCGTGGCTAATTTACCGTCTATGCCGTTGGATAACCTGACCGACCTGCTGGTGTTCATTCGCGTCGCCGATGCCCGCAGCTTCACGCTGGCGGCCGAGAGGCTGGGCATCTCCCGTTCGGCGGCGGGCAAATGCGTGACCCGATTGGAGGCGCGATTGGCGACCCGGCTGCTGCAGCGCACCACGCGCAGCGTCAGCCTGACCGAAGACGGCGCGGTGTTTTACGAGTATGCACAGCGTATCCTGTCGCAGGCCGAAGAGGCGGAAACGGCGCTCAATACGCGGCGGCAAACCCCGCGCGGGCGGCTGCGGCTGGATGTGCCGGTCTCGCTGGGGCGGTTGCATATTCTGCCGATTTTGCGGGAGTTTTTGGCGCAGTGGCCGGAGGTGGACGCCGACGTCAGCTTCTCCGACGATTACAGCGATTTGGTGCGCGACGGCATCGACGTGGCGATCCGCGTCGGCGGCAGCGACGACAGCCGACTGGTGCGGCGGGTGCTCGCGCCGCATCGCCTGATCACCTGCGCGGCGCCGGACTATCTGGCGCGGCACGGTACGCCTGCGAAACCGGAGGCGTTGGGCGATCACGAGACGCTGGTCTTCAGCCACCAGGGATTGCCGGCGCCCTGGCGCTATCGGGTTAACGGTCAACTGCACGAACAGCCGGTGCGCGGCCGGATGCGTTTCAACAACGTCGAGGCATTGCGGGATGCGGCCGTCGCCGGGGCCGGTCTGTGTCAGGTAGGGGCGTTTCTGGTCGGTGAGCAGATTGCGGCCGGCACGCTGGTGCCGATACTGGAGCGCTATTGTCGCCCGGGGCCGCCGATCTGCGCCGTCTATCCCAGCCGGCGCCACCTTTCCCCCAAGGTGAAACTGTTTCTGGCGGCGATCGAACGGCGCTGGCAGGGCAAGGCGATTTGGGAAAGCGCCTAGCGCGAGCGGTTCATGCCGCTTGCACGGCCAGCGTTCGCCGCATTAAGCGATAGCCGCCGGCCGCCACCAGCAGTACGACCAGGCCGGCCGTGAGCGTGACGCCAAAGCCGGCCTTGATCCCCACCGCATCGATCGCCAGCCCCGCCAAGGCGGCGCCGAGCGCCACGCCAACCCCCAGGCCGGTCACCATCCAGGTCAATCCTTCCGTCAAACGTGAAGGCGGCACGAGGCGTTCAACCAACCCCATGGCGACGATCATGGTCGGCGCGAAAAACAGTCCGGCGACAAACATCGCCGCCGCCAGCGTTAAGACATTGTGCACCCACAGCAGCGGCAGCGTGGTGAGTGCGGTGGCGAAGGCGGCGTATAAGAACTGCCGAGGCAATGGGGACGGCAGCTTTATTGCGCCGAAAATCAGCCCGGCGAGGCAGGAGCCGCCTGCGTAAACCGACAGCACGATGCTGGCGGCGGCCGGCTGCCCCTGCTGCTCGGCGAAGGCCACGCTGATGACGTCCACGGTGCCGACGATGGTGCCCAGCGCGATCAGCGCCAGCACCAGGATCTGCATCGACGGCATGGCCAGGATGGCGCGCTGCCGCTGGTTATTGCGGGGATAAACCGGGGGCTGAGTGCTTTTTTGCCAGGCGAATGCCGAAACGCCCGCCACCAGAAGCAGCGCGGCCGCCAGAGGGCCGGCCTCAGGGAAGAGCGCAACGCTGAGCCCCACGGCGATCGGCGGGCCGACGATAAAGGCCACTTCGTCCAACACCGACTCGAATGAAAACGCCGTGTGCAGCTGCGGCGTGCCGCGATAAATTTCGCTCCAGCGGGCTCTGACCATCGCGGAGATGCTGGGTATGCCGCCCGCGAGCGCGGCGAAGACGAACAGCGTCCAGTCCGGCGCCCGATAGTGGGTGCAGATCAGCAGCAGCAACAGGGCGAGTGCGCTGACCCCGGTGGCGTAGGGCAGCACGCGGTTTTGGCCGTAGCGGTCCGCCGCGCGTGCGATTTGCGGCGCGAGCAGCGCCATGGAAAAGGCGAATGTCGCCGCCACCGCACCCGCCAGCCAATAGGAGCCGCGTACCTGCGAAAGCATGGTGATGATGCCGATACCGGTCATTGAGATCGGCAGGCGCGCGATCAACCCGGCAGAGGAAAACGCCTTGCTGCCCGGTGCGCTGAACAGTGTGAAATAAGGATTTGCCATGAATAGGGCTCCTGAATGTTGGCGGCTCGGTATTCGCGCAATGCCCATCATTGACATACGCCACGTATGTTACGTTAATTGACATACATGGCGTATGTCAATTATAACGTCATCAATGGCGAGACGGGAGTGAATCCATGGCACGTAAAGCGCGCACAGAAATGATTGAAGAAACCCGGCGTAAGCTGGTGGCGGCCGCCCGTCAGCAGTTCGGCGGCGTGGGGTATGCCGAGACGGTGATGGATGAGCTTACTGCGCAAGCCGGTATGACGCGCGGTGCGCTCTATCACCATTTTGGCGACAAGAAGGGATTGTTTTTGGCCGTCGTGCAGGAAATCGACGCCGAAATGGATGCGCGCCTGGCCGACATTACCGCGAACACGCCAGATGACTGGGAGGCCTTCGCGGGGCGTTGCCGCGGTTATCTGATCATGATGACGGAGCCGCAATCGCAGCGCATTCTGTTGCGCGATTCGCCCTCGGT
This sequence comes from Serratia sp. SA088, assembly GCF_049065515.1. Lineage (NCBI taxonomy): Bacteria > Pseudomonadati > Pseudomonadota > Gammaproteobacteria > Enterobacterales > Yersiniaceae > Serratia > Serratia sp. SA088. The sequence continues at coordinate 330,144 of NZ_JBAKGW010000003.1, forward strand.
GCTGGGAGCCGACTATCTGCAGGCCAGCAAACTGGGTTGCATCACCTGGATGACGGGGGCCTTACAGGCGTTGATGGCGCAGCGGCGTATCGCTACCGCCGAACCGGAAGCGCTGGCGCATTTAATCAATGGCGGCCTGATGGATGCTGCGCTGTGGGTCGCCCATCAGCCGGAAAAAGACGTGGCGCTGGAGCAGGCCTTGGCCAGTTTGAACCTGTTGTTGAACGGGCTGCGTTCCACCTCTGCTTAAGTTTTACTGGCGGCCGCCGCGCCGTTTCGGCGGCGGCTTAAGGGTGAATGACGACGGGCTGGACGTTTTGCGCCAGCTGGATATTGTTGCGGCCGCTGTGTTTCGCCAGATAGAGCGCGGCGTCGGCTGCGCCTATCGCCGATTCGATGTCCAGTTTTTCCAGCGCGGAGATGCCGGCGCTAAGCGTCAGCGTGCCGCTGTGCTGCGGGCTGGCGCCGTGCGGGATGTTCAGTTCCGCCACGCGTTGGCGCACTCGCTCGGCCAGCTGCGCCGCGTAGCCTTCGTGCACGTTGGTCAGCAGCACCAAAAACTCTTCCCCGCCGTAACGCACCACGATATCGCGCGAACGCACCGCATCGCGGATGGCGACCGCCACCTGCACCAAAGCCCGATCGCCCATGGCGTGGCCGTAGCTGTCGTTGTAGACCTTGAAGTGGTCGATATCCAGCAATAGCACGTAATGGTGGCCGGTTTGCGGTTCCAGCAGCATAGTGATCTTATTCTCCAGCCCACGTCGGTTATAAAGGCCGGTCAGGGGATCGAGCATGCTCAAATTATTGAATTTGTCCCGCTCGTTATACAGGTTGGCCACCAGCGCGTGGGTAAAGATTTCACTGCGTTTCAACATCAGGTGATGAATGGAGAAAGCGATAATAGGTAATAGCGTGGTGAATAATATCCGCAGGGTATTATGCATGCCGTCTAAAGCCAGGATCATCATTGCGGAAGGTACGGCGTGTAAACAAAAGGCGGTAAAGTTATCCGTCAGAGAAATAGCGCTGATAAAAAAGATGCTAAACAAACTAATTAATAAAAAATCTTGGTTATTCGGTAGGCAATATTGACTTTTAACGTAAATATGTGCGGCCCAGAGCAGGCCGAGTACGCTGGCGAACAGGTTGAGTTTGCACAAATATTTACGTGGCGTTTGCAGGGAAAATAGCGCCGCTACCAGACAAAATAGCGGTATACATAATAAAGGTAGGGTAAATGCGGGCGTATCCCTAAAAGGGAACAATAATGTAAATACGGAAGAGGCGGCATTCATTATCAGAAAAAGAAATAATGCCAGGCGCTGCTTGCTGTTCAGTAATTCCTGATAAGAACGGGCGTTCATACGGAGGTCACTCTTTGCAAAGTCGTTCTGTCGAATAATTAAGGTTGAGAAGCATTCCTTTGGCGCGAATATCCACTTGAATTGCATGGTTGAGGGTTGTGATTATTATCATGCAAACAGGACTAGGAATTTTCTTATGTCAAATTATCATTTTTTCCTGCTGGTGTCATCTGAGTTTGGTCAGCGCAGTGAAAATGATGCGGCGGCTAAAAAAGTGTTATATGATATTGGTTATCATTATCACTTAAGGAGGGTGTCATGCTCACTGCCATGATTGCCGCGTGCGGGCTGTGGGGCGTCAGTTGGTGCCTCGGGGATCGCCTGGCCAGCGCCTGGGGCGTTTTGCTACCTTGTGCGTTGATGCCGCTGCTGGCCTTGATCAACCTGGATATGCTGCAGTTGCGCACCCTGATCGTGATAGCGATGTTGGCCACGCTGGTGATGCTGTTCAATAGCCGGCTGCGCCACTATCTGCTGTTGCCTTCCTGCATGGCGCTGGCGGGCGGCCTGGCGGCAGTCAGCCTCAACTTCAGCTTTGGGTGAAACGCCAGAAACGGCAAAACCACGCTTAAGCGTGTTTATCATCAATGCGTTGGGATTCTTTCGAAGGAACTACCGGAGAGATCATCAATTGGTGCGAAGAGAGGGACTTGAACCCTCACGTCCGTAAGGACACTAACACCTGAAGCTAGCGCGTCTACCAATTCCGCCACCTTCGCACAGTCGATGTTGTTGCTTTGATTTATATTACGTCGCCAGCTTGGTGCGAAGAGAGGGACTTGAACCCTCACGTCCGTAAGAACACTAACACCTGAAGCTAGCGCGTCTACCAATTCCGCCACCTTCGCATCGATGCTGAGTGCAATATAAATCATGTGGTTATTTGGTGCGAAGAGAGGGACTTGAACCCTCACGTCCGTAAGGACACTAACACCTGAAGCTAGCGCGTCTACCAATTCCGCCACCTTCGCGTACCAGAAACATTACCGGAGTAACGTTACCACGGAGGCGAATTCTAGAGATTTTGGCGGGCACGTCAACAGTTATTTCCCCGCTTTGCGGGCGTTTGCTGGAAAAACAGCCATATCGCCGCTTTTCTGCTGGTCAAACAGCCAAATCAGCCAATCAATCAACACCCTGACCCGCGGCGCCAGGAAACGGCCGGGCGGATACATGATGTAAATCGGCATTGGCGGAGGCGGCGTGTCCGCCAACACTTCCACCAGCTCTCCCTGTTTCAGCCAGGGCGCCAGCGAATAGCGCGCCGCCTGAATCAATCCCATGCCGGCGCGCGCGCCGGCGATGTAGGCGTCGGCGCCGCTGACGCTGAGCCGGGCGGGCAGTTCGCGCAGTTCCAGCTTGCCGCCGCGGCAGAATTCCAGCGGGTAATCGCGGTTGCTGGCCAGGGAAAAATACCCCACCGCGCGGTGCGGCGCCAGGCTATCGATGTCGAGCGGCGTGCCGTGGGCCTGCAGGTAAGCGGGGGAAGCGCAGGTGACCTGCGGCAGCTGGGCGATGCACCGCGCCACCAGGCTGTCGTCTTCGGTTTCCCAGGCGCGCAGCACACAGTCCACGCCTTCGCGCAACAGATCGACGTGGGTGTCGTTGGCGCCCAGCGCCAGCGTGATGTCGGGATAGCGCCGGTAGAAGTCGTCCAGCGCCGGAATCACCACCTCGCGCGCCAGCGAATGGGGCATATCGATGCGCACTTTGCCGGACGGCTGCAGCTTATGGTGGCTGAACAGTGTGTCCGCCTCCTCCAGCGCCCCCAGCAGCTGCACGCAGCGCTGGTAATAGAGGCTGCCTTCGCTAGTCACCTGCACCTGGCGGGTGGTGCGGATCAGCAGGCGCACGCCCAGCCGCTGTTCCAGCCGTTTCAGCGCGTTGCTGACCGTGGCGCGCGGCAGCTGCAGGCGTTCGGCCGCCCGGCTGAAGCTGCCCAGTTCGACGATGCGGGTAAAAATGCGCATGGCTTGAACCTGATCCATGTCCACTCCGGATTGTTGGTGATTTTTGAACAGTGATGTGCAATCTGCATTATTTATCTTTGTCGCGTAAACAACCAGACTTTGCTGCGTTATCCATTCACCGCATGAGGGCTGCACAATGCAACAACGTAAACTCGGTTCCAACGGTCCCGTCGTCTCCGCCCTGGGGCTGGGGTGCATGGGCATGAGCGACTTCTATTCCACCGGCGCCGATCGGCAGGAAGCCATCGCCACGCTGCACCGGGCGCTGGAGTTGGGCGTCACGCTGCTCGACACCGCCGACATGTACGGGCCGCACACCAACGAAGAGCTGGTGGGGGAGGCGATCAGGGGCAAGCGGCAACAGGTGTTCCTGGCCACCAAGTTCGGCATCCTGCGCGATCCGGCGGATCCTTCGGCGCGCGGCGTCAGCAGCCGGCCCGAGTATATCCGGCGCTCCGTCGAGGGGAGCCTGCGGCGCTTGGGCGTGGAGGAGATCGATCTCTATTATCAGCACCGGGTCGATCCGCAAGTGCCGATCGAAGACGTCGTCGGCACGATGGCGGATCTGATCCGCGAAGGCAAGATCCGCCACATCGGCCTGAGCGAGGCGTCGGTCGCCACGCTGGAGCGGGCGCACAAGGTACATCCGATCACCGCGCTGCAGACCGAGTATTCGCTGTGGACGCGCGACGCCGAGCAGGGCGTGCTGGCGGCCTGTGAGCGCCTGGGCATCGGCTTTGTGCCCTACAGCCCGTTAGGGCGCGGTTTCCTCACCGGCGCTATCCGGCGGCCGGAGGATCTGGCCGAGGACGATTTCCGCCGCAGTAACCCGCGTTTCCAGGGGGAAAACTTCGCCCGCAACCTGGCGCTGGTGGAGAAGGTGGGCGAGCTGGCGGCGCAGAAGGGCGTCAAGCCTTCTCAGTTGGCGCTGGCCTGGGTATTGGCGCAGGGCGAACACATTGTGCCGATCCCCGGCACCAAACGCCGTCGCTATCTGGAAGAGAACGTCGCCGCGGCGGAGATAACGCTGAGCGCGACTGAACTGGCAGCGATAGAAGTGGTGTTTCCGCTGAGCGCGGCGGCCGGCGATCGCTACGGCGCGGAGTCGATGACCTATATCAACGGCTAAAAAAAAAGCGCGGCCTCGGGCCGCGCTCTGTCGTTTTCCGCCAACGGCGAATTATTTCTTCTTCGGCGCGCGCGGCGGACGGCCGACGGTCGCCTGGTACACCTTGAAGCGGCCGTTCTGCGCCAGCACTTCGTGGCTGCCGAAGGTGGCGTCCAGAATGTCCGGGTAGGGCAGGAAGGCGTTGGCGACGATGCGCAGTTGACCCCCGATCGGCAGGTGCTTCACCGCGCCGCGGATCAGCGTTTCGGCAGCGGTCAGGCTGGTCTGCAGCCCGTCGTGGAACGGCGGGTTGGAGATGATCATGTCGAAACGGCCGGTGATATCGGAGTAAACGTTGCTGACGATCACTTCGCCTTCGATGCCGTTGGCGGCCAGCGTTGCGCGGCTGGATTCCACCGCGGCGGCATTGACGTCGCTGAGGGTCAGTTTCACCTTCGGCGACAGCTTGGCCATCACCGAGGCCATCACGCCGGCGCCGCAGCCGATGTCCAGCACCTTGCCTTTCATGTGTTTTTCCAGCGTCGACAGCAGCAGCGAGCTGCCGACGTCCAGGCCGTCGCGGCTGAACACGCCCGGCAGCGTTTTCACTTCCAGATCGTGCAGCTGATAGCTGTCCCACCACTCGTTCAGGTCGAACTCGGTCTGCGCGTCCAGGCGGCCGTGATACAGGCCGCAGCGGCGCGCGCTGTCGATTTTCACCAGCGCAACGTGGCCTTCCAGCGTTGGCTCGGCGCTGCGCACGCCGCTGCGGTTTTCACCGACCACGAACACGTCCACGCCTACCGGCAACAGCGCCAGGAGGTTGCACAGTTGGAATTGCGCCTCCTGCTTGCTCTTCGGCCAGTAGTAAACCAGCGTGTCGCAGTCGGCGACGAAAGCGGGATCGACGGTCAAACCGAACTGCACGTTATCGCCCATCGTCCGGTTCAGTAACTGCCAGTGATGGTAATGCTGAGTGTGGACGCGCACGTCCGCGGCCTCGAATTGAGCCGGCAGGCTGTCCTGCAGGTCGCCGGCAAACAGCACGCGGCGTTCGATAAATTCATCACTGTGGCGCAGCATGACTTCACTGGCGGGGGTTAATGCAGACATCAGATATTGGCTCCTGGAAATGAGACCGGGGATTATAGAGCTTTGTGGCGATATGTTCGACGGGTTTGTTGGCGCGGGCTGCGCGGGTTTGTTAGCATAGCGCGGCGCATGGCAGGCATGGCGCACCACAACGGGTAGGAATCGGCATGGCATCAAAACGCGACTGGCTGTTACAACAACTGGGTATTACGCAGTGGACATTGCGCCGCCCGGGCGTGTTGCAGGGCGAAGTGGCGGTCAGTCTGCCGCCCGAGGCGCGCCTGCTGGTGGTCGCGCAGACGCTGCCCGCACCCGACGATCCGCTGTTTTGCGACGTGCTGCGCAGCCTGGGGCTGACGCCGGCGCAAACCTACAGCCTGACGCCGGAACAGGCGGCGATGCTGCCTGAAGAGACCACATGCAACAGTTGGCGGCTGGGCGTGGCGGAACCGCTCGCGGTCGCCGGCGCGCAGCTACACAGCCCGGCGCTGGCCGAGCTTTCCCAAGACGCGGGGGCCAAACGCGCCCTCTGGCAGCAGATTTGTCATCATGAACACGATTTCTACCCTGACGGCGGCCGACCTGGCCACAGCCTTCACCATTGAGCAAGCCAGCCACGCCTTTCCCTGGACGGAAACCACCTTCGCCAGCAATCAGGGCGATCGCTACCTTAACCTGAAGCTGAGCGCCGACGGGGAGATGGCGGGATTCGCCATCACGCAAATCGTGCTGGACGAAGCCACGCTGTTCAACATCGCCATCCATCCGCAGTGGCAGCGCCGGGGTTTTGGCCGCCTGTTGCTCAACGCGTTGATCGAACAGCTGGAGAGCCGCGGCGTGGTTACGCTGTGGCTGGAAGTCCGCGCCTCCAACCAGGCGGCGATCGCGCTGTATGAAGATCTCGGTTTCAACGAAGTCACCGTGCGCCGCAATTATTACCCGAGCGCCCACGGCCGCGAAGACGCGATCGTGATGGCGCTGCCGCTGGCGTAATCTAAAAACATCCTATTGATTGTTTTCCTCCCCTTTAACAACTGAAAAGTTGTTTCCTGATTAATTTACATCAAACAAGTTGTTTTTCGCTGTGACGACAACTAATTTGTTGTTTATTGTTGAGGAAACAATCAATGCGTTGTTTGGAGGTGGGGATGAGAAAATTATCAGAAATATCAGCGTTGCTGAAAGAAAAACGCATTGAGTTGGGCTGGAGCCAAAAAGACTTTTTGATGAAGATTGGCATGACTCAACAGCAATATCAGCGTGTTGAATCGGGCAGCGATATGCGGATGAGCACGCTGCTACGGATATTGGCGGCGATGGATTTGGAATATGTTATCGTGCCGAAAAGGTCTGTCCGTGATGTGGAGTGCTTGCTGCAACAGACTGTGAGTCATGCACCAGAAGTGAGTAACTTACAGAATTTCGAAGAAAAACTGAAAGATCTCGAGGACTAGCGAATGAAAGGGCTGCGACAGGTTGAATCGGTGCAGGCGTTAGCCTTGATATTGCATGGTGTGCGGGTGGGCGTGCTGGCGCACTACAGCGGCGGCAGAAACATCCTGACGTTTGATCCGCACTACCTCGCTTTGCCGGAGCCTGTTCGTCCCCTGTTTACGCTAAGGCAGAAGGCGCACGCGGGATATCTTGAGCAAGTTTTACAGTCATCGCAGCGCCTTCCGCCCGTCTTATCCAATTTATTGCCCGAAGGCGCACTGCGCAGTTGGTTGGCCCAGTCGTTGAAAACCCATGTGAATGAGGAGTTTCCTTTACTTGCCTGGGCCGGGGAAAACTTGCCGGGAGCGCTTGAAGCACGGCCGCTGGCCGCCAGTGATATCCCCGCTTGGGCGTTAACGTCGCGCGGAGAGCTGGAAGCCGTGCAAATTGATGTTGGAGTGGCGGCGCAGAAATTTTCTCTGGCAGGGGTACAAATGAAATTTTCCTCTGTGCGCAAAGAGGGCCGCTTCAACATTTCTTCTCAGGTGGGCGCTGATAGCTGGATCATTAAAACGCCTTCAACCGTTCATCGTCATCTCCCTGAAAATGAATATACGGCAATGCGTTTGGCGCAAGCCATCGGCGTGGATATTCCCGATATTGAGCTGGTTGAGCTGACACGGCTTGAACACTTGCCTGATATTCGCTTGGCGGATGAACCCTATGCGTATGCCATTCGTCGTTTTGACCGCAGTGAAAGTGGGCGAGTGCATACAGAAGATTTTGCCCAGATATTCGAGATCTATCCACACGACAAATACCGCGGCAAAAATTACGATCAGATAGCGGCTTATCTCTATGAGTTTGGCAGTGAATCTTTAGCGGATACGCAGCAAATGGCGCGCCGTCTGTTGGCGAATATTCTGCTCGCCAATGGCGATGCTCACGTAAAAAATTGGTCCATGATCTATCCAAACCAGGCCGATGTGCGGCTTGCTCCCGCTTATGACATCGTCACTACATTGGCTTATATCCCTGGTGAGTCTGAGGTTGCGCTCAATATGGCGAAGGAAAAACGCTGGGATAGGATCTCAATGCGAACCTTCGAGCGCTGGTCCGATCGAGTCGATATTCCCTGGCCCGCAATACGGGTGCATCTCTTGGATGCCATCGACAAGGCGCGAGCTTTGTGGCCGGCATTGTTGGCGGACCTGCCGATGGCGGACGATCACAAATCTGTATTGCGTCGGCATTGGGCAGCCTTGTCCCCCGATTTCCGCCTGTGTTAGCGGGAAATCGGATCCATTGATTGTCACCGGTTGGCAAATCGGCGAAAATGCCCGGCTGTTATCTTTTATTCACCGCTTTGCCCGGCGCCGCGATCGGCGCGTTCTGATGATGTCGCAGGGCGGACTAACCGTAGAACCTGAAAACCATGTCTCCTAGTGAATTTGCCCGCGAAGTCTCCAAAAGAAGAACTTTCGCCATCATCTCGCACCCCGATGCCGGTAAAACCACCATTACCGAAAAAGTGCTGCTGTTCGGACAGGCGATCCAGACCGCCGGTACGGTAAAAGGCCGCGGCTCCAGCCAGCACGCCAAATCCGACTGGATGGAAATGGAAAAGCAGCGCGGGATCTCGATCACCACCTCGGTGATGCAGTTCCCGTACCGTGACAGCCTGGTCAACCTGCTGGATACCCCGGGGCACGAAGACTTCTCCGAAGATACGTATCGCACCCTGACCGCGGTCGACTGCTGTCTGATGGTGATCGACGCCGCCAAGGGCGTAGAGGATCGCACCCGCAAGCTGATGGAAGTCACCCGCCTGCGCGACACGCCGATCCTGACCTTCATGAACAAACTGGACCGCGACATCCGCGATCCGATGGAAGTGATGGATGAAGTTGAGCGCGAACTGAAGATCGCCTGCTCGCCCATCACCTGGCCGATCGGCTGCGGCAAGCTGTTCAAGGGCGTTTACCACCTGTACAAGGATGAAACCTACCTGTACCAGACCGGTAAAGGCCACACCATTCAGGAAGTGCGCATCGTCAAGGGCCTGAACAACCCAGAGCTGGATGCGGCGGTGGGCGAAGATCTGGCGGCGCAGCTGCGCGATGAGCTGGAGCTGGTGCAGGGCGCTTCTCACGAGTTCGATCAGGAAGCTTTCCTGAGCGGCGAGCTGACGCCGGTATTCTTCGGTACCGCACTCGGCAACTTCGGCGTGGATCATATGCTGGACGGCCTGGTGGCCTGGGCGCCGGCGCCGATGCCGCGCAAAACCGACACCCGCGAAGTGACGGCTGCGGAAGAGAAATTCACCGGCTTCGTGTTCAAGATCCAGGCCAACATGGATCCGAAGCACCGCGACCGCGTGGCCTTTATGCGTGTGGTGTCCGGCCGTTATGAGAAGGGCATGAAGCTGCGCCAGGTGCGCACCGGCAAAGACGTGGTGATCTCCGACGCGCTGACCTTTATGGCCGGTGACCGCTCGCACGTGGAAGAAGCCTATCCGGGCGACATCATCGGTCTGCACAACCACGGCACCATTCAGATCGGCGATACCTTCACCCAGGGTGAAGACATGAAGTTCACCGGCATTCCGAACTTCGCGCCGGAACTGTTCCGCCGCATTCGCCTGCGCGATCCGCTGAAGCAGAAACAGCTGCTGAAGGGGCTGGTGCAGCTGTCCGAAGAGGGCGCGGTGCAGGTGTTCCGCCCGATCGCCAACAACGATCTGATCGTCGGCGCGGTCGGTGTGCTGCAGTTCGACGTGGTGGTGGCGCGCTTGAAGAGCGAGTACAACGTGGAAGCGCTGTATGAGTCGGTCAACGTGTCGACCGCGCGCTGGGTCGAGTGCGACGACGTGAAAAAGTTCGAAGAGTTCAAGCGCAAGAACGAGATCAACCTGGCGCTGGACGGTGGGGACAACCTGTCCTACATCGCGCCGACCATGGTGAACCTCAACCTGACGCAGGAACGCTATCCTGACGTGACCTTCCGCAAAACCCGCGAACACTGATCAATCGGCAGGGCGCCCGGTGCGCCCTGCCAACCTCCCTCATCCTCACTCCGCTAATTAATAAAACTTCCTCACCTTTTATGCCGCAAACCGATATCGCCAGGCAGCGTTCGTTAGGCCTGCGTTTTCCACCGCATGGTCTATCTTTAACGAGATGTCCGCACATTGCTTGAGAGTAAATCACTGTAATACGCTGATTGTTTGGTGAGTTATTCTGATGTGTTGCCGATAGGAGACAGTCTGTTTCCTTAAATATCAATGAGATGACTGTTTTACCGTTTCGTGTCACTTGGTCTGTCGTCAATAGGCGACAGTTTTTTGATTAAAAATCCGACTCAATGCTTTTTTTGTTTGATTTTTAAGGTGTTTATGAAGTTGGCACGGCGGTTGCAATATTCCTGTCGTGAACGCTTAATCGTATAGCGATGATGAAGTATTTACCGAGAGGCCGCGTGAAGGCGGCTGAAGGGTTCCGGCGCTCTGGCGTTGAGGCCCCCAACAAAAGGAAGAGATCGATGAAAAAGACCAAATTTGCACACTCGCTGATGGCTGTTGTTTTGGGTTCTGCTTTGGTGAGCGGCACTGCGCTGGCCGAAGACAGTCTGCTCAACAAGGCGTCTAACGCCGCGGACAGTGCCGGTGCCAAAATCGATAGCTCCATGAAAAAAGTTGACGGTTACATGGATGACAGCGCGATAACGGCTAAAGTTAAAAGTGCGTTGGTGGACGATAAAACCATCAAAAGCACTGACATTTCGGTGAAAACCGAAAAAGGCACCGTGATCCTGAGCGGGTTTGTCGGCAGCCAGGCGCAGGCGGAGCATGCGGTTGCGGTTGCCGGTAAGGTGGAAGGCGTCAAAACCGTCAGCGACAAGCTGCACGTGAAAGATGAAGCCAACCAGTCGATCAAATCGTATGCCGGCGACACCGCCACCACCAGCGAGCTGAAAGCCAAGCTGCTGGCCGATGACATCGTGCCGTCGCGCAATGTGAAAGTGGAAACCACCGATGGCGTGGTGCAGCTTTCCGGTGAGGTGAAAACGCAGGCGCAGTCCGAGCGTGCCGAAAGCATCGCCAAGGCTATCGACGGCGTGAAAAGCGTGAAAAACGACCTGGTGGTCAAGCCGTAATCCCGCCAGGCGCCCGTAACAAGTAACAACAAGCCGCATCTGTCGGGCCGTGAAGGCGGCCCGACGTGTACCACCAAAAAAAGAAACTGATTTGCCGTCGATGTCCCGTTGTCGGGGCGGTAGACGGCAGCGAATTTTTTCACAATGGTAAGGAGAAGCTTATGTTTCGTTGGGGCATTATCTTTTTAGTCATCGCGCTTATCGCTGCGGCACTGGGGTTCGGTTCGCTGGCGGGCACCGCCGCCTGGGCCGCCAAAGTCGTGTTCGTTGTCGGCATCATCCTGTTCCTGGTCAGCCTGTTCACCGGCCGTCGGCGCCCTTAGCCGGCCGGCATTTTCCTGCAAACTGTAACAAAGCTTAATTCCTTTTCTCACCTCGGGGAGAGCCGGCCATGAACAGCGACATCATCGTCGGGCGCTGGAAACAGCTGAAAGGTCAGGTATGGCAGGCGTGGGCCGAATGGTCCGGCAGCGATGGTGCCTGGTTGGCCGGCAGCAATGATTTCCTCGTCGGCGTGCTGCAAGAGGATTACGGAAGAGAGCGAGACGCGGTATCCTCGGAGAAAACGTCTCACTGAGGATGCCAAGTTGGGATACAGAATACCCATCACGCTCGGCAATATAGAACCGCTGGCGTCTAAACCTTTTCGACCAGGAAAAATGGCGTTGGTCTGCGAAGGCGGCGGCCAGCGCGGCATTTTCACCGCCGGCGTGCTGGACGAGTTCCAGCGCGCGGGCTTTAACCCTTTCGATCTGCTGATCGGCACATCGGCCGGCGCTCAGAATCTGTCTGCCTATATCTGCGGGCAGATGGGCTACGCGCGCCGGGTGATCACCCGTTACACCACCTCGGCCCAGTTCTTCAATCCGCTGCGTTTCGTGCGCGGCGGGCATCTGATCGATCTCGATTGGTTGGTTGATACGGCGGCGGCGCAGATGCCGCTGGCGATGGACGTGGCGGAACAGCATTTTATCGACGGGCGCGAATTCCTGCTGTGCGCCTGCCGCAGCGACGATTTCGAACCGGCCTATCTGCCGGCGCAGCGCGAACGCTGGCTGCCGGCCATCAAGGCGTCCAGCGCCATTCCCGGCTTTTACCGTCAGGGCGTGGAGTTGGACGGCGTCAGCTATCAGGACGGCGGCATCAGCGATGCGATCCCGGTTGAAGAGGCCTACCGCCGCGGCGCCGACACCATCGTGGTGATCCGCACCGTGCCTTCGCAAATGTACTACACCCCGCAGTGGATGAAGCGCATGGAGCACTGGCTGAGCGACAGCAGCCTGCAGCAGATGGTGCGCATCCTGCAGCATCATGAGCAAAGCTATCACCGCATCCAGCGCTTTATTGAGAAACCGCCGGGCAAGCTGCGCATCTTCGAGATCTTCCCGCCTAAGCCGCTGGCCAGCAATGCGCTGGGCAGCCGACTGGGGGCGCTCAATCAGGATTATCACCTGGGGCGCCGCTGCGGCCGCTACTTCCTGGCCACCGTCGGCCAGTGGATGGCGCAGCAGGAACCGGACGGTATCAAGGTGCAAAAATCGTTGTCGCGCCGCCTGATCCAGCCGGAGAACGTCAGAATGCCTTCGCCGATCGTGACCGACATCGCCATGTCACCCGATCTCACGGCGCAGCCGGAGGCTGCGGTGGCGGCGCCGAAGCTCATTCTGCCGGGCGATCTGCCGCCGGGTGAAGGGGGCGCGCTGTGAGCTACGCCTTTACTGACACCCACTGCCATTTCGATTTCCCGCCCTTTACCGGACATGAGGCCGAGAGCCTGACGCGGGCGGCAAGCGCCGGCGTGCAGCGCATCATCGTCCCGACGGTCACCGCCGATCGCTTCACGCGGGTACTGCGGCTGGCGCAGGATCACGCGCCGCTGTTCGCCGCGCTGGGGCTGCACCCGCTGTATATCGCGCAGCATCATGAGCCGCAGCTGGAACAGCTGGCGGCGCTGTTGGCCGAACGGCCGCGCAAGCTGGTGGCGGTGGGGGAGATCGGGCTCGATCTGTATATGGACAACCCGCAGTTCGAGCGCCAGCAAAGCGTGCTGCTGGCCCAACTGAGGCTGGCGAAACAGCATGACCTGCCGGTGATCCTGCACTCGCGGCGTACCCACGATCAGCTGGCCGCGGCGCTGCGGCGCATGCAGCTGCCGCGTCGCGGCGTGGTGCACGGCTTCGCCGGCAGCCTGTCGCAGGCGCAGGCGTTTATCCGCCTCGGCTATTACATCGGCGTGGGCGGCACCATCACCTATGAGCGGGCGCAGAAAACGCGCGGCGTGATGGCGCAGCTGCCGCTTGAGGCGCTGCTGCTGGAGACGGATGCGCCGGACATGCCGCTGGCCGGCTATCAGGGGCAGCCGAATCGCCCCGAGCGCGCCGCCGAGGTGTTTCACACGCTGTGCGAGCTGCGGCCGGAACCGGCCGACGAGATCGCCGCCCATCTGCAACGCAATACCCAGTCACTGTTTGCCATGCCGGATTGACGAGCTTATAACGTGACTTGTGTCACGTTATAAGATTTTCATTTGCGTCTCGTTGTATACATTTGTGACATAAATCGGTGCGAGGGTGACCTCGCTCAGTATAATCCCCCCGAAACTCTCCAATAGCAGACCTCTCTTCATGAGCAGGGATGTATTTTATTTTTTGCAACAGGGAAACTTTGCATGCAACTCATCATGAGTCTGGTCGGTATGGCGGTGCTGATCGCCATTGCGGTGCTGCTCTCCAGCAACCGTCGGGCCATCAAATTGCGCACCGTGGTGTGGGCGTTCATCATTCAGGTCGGCATCGGCGCGCTGGTGCTGTACGTGCCGCTGGGCCGCAGCATTCTCGGCAATATGTCTAACGGCGTGGCAAACGTTATCGCCTACGGCAATCAGGGCATTTCGTTCATCTTCGGCGGGCTGGTGTCCGACAAGATGTTCGAGGTGTTCGGCGGCGGCGGCTTCGTATTCGCGCTGCGCGTCCTGCCGGTGATCGTGTTCTTCTCCTCGCTGATTGCGGTGCTGTACTACCTCGGCATCATGCAGTTGGTGATCCGCGTGTTGGGCGGCGGCCTGCACAAGCTGCTGGGCACCTCGCGCACCGAATCGCTGTCGGCGACCGCCAACATTTTCGTTGGCCAGACCGAAGCGCCGCTGGTGGTACGCCCCTATATCGCCACCATGAGCCAGTCAGAACTGTTCGCCGTGATGTGCGGCGGCCTGGCCTCGGTAGCCGGTTCGGTGTTGGCGGGGTACGCGCAGATGGGCGTGCCGCTGGAATATCTGATCGCCGCGTCCTTCATGGCCGCGCCGGGCGGGCTGCTGTTCGCCAAGCTGATGGTGCCGGAAACCGAGCAGACCCACGATAAAGACGATGCGATGAAGCTGATCGCCGAAGAGGATCGTCCGGCCAACGTGATCGATGCGGCGGCTTCCGGCGCGGCTTCCGGCATGCAGCTGGCGCTGAACGTCGGTGCGATGCTGCTGGCGTTTATCGCGCTGATCGCCTTGCTTAACGGCATTCTCGGCGGTATCGGCGGCTGGTTCGATTATCCGCAGCTGTCGCTTGAACTGATCCTCGGCTGGGTGTTCTCGCCGATCGCTTTCCTGATCGGCGTGCCGTGGAGCGAGGCAATGACCGCCGGTTCGTTCATCGGCCAGAAGATCATCGTCAACGAATTCGTCGCCTACATGAACTTCGGCGCCTATCTGCGCCCGGATGACGTAGTGGCGGCGGAAGGCCTGCAGGTGCTGTCGACGCACACCAAGGCGATCATCTCCTTTGCGCTGTGCGGCTTCGCCAACCTCTCCTCGGTGGCGATCTTGCTGGGCGGTCTGGGCAGCATGGCGCCCAACCGTCGCCACGACATCGCGCGCTTCGGTCTGAAGGCCGTGGCGGCGGGCACGCTGTCCAACCTGATGAGTGCCACCATCGCCGGCTTCTTCCTGGCGCTGTAAGCCATCACGGAGCCCGCGACGGCGCGACCGATCGCGGGACTCCGCCTATACTCTAAGCAACGCGGGTGTTTGCCGCACCCGCGATCTTCAGCCGCTTCTTTAGCGAATTTGTGAACGATATCGCGTTATTTTGTGATGCTCTTCACATATAATTCCGGTCTGTTACAGTGCTATTTCATATAGTGTGACGATGAACGCGAATCGCCTCCGGCATTCGTGTTCAAATAGCTATTACTGGCCGGCCGCAAGGCGGGTGGCCATGTGCGGTGAGAAGGATCTCAGTTGCCGCCGCGGGAACGCCGTTCCCCAGCGCTATCTTCATGGAACCAAGTCCGCTCGCCAACACCCAGGTACTCAGTTGGAGAGTTTTATGACCGAATTAACCGCAGCAGCGCAACGTGCGCTGAACTTGATGGATTTAACCACGCTGAATGATGATGACACCGACGAGAAAGTGATCGCGCTCTGTCGTCAGGCCAACAGCCCGGCCGGCCACACGGCGGCCATCTGCATCTACCCGCGTTTTATCCCGGTGGCGCGTAAGGCGCTGCGCGAGCAAGGCACGCCGGACATCCGCATCGCCACCGTGACCAACTTCCCGCATGGCAATGACGATATCGACATCGCGCTGGCGGAAACCCGCGCGGCGATCGCCTATGGCGCGGATGAAGTGGACGTGGTGTTCCCATACCGTGCGCTGATCGCCGGCAACGAACAGGTCGGCTTCGAGTTGGTGAAACAGTGCAAGCAGGCTTGCCAGGCGGCTAACGTGCTGCTGAAAGTGATCATCGAAACCGGTGAGCTGAAACAGGCCGATTTGATCCGCAAGGCGTCCGAGATCGCCATCAAGGCCGGGGCTGACTTTATCAAGACCTCCACCGGCAAGGTGCCGGTCAACGCCACCCTGGAGAGCGCCGAGCTGATGATGTCGGTGATCCGCGATCTGGGCGTGGCGAAGACGGTGGGCTTCAAGCCGGCCGGCGGCGTGCGCACTGCGGAAGACGCGCTGCATTATCTGCAACTTGCCGATCGTATTCTGGGCGAGGGGTGGGCCGATGCGCGGCATTTCCGCTTTGGCGCTTCCAGCCTGCTGGCCAGCTTGCTGACCGCGCTGGGCCACCAGACCCAGACCGCCGGCGGCGGCTACTGATCGATTTCGTTGGCGGGCGCCAGGCGCGCCCGTCTGCACCGACTCTCGGCGACACAGGGGGATGCCTTGTTCCTGGCTCAAGAAATTATTCGTAAGAAACGCGACGGCCAGCCGTTAAGCGAAGCGGAAATCCGCTTTTTCATCAACGGCATTCGCGACAACGTGGTGTCGGAAGGGCAGATCGCCGCGCTGGCGATGACCATTTATTTCCATGACATGAGCATGCCGGAGCGCGTGGCGCTCACCATGGCGATGCGCGATTCCGGCACCGTGCTGGACTGGAAGAGTTTGGCGCTGAACGGCCCGATCGTCGACAAGCATTCGACCGGCGGCGTGGGCGACGTGACCTCGCTGATGCTCGGCCCGATGGTGGCGGCCTGCGGCGGCTATGTGCCGATGATCTCCGGCCGCGGCCTGGGGCATACCGGCGGCACGCTGGACAAGCTGGAAGCCATTCCGGGTTTCAATATTTTCCCGGACGATAACGCCTTCCGCAAAATTATTCAGGACGTCGGCGTGGCGATCATCGGCCAGACCAGCTCGCTGGCGCCGGCGGACAAACGTTTTTACGCCACCCGCGACATCACCGCCACCGTGGATTCTATCCCGCTGATCACCGCCTCCATTCTGGCCAAGAAACTGGCGGAAGGGCTGGATGCGCTGGTGATGGACGTGAAGGTCGGTTCCGGCGCCTTTATGCCGACCTACGCCCTGTCGCAAGATTTGGCGCAGGCGATCGTCGGCGTGGCCAACGGCGCGGGCTGCAAGACCACCGCGCTGCTGACCGACATGAACCAGGTGCTGGCCTCCAGCGCCGGCAATGCGGTGGAAGTGCGCGAAGCGGTGCGCTTCCTGACCGGCGAATACCGTAATCCGCGCCTGCTGGAAGTGACGCTGGCGCTGTGCGTGGAGATGCTGCTGTCCGGCGGCCTGGCGAATGACGAGGCCGATGCGCGCGCCAAACTGCAGGCGGTGCTGGACAACGGCAAGGCGGCGGAAGTGTTTGGCCGCATGGTGGCGGCGCAGCAAGGGCCGATAGACTTCGTCGAACGTTATGATAGCTATCTGCCGGCGGCAACGCTGAGCAAGCCGGTGTATGCTGAAAATCCGGGCATCATCAGCGCCATGGATACCCGCGCGCTGGGCATGGCGGTGGTTTCGCTGGGCGGCGGCCGCCGCCGGGCGAGCGACGCCATCGATTACAGCGTCGGTCTGACCGAGGTGGCGCGCCTGGGTGATAAGGTGGATGCCCAGCAGCCGCTGGCGATGATCCACGCCAACGATGAAGAGAGCTGGCAGCAGGCGGCCGATGCGGTGCGTAGCGCAATGACGCTGAGCGACAAGGCGCCGGAGGCGACGCCGGTGGTGTATAAGCGCGTCACGGAATAACCCAAGAATCAGGAACGGCCGCGGCTTTTTCGCGGCCGTCCAAAGCGTGAGAACACGCAGGAGAGCACAGATGAAACGCACATTTATTATGGTATTGGACTCCTTCGGCATCGGCGCCAGCGAAGACGCCGAACGTTTTGGCGACCAGGGTTCCGACACTCTGGGTCACATCGCCGAGGTTTGCGCGCGCGGTGAAGCCAACGTGGGCCGCCAGGGCCCGCTGACGCTGCCTAACCTGAGCCGCCTGGGGCTCGGCAAAGCGGCGGAAGAGTCCACCGGCAACTTCCCGCAGGGGCTGGATCGCAATGCCGATATCATCGGCGCTTACGCATACGCCAGCGAGCTCTCTTCCGGTAAAGACACGCCGTCGGGCCACTGGGAAATCGCCGGCGTGCCGGTACTGTTCGACTGGGGCTACTTCAAGGACGAGCACAACAGCTTCCCGCAGGCGCTGCTGGATAAGCTGGTGGAGCGCGCCAACCTGCCGGGCTACCTGGGCAACTGTCACTCATCCGGCACCGTGATCCTCGATCAACTGGGTGAAGAGCACATGAAAACCGGCAAGCCGATTTTCTACACCTCCGCCGACTCGGTGTTCCAGATCGCCTGCCATGAAGAAACCTTCGGCCTGGATCGCCTGTACGAGCTGTGCGAAATCGCGCGTGAAGAGCTAACCGAAGGCGGTTACAACATCGGCCGCGTGATCGCGCGTCCGTTCGTCGGCGACAAGCCGGGCCACTTCCAGCGCACCGGCAACCGCCACGATCTGGCGGTAGAGCCGCCGGCGCCGACCGTGCTGAAAAAGCTGGTGGACGAGAAGGGCGGCGAAGTGGTGTCGATCGGTAAAATCGCCGACATCTATGCCAACGTCGGCATCACCAAGAAGGTGAAAGCGACCGGCATCGACGCGCTGTTCGACGCGACCCTGATTGAAATGGAAAAGGCCGGCGACAACACCATCGTGTTCACCAACTTCGTGGACTTCGACTCCTCTTACGGCCATCGCCGCGACGTGGCGGGCTACGCCGCCGCGCTGGAGTTGTTCGACCGCCGCCTGCCGGAGCTGCTGAAGCTGGTGAAAGACGAAGACATCATTATCTTCACCGCCGACCACGGCTGCGATCCGACCTGGCCGGGCACCGACCACACCCGTGAGCACATCCCGGTGCTGGTCTACGGCCCGAAAGTGAAACCGGGCTCGCTGGGCCACCGCGAGACCTTCGCCGACATCGGCCAGACCGTCGCCAATTATTTTGGCCTGTCGCCGATGGATTACGGTAAAACCCTGTTTTAATTCGTGAGTTCAAGGCGGAGGCGCAGTTGGCCGCCGCCTGACATACCACGGCTTATACGTTTAACGCTATTTAATACGATTTAAAGGAAGAGAATTATGGCTACGCCGCACATTAATGCTGAGATGGGTGATTTCGCTGACGTAGTACTGATGCCGGGCGATCCGCTGCGCGCAAAATACATCGCCGAAACCTTCCTGGAAGGCGCGGTGGAAGTGAACAACGTGCGCGGCATGTTGGGCTTCACCGGCACCTACAAAGGCCGCCGCATCTCCGTAATGGGCCACGGCATGGGCATCCCGTCCTGCTCCATCTATGCGCGCGAGCTGATCGCCGAATTCGGCGTGAAGAAGATCATTCGCGTGGGTTCCTGCGGCGCGGTGCGTGACGATATCAAACTGCGCGACGTGGTGATCGGCATGGGCGCGTGCACCGACTCCAAGGTGAACCGTCTGCGCTTCAAGGATAACGACTACGCGGCGATCGCCGACTTCGACATGGTGCGCAACGCGGTCGACGCGGCGGCGGCGCAGGGCATCCCGGCGCGCGTGGGCAACATCTTCTCCGCCGATCTGTTCTACACCCCGGATCCGGACATGTTCCAGGTGATGAAGAAGTACGGCATCCTGGGCGTGGAAATGGAAGCGGCCGGCATCTACGGCGTGGCGGCGGAGCTGTACGAAGAGTTCGGCTGTAAGGCGCTGACCATCTGCACCGTGTCCGACCACATCTTGCGTCACGAAGCGACCACGGCGGCGGAACGCCAGACCACCTTTAACGAAATGATCGTTATCGCGCTGGAATCCGTGCTGCTGGGCGACAAAGCGTAATAACGCGGCGGGCGTCGTCATGGCGCCCGCCCGTCAATCTATTCACTCCGCACGGCCGATTTTTTGCTAACGCTTTACCTTCCTGCCATTTAACGCTATTACTTCCTCTATCAATCTATTCACCAATCTATTCATCCGATGCTCACCGTTGAACAAGTTTTGCGTCATGGGCCGGCCACGGCTCGTCAACTGACAGAAGCGTTGGGCATCAGCCAGCCGACGCTATCGCGCCGTATCCGCGAACTGGCGGGCGCCGTATTGATCCTCGGTAAAGGTAAGGCGACGCGCTATGTATTGCGGCGCGGGATCGGCGGTGAGAGGCAGTTTCCGCTGTATCGGGTTGATGAACGGGGTAAGGCACACCTGTTTGCCACGCTTTGCCCGCTGTATCCTGCCGATAACTGTGCGGTGTGCGATGAGCGCAGCGGAGAGTGGCAGCTCTATGACGGCCTGCCATGGTATCTGAATGACCTGAGGCCGATTGGCTTTCTTGGGCGAGCCTGGGGAAAAGCGGCGGCCCACGAGTTGAATTTGCCGGAGGATGTGCGGCGATGGGATGAGGGCCAACGTCTGTTGGCGCTCTGCCGTTATGGCGAAGACATGACCGGCGATTTGCTGCCTGGCGCCGACAGCTATCAGCGTTGGTTAATGCGGGAGACTGCCGTCGCTATCGCGACGGAAGATAAAACCGAGCGTTACGCCGCATTGTCTGTCCAGGCGTTGGCCGGGGAGTTGGTGGGTTCCTCCGCCGGTGGCGAACAACCCAAATTTGCCGCCTATGCTGAGCTGACGTCTGGGCATCGCGCGCATGTTTTGGTTAAGTTCAGTCTGGCGCCGACGCATGTCATTGCACAGCGCTGGAGCGATTTGCTGATCGCCGAGTCGCTGGCGTTGCAGACGGTCGCCGCTGCGGGATTGCCTGCCGCAACGACGCAAATCCTGTTTGGCGCCGATCGGCAATGCTTTTTAGAGGTAGAGCGCTTTGATCGCATCGGCGAAGAAGGGCGGGTGGCGATGGTGTCACTGGAGGCGCTGGATGCCGAGTTTAGCGGCAGCGGCCATGCCAACTGGGTTGTGGCGGCTAATCGGTTATTGCAGCAAGGCGCGATCGATCGCTCTGCCTGCCAACGGATTGCCCTGTATTGGGCCTTTGGCCGCTTGATCGCCAATAGCGATATGCACCAGGGTAATCTGTCGTTCTTGCGGCCAACGCAGCGGCCGGTCATGTTGGCGCCTTTGTACGATATGCTGCCGATGGCTTTTGCCCCGGCAAGCAGCGGCAATCTGCGCCATGACTCGGTGGAGATCCGTTTGAGCAATGAGGTGAGCGGCGCCGTCTGGCGGCAAGCGGAGCTATTGGCTCTCGAGTTCTGGCGGCGCACGGCGCAACATGACGACATCAGCGAAGCCTTCCGCGCGATTGCCGAGCAAATGCTGGCGCAACTGCAGAAGCTGCATGAGCGCATTCAGCGCCTGGCCTGAGTTACTTCTTCTTCGGCGCTTCCTGCTTTATCTCCGGCGCATCCTCTTCGTCGTCTTCCACCGTATTGCCTTCTTCCAGTGGCGTGTTGGCGGTCAACAGGTACGGCGACTGCTGCCAGCGGCTGCGGCGGTGCTGCAGCAGGGTGCGCGCCAGAATGATGCCGATCGCCAGCGCCAGCAGGATCATCAGGCGCAGCAGGTTGGTGGTGTTGTCCACCTGTTTGGATTCGGTCGCCAGCACGTGGGTGTCGAGGGTGATGCGGATAAAGCCGATCGGGCCGTCTTTGCCCTGAATGGATTCGACCAACTGGTGGTTGAAGTAGCTGCCGGCGCGTTTGCCGTCGAGCGACAGGCGATCGCGTATACTTATCTGCTCCCCGGCGTGAGAGACCAGCGTGCCGTCCAACTGATACACGCTGACGTCGAGAATGCGGCTGTGATCGGTGAGCTGCTTGAGGATGGCGTCGATGCGCGGGTTGTTGCCGTCGTCGTCCAGCAGCGGCGCCAGGCTGTAGGCGACCTGTTTGGTCAGCGTCTGCGCCAGCTCTTCCACCTGCTCGGATCGCGCCATTTGGTGACTCAGGCTAAAATAAGAGGCGCCCTGCATCAGCAGCACCAGCAAAGCCAGGCAAATCAGGATAATAGCGGTGCGGTGCAGGCGAAATTTCAGTTTAGCGCGAGCCATGCAGGTTCCTTGGGCATCGGGGACACTTTATGTTGCCAGAACCGCTGGCGATAGGATAGCTTGATGCGTCGTTTTATCATGCAGCGTTTTTGTCCATTCAGGAGTCAATGATGTCAAACAGTCTGACCTATTGCGATCTTCCGGCGGAGATCTCTCAATGGCCGGGTCTTCCCCTTTCGCTCAGCGGCGACGAAGTGATGCCGCTGGACTACCGGGCGGGCAATACCGGGTGGCTGTTATACGGCAGGAAGCTGGACAAGGCGCGCATTACCCAATTCCAACGCAAGCTGGGCGCGGCGATGGTGATCGTCACCGCCTGGGGCGTGGACGACTATCAGGTGGTGCGCCTGGCGGGCACCTTGACGCCGCGCGCCAAGCTGTTGGCGGCGGAGAGCGGGCTGGACGTGGCGCCGCTCGGCAAGATCCCGCACCTGCGCACGCCGGGGCTGCTGGTGATGGACATGGATTCGACGGCGATCGAGATCGAATGCATCGACGAGATCGCCAAATTGGCGGGCGTCGGCGAGCAGGTGGCGGAAGTCACCGAACGCGCGATGCGCGGCGAGCTGGACTTTACCGCCAGCCTGCGCCAGCGCGTCGGCACGCTGAAAGGGGCCGATGCCAACATCCTCAAGCAGGTGCGCGACGAGCTGCCGTTGATGCCGGGGCTGACCAGCCTGGTGGGCAAGCTGCAGGCGATGGGCTGGCATGTGGCGATCGCCTCCGGCGGCTTCACCTACTACGCCGAATACCTGCGCAACCGGCTGCGGCTGGTGGCGGCGGCGGCCAATGAGCTGGAGATCCGCGACGGCAAGCTGACCGGCGAAGTGCTGGGGCCGGTGGTGGACGCGCAGTTCAAAGCCGACACGCTGCTGCGGCTGGCGGAGAAGCTGGAGATCCCGCTGGCGCAAACCGTGGCCATCGGCGACGGCGCCAACGATTTGAAAATGATGCAGGCGGCGGGGTTGGGCATCGCCTACCACGCCAAGCCGAAAGTGTATGAAAAAGCGCAGGTATCGATCCGGCATGCGGATCTGATGGGCGTGCTGTGTATTCTCACCGGCAGCCTGAAACACGAAGTGCGATAACGAAAGATTGAGGTAAGACGTGGCAAAAGCGGCAAAACGGGCATTTGTGTGCAATGAGTGCGGGGCGGACTATCCGCGTTGGCAGGGGCAGTGCAGCGCCTGTCATGCCTGGAACACCATCACGGAAGTGCGTTTGGCCGCGTCGCCCGCAGCGGCGCGCAACGATCGCCTCAGCGGCTATGCCGGCGACGCCGGCGTCAGCAAGGTGCAGAAGCTGTCGGAAATCAGCCTGGAGGCGCTGCCGCGCTTCACCACCGGTTTTCTCGAGTTCGACCGCGTGCTGGGCGGCGGCGTGGTGCCCGGCAGCGCGATTCTGATCGGCGGCAACCCCGGCGCCGGCAAGAGCACCCTGTTGCTGCAGGTGCTGTGCAAACTGTCCGAACAGATGAAAACCCTGTACGTCACCGGTGAGGAGTCGCTGCAGCAGGTGGCGATGCGCGCTCACCGTCTGGGGTTGCCGACCGGCGGCCTGAACATGCTGTCGGAAACCAGCATCGAGCAGATCTGCCTGATCGCCGAGCAGGAACAGCCGAAGCTGATGGTGATCGACTCGATTCAGGTGATGCACATGGCGGACATTCAGTCTTCGCCGGGCAGCGTGGCGCAGGTGCGGGAAACCGCCGCCTACCTGACGCGCTTCGCCAAGACGCGCGGCGTGGCGATCGTGATGGTCGGCCACGTCACCAAAGACGGCTCGCTGGCCGGGCCAAAAGTGCTGGAACACTGTATCGACTGTTCGGTGCTGCTGGACGGCGACGCCGATTCCCGCTTCCGTACCCTGCGCAGCCACAAGAACCGCTTCGGCGCGGTCAACGAGCTGGGGGTGTTCGCCATGACCGAACAGGGTCTGCGCGAAGTCAGCAACCCGTCGGCGATCTTCCTCAGCCGCGGCGATGAAGTCACTTCCGGCAGCTCGGTGATGGTGGTGTGGGAAGGCACCAGGCCGCTGCTGGTGGAGATCCAGGCGCTGGTGGATCACTCGATGATGTCCAACCCGCGCCGCGTGGCGGTGGGCCTGGAGCAGAACCGGTTGGCGATCCTGCTGGCGGTGCTGCACCGGCACGGCGGGCTGCAGATGTCGGATCAGGACGTGTTCGTCAACGTGGTCGGCGGGGTGAAAGTCAGTGAGACCAGCGCCGATCTGGCGTTGCTGATGTCGCTGGTCTCGAGCCTGCGCGATCGGCCGCTGCCGAACGATCTGGTGGTGTTCGGCGAAGTGGGGCTGGCGGGGGAAATTCGCCCGGTGCCGAGCGGCCAGGAGCGGATCGCCGAAGCGGCCAAGCACGGCTTCAAGCGCGCCATCGTGCCGCACGGCAATATGCCGAAGAAGCCGCCGGCCAACATGCAGGTGTTCGGGGTCAAGAAGCTGGCGGACGCGCTGGACGTGCTGGAAGAGTTTTATTAATGTCGCCGACGGCGAGCAAGATATGCTATTTTGTTTAGCATACTAAACGGAGGTGGCCATGCCGCAATTTGATTACCTGAAGACGTCCATCAAGCAAAAAGGCTGCACGTTGCAGCAGGTGGCGGATGCCAGCGGCATGACCAAGGGCTATCTGAGCCAGCTGTTGAACGACAAGATCAAAAGCCCGAGCGCGCAAAAGCTCGAAGCGCTGCACCGTTTTCTCGGGCTGGAGTTCCCGCGTAAAGAGGTTAAAGTCGGCGTGGTGTTTGGTAAATTTTACCCGCTGCACACCGGCCATATCTACCTGATCCAGCGCGCCTGCAGCCAGGTGGATGAGCTGCACGTCATTTTGTGCCACGACGAGCCGCGCGACCGCGAACTGTTCGAGAACAGTTCGATGTCGCAACAGCCGACGGTCAGCGATCGCCTGCGCTGGCTGCTGCAGACCTTCAAGTACCAGAAAAACATCCATATCCACTCGTTCGACGAGCAGGGCATCGAGCCCTACCCGCACGGCTGGAACGTGTGGAGCGACGGCATGAAGGCCTTTATGGAACAGAAAGGCATCGTGCCGAGCTTTATCTATTCCAGCGAAGCGCAGGATGCGCCGCGTTACCGCGAGCATCTGGGCATCGAAACCATTCTGGTCGACCCCGAGCGTTCGTTCATGAACATCAGCGGCAATCAGATCCGCCAGGATCCGTTCCGCTACTGGGATTACATCCCGACCGAGGTGAAGCCGTTCTTCGTGCGCACCGTGGCGATCCTCGGCGGCGAGTCGAGCGGCAAATCGACGCTGGTCAACAAGCTGGCCAACATCTTCAACACCACCAGCGCCTGGGAATATGGCCGCGATTACGTGTTCTCGCACCTGGGCGGCGACGAGATGGCGCTGCAGTACTCCGACTACGACAAAATTGCCCTCGGGCAGGCGCAATACGTGGATTTCGCGGTCAAGTACGCCAACAAGGTGGCATTTATCGATACCGATTTCGTCACCACCCAGGCGTTTTGCAAAAAGTATGAGGGGCGTGAACACCCCTTCGTGCAGGCGCTGATCGACGAATACCGTTTCGATCTGGTGATCCTGCTGGAAAACAACACGCCGTGGGTGGCGGACGGCCTGCGCAGCCTGGGCAGTACCGCCGATCGGCTGGCGTTCCAGCGCCTGCTGGAGGAGATGCTGCGCGCCAACAATATCGAGTATGTGCACGTTGAGTCCAGCGATTACGAAGAGCGCTTCCTGCGCTGCGTCGAGCTGGTGCAACAGCTGCTGGCGGCGGACGCCGGCCGGTTGGCGAACGCGCCCGCCCAGCATCACGCCGCAGGCTGAGCAAAATTAGCGTAATGTGCGATCGCGCGGCAGAAACGGCCGCCCGGGCGCACATTTAACGGCTTGTTTAAACATGGTTCATTCGACAGCGACTACGTTAAGCTTTTCTTTACAATAACGCTTAGAAGAAGACATGTCTTATCGCTTGCTCGCTCTTTGGTTGGTCTGCTATGCCGCAGCCTGGACGCTGCTGACTGTTCATCTCGATCCTACCCTGCCTTACGACGCCGTCGAGGCGCTCAACTGGGGCCTCAACGGCGAATGGGGCTCACCGAAAAACCCGTGGCTGGTCGGGGCGGCGATGCAGCCGGCGATCGGGTTCTCGTGGCTGCCGCTGAACCTGTACTGGTATGGCGGGCACTTCATCGCCATCGCCATCGGCATGTTGGGCGTCTGGCTGTTGGCGCGCCGGCTGAGCGGCAGCACCTCGCTGGCCTGGATGGCGCTGTTGACGCTCAACCTGTCCGGCATCATCAATTTCGACATCATTCCCTACAACGACAATTACCTGTTGGTGATGCTGTGGCCGTGGATGGCGCTGTTTTTCCACCTGGCTATTTCGCGTTCGGCCAACTGGTGGCCGGCCTTCGCGCTGACGGCCGGTTTGGCGATGATGGCGAAGTACTCGACCTTCGCCTTCGTCTATTTCGCTGCGCTGTCGACGCTGTTCGTACCGCAGATCCGCCGCTGTTATCGCCAGCCGCAGTTCTATCTGGCGGTGGCGATCTGGTTGGCGCTGGTGTTGCCGAACGTGTTCTGGTTGTGGAACCACGATTTCGCCGCCTTCAAGTGGGTGGATTCGCAGATCAAGATGCAGCTCAATCTCGACATGCTGCAGTCGCTGCTGCTGGTGTTCTATCCGTCGCTGGTGCTGTGGGGGATCCTGCGGCGCAGCGGGGCGGTGCTGGCCTGGCCATCGGCATTGCCGATGCGGGTGTTGCTGTGGGTCTACCTGTTGCCGCTCGGCATCATTACCTTCTGGTTCTCTTTCAACGTCGGCGGCCGGCTGACCGAATGGCTGCAGCCGTTCTTCATGCTGGCGCCTGCGCTGTTGGTCGGTTGCGTGCGCCAGCCGCCGGTGCGTTCGCTGCGCGCGGCGACCATTGGTCTGATGTGCGCGGCGCTGGCGGTCTACCTGGGGTATGCCGCGGTGATGCTGGGCAACGTGCGCAACGCCGGCCAGAAAATGGTGGGTATCAAGACGTTCAGCGCCGAGGTGGAGCGGCAGTGGCAGGAGCGGTATGGCGTTGAACTGCGCTACGTCGGCGGCGAATACCTGTCGCAGTGGATGACGGTGTACGCCGGTTCCCGGCCGCGAACCATTACGCGTTGGTCCAATCATACGCGGCCGAATATCTACAACGTCAACATCAGCTATCCGCAGATTGCGCAGCACGGCGTTGCCCTGTTCGGGCGGTTGGGTGAGGACTGCGCGCGCAGCGACTTCGGCGGCGAGTTGGCCCACTGGCCGAAGATGCGCCTCGATTGGCAGCAGACGCTGACGTTCCGCGCCGATCCGCATAGCGACGAGCAGACGCTGTGCGTCGGCTTCGTTCGTCCGCAGTAACGGCGGCGCGCTGCGCCGCCGCGATTCAGGCTCAGTAAGCGATAACCAGCTTGCCTTGCATATGGCCGCCGAGCAGCTGTTGATGCGCGGCGGTCAGCGTGTCTACCGACAGCCCGTGCAGGGTTTCGCTCAGCGTGGTGCTCAGCTTGCCCTCGTCCAGCAGCTGCGCCACCTGCTGCAGGATCTTGCCCTGCTGCGCGATGTCCGGGGTGGTGAACATGCTGCGGGTGAACATGAATTCCCAGTGCAGCGCGGCGCTTTTCAGCTTCAGCGCGTTTTGATCCAACGGCTGCGCGTTTTCGACGATGGTGCAGATATGGCCGAGCGGCGCGATCAGTTCGGCCATCGCCGACCAGTGGCCGTCGGTATCGTTCAGACACAGGATGTAATCCACCTGCTCGATGCCCTGCTGCGCCAGGTTGCCCTTCAGATCGCGGTAGTCCACCACCAGATCGGCGCCGCGCTCAAGGCACCAGGCGGCGGATTCCGGTCTTGATGCGGTGGCGATCACTTTCACCTTGCTGCGCAGCGTGGCCAGCGGAATGGCCAGCGAACCGACCCCGCCGGCGCCGCCGATGAT
Source organism: Serratia sp. SA088 (assembly GCF_049065515.1). Classification (NCBI taxonomy): domain Bacteria; kingdom Pseudomonadati; phylum Pseudomonadota; class Gammaproteobacteria; order Enterobacterales; family Yersiniaceae; genus Serratia; species Serratia sp. SA088. The sequence goes on from NZ_JBAKGW010000003.1 coordinate 358,017, forward strand.
CAGCAGCGTCTTGTGCTCCGGCGCGTCCTGAATGTTCAGGTGTTCGAACAGCGCCTCCCAGGCGGTGAGGGCGGTGAGCGGCATGGCGGCGGACTCGGCCCAGTTCAGGCTGCGCGGCTTGTGCGCGGCGATGCGTGAGTCGATCAGTTGGTGACTGCTGTTGCTGCCGGGGCGGGTGATGTCGCCGGCGTACCACACTTCATCGCCGGGCTTGAAGCCGCTGACGCCGTTGCCCACGTCCACCACGACGCCGCTGGCGTCCCAGCCGAGAATGCGCGGCTGCTGCAGGCCGTTTTTCTGCAGACCGGCGTGCACTTTGGTGTCCACCGGGTTGACCGACGCCGCTTTCACTTCCACCAGCAGATCGTACTGGCCGGGCACCGGCATCTCCGGTGAGATTTCGATGAAATCGGCGGGGTTCTGCGGGTCTACGGCAATGGCTTTTATCGACATGATTGTACTCCTTTCAAATGATGCCCCCAGTGTAGACCCGCGACAGTGGGGTGATAAGATGGACAATATCTAACGGAGTGTTCGTTTAAGGTGAACAATGGAATTCAAACAACTGCAGGACATGGCGTTGTTCGCGCTGGTGGCGGAGTGCGGCAGTTTTACCGCCGCCGCGCAGCGCGTTGGGTTGCCGAAATCCAGCGTCAGCCAGCGCATCAGCCAGCTCGAGCAGACGCTGGGGCTACGGCTGCTCAATCGCACCACGCGCCAGCTGAACCTGACCTTCGCCGGTGAGCGTTATCTGGAACATTGTCAGGTCATGATGTCTGCTGCCGAACGTGCCGATCTGGCATTGCAGCGGCTGCGCGATAACCCGAGCGGCCGCCTGCGCATCTCGACGCCCGCCGGGCTGGGCGCGACCCTGGTGGCGCGGCTGGCAGCGGATTTTCAGCGCCAGTACCCGGACGTTTCGCTGGAGGTGTCGGTGTCCGACGCCATGGTGGATCTGGTGCAGGAAGGTTTCGACGCCGCGCTGCGCACCGGCAAGCCGCAGGACTCTTCGCTGATCGGTCGCCGTCTCGGGTATGCGCCGCGCTATCTGTTGGCCGCACCGTCCTATTTGGCGCAGCACCCGCCGATCGAACATCCGCAACAGCTGCAGCAGCATCGCTGCATCGCCCACCGCGCCTGGACGGCCTGGAACCTGCGCTGCGGCGATGACTACTACCGTTGGCAGCTGCCGCTGGCGCACACCACCGACAACCTGCTGTATGCGCGCGAATGCGCCATCGCCGGCGCGGGGATCACGCTGCTGCCGGCGTTTCTCAGCCGCGAGGTGGTGGCGCAGAAACTGCTGGTGGAGGTGCTGCCGGCGTGGCGCGCAGAAGGGAATGAGCTATATCTGGTCTACCCGAGTCGCAAGCTGAATTCCGCGGCACTGGCCTGCTTCATCGATGTGGTGCTGCAGCATCCGGCGTTCGACGACTATGCGCGCGAGCTGGCGCGGGAGTAAGCCTGGCAGATGACGCAGACGCCTAATTTCTGTCGCCATCGTCCCAAAGCCTTCGGCCGGCGCATCGCGCGGGTTATGCTCTTGAAAGATCCTTACGGGGAGGGGATATGGATCCTTTATCGGAAGTGCTTGCGCCATTGAACAGCCAGAATGCGTTTTTCGGCGGCCTGAAGGCCGGCGGCGACTGGGCCGTTCATTTTCCCGCTCCGCAAGGCGGGAAGTTCAACGCGGTGGTGCGCGGCGGCTGTTGGCTGGCGGCGGAAGGGCTGGCCGAACCGCTGTGGCTGGCGGCCGGCGACTGTTTATTGCTGACTCGCAGCCTGCCGCTGACCGTCGGCAGCGACTTGTCACTGCCGGCGCTCGACGCCGACGCGCTCTATCTGCAGGCGAAAAACGGCATGGCGAGCTGCGGCGAGGGGGAAACGTGCCTGTTTATCGGCGGCCGCTTTAGCTTCGGCGAAGAAGTGGAACGGCTGTTTGGCAGCCTGCCCGCGCTGATGGTGATCCGCGGGGGCACGGAAGAGGCGGCCGTGTTGCAATGGGCGTTGCAACGGCTGGCGGATGAGCTGGTTAGGCCTTCGCCGGGCAGTACGTTGATGACGCATCATCTGGGGCAAATCATGTTGACCCAGGCGCTGCGGATTTACCTGATGGGGGAGGAGAGTGCGGCGTCGGGTTGGCTGCCCGCCTTGTTCGATCCGCGCATCGGTGCTGCGATGCAGGCGGTGCACGCCGATCCCGCCCGGCGCTGGACGGTGGCGGCGTTGGCCGACGCGGCGAGCGTTTCCCGTTCGACGTTGGCGCTGCGCTTCAAGCAGAAAGCCGGCATGGCGCCGCTTGAGTACGTGTCGCGCTGGCGCATGTTGCTGGCGGCGCGGGCGCTGCGTACCGGCGGTGAACCGGTATCTGCCATCGCTCAGCGTTTGGGGTATGAGTCCGATAGCGCGTTCAGCCATGCGTTCAAACGCGTGATGGCGTGTTCACCGCGCGACTATCGCCGGGCGCGGGCATAAAGCGGGCATAAAAAAGGCGCCGCATGCGGCGCCTTGGGTATTACTTGGCGATCTTTTTGTACTTGATGCGGTGCGGTTCGAGCGCGTCGGCGCCCAGCGTACGCTTCTTGTACTCTTCGTACTCGGTGAAGTTGCCTTCGAAGAATTCCACCTTGCCCTCGTCCTGGTAGTCCAGGATGTGGGTGGCGATACGGTCGAGGAACCAACGGTCGTGCGAGATAACCATGGCGCAGCCAGGGAATTCCAGCAGGGCGTTTTCCAGCGCGCGCAGGGTTTCGATATCCAGGTCGTTGGTCGGTTCATCGAGCAGCAGTACGTTGCCGCCAACCTGCAGCAGCTTGGCCAGATGCAGACGGCCACGCTCACCGCCGGACAGCTCGCCCACGCGTTTGCCCTGATCGACGCCCTTGAAGTTGAAGCGGCCGACATAGGCGCGGCTTGGCATCTCGGTGTTGCCGATGCGCATGATGTCCTGCCCGCCGGAGACTTCTTCCCACACGGTTTTCGAACCGTCCATGTTGTCGCGGAACTGATCGACGGACGCCAGCTTGACGGTGTCGCCCAGCACGATGCTGCCTGAATCAGGCTGCTCCTGGCCGGACATCATGCGGAACAGCGTGGATTTACCCGCGCCGTTCGGGCCGATGATGCCTACGATCGCGCCTTTTGGCACCGAGAACGACAGGTCGTCGATCAACAGGCGGTCGCCATAGGACTTACGCAGGTTGCTGACTTCGACCACTTTATCGCCCAGGCGTGCGCCAGGCGGAATGAACAGTTCGTTGGTTTCGTTACGTTTCTGGTATTCGGTGTTGTTCAGCTCTTCAAAGCGGGCCAGGCGGGCCTTGCCTTTGGACTGACGGCCTTTGGCGCCCTGACGCACCCACTCCAGCTCTTTCTCGATCGACTTGCGACGAGCGGCTTCGGCGGACGCTTCCTGTGCCAGACGCGCGTCTTTCTGCTCCAGCCAGGAGGAGTAGTTGCCTTCCCATGGAATGCCTTCACCGCGGTCAAGTTCGAGGATCCAGCCGGCCACGTTATCCAGGAAGTAACGGTCGTGGGTGATCGCTACCACGGTGCCTTCGAAATCGTGCAGGAAGCGTTCCAGCCAGGCCACGGACTCGGCGTCCAGGTGGTTGGTCGGTTCGTCCAGCAGCAGCATGTCCGGCTTTTCCAGCAGCAGGCGGCACAGCGCGACGCGGCGGCGTTCACCACCGGACAGGTGGGCGATTTTGGCGTCCCAGTCCGGCAGGCGCAGCGCATCGGCGGCGCGTTCCAGCTGGGCGTTGAGGTTGTGACCGTCGTGCGCCTGAATGATCTCTTCCAGGCGACCCTGTTCGGCGGCCAGCTTGTCGAAGTCTGCGCCTTCTTCCGCGTACAGCGCGTACACTTCGTCCAGGCGTTTCAGCGCGCCGACCACTTCCGCCAGCGCTTCTTCCACCGACTCACGCACGGTGTGTTCGAGGTTAAGCTGCGGCTCCTGCGGCAGGTAACCGATCTTGATGCCCGGTTGCGGGCGCGCTTCCCCTTCGATATCGGTATCGATGCCGGCCATGATGCGCAGCAGGGTAGACTTACCGGCGCCGTTCAGACCCAGCACGCCGATTTTGGCCCCAGGGAAGAAGCTCAGGGAGATGTTTTTCAAAATATGACGCTTCGGCGGTACCACCTTGCCGACGCGGTGCATGGTATAGACGTATTGAGCCACGTTGCTCTAAGCCTCTCTATATCAGTATTTATAGGATGTCTGGCGGCATGAGTGTAGCCCGTTTCGATCTCGGATCCCAGACATCGCTCAGCGATCGCTAAGTATAACCGTTTATGCGCCGGTAAAGGCGCATATTGGTGGCTTATGGCGTGACGACGATCGCGACGCGGCGGTTTTCCGCGCGGCCGCTGGAGGTGCGGTTATCGGCAACGGGATCGCGTTTGCCCATGCCGCGGGTTTCGATATTGGCGCGCGGAATGCCGACATTGGCCAGCAGATCGGCCACCGCATCGGCGCGGCGCAGGGAGAGCTGGTCGTTGTAACTGTCTTCACCGTAGTTGTCGGTATGGCCGTCCAGGCGGAACTTGGTGATGCCGACGCTCAGCAGCGCACGACCCATCTTCTGCACCGTCTCGGTGCTTTCCGGGTTCAGCTTGCCGATATTGTTGCCGAACAGCACTTTATCCGACAGGCCGAACTCCCAGCCGTTATCGGTCAGTTTGAAGCCCTGCGATTGCAGCAGTGCGACCTGCTCGGGCGTCAGGCCCTGCGGTTTGCTCTGGCAGCCGGCGAGCGTCAGCAGCGCGACGAACACCGCCGTCAGCAGTGAAAAACGACCTTTAAACAGTTGCTGTATCATAGTCAAAATCCCTAGTTCAAGTGTTATAGCCGGGGCTCTTATTTATGTATAGCCAGCCGCCAGCCTCCGTTATAACGATGCTTTGCTTGATACATTGCATCGTCAGCTTCGTGCAAAAGACCCTGAGGCGTCGACGCGTGATCAGGGTACAGCGCAATACCGATACTCAGAGAGGTCACGACCGCCTCGTCGTTCGGCAAAATGACCGGTTGCGTCATGCAATCAATGATATTGTCGGCGATCTGCAAGACATCTTCCGTGCTGTGTACCGGCGCCAGCAGCACGGCGAATTCATCCCCTCCCAGACGCGCGACCAGATCGGTCTCGCGCAGTTGTGCGCGAATGCGCCCGGCAATGGTAGTCAGCACCGCATCGCCTGCGGCATGGCCGTAACTGTCGTTCACCTCCTTGAAACGATCGCCGTCGATAAACAGCACCGCCAATTTCGCCGGCGATTCGACATCGCCCAGCGCCCGGCTCAGCCGCCCTTCGAAGAAGGCGCGGTTCGGCAAACCGGTCAGACTGTCGTGCGTAGCCCGGTGAGCCAGCGAGTCGTTCTCCTGCTTCAGATGGGCCTGCCAGGCCTCCAGCTCGTCGAGCAAGCCGTTGAAATCGTTGCTGAGCTCATGCAGCTCGGCGATAGGCGCCGACGGCACCCGCAGGCCGAAGGTGCGATCGCGGCGCACCGCATGCGCCACATTGGCGATGTCGTCCAGCGAACAGACGATGCCGACCAGCATGCGGCGCGACAGCACCAGGGCGCACAGGGTGCTGAGCACCAGGCAGGCGATCATGCCGACCATGCCGCGCAACAGGAAACGCAGCAGGCTGCCGCCGTTGCCGCTCAGCCAGACCTGGCCGACCTGCTTGCCTTCGTGGATGATAGGCAGAATGACCGGCTCAGGCAGAGCCCAGTGTGCGACGATCTGCTCCAGGCCGTGCAGCGGTCCATCGGTGGGATGGCGCCAGTTGGCCAGCATTTTGCCGTTGTTGTCGAGGATCCGCGCGTCCGATACCTCTTCGTTGGAGGCGATCAGCATCAGCGCCTCGCGCGCGGCAGTGCGGTCTTCAAACACCACGGCGGCCTCGACGGTATAGCTGATGGAGCGCGCGATCAGGTGCAGGTTGTGATTGGCATAGGCGCGCAGCGCAAACAGCGCCACCAGCGTCAAAAAGATGCCGGCGGTGCCGACGGCGATCAACGCCAGCCCAAGATGCACTCGCTGCAGCACTCGGCCCAGCGTCGGGCGCGCATTGCCGGAGCGGTTTCTACGCAACAGCCTCATAGCGGCGGCGCCTGTTTGCGTGCCAGCTGCAGCACGTTGGGATGAACGCGCACGCCGCTGCGCGCCAGAGCGTCCAGGTTGACCTTGAAACTGGTCTGATCCCCATCGAACTGCAGGCAAAATGCGCTGCCGGCGGAGCATTCACTGTCGTTCTCGCTGATGCTGAGAATGGCGTTGCCGGAAATGCGCTGCATGAAATTTTGACGTTGCGCGGCGGTGATGCTTCCTAAATAAATGACGTCGCAACTGCTCCCCAGCGTTGGGCTATCGAGCGGCACGCGCTCGGTTTTGATCGGCCGCGGCGCACTGAGCAGGATCGGATCGAACAGGCCCTCGGCATAGCGGGTCGATGCGGTCACGCACAAGCGGATCGGATTGGGTTCATGCGGCCAACGGGCGTAGCTGATGATGCCGACCACCACGGTGGTTACGGCGTGGGCTCGCTGTTGAGAGGGCGCATCGTCGGCGCGCGCCTGCGCAGGCAGCGCCAGCAATATCGACAAAATGAACAGCAGCAGACGGCCAATATTCAGACGAGCGACAAGGAAGCCCGGCGCGGGGCTTGTTGCGCAACTCGTCAATATCGAGGCATCATTCGCCATTTTCACCCGCCACTCCTGCCTAATCCACCACCCGCAGGCCGTGGCCTGACAAGGAAAAATCCAGCCGCTTGAAGGAATAATCGTTTTGCTGAACGCTGTCAGTCACACTGTCTAATGAACACTATCTAAGCCATAATTGGCGCGGATTGTAATATAAGATGCCTTTGTTGAGTGCTGAGTATTCTGATTTCTCAGAATTCTCTTACATCATTTTGACAGTATAAAAACGCAAGGCGGGGTTTGCCACCGCTTTTCGACAGCGTTGGCGTGTTGAGCGGGCAGTAAGGCATTCTGCGCACCGCCAGACGGGGTTTTGGAATGTTCTGTAATAGAGCGGCTAATAATTCAATGATACTTCCTTGCGGAATAATTATTATGGCAGCTAATAAAAATCCGGCTGACGAAAATAGCCGGGCGTCCTGATTTGTCAGCCTAAGTAAACGTTTTTTACCTGGCTCCCGCCATGGCGATACACTTCTTCTTCTACAGTATTGAATGGATGGGCGATCGCGCTGTCTATGGTAGATATCTGCGTCCGGGCCGTGCGCCCGGCTTTATTTTGTCCCGCGGCGCCGTGGCGCGGCGGTCACCGGGGAGCTGGGCGGCTCCTGCGGCACAACCTGTGAGGAAAGAGCGAGGATGGTCAAGGTGGACAAGCGACGGCTGTTGGCGATGGGGCTGTGCCTGACGGCGTTTTCTGGCGCGGCGCTGGCGGATTCTCTGGATGCGCAGCGTCAGCGCTACCAGCAGATCAAGCAGGCGTGGGACGGCAATCAGATGGACGTGGTGGCGCAGTTGATGCCGACGCTGCGCGATTACCCGCTTTATCCTTATCTGGAATACCGCGAGCTGACTCAGGATTTGAGCCAGGCGGGATTCTCCGAGGTGAACGACTTCATCAAGCGCAATCCGACGCTGCCGCCGGCGAAATCACTGGCGCCGCGCTTCGTCAATGAACTGGCGCGTCGCGAAGACTGGCGCACCCTGTTGGCTTTCAGCCCGCAGCCGCCCAAACCGGTGGCGGCGCGCTGCAACTATTACTACGCCAAATGGGCCACCGGCGATCAGCAGGCGGCCTGGAGCGGCGCTGACGAGCTGTGGCTGAACGGCAAAACGCTGCCGGGCGCCTGCGATCGGCTGTTCAGCGTCTGGCGCGGCGCAGGCAAGCAGACCCCGCTGGATATTCTGGCGCGCATGAAGCTGGCGCTGAAAGAGGGCAACAGCTCGCTGGTCAGCAACCTCTACAGCCAGCTGCCGGCCGATTATCAGACCATGGGCAACGCCCTGGTGCGCTTGCAAAACGATCCGACCACCGTGGAAGCCTTCGCCCGCAGCGTTGGGCCGACTGACTTTACCCGCGCCGCTACCGGCATCGCCTTTGAACGCCTGGCGCGGCAGGATGTGGAAAACGCGCGGGCGATGATCCCGACGCTCGCGCGGCTGCAGAAAATGAGCGACGACGAACGGCTGGGGTTGGAAGAGGCGGTGGCCTGGCGCCTGATGGGCAGCGACGCTACCTACGAGCAGGCGCAGTGGCGCGATCAGGTGATTCTGCGCAGCCGTTCGCCTTCGCTGTTGGAGCGCCGAGTACGCATGGCGTTGGGCTATGGCGATCGGCAGGGCGTCGCGACCTGGCTGGCCCGCCTGCCGGAAGAGTCGCGCAACAAGGATGAGTGGCGCTACTGGCGCGCCAGTCAACTGATGGACGAAGGCAAACGCGCCGAAGGCGAGGAGATGTTGCGTAACCTGATGACCGAACGCGGCTTCTATCCGATGGTCGCGGCGCAGAAGCTGAACGCCACTTATCCGGTGATGGTGGCGGTGGCGGCCAAGCCGCGCACATCGCTGGTTGACGGGCCGGAGGTCGCCCGGGTGCGCGAGCTGATGTACTGGAATATGGATAACCTGGCCCGCAGCGAGTGGGGCTCTTACGTCGCCAGCCGCAGCCGGCCGGAACAAGAAGCGCTGGCGCGCTACGCCTTTGAGCAAAAATGGGCCGATCTGAGCGTGCAGGCGACCATCGTCGGCAAGCTGTGGGATCATCTGGAGGAGCGCTTCCCGGTCGCCTGGCCGCAGGAGTTCCGCCGCGCGACCGATGACAAGGGGATCACCACCAGCTACGCGATGGCGATCGCGCGTCAGGAGAGCGCCTGGAATCCGAAAGCGCAGTCGCCGGTTGGCGCTACCGGCCTGATGCAGGTGATGCCGCGCACCGCGCAGCATACGGTGCAGATGTTCAATATTCCCGGTTACGTCGGCCCGAGCCAGCTGTTCGATCCACAGACTAACATCACCATCGGCACCAGCTATCTGGAGTCGGTCTATCAGCAGTTCGGCCGCAACCGCATCCTGTCGAGCGCCGCCTATAACGCCGGCCCGTCGCGGGTGAACACCTGGCTGGGCAACAGCGCGGGGCGGATCGATCCGGTGGCGTTCATCGAAAGCATTCCGTTCTCGGAAACCCGCGGCTACGTCAAGAATGTGTTGGCCTATGATGCGTTTTACCGCTATCTGACGCACCGGCCGGCCAAGGTGCTGACCGACGCCGAGTGGCAGAGACGTTATTGATTTTGACGGCCCTATGGTATGCTGCTGTACTAGTTAAATAGTATGGTGGCTGCCATGACGCAATTATCGTTAAACGACCCCGCTCTTTCAGAACAAGGCAATGAGGATTGGCTGCGCTTCGTCGCGCTGCTGCAGAATTCGTTTGCGCAAGAACTGCATCAACCGCTGCTGCAGCTGATGCTGACGCCGGACGAGCGCACCGCGCTGGGCACCCGGGTGCGAATCATCCAGGAACTGATGCGCGGCGAGATGAGCCAGCGCGAGCTGAAAAATGAACTGGGCGCGGGGATTGCCACCATCACCCGCGGATCGAACAGCCTGAAAGCGGCTTCACCCGAGCTGAAACAGTGGCTTGAGCAGCAGCTGTTGCACGACGCGCCCTAGCGGGCGCGGTGCTATTGCTGATAGATGGCGTTGTGAAACGGCACCAGCGCCAGCAGCAGCGCCTGGTGATAAACGCTGGTGCGGCTCAGCCGGCCGTCGGTGAAGACGCCGATGGCGCCGCCCTGGCGCTTCACCTCGGCATTGCCGGTGATCGCCGCCATTTCGCTGCCCAATTCGCGACCGGCGCGAATACCTTGTAAGATGACCTCCGGCAGCATCAGGCTCGCCGAGCGAGATTCGCCGCGGATGTGCGGGTTCTCGATGGTCATCCAGGCGAAGGTCATATTCTCTTCAATCCCGGCTTCCACGCCGACCCAAAAATCGGCCTCGGGCCTGACCTGGCGCGCTTCCATAACGCGTTGACGCGAGCCGGTGCGGGTTTCGTGATTGCCTATCGGCTGCAGCGAGACACCGCTGGCGACGTCAACGGATTCAATGCGGTATTGGCCTGCGCCAAAGACGTCATCGAAGGCCAGTTGAATAGCCTTGATCTTTGCCGGGTTGGTAGTTGCAGCGACAACATGGTACATAACGGGTTTGATATCCTTCTGGCCGATACGCCGGGCAGCGGCAAAAGCGCCACCGGGCCGGGGATAAATGCAAATTTCACGCAGTATAACGGAAAACAAAAATGTTACAGGTATACCTCGTTCGCCATGGCGAAACGGAATGGAACGCGGCTCGCCGCATCCAGGGTCAGTCCGATAGCCCGTTAACCGCCATGGGTGAACACCAGGCCCGTCTGGTCGCCAGGCGCGTCAGCAAAGAAGGCATTACGCACATCATTACCAGCGATCTGGGGCGCACGCGCCGCACGGCGCAGATCATCGCCGACGCCTGTGGCTGCGAAGTGATTAGCGATCCGCGTTTGCGTGAGCTGCACATGGGGGTTCTGGAAGAACGCCTGATCGACAGTTTGACGCCGCAGGAAGAGCAGTGGCGCAAACAGATGGTCGATGGTACTCCTGACGGCCGAATCCCTCAAGGCGAATCCATGGAGGAGCTGGGCGAGCGCATGCGCGCCGCGCTGGAGAGTTGCCTGATGCTGCCTGAAGGCAGCAAGCCGCTGCTCGTCAGTCATGGTATCGCGTTGGGGTGTTTGATCAGTACGGTGCTGGGGCTGCCGGCCTATGCGGAACGCCGCCTGCGCTTGCGCAATTGCTCACTGTCGCGCGTCGATCACCAGCAGAGCCCGTGGCTGGCATCCGGCTGGATCGTGGAAACGGCGGGCGATGTCACGCATTTGGACATGCCCGCGTTGGACGAACTGCAGCGTTAACGCCGAATCGGGATCAGGTAATCGCACTTGATCTCGATAGGTGCCTGATGCGGACGGCGCTCGCCTTTCGGATAGAAGCGCTCGATGTCGTGCCCTTTGCGGCGCGTCAGCTGGAGCGCCGGCAGGCAGGTGCCGTAGACCGTCAGGATAAAGTCTTGCAGTCCCTCGGTGGGCCCTTCGTAGCTGAACATCGCAAACTCACCGCCCGGCAACACCAGCGGCTGGCCTTCCTGTACCTTGTCAGGCACCTGATCCGGCTCCAGCGCCGTGGTGTACAGCACTTCCTGTTCGTCATCCTTCTCCTGGCTCGGTCGCGAGTGGTGCAGCCCGTACAGCACCGGCGGCAGGGTTTCGACGTCACCGAGGAACTGACGCCAGAACTGTGAGCGCAGTTCGGTGCGCACGGTGGTGATCTGTTCCAGCGTACAGGAGTAGCTTTGGGTCAGGCCGACCAGCTGCTTGTCCGGCAGCGAGACGAATTCCGGCTGCGGCAAGGTGAAGGCCCCCAGACGGATCGGCGGACAGATGCCGAATGCATTCCAGTCTTCGGCGCGGCGGTACAGCGCCGGCGTTTGCGCAAACTGTTTTTTGAAGGCGCGGGTGAAGGTCTGCTGCGAGTCGAAGCGATATTGCAGGGCGATATCCAAAATCGGCCGGCTGGTCAAACGCAGCGCGACGGCGGCTTTGGACAGCCTCCTTGCCCGGATGTAAGCACCGATGGCGTTACCGGTAATATCTTTGAACATCCGTTGCAGATGCCATTTGGAGTAGCCTGCCTTGGCCGCCACGTTATCCAGCGACAAGGGTTGGTCCAAATGGCTTTCCAGCCAGCTAAGCAGATCACGAATGATACCGGCTTGATCCATAGATCTTCCTCGTAAAGCTTGGGGGTAGGAACCCGAACTGTTGATTCGTCACGCTGGTGCTGCGCTATCAGACCGATCCATGAGCCATTATGCGTTGCACTCTTTGCCTCTGCTGCGCATGCCGCGCCAGAGTTGGATTGGGGTACACCGTAGTGGGCGCAAAGAAATAACGACGCCGCATCATAGCAATTTTTTTACTCCGCGACTCTCAAAGATTTTTGTCACGCTCTGTGCTAAAACGGACGGTGCGGACCCGTAAAAAACCGATTCCGTGAGCTTAGACATAAATAATGGCGACCGCCGAATCTATTTTTGCGGCAAGGTTATACCGGAGTTAAGTAAATGAAAAAAAGCTGGATATTTTTATTCGGTTTGGTTTGCGCAACCGTTGGCAGCGCGCAGGCGGAGCAGGTGGGCTCCGTTGATACGGTGTTTAAATTGTTGGGGCCGGACCACAAAATCGTGGTGGAAGCGTTCGACGATCCGGATGTTAAAAATGTAACTTGTTATATCAGCCGCGCCAAAACCGGCGGCATCAAAGGCGGCCTGGGGCTGGCGGAAGACACCGCCGACGCGGCCATTTCCTGCCAGCAGGTGGGGCCTATCGAGCTGAGCGACAAGATCAAAAACGGCAAGGCGGAAGGCGATGTGGTGTTCCAGAAACGCACCTCGCTGGTGTTCAAGAAGTTGCAGGTGGTGCGCTTCTATGACGCCAAGCGCAATTCGTTGATTTACCTGAGCTACTCCGACAAGGTGATCGACGGTTCGCCGAAGAACGCGTTGAGCGCGGTGCCGATCATGCCATGGGCTGAGACGAAATAAAAAAACGGGGTTCAGCATGCTGAACCCCGTTTTCATGACGGCAGGCCGGAATTACTCTTCCAGATCGCCGCAGAAGCGGTAGCCTTCGCCGTGAATGGTGGCGATGATTTCCGGCGTATCCGGCGTCGATTCGAAGTGTTTGCGAATGCGACGGATAGTGACGTCCACGGTGCGGTCATGCGGCTTCAGCTCGCGGCCGGTCATTTTCTTCAGCAGTTCGCCGCGCGACTGGATCTTGCCCGGGTTTTCGCAGAAGTGCAGCATGGCGCGGAATTCGCTGCGCGGCAGCTTGTACTGTTCGCCGGCCGGGCTGATCAAAGAGCGGCTGTTGATGTCCAGCTCCCACCCGTTGAACTTGTAGCTCTCGACCAGACGGCGCTCTTCGCCGAGGCTGCCCAGGTTCATGGTGCGCGACAGCAGGTTGCGCGCGCGGATGGTCAGCTCACGCGGGTTGAACGGCTTGGTGATGTAATCGTCGGCGCCGATTTCCAGGCCGAGGATTTTGTCCACTTCGTTATCGCGACCGGTCAGGAACATCAAGGCGACGCTGGCCTGTTCACGCAGTTCGCGCGCCAACAGCAGGCCGTTTTTGCCTGGCAGGTTGATGTCCATGATGACCAGATTGATATCATTTTCAGACAGGATATTGTGCATCTCTGCACCATCATTGGCTTCATGAACAATGTAGCCTTCCGCCTCGAAAATGCTCTTCAGGGTGTTACGAGTGACTAACTCGTCTTCGACAATCAGAATGTGCGGGGTCTGCATATTTGCTACCTAAAATTGCCAACAAAATAGAAAATCGGAAGTACAGAAGTCTTTGTTTTCTTAGAGGAGGGCAGAGATAGCGCCACGTTCCCTCTCAGCAAATGACTAAAGTACGTAAACTCGTTCTTGATGCACTTTCCATCTCATGTCAACAAGATCGCTAGCCTGGTGGGGATGCTGTTCCCTACAACCCCTTGGGTGCCGAAACGGCGCATATCCTAACCCCATTAACAGCAATATAACAGCGCGTGCCGAATTCATCACCCAACAAAACTACGCTTTGTTGACATATATCAAATTCAATTGTAGCACGTTAACAGATTTGTGAAAAACACTTACAGAAATGCCAGTTTAAGTCACAGAACCTCAAATTCTGTGAACGATTCAGCATTCTCCGGCACGATAGGATACAATTATTCGCTTATTGATCATCGCATTGTTTTAACTTATTGATAAATAAAAGCAGTAAAACATAAGCGCGAATAATGACTATTACGACGGGTTTATTAGTTCAACGAGCCGTTTAATCTTGTTTGTTGCTATTAACGCGTTTATTGTTGCGTAATTGTAAATATAAGCGGGCGCTGCGCCATCGTCAAAAACGCAGGCCCGCCTTCGGTGGAAGAGTCATGCAGCTTCATATTGTTTTAGTGGCTCCGGCGCGGCCGGAAAATGTCGGCGCGGCGGCGCGCGCGATGAAAACCATGGGCTTCACGTCGTTGCGCATCGTCGACAGCGAAGCGCACCTGCAGCCGGCGGCGCGCTGGGTGGCGCACGGTGCTGGTGAGATCCTCGACGGCGTGCAAACGTTCGCCACGCTGGAACAGGCGCTGGCGGGCGTGGATTTTACCGTCGCCACCACCGCCCGCAGCCGCGCGCGCTTTCACTACTACTGCACGCCGCCTGAGCTGCTGGAACAGCTGAGCGAGCGTAAGCAGTGGGTCGGCCAGGCCGCGCTGGTGTTCGGCCGCGAAGATTCCGGCCTGACCAACGAAGAGCTGGCGCTGGCGGACTTGCTGACCGGCGTGCCGATGCAGGCGGATTACCCGTCGCTTAACCTGGGCCAGGCGGTGATGGTGTACTGCTACCAGTTGGCGAGCCTGATGGGCGTCAGCACGCCGCAGGAAAAGGTGGCGTCGGAAGGGCAACTCAAAGCGCTGCGCCACCGCGCCGATGCCTTGTTGAACGCGTTGGAGGTCGGCGATGACCAAAAATTGCGCGATTGGCTGCATCAGCGCCTCGGGGCGTTGCAACAGCGAGACACGGCGATGTTGCATACGCTGCTGCACGACATCGAAAAAAAACTCGCCAAGTGATAACGGCTCCATCAGACGGTTACCCAGCGTGATCCACTAGTAAATCGGCTTTAAGTTGTTTTTTTGTTCTGTCGTTTTGCTTTTCACCTGTTGCATCGCGCATTACCGCCGCTGAACGGAAAATAAGCAAAAAAAAGAAATAGTTTGACTTGGGATAGCGATTGCTTTAACCAATAGAGGGGACAGAATATTTCATGAGACAGACAGACAACATGCGCAACATCAGCCTGAAAACCACAATTATTACCACCACCGATACCACAGGTAACGGGGCGGGCTGACGCGCACAGGAAACACAGAAAAAAGCCCGCACCTAATCAGTGCGGGCTTTTTTTTCGGCTTAAATTCGGAGAGATCACACATGCGAGTGCTGAAATTTGGCGGAACCTCGGTGGCGAATGCGGAACGTTTTCTGCGCGTCGCCGACATCATGGAGAGTAATGCGCGTCAGGGACAGGTAGCCACGGTCTTGTCCGCCCCCGCAAAGATCACCAACCATCTGGTGGCAATGATCGACAAAACGGTGGCGGGCCAGGACATTCTGCCGAATATCAGCGACGCCGAGCGGATCTTTGCCGACCTGCTGAGCGGGCTGGCGCAGGCGCTGCCGGGCTTTGAATTCGATCGTTTGAAAGGCGTGGTCGATCAGGAGTTCGCGCAGCTCAAACAGGTGTTGCACGGGGTCTCGCTGTTGGGGCAGTGCCCGGACAGCGTCAACGCGGCGATCATCTGCCGCGGTGAAAAGCTCTCCATCGCCATCATGGAAGGGGTGTTCCGCGCCAAGGGTTATCCGGTCACGGTGATCAACCCGGTGGAGAAACTGCTGGCGCAGGGCCACTACCTGGAGTCTACCGTGGATATCGCCGAGTCCACGCTGCGCATCGCCGCCGCGGCGATCCCGGCCGACCACATCGTGCTGATGGCCGGTTTCACCGCCGGTAACGACAAGGGTGAGCTGGTGGTGCTGGGCCGCAACGGCTCCGACTATTCCGCCGCGGTGCTGGCCGCCTGCCTGCGTGCCGACTGTTGCGAAATCTGGACCGATGTCGACGGCGTGTATACCTGCGATCCGCGAACCGTGCCGGACGCCAGGCTGCTGAAATCGATGTCGTACCAGGAGGCGATGGAGCTTTCCTATTTCGGCGCCAAAGTGCTGCACCCTCGCACCATCACGCCGATTGCCCAATTCCAAATCCCTTGCCTGATAAAAAACACCTCCAACCCGCAGGCTCCCGGCACGCTGATTGGCAAAGACAGCACCGATGCCGATATGCCGGTGAAAGGTATCACCAACCTGAATAATATGGCGATGATCAACGTCTCCGGCCCGGGCATGAAAGGCATGGTCGGCATGGCTGCGCGGGTGTTCGCCGTGATGTCGCGCGCCGGCATTTCGGTGGTGTTGATCACCCAATCCTCTTCCGAATACAGCATCAGCTTCTGTGTGCCGCAGGGCGAACTGCAGCGCGCCCGCCGCGCGCTGGAGGAGGAGTTCTATCTGGAATTGAAAGATGGCGTGCTGGATCCGCTGGACGTCATGGAGCGCCTGGCGATCATCTCGGTAGTCGGCGACGGCATGCGCACCCTGCGTGGCATTTCCGCGCGCTTCTTCTCCGCGCTGGCGCGCGCCAACATCAATATCGTCGCCATCGCCCAGGGCTCTTCCGAGCGTTCAATCTCGGTGGTGGTCAGCAATGATTCCGCCACCACCGGCGTGCGCGTCAGCCACCAGATGCTGTTCAACACCGATCAGGTGATCGAAGTGTTCGTCATCGGCGTCGGCGGCGTCGGCGGGGCGCTGATCGAGCAGATCTACCGCCAACAGCCGTGGCTGAAGCAAAAACATATCGATCTGCGGGTGTGCGGCATCGCCAACTCGCGCGTGATGCTGACCAACGTGCACGGCATCGCGCTGGACAGCTGGCGGGACGAGCTGGCCGGCGCGCAGGAGCCGTTCAATCTCGGCCGCCTGATCCGGCTGGTGAAGGAGTATCACCTGCTGAACCCGGTGATCGTCGACTGTACCTCCAGCCAGGCGGTGGCCGATCAGTATGTGGACTTCCTGGCGGACGGCTTCCATGTGGTAACGCCGAACAAAAAGGCCAACACCTCGTCGATGAACTATTATCAGCAACTGCGCGCCGCCGCCGCCGGTTCGCACCGCAAGTTCCTGTACGACACCAACGTCGGCGCCGGTCTGCCGGTGATCGAGAACCTGCAAAACCTGCTGAACGCCGGCGATGAGCTGGTGCGTTTCTCCGGCATCCTGTCCGGTTCGCTGTCCTTTATTTTTGGCAAGCTGGATGAAGGGCTGTCGCTGTCGGCGGCGACTCTGCAGGCCAGAGCCAATGGCTACACCGAGCCGGATCCGCGCGACGATCTGTCCGGTATGGACGTGGCGCGCAAGCTGCTGATCCTGGCGCGCGAAGCCGGTTACAAGCTGGAGCTGAGCGATATCGAGGTCGAGCCGGTGCTGCCGCCGTCCTTCGAAGCGTCGGGCGACGTGGAGCATTTCCTGGCGCGGCTGCCGGAACTGGATAAAGAGTTCGCGCGCAACGTGGCCAATGCCGCCGAGCAAGGCAAGGTGCTGCGCTATGTCGGCCTGATCGACGAAGGGCGCTGTAAGGTGCGCATCGAGGCGGTGGACGGCAACGATCCGTTGTATAAAGTGAAGAACGGCGAGAACGCGCTGGCCTTCTACAGCCGTTATTATCAGCCGCTGCCGCTGGTGCTGCGCGGCTACGGCGCCGGTAACGATGTGACCGCAGCGGGCGTGTTCGCCGATCTGCTGCGCACACTGTCATGGAAGTTGGGAGTTTAATATGGTTAAGGTGTATGCACCGGCCTCGATCGGTAACGTCAGCGTCGGTTTTGATGTGCTGGGCGCGGCGGTTTCGCCGATCGACGGCACGCTGCTGGGCGACTGCGTCAGCGTGGAAGCCGCCGAGACGTTCAGTCTGCAAAACGCCGGGCGCTTCGTCAGCAAGCTGCCGGCCGAGCCGAAAGAGAACATCGTTTATCAATGCTGGGAGCGTTTCTGCCAGGAGATCGGCCGCGAAGTGCCGGTGGCGATGCGGCTGGAAAAGAACATGCCGATCGGATCGGGGCTGGGCTCCAGCGCTTGTTCGGTGGTGGCCGGGCTGATGGCGATGAACGAATTTTGCGATCGCCCGCTGGATAAGACGACGCTGCTCGGCCTGATGGGCGAGCTGGAAGGCCGCATTTCCGGCAGCGTGCATTACGACAACGTGGCGCCCTGCTATCTGGGCGGCCTGCAGCTGATGCTGGAAGAAGAAGGCATTATCAGCCAGGAGGTGCCGTGCTTTGACGATTGGCTGTGGGTTATGGCCTATCCGGGCATCAAGGTCTCCACCGCCGAAGCGCGCGCCATTTTACCCGCGCAGTACCGCCGTCAGGATTGCATCAGCCACGGCCGTTATCTGGCCGGCTTTATTCACGCCTGCCACACCCGGCAGCCGCAGCTGGCCGCCAAATTAATGCAGGACGTGATCGCCGAGCCGTACCGCACCCGGCTGCTGCCGGGCTTCGCCGAAGCGCGCAAGGCGGCGCAGGAGATAGGCGCGCTGGCCTGCGGCATCTCCGGCTCCGGCCCGACGCTGTTCGCCGTCTGCAACGACGGCGCCACCGCGCAACGCATGGCCGCCTGGCTGCAACAACACTATCTGCAAAACGACGAAGGTTTTGTTCATATTTGCCGTCTGGATACCGCAGGCGCTCGACTATTGGGATAACGCATGAAACTGTACAACCTTAAGGATCACAACGAGCAGGTCAGCTTCGCGCAGGCGATCAAACAAGGCCTGGGCAAGCAGCAGGGGCTGTTCTTCCCGCTGGAGCTGCCGGCGTTCGAACTGACCGAGATCGACCAGCTGCTGGAGCAGGACTTTGTCACCCGCAGCAGCCGCATTCTTTCGGCCTTTATCGGCGAAGAAGTGCCGGAGGCGGCGCTGAAGAAACGCGTGCAGGCCGCCTTTGAGTTTCCGGCACCGGTAGCGAAAGTGACGGAAGACGTCTCCTGCCTGGAGCTGTTCCACGGCCCGACGCTGGCGTTCAAAGACTTCGGCGGCCGCTTTATGGCGCAGATGCTGGCGGAAGTGGCCGGCGATCAGCCGGTGACCATTTTGACCGCCACCTCCGGCGACACCGGCGCCGCCGTGGCGCACGCCTTCTATGGCCTGAAGAACGTTCGGGTGGTGATCCTCTACCCGCAGGGCAAAATCAGCCCGCTGCAGGAAAAGCTGTTCTGCACCCTGGGCGGCAATATTCACACCGTGGCGATCGACGGCGACTTCGACGCCTGTCAGGCGCTGGTGAAACAGGCGTTCGACGATCAGGAATTGAAAGACGCGCTGCACCTGAACTCGGCCAACTCGATCAACATCAGTCGCTTGCTGGCGCAGATCTGCTACTACTTCGAAGCGGTGGCGCAGCTGCCGCAGGAAGCGCGCAATCAGCTGGTGATTTCGGTGCCGAGCGGCAACTTCGGCGATCTGACCGCCGGGCTGCTGGCCAAATCGCTGGGCCTGCCGGTGAAGCGCTTCATCGCCGCCACCAACGCCAACGACACCGTGCCGCGCTTCCTGACCAGCGGCCAGTGGCAGCCGCACGCTACGGTCGCGACGCTGTCCAACGCCATGGACGTGAGCCAGCCGAACAACTGGCCGCGCGTGGAAGAGCTGTTCCGTCGCAAGGTCTGGCAGTTGAAAGAGCTGGGGCACGCGGCGGTCAGCGACGAGACCACCAAAGACACGATGCGTGAGCTGGCCGAGCTGGGCTATATCTCCGAACCGCACGCGGCCATCGCCTACCGCGCGCTGCGTGACCAGTTGCAGGAAGGGGAGTTCGGTCTGTTCCTCGGCACCGCGCATCCGGCCAAGTTTAAAGAGAGCGTGGAAGCGATTCTCGGCCAGGAACTGCCGTTGCCGAAAGCGCTGGCGCTGCGGGCCGATCTGCCGCTGCTGTCGCACACGCTGCCGGCCAATTTCGGCGAGCTGCGCAAATTCCTGATGGCGCTGCCGGCCTGAAGTTCGGCAGGCTAGAATGCGAAAAGCCGTCTTGCGACGGCTTTTTTTATGCCTGCTCCGGGCGTTTGAACACCAGCTCATTGCCTTGCGAAGCGGCTTCGTCGAAGGCGTAGCCTTCCAGGTTGAAGTCCGCCAGCTGCTCGCTGCGCGTCAGGCGGTTTTTGATGATAAAGCGGCTCATCAACCCGCGCGCTTTCTTGGCGTAGAAGCTGATGACCTTGAACTTGCCGTTCTTCTCGTCGAGGAACACCGGTTTGATCAGCGAGCCGTGCAGCTTGGCCGGCTTCACCGCTTTGAAATACTCGTCGGAGGCCAGGTTGACCACCACGTCGTCGCCCTGTTGCTCCAGCGCTTCGTTGAGCTTTTGGGTGATCTGATCGCCCCAGAAGCTGTACAGATCTTTGCCCTTCGGGTTTTCCAGCTTGATGCCCATCTCCAGCCGGTACGGCATCATCAGATCGAGCGGCCGCAGCACGCCATACAGGCCGGACAGCATGCGCAAATGCTGCTGGGCGAAGTCGAAATCGGCTTCGTTGAAATCCTGCGCCTGCAGGCCGGTGTAAACGTCGCCCTTGAACGCCAGCAACGCCTGGCGGGCATTGTCCGGGGTAAATTTCGGCTGCCATTCGCTAAAGCGCGCGGCGTTGAGCCCGGCCAGCTTGTCGCTGATGCTCATCAGGCTGGCGATTTGCGCCGGCGTCAGCGCGCGGCAAATTTTGATAAGCCGCTGAGACTTGTCCAGCAGTTCGGGCTGCGTGAAGCGTTCTGTCGCCAGCGGGCTGTCGTAATCGAGCGTTTTTGCAGGGGAAATAATAACGAGCATGGCCAGATCCTGTTTATCCAAGTGCGCATACTGTAGCAAAAAGCGCGGAAAAAAGGGGCAATCGGTCCAATAGGCGGGGCGTGCATCGCACACGCCCCGGAATACTCAGCGCGGCGGCTGCTTGTCGTCCCACACGCCCGGCTCCAGCTGCGATTTCAGCTCCGGATAACGGTTGGCGTCGAAGGTCGGCAGCTTGCCCAGGCGGCGCTGGCGATGGTAGTCGTCGGCCAGCTTCAGCGCCACCCGCGACAGCAGCAGGATCGCCGTCAGGTTGGTGATCGCCATCAGCGCCATGGAGGTATCCGCCATTTTCCACACCAGCGGCAGCTCCGCCAGCGCGCCGAACATCACCATGCCCAGTGCCACGCAGCGGAAAATCAGCAGGCCGCCCGGATGATTGTGTTCGAGGAACACCAGGTTGCTCTCGGCATAGGCGTAGTTGGCGATGATCGAGGTAAAGGCGAAGAAGAAGATGGCGATAGCGACGAACGGCGTGCCCCAACTGCCGACGGCGGTCGACAGCGCGCGCTGGGTCAGATCGATGCCGCTGATGCTGTCGGTCGGCTGATCGAGAATGCCGGAGGAGAGGATGATCGCCGCGGTGGCGCTGCAGATGACGATGGTATCGATAAACACCCCGAGCATTTGCACGTAGCCCTGCGAAGCGGGATGCGGCGGATAAGGCGAGGCGGACGCCGCCGCGTTGGGCGCCGAACCCATGCCGGCTTCGTTGGAGAACAGGCCGCGCTGTACGCCCTGGGTCATCGCCTGGGAGATGCCGTAACCGACGGCGCCGGCCGCGGCTTCCTGCAGGCCGAAGGCGCTTTTGAAGATCAGCGCCAGGATCGCCGGCATGTGTTCGATGTTATGGCCAATCACCCAGAGGGCCAGCAACAGGTAGGCACCGGCCATCAGCGGCACCACCAGTTCGGCCACTTTGGCGATGGAACGGATGCCGCCGAAGATCACCACGCCGCTCAGCAGCACCAGACCGATGCCGACGTGCAGCGGCTGTAAGTGGAAGGCGACGGCGGAAGCTTGCGCGATGGAGTTGGCCTGCACGGCGTTGAACACCAGACCGAACGCGATGATCAGGAAGATCGAGAACAGCACGCCCATCCAGCGCATGCCAAGGCCTTTTTCCATGTAATAGGCCGGGCCGCCACGGTAGTTGCCGTTATCGTCTTTGGTTTTATAGAGCTGAGCCAGCGAGCTTTCCACAAATGAGGTGGCCATGCCGATAAACGCCACCACCCACATCCAGAAGATGGCGCCGGGGCCGCCGGCGGTCAGGGCGATGGCGACGCCGGTCAGGTTGCCGGTGCCGACGCGCGCTGCCAGCGTGGTGCACAACGCCTGGAAAGAGGAGATGCCGGCGCTGTCGCTTTTATTGCTGTTTTTCAACACCGAGAACATGTGGCTGAAGTGGCGGAGCTGGATAAAGCGGGTGCGCAGCGTGAAGTAAATGCCGGTGCCGAGCAGCAGATAAATCAGCACCGACCCCCACAAAATGTTGTTTATAAAATTCATCAGGTCCGTCAATGGATCCCTCCTCTTATCGAAATTTAATGCGCACCTTGCAGCATCCACCGCAGGTGAAAAACATTGGCCTATTTTTTACAAGAGCTTAGCTGGAATCTGTCCGGCGTCAGTCGATTAAGATTTTTCGCAGATTAGCGGACGAATTGCATCAATTTTTTCGAATTTAACATAATTTATTCGGACAATAGCACGTTATTGCCTTTCCATCCGCTCGGTAATGGCGAAAGATATCGGCGTAAACGGTTGCTCGCCCAAGGATAAAACAGATGCTTGTGCGCCGCGGTTTTCCAGCCTTGCACCGGGCTTGGCGCATGTTATTATCAGGGTAGGGCATGGTTGAACAATGCCAAAAGTTCATGCACAAACGATGAGATAATGCCAACATGACCGACAAATTAACTTCCCTGCGCCAGCTGACCACGGTGGTTGCAGATACGGGTGATATCGCGGCAATGAAGCTGTATCAACCGCAGGACGCCACAACCAACCCTTCGCTGATCCTCAATGCAGCCCAAATTCCTGAATACCGCAAACTGATTGACGAAGCCATCGCCTGGGCGCGCGGCCAGAGCAGCGATCGCGAGCAGCAAATCGCCGATGCCGCCGACAAGCTGGCGGTCAACATCGGTCTGGAGATCCTCAAACTGGTTCCGGGCCGCATCTCCACCGAAGTGGATGCACGCCTGTCTTACGACACCGTTGCCAGCGTGGCCAAGGCCAAGCGCCTGATCAAGCTGTACAACGAAGCCGGCATCAGCAACGATCGCATTCTGATCAAACTGGCCTCGACCTGGCAGGGCATCCGCGCGGCGGAGCAGCTGGAGAAAGAAGGCATCAACTGTAACCTGACGCTGCTGTTCTCCTTCGCTCAGGCTCGCGCCTGTGCCGAAGCCGGCGTTTACCTGATCTCGCCGTTCGTCGGCCGTATCCTCGACTGGTACAAAGCCAACGGCGACAAGAAAGAGTTCGCCCCGCACGAAGATCCGGGCGTGATCTCCGTGACCGAAATTTACCAGTACTACAAACAACACGGTTACAACACCGTGGTGATGGGCGCCAGCTTCCGCAACGTCGGCGAAATCATCGAGCTGGCCGGCTGCGACCGCCTGACCATCGCCCCTGCGCTGCTGAAAGAGCTGGCGGAGAGCGAAGGCGCGCTGGAGCGCAAACTGTCTTATACCGGTGAAGTGAAGGCGCGTCCTGCCGCACTGACCGAACCTGAGTTCTACTGGCAGCACAACCAGGATCCGATGGCGGTCGAGAAACTGACCGACGGCATCCGCAAGTTCGCCGTAGA
Organism: Serratia sp. SA088; assembly: GCF_049065515.1. Taxonomy (NCBI): domain Bacteria; kingdom Pseudomonadati; phylum Pseudomonadota; class Gammaproteobacteria; order Enterobacterales; family Yersiniaceae; genus Serratia; species Serratia sp. SA088. The sequence goes on from NZ_JBAKGW010000003.1 coordinate 381,438, forward strand.
CCAGGGCAAACTGGAAAAAATGATCGCCGACCTGCTGTAATTCCCGCAGATCGCGCAGTAAAAAGGTGGCTCAGGCCACCTTTTTTTATGCCCGACGCCCCTGCCGGCGGGGGAAGCCCTTATACTCTCGGCAATGACAACAGAACGGGGGACGAGCCCGTTCGGACCCCATCAGGCTGTAGAGGTTACGCATGGATATTTTACGTATTGGTTTGGTTTCCGTTTCCGACCGCGCTTCCGGCGGCGTTTACCAGGATAAAGGCATTCCGGCGCTGGAGGAGTGGCTGGCCGGCGCGCTGGCGACGCCCTTCAAGCTGGAAACCCGGCTGATCCCCGATGAGCAGACGCAAATTGAACAGACGCTGTGCGAGCTGGTGGACGAAATGGGCTGCCATCTGGTGCTGACCACTGGCGGCACCGGGCCGGCGCGCCGTGATGTCACCCCCGACGCCACGCTGGCGATCGCCGATCGCGTGATGCCCGGCTTCGGCGAGCAAATGCGTCAGATCAGCCTACACTATGTGCCAACGGCAATTCTTTCTCGCCAGGTGGGGGCGATCCGCAAACAGGCGCTGATCATCAACCTGCCCGGCCAACCGAAGTCGATCAAGGAAACGCTGGAAGGGGTAAAGGATGAGCAGGGCAATGCGGTGGTGCACGGCATCTTCGCCAGCGTGCCTTACTGCATTCAGCTGCTCGACGGGCCTTACGTCGAAACGCATGCCGCAGTGGTAGCAGCATTTCGGCCAAAGAGCGCGCGTCGCGAGATAAACCTCTAAATTTCAGCAATCTGCGAGATCGGCTTCAACCCGTCTGGTGTGAAAATAATTTGCCGCTATAGTAAGGATTCTTTTACAGAAAGCCTGCGGCTTTTATTTTTACAGCCTTTACCGACGGTGCCCTATGCCTCACGACACTAATCGCCGGCTGAACCGGCAAGACTACAAAACGCTGACGTTGGCCGCGTTGGGCGGCGCGCTGGAGTTTTACGACTTCATCATCTTCGTGTTCTTCGCCGCCGTGGTCGGCGATCTGTTCTTCCCGGCGGACATGCCGGAATGGCTGCGCCTGGTGCAAACCTTCGGCATCTTCGCCGCCGGCTATTTGGCCCGCCCGCTGGGCGGCATCGTGATGGCGCACTTCGGCGATCTGGTCGGCCGCAAAAAGATGTTTACCCTGAGCATTCTGCTGATGGCGTTGCCGACGCTGGCGATGGGCCTGCTGCCGACCTACGCCAGCATCGGCATCGCCGCGCCGCTGTTGCTGCTGCTGATGCGCGTGCTGCAGGGGGCGGCGATCGGCGGTGAGGTGCCGGGCGCCTGGGTCTTCGTCGCCGAACACGTGCCGCGCCGGCGCATCGGCTTCGCCTGCGGCACGCTGACCGCCGGGCTGACGGTGGGCATCCTGCTGGGCTCGGTGGTGGCGACGGTGATCAACACCACGCTCAGCCCGCAGAGCATAGCCGGCGGCGGCTGGCGCATTCCATTCCTGCTTGGCGGCATGTTCGGCCTGGTGGCGATGTACCTGCGCCGTTGGCTGCAGGAAACGCCGATCTTTATCGAGATGCAGGCGCGTAAAGCGCTGGCCGAGGAGCTGCCGCTGAAATCGGTGGTGCTCAACTACAAACGGGAAGTGGCGGTGTCGATGCTGCTGACCTGGCTGCTCTCCGCCGGCATCGTGGTGGTGATCCTGATGACCCCGACCTATCTGCAAAAGCAGTTCGGCATCGCGCCGGCCTTAACGCTGCAGGCCAACAGCATCGCCACCATCATGTTGATCGCCGGCTGCATCGTCGCCGGTTTGTCGGCCGATCGCTTCGGCGCCAGCAAAACGCTGGTGGCCGGCAGTGTACTGCTGGCCGGCTGCAGCTGGCTGTTCTATCAGACGGTGGGCGTGCGCCCGGAAATGCTGTTCGCCTGTTATGCTCTGGTGGGGTTCAGCGTAGGCGTGGTGGGGGCCGTACCGTACGTGATGGTGCGGGCATTCCCGGCGGAAGTGCGGTTTACCGGTATCTCGTTCTCATATAACGTCTCGTACGCTATTTTTGGCGGTTTAACCCCTATTTTTGTGACGCTGATCATGAAATTAACCCCGTTAGCGCCCGCTTACTATGTGTTGGCGCTGTCGCTCATCGGGCTGCTGCTCGGCTTCTACCTGCATCGTGACCTGAACAGCGAAGCCGGGGAGCGGCGAGCCGACTCCTACAGCTAAAAAAAAGCCCTGCAGTGCAGGGCTTTTTCATCAGGGGCGGGCGATTACGCCGTGACCGGTGAGGCCGCGACGCGCGCCGGAGCCGGTTCGCCAATCGGCAGCACGGTGCGGCCATACTGCTCGTTGAGTACTTCGGCCATCGCCAGGTAAATGGCGCTGGCGCCGCAGATAATCCCTTCATAGCCGGCGAAGGTCAGCAGCGTGTGGTTGCCGGTGATGTTGCCGACGGCCAGCAGGGCGAACAGCAGCGTCAGGCTGGCGAACACGAACTGCAGCACGCGGTTGGCGCCCAGGGTGCCGAAGAACATGAACAGGGTGAAGATGCCCCACAGCGCCAGGTAGATGCCCAGCACGTGGGCTTCGGTGGCCTCTGCCAGGCCCAGACGCGGCAGCAGCAGCAGGCCGACCAGGCTCAGCCAGAAGCTGCCGTAGGCGGTGAAGGCGGTCATGCCGAAGGTGTTGCCCTTCTTGTACTCCAGCAGACCGGCCAGGATCTGGGCCAGGCCACCGAAGAAAATCCCCATGCTGATGATGGCGGAGTTCAGTGGAAAAAAGCCCGCGTTGTGCAGGTTCAGCAAGACGGTGGTCATCCCGAAGCCCATCAGGCCGAGAGGGCCGGGATTCGCCAACTTGTTGGTGTGCATAAGTCCTCTGCGATAACAGAAAATTAACGGAAACAGCGAATTAAAATCATAAATGGTCTGAATGGCCAAAAAATCGAAGTTTTCCATCAGAGCGCGCGCATCATAATGATCCCCGCAACCGGAAACAATGATCTGAATGACGATAAAAAAAGAAATTTTTTTCGCCTTGCCCCTTGATGCCGGGTTGGATGGCCCCATCTTATTTGCAACCGCAGCTGCTAACCGCGGGTCGCACTGAGATATCGGGCAGTTGAAAAGCAAAAAATCGCCCGCATATAGGTTAGCAACCTGACTGATTATGAATTTTTTAGTGGAGACGTTTAGATGGGCAAAATTATTGGTATCGACCTGGGTACTACCAACTCTTGCGTAGCAATTATGGATGGTGCCAAGGCACGCGTGCTGGAAAACGCCGAGGGCGACCGCACCACTCCTTCTATTATCGCATATACCCAGGACGGTGAAACTCTGGTTGGCCAGCCGGCTAAGCGTCAGGCAGTCACCAACCCTGAAAACACCCTGTTCGCCATCAAGCGCCTGATCGGTCGCCGCTTCCAGGATGAAGAAGCGCAGCGCGACAAAGCGATCATGCCGTACAAAATCGTCGAAGCCGACAACGGCGACGCCTGGCTGGAAGTGAAAGGCCAGAAAATGGCTCCGCCGCAGATCTCTGCGGAAGTGCTGAAAAAAATGAAGAAAACGGCGGAAGATTACCTGGGCGAACCGGTAACTGAAGCGGTTATCACCGTACCGGCTTACTTCAACGACGCCCAGCGTCAGGCGACCAAAGACGCCGGCCGCATCGCGGGTCTGGAAGTCAAGCGCATCATCAACGAACCGACCGCGGCGGCCCTGGCCTATGGCCTGGACAAAGAAGTCGGCAACCGCACCATCGCGGTTTATGACCTGGGCGGCGGTACTTTCGATATCTCCATCATCGAAATCGACGACGTTGACGGCGAAAAAACCTTCGAAGTGCTGGCGACCAACGGTGACACCCACCTGGGCGGCGAAGACTTCGACAGCCGTCTGATCAACTACCTGGTGGAAGAGTTCAAGAAAGATCAGGGCATCGATCTGCGCAACGATCCGCTGGCGATGCAGCGTCTGAAAGAAGCCGCCGAGAAAGCGAAGATTGAACTGTCTTCCGCTCAGCAGACCGACGTTAACCTGCCGTACATCACTGCAGACGCGACCGGTCCAAAACACATGAACATCAAAGTGACTCGCGCCAAACTCGAGTCGCTGGTTGAAGATCTGGTGGCGCGCTCCATCGAGCCGCTGAAAGTGGCGCTGAAAGACGCTGGCCTGTCGGTTTCCGACATTCAGGACGTGATCCTGGTGGGCGGCCAGACCCGTATGCCAATGGTGCAGAAGAAAGTCGCAGACTTCTTCGGCAAAGAGCCGCGTAAAGACGTGAACCCGGACGAAGCGGTTGCCGTGGGCGCTGCGGTACAGGGCGGCGTGTTGGCCGGTGATGTGAAAGACGTTCTGCTGCTGGACGTTACCCCGCTGTCACTGGGTATCGAAACCATGGGCAGCGTGATGACGCCGCTGATCACCAAAAACACCACTATCCCGACCAAGCACAGCCAGGTGTTCTCTACTGCGGAAGACAACCAGTCTGCGGTAACCATCCACGTGCTGCAGGGTGAGCGTAAGCGCGCCAGCGATAACAAATCTCTGGGCCAGTTCAACCTGGACGGCATCCAGGCGGCGCCGCGCGGCATGGCGCAGATCGAAGTGACCTTCGATATCGATGCCGACGGCATCCTGCACGTGTCTGCCAAAGACAAGAACACCGGCCGTGAGCAGAAGATCACCATCAAGGCGTCTTCTGGCCTGAACGAAGACGAAATCCAGAAAATGGTGCGCGACGCCGAGCTGAACGCTGAAGCGGACCGCAAGTTCGAAGAACTGGTGCAGACGCGTAACCAGGCGGATCACCTGATCCACGGCACGCGCAAGCAGTTGGAAGAAGCGGGCGACAAACTGCCGGCGGAAGACAAAACGGCGATTGAAGCGGCGCTGAAGGATCTGGAAGCGGCGGTGAAAGGCGAAGATAAAGCCGAGATCGAAGCGAAGACCCAGGCGTTGGTGCAGGTTTCCGGCAAACTGCTGGAAATGGCTCAGGCGCAGCAGGCTCAGCAGGGTGCTGACGCCGGCGCGGACAACGCGGCGCAGAAAGACGACGACGTGGTTGACGCCGAGTTCGAAGAAGTTAAAGACAAAAAATAATCGCCCTTAAGCGGGCACGGGGCGGCCGAGGTGCCGCTCCCGGAAACCAGCACGGGCGTCGAGGCAACTCTGCGCCCGTGCACGCATGTTAAGGGTAAGCGAAAGAATGGCGAAGAAAGACTATTACGAGATTCTCGGCGTCAGCAAGACGGCGGATGAACGTGAGATCAAAAAGGCGTACAAACGCCTGGCGATGAAATACCATCCTGACCGCAACCAGGAACAAGACGCCGAAACCAAGTTTAAAGAAGTTAAAGAAGCTTACGAAGTTCTGACCGACGACCAGAAACGCGCGGCCTACGACCAGTATGGGCACGCGGCCTTTGAACAGGGCGGCATGGGCGGCGGCGGCTTTGGCGGCGGCGCCGACTTCAGCGATATCTTTGGCGACGTGTTTGGCGACATCTTCGGCGGAGGCCGCCGTCAGCGCGCCAGCCGCGGTTCCGATCTGCGCTATAACATGGAGCTGACCCTCGAGGAAGCGGTACGTGGCGTCACCAAAGAGATCCGCATCCCGACGCTGGAAGAGTGCGACGTCTGCCACGGCAGCGGCGCCAAACCGGGCAGCTCACCGGTCACCTGCCCAACCTGTCACGGCCAGGGCCAGGTGCAGATGCGCCAGGGCTTCTTCACCGTGCAGCAGGCGTGTCCGCACTGCCATGGCCGCGGTCAGATCATCAAAGATCCGTGCAACAAGTGCCACGGCCACGGCCGGGTAGAAAAATCCAAGACGCTGTCGGTGAAAATTCCGGCCGGCGTCGATACCGGCGACCGCATTCGCCTGGCGGGTGAAGGTGAAGCCGGCGAACACGGCGCACCGGCGGGCGATCTGTACGTTCAGGTGCAGGTGAAGGCGCACCCGATCTTCGAGCGTGAAGGCAACAACCTGTACTGTGAAGTGCCGATCAACTTCGCCATGGCGGCGCTGGGCGGCGAGATTGAAGTGCCGACGCTGGACGGCCGGGTGAAACTGAAGGTGCCTTCGGAGACCCAAACCGGCAAGCTGTTCCGCATGCGCGGCAAGGGCGTGAAATCGGTGCGTGGCGGCAGCCAGGGCGACCTGCTGTGCCGCGTGGTGGTGGAAACCCCGGTCAATCTGAACGACAAGCAAAAGCAGCTGCTGCGTGAGCTGGAAGAGAGCCTGGGTGGCCCGTCCGGCGACAAGAACAGCCCGCGCTCGAAGAGCTTCTTCGACGGGGTGAAAAAGTTCTTTGACGATCTGACTCGCTAACCTGCTGTTTCTGTTGGCTTATGTGCGAACCCCGGGCTTCTGTCCCGGGGTTTTTATTTGCGCGCCGAACCGCTAATTCCACAACGTAAATGTGACTTATTCGTGCTTTTTATCGGTTTTTTCGAGTTATTTAGCATTTATAAACTTATTTTTTCGAACTAAAACGCCCTCTATACTCACTTCATGACTGTGGTTCGCAGGGCGCTATGTCCTGCACAGATTTGGAGAGACGTACTGTGACTAACATCATTCGTCAATTTTTACGTCAGGAAGCCGCGGGCGGTATCATTCTGATCGCGGCGGCGATCGTCGCCCTGATCATGGCCAACACCCCGGCGCAGGGGATCTATCAGGCATTCCTTAACCTGCCGGTGATGGTGAAGGTAGCTTCGCTGGAGATCGCTAAACCGCTGCTGCTGTGGATAAACGACGGCCTGATGGCCATCTTCTTCCTGGTGGTGGGGCTCGAGGTCAAGCGCGAGCTGATGCAAGGCTCGCTGTCCGGGCGTGACAAGGCGGTGTTTCCGGCGATCGCTGCGCTGGGCGGCATGCTGGCGCCGGCGCTGATTTACCTGCTTTTCAACGGCGCGGATGAAGTTACCCGCCAGGGCTGGGCGATCCCGGCCGCGACCGACATCGCCTTTGCGCTGGGCGTCATGGCCTTGCTGGGCAACCGCGTGCCGACCAGCCTGAAAGTGTTCCTGTTGGCGCTGGCGATCATCGATGACCTGGGCGTGATCATCATCATCGCGCTGTTCTACACCCACGAAGTGTCGATGGTGGCGCTGGGCGTGGCGGCGGCGGCGACGGCGCTGCTGGCGGTGATGAACTGGCGCGGCGTGGGCAAGACCTCGCTGTACATGATGGTCGGCCTGGTGCTGTGGGTGGCGATCCTCAAGTCCGGGGTGCATGCGACGCTGGCCGGGGTGATTGTCGGCTTTATGATCCCGTTGAACGTCAAAAAGGGGCCATCGCCGTCGGAAACGCTGGAGCATGAGCTGCACCCTTGGGTGGCGTTCATGATCCTGCCGCTGTTCGCTTTCGCCAACGCCGGGGTCTCTTTGCAGGGCGTATCGCTGGAGGGATTGACGTCGCTGCTGCCGGTCGGGATTGCGGCCGGTCTGTTTATCGGCAAGCCGCTGGGGATTTTCCTCTTCAGCCTGCTGGCGGTGAAAATGGGCATCGCCCGTTTGCCTGAAGGTATCGGCTTCAAACAGGTGTTTGCCGTTTCGGTGCTTTGCGGCATTGGTTTTACCATGTCGATTTTTATCGCCTCGCTGGCGTTCGGCGATGCGGATGCGGCGCTCAGCACCTATTCCCGCCTGGGGATCCTGTTGGGCTCCACCACTGCGGCGGTGGTAGGGTATGGATTACTGCGTCTGGCGTTGCCGCGCGTGCGTTAATCCTGAATGTGCCCGGTAAGGGCACATAATAAAATGGCTGGTCGGAGCTGTACGGTATAAAATATGTGCAGCTTCGGCCGTTCTTCGTTGGGACTAATGGGGCTATACGTTGTCTGAAGCAGGGAAAGGAAGTTTGTCGCTCGTCACGGCACACCGTTTGCCGCTGCGAAACGTTGTTAAGGAGAGCCGCTCGTGAGGATGTCGCATATCAACTTTAATCACCTTTACTATTTCTGGCAGGTCTGCAAGGCCGGTTCCGTGGTCGGTGCCGCCGAAGCGTTGTTTCTGACGCCGCAGACCATCACCGGCCAGATCAAAGCGCTGGAAGAGCGGTTGGACGGCAAGCTGTTCAAACGCCAGGGGCGCGGGTTGGTGCCTTCGGAGCTGGGGCAGCTGGTGTTCCGCTATGCCGACAAGATGTTCATGCTCAGCCAGGAAATGTTGGATATCGTCAACTACCGCAAAGAGTCCAACCTGTTGTTCGACGTCGGCGTAGCGGACGCGCTGTCGAAGCGGCTGGTCAGCCAGGTATTGGAAACGGCGGTGGTGGTGGACAACGAGCAGATCCACCTGCGTTGCTTTGAATCGACGCACGAGATGCTGCTGGAGCAGCTCAGCCAGCACAAACTGGATATGATCCTGTCGGATTGCCCGGTGGACTCCAGCCAGCAGGAAGGGCTGTTCTCGCTGAAGCTGGGCGAGTGCGGCATCAGCTTTTTCTGTCGCCAGCCGGCGCCGGAGCTGCCGTTCCCGGCTTGCCTGGAGCAGCGCAAGCTGCTGATCCCCGGCCGTCGTTCGATGTTGGGGCGCAAGCTGCTCAACTGGTTCAATACGCAGGGTATTCAGGTGGAAATTCTGGGCGAGTTCGACGATGCGGCGCTGATGAAGGCCTTCGGCATGTACCACAATGCGATCTTCGTGGCGCCGACGCTGTATGCGCAGGATACCTACAACGATGACAATGTGGTGGAGATTGGGCGCATCGACAGCGTGCAGGAGGAGTATTACATCATCTTCGCCGAGCGCATGATCCAGCATCCGGCGGTGCAGCGTGTCTGCAACAAAGACTTCTCGGCGCTGTTTTCCTGCTAGCGGTTCACTGAATGCAGGACGTAAAAAAACCGGCCTGAGCCGGTTTTTTTATCAAGCAGATAACGAAATGCTTATTGCATTGCGTTGATGCGTGCAGTCAGGTTTGACTTATGACGCGCTGCTTTGTTTTTGTGGATCAGGCCTTTAGCTGCCTGACGGTCCACCAGTGGCTGCATTACCAGGAATGCATTTTGTGCTGCTTCTTTGTCGCCAGCTGCGATAGCTGCGTCTACCTTCTTGATGAAGGTACGCACCATTGAGCGACGGCTTGCGTTATGCTTGCGGCGTTTCTCAGACTGTACGGCGCGTTTCTTAGCTGATTTGATATTAGCCAAGGTCCAACTCCCAAATATATTCTATTGAGGACAATTCAAAGGCCGAGGAATATGCCCTTTTAGCCTTCGTTTGTCAATGGATTTGTGCAAATAAGCGCCGTTTGTACAGGCGGCACTCGCTACGTTGTGATGGCGCAGGATTTTACCAGCTTCGCTCTTGGGAATACAGTGTTTCGCGAGAAAATTCGCCAATGATTTGCCGCGGCGGGCGCAAGCCGTTGGCCGCGGTCGAGAATCGCCCCGGCAGCGCCGGATAAACTGTGGCGAAGCCGTTTCACGCACAGATTATCTCCGGTATGGTATGTCTATTACATAAAGGCACCAATCGCGGGTTAACCTTACCGGCTGTACAAGGTATAATCCGCCGATTTCCACTGTTTTGAGCCAGCTATGGAGCTAATTCGCGGCATTCACAATATCCGGGCGCGCCACCATGGTTGCGTGCTCACCATCGGCAACTTTGACGGCGTGCATCGCGGCCATCAGGCGTTGCTGGAACAGTTGAAGCAACAGGGGAAACGCCTCGGGCTGCCGGTGATGGTCATGATCTTTGAGCCGCAGCCGCTGGAGATGTTCGCCGCAGACAAAGCGCCGGCCCGCTTGACGCGCCTGCGCGACAAGGCCAACTATCTGGCGCAGGCGGGCGTCGATTACCTGCTGTGCGTCAAGTTCGATCCGCGTTTCGCCGCCAACACCGCGCAGGCGTTCGTCGCCGAGCTGCTGGTGGAAAAACTGGGCGTCAAATTCCTGATGGTGGGGGATGATTTTCGCTTTGGCGCCGGGCGTCAGGGCGATTTTCCGCTATTGCAGCAGGCCGGAAAAGAGTACGGCTTCGACGTGGTCAGCACCCCGACCTTCCGCGAAGGCGAGCGGCGCATCAGCAGCACCGCGATCCGCACCGCGCTGAGCGAGGACGATCTGCCGCTGGCGGAGACCCTGCTGGGCCACCCGTACAGCATTTCCGGGCGCGTGGTGCACGGCGACGAGCTGGGGCGCACCATCGGCTTCCCGACCGCCAATTTGCCGCTCAAGCGTCTGGTGGCGCCGGTGAAAGGAGTGTATGCGGTGGAAGTGTACGGCCTGGGGCCGAAGCCGCTGCCGGGCGTGGCCAATATCGGCACGCGCCCGACCGTCGCCGGCGTGCGCCAGCAGCTGGAAGTGCATTTGCTGGATGTCACAATGGATCTTTACGGGCGCCATATTGAGGTGGTGCTCCGCGCAAAATTGCGCAATGAACAGCGGTTTGCTTCGCTCGATGCCCTGAAGCAGCAAATCGCCAATGATGTGGTGACGGCCCGGAAGTTCTTCGGGTTAAAAACACTGGTTTAATCGTTTACCCTAAACAATTCGAGTTGCATCGCGGCGGCAACCGCGCGAACCCCGATGAGCTTGCATAGGCAAGTGATTCGGGTGAGAAAGGGCGGCCGACAAAGATGCAGCTTGAAGTGTGACGGGTAAATAGCCGAAAACGGAAACGAGAATCTCATGAGTGACTACAAGAATACCCTGAACTTGCCGGAAACAGGGTTCCCGATGCGCGGCGATCTCGCCAAGCGCGAACCTGGCATGCTGCAACGTTGGTATGAACAGGATCTGTACGGGATTATTCGTACTGCCAAAAAGGGCAAAAAAACCTTCATTTTGCATGACGGCCCTCCGTATGCGAACGGCAGCATTCACATTGGTCACTCGGTTAACAAGATTCTCAAAGACATTATCATCAAGTCGAAAGGGATGGCCGGCTTCGACTCGCCTTATGTGCCGGGTTGGGACTGCCACGGCCTGCCGATCGAACTGAAGGTTGAGCAACTGTACGGCAAGCCGGGCGAGAAGCTGACGGCGGCCGAGTTCCGCCAGAAGTGCCGCGAGTACGCGGCCGAGCAGGTTGAAGGCCAGAAGAAGGACTTCATCCGTCTGGGCGTGTTGGGCGACTGGGATCGTCCGTACCTGACGATGGACTTCAAAACCGAAGCCAACATCATCCGCGCGCTGGGCAAGATCATCAGCAACGGCCACCTGCTGAAAGGCGCCAAGCCGGTTCACTGGTGCACCGACTGCGGCTCGTCGCTGGCGGAAGCGGAAGTGGAGTACTACGACAAGACTTCGCCGTCGATCGACGTGAGCTTCCATGCGGCCGACGCGGCTGCCGTGGCGGCCAAGTTCGGCGTGAGCCACTTCAACGGCGCCATCTCGCTGGTTATCTGGACTACCACGCCGTGGACCTTGCCGGCCAACCGCGCGATCTCGCTGCACCCGGACTTCACCTATCAGCTGGTGCAGGTTGACGGCCAGTGCCTGATCCTGGCGGCCGAACTGGTGGAAAGCGTGATGAAACGCGCCGGCATCACCGAGTGGACGGTGCTGGGCAGCTGCAAAGGCGCCGATCTGGAGCTGCTGCGCTTCAAACACCCGTTCATGGACTTCGACGTGCCGGCGATCCTCGGCGAGCACGTGACGCTGGACGCCGGTACCGGTGCGGTGCATACCGCGCCAGGCCACGGCCCGGACGACTTCGTGATCGGCCAGAAATACGGCCTGGAAGTGGCCAACCCGGTAGGGCCGAACGGCTGCTACCTGACCGGCACCTACCCGCTGCTGGACGGCAAGTTCGTCTTCAAGGCCAACGATCTGATCGTCGAGCTGCTGCGTGAGAAAGGCGCGCTGCTGCACGTCGAGAAGTTCCTGCACAGCTATCCGTGCTGCTGGCGCCACAAGACGCCGATCATCTTCCGCGCCACGCCGCAGTGGTTCATCAGCATGGATCAGAAAGGCCTGCGTCAGCAGTCGCTGGAAGAGATCAAGGGCGTGCAGTGGATCCCGGATTGGGGCCAGGCGCGCATCGAAATGATGGTCGCCAACCGCCCGGACTGGTGTATCTCGCGTCAGCGCACCTGGGGCGTGCCGATGTCGCTGTTCGTGCATAAAGAGACCGAGCAGCTGCACCCGCGCAGCGTTGAGCTGATGGAAGAAGTGGCCAAGCGCGTCGAGCAGGACGGCATTCAGGCCTGGTGGGATCTGGACGCGGCCGACATCCTCGGCGCGGAAGCCGCCGACTACGTGAAAGTGCCGGATACGCTGGACGTGTGGTTCGACTCCGGCTCCACTCACGCTTCGGTGGTTGACGTGCGCCCTGAGTTTAACGGTCACGGCGCCGACATGTATCTGGAAGGCTCCGACCAGCATCGCGGCTGGTTCATGTCCTCGCTGATGATTTCCACCGCGATGAAGGGCAAGGCGCCGTACAAGGAAGTGCTGACCCACGGCTTCACCGTCGACGGCCAGGGCCGCAAGATGTCCAAGTCGATCGGCAACACCGTCAGCCCGCAGGACGTGATGAACAAGCTGGGCGGCGACATTCTGCGTCTGTGGGTGGCGTCGACCGATTACACCGGCGAGATCGCGGTGTCCGACGAGATCCTCAAGCGTTCTGCCGACTCTTATCGCCGCATCCGCAACACCGCGCGCTTCCTGCTGGCCAACCTGAACGGGTTCGAGCCGAGCACCGATTGCGTGGCGCCTGAAGACATGGTGGTGCTGGATCGCTGGGCGGTCGGCCGCGCGCTGGCGGCGCAGCAGGATATCGAGCAGGCTTACGCCAACTACGATTTCCACGAAGTGGTGCAGCGCCTGATGCAGTTCTGCTCGGTCGAGATGGGCTCCTTCTACCTGGATATCATCAAGGATCGTCAGTACACCGCCAAGAGCGACAGCGTCGCTCGCCGCAGCTGCCAGACCGCGCTGTATCACATCGTCGAAGCGCTGGTGCGCTGGATGGCGCCGATCATGTCGTTCACCGCAGACGAGATCTGGGGCTTCATGCCGGGCAAACGCGCGCAGTACGTGTTCACCGAAGAGTGGTACGACGGTCTGTTCGGGCTGGCGGAAGGCGAGCCGATGAACGACGCTTTCTGGGCTGAGCTGCTGAAAGTGCGCGGTGAAGTGAACAAGGTGCTGGAGCAGGCGCGTGCCGACAAACGCCTCGGCGGTTCGCTGGAAGCGGCGGTGACGCTGTATGCCGACAGCGAGTTGGCGGCGCGTCTGAACAGCCTGCAGGATGAGCTGCGCTTTGTGCTGCTGACCTCTGCGGCAAGCGTTGCGCCATTGGCGGATGCGCCGGCCGATGCGCAGGCCTCCGAGCTGCTGAAAGGGCTGAAGATCGCCTTCAGCACAGCGCCAGGTGAGAAGTGCCCGCGCTGCTGGCATTACACCACCGATATCGGCCTGGTGGCGGAGCATGCAGACATCTGCGGCCGCTGTGTGAGCAACGTCGCCGGTGACGGCGAGAAGCGTAACTTTGCCTGAGAACTTGCGCCTGATGAGTAAACCAATTTGTTCGACCGGCCTGCGTTGGCTGTGGGTTGTGGTAGCGGTGCTGGCGCTGGATTTCGGCAGCAAACAGTGGATCCTCGCTAACTTTACGCTGGGCCAGTCCCAGCCGTTGATCCCGTCGTTCAACCTGTTTTACGCGCGCAACTACGGCGCCGCGTTCAGCTTCCTGGCCGACCATGGCGGCTGGCAGCGCTGGTTCTTTGCCGGCATCGCCATCGCCATCGTCGCAGTGCTGCTGGTGATGATGTACCGCAGCACCGCGCAGCAGAAGCTGAACAACATCGCCTACGCCTTTATTATCGGCGGGGCGTTGGGCAACCTGTTCGATCGCCTGTGGCACGGTTTCGTGGTCGACTTCATCGACTTCTACGTCGGTGATTGGCACTACCCGACCTTTAATCTGGCGGACAGCTTTATCTGCGTGGGTGCGGCGATGATCGTGCTGGAAGGTTTCCTGTCGCCGGCGAGCAAAGGCGCAAAGAGTAAAGGTGAGTAATATGACGGCTCAGGTTATCAGTGACAGCGCGGTGCTGGTTCACTTCACGCTGAAACTGGAAGACGGTTCGACCGCCGAATCCACCCGCAGCAGCGGCAAACCGGCGCTGTTCCGCCTGGGTGACGGCAGCCTGTCGGCGCCGCTGGAAGAGCAACTGCTCGGCCTGCGCGCGGGCGACAAGTGCGCCTTTACCCTGCAGCCGGAAGCGGCGTTCGGCGCGGAGAACCCGGATCTGGTCCAGTTCTTCTCGCGCCGCGACTTCGCGGAAACCGGCGTGCCGGACGTGGGCACCATCATGCTGTTTACCGCCATCGACGGCAGTGAAATGCCGGGCGTGGTGCGCGCGGTGGCGGAAGATTCGATCACCGTCGATTTCAACCATCCGCTGGCGGGTCATCCGGTGACCTTCGACATCGAAGTGCTGGAGATCGATCCGCAGCAGGAGGAGACGCATGCAAATATTGCTGGCTAACCCGCGCGGCTTCTGCGCCGGGGTCGATCGTGCGATCAGCATCGTGGAACGCGCGCTGGAGCTGTATGGCGCGCCGATCTACGTGCGACATGAAGTGGTGCACAACCGCTACGTGGTCGACAGCCTGCGTGAGCGCGGCGCGGTGTTTATCGAAGAGATCGCCGAAGTGCCGGACGGCTCTATCCTGATCTTTTCGGCGCACGGCGTTTCTCAGGCGGTGCGCGCCGAAGCCAAGGCGCGCGATCTGACCATGCTGTTCGACGCCACCTGTCCGCTGGTGACCAAGGTGCATATGGAAGTGGCGCGCGCCAGCCGCCGCGGCACCGAAGCGATTCTGATCGGTCACGCCGGGCACCCGGAGGTGGAAGGCACCATGGGCCAGTACAGCAATCCGCAGGGCGGCATGTACCTGGTCGAGTCGCCGGATGACGTGTGGAAGCTGCAGGTGAAAGACGAAAACAACCTGTGCTTCATGACGCAGACCACGCTGTCGGTGGATGATACCTCGGACGTAATAGACGCGCTGCGTCAGCGCTTCCCGAGCATTATCGGTCCGCGCAAGGATGACATTTGCTACGCCACCACCAACCGTCAGGAAGCGGTGCGCAACCTGGCCGGCGATGCGGACGTGGTGCTGGTGGTGGGGTCGAAGAACTCCTCCAACTCTAACCGTCTGGCGGAACTGGCGCAGCGCGTCGGAAAACCGGCTTATCTGATCGATTCGGCGGCGGATATTCAGGAAAGCTGGCTGAGCGAAGCGCGCAATATTGGCGTTACCGCCGGCGCCTCGGCACCGGATGTGCTGGTGCAGGAGGTGATCTCCCGCCTGAAAGCGCTGGGCGGCCTGGACGTGCATGAAATCAGCGGGCGTGAAGAGAACATCGTGTTCGAAGTGCCGAAAGAGCTACGCGTGGACGTCCGTCAGATTGACTGAGGTGCGTGAGTGAATGACAACGGGGAGCTTAGGCTTCCCGTTTTTTTTGGGAATGCCAACGGCATTAAAAATAAAATGCTGAGTATATTCAAATTTTCTGCTAACTAAAGTCAAATTTATTCTGAGTATTTGAAATAGCGGTGGCGTCATTAATTATATAGGCTGAATTAAGTCATTAAATAGAATATCATTAGGCTGCAATCTAAATAGGGCCTGGTGTCGTCAACGTGATTACAATAATTACAATAGTAGTCTTGCAGATGTTTCTTATTTTATTCTTGTCGAATCTGTTCTAGGTCGTTTAATCCTTTCTCCTTTAAATAGAGCTTCATATGCTCCAGTAATCGCCGGACTTTTAATGGCTGGATCTCCCGTCGCGGCATAATGGCATAGCAATTAATTTCCGGTAATCGCCAGTCGGGCAATATTTCAATCAGCTCGCCGCTGCGCAACTCTCGCTCGACGTTGGCGAAGAAATTGCGAATGATGCCTTTGCCGGTCAGCGCCAGCTCCTTCATCGCCATGCCGCTGTTGGTGAACAGTCGCCCGGTCATGCGCATGCGGTGCTCGCCGCCGTCGCGATGGATCAGGCGAACAAACTGCGGATTGCCGAGCGGCGTAAAGGTGACCCAATGATGATGGGTCAGCGCCTGAGGCGAATCCGGCACCCCGTGGTGTGCCAGGTAGGCCGGGGACGCGCACAGCACTTCGCGGCAGCGCGCCAGCCGCGTTGAGACGTAGCTGGAGTCAGCCAGCGCGCCGCCGCGTATCGCCAGATCGATGCGTTGCGCGATGAGGTCTATTCTCTCATCGTGGATTTCCAACCGCAGCGTGATGCGCGGGTGCTCGTCGAGGAAGCTCTGCAGCGCCGGCACCAGATAATGGGTGGCGAATTCGGTCGAGGTGGCGACGCGCAGTTCACCGACCAGCTCGCCGCGCAGCGCGGCGATCCGCTGTTGCCCGCGCTCGGCGGCGTGGATCATCAGCAGACAATCTTCATAAAAGCACAATCCGGCTTCGGTCAGGCTCAATGAGCGCGTCGATCGCAACAGTAATTGAATGCCCAGATGTTCCTCCAGCTGGCGAATATGCTGGCTGACGGCCGATGTCGTCATGCCCAATTCTTTTGCCGCCATGCTGAATGCGCCACAATCGACCACTTTTGAGAAAATGGCCATGCGTTTTAAAATATTGCTCATAGTTTGTTAAGCACAACTTAACCTAGATTGTGATTTATACGGGCTAATAATATAGCACCATCTTTCCTATATTGCCTGAAGCATATAAACGACGGGCTGATTATTATTTTGCATGCGCTTTATCTCTTTTTGATAAATCTTATTGCGCTTGCCAATAATACACCCGCGCCACATCGCAACAGGAGCTCATTGTGGATAGCGCACAGAAAAAAGAAGAAATAGCATTAAAAATCCTACGTGAATTATTGCAATATCGACGTCGCCTCATCGCCGACGATGCTTCTCTGGCTGAAGAAGAGCGGCAGGTCACTCAGGTGCAATTGCCGCGCATTCGGGCATTCATTGAAAACGACCAGCGCATCGAATTCGTGCTGCCGGCTTTTCCGACCAAGTCACCCAACGCCAATAAGGTGATAGGCGCGGTGCCGGACATGGCGGAGCGGCTGTCGCTGATCTTCCTCAACTCGCTGTGCCAGCGCATTCAACTCTATTACCCGCCGGGCGCGCATATCGTTATCTGTTCCGACGGCCACGTGTTCGGCGATCTGATCCGCGTCAGCGACGAAGCGATCAACCATTATCAACGTGAGATTGAAAGCCTGCTGCATGAAGTAGGCGCAACCCACCTGAGCGTGTTCAACCTCGGCGATGTCAAAGGCCTGGCGGAGCATACCGATGACTACGATCTGCTGCGCCGGCTGTTGGTGGACGGCTATGCCGAATCGGAAGAGGCGATCAAGCGCCAGCTGATGCAGGACGAGCAGGGATTAATGCTGTATCGCGCCATCACGCGCTTCTTGTATGAAGACAGCCTCCTGCCGGGCTACAGCGGTTCCAACGCCGCGCTGCAAAAAGACGCCAAACGGCGCGCCTGCGGCGTTATCCAGCGCAGCTGGGCCTGGGGCAACCTGCTGGCCCAGCATTTCCCGGCGGCGATCCGCCTGTCGATTCACCCGCAGCCGGCCGACAGCCTGAAGATAGGCATCCACATGATGCCGACCAAAGACGACTGGCTGACGCCGTGGCATGGCGTGGCAGCCAACGTGAACGGCCAGTTCGTGCTGATGAAGCGTAAAGATGCGCAGAGCCTGGACGGCGAATTGGTGGAGATCCGCGGCACGCCGAGCCATTACCTGATCGAACAACCGCAGATGGCCTGAGGCCGCTGCAGGCTTTTGCGCCCGAAATCCTGGCGGACGCGTTTTTGACGGCACGTTGCCGTGTGAGCAGCACATTCGATGCAAGGAGAATCACCGATGAATAACCAACCGCTTAATTGCCATATTCAACCGAATACCCCGTTTGGCGCGATCCTGACGCCGCAGCATCCGGGGCAAAAGATCGGCGAACTGCCGGTGGCAGCGCTGCGGGCGCTGGCGCAGGAGCATCACTTGCTGGTGCTGCGCGGATTCGACTCCGGTTTCAGTGATGGGGAGGTTCTGACGCGCTACGCCGAACAGTGGGGCGAGATCATGATGTGGCCGTTTGGCGCGGTGCTGGACGTGAAGGAACATCCGGACGCCAAGGATCATATTTTCGACAGCAGCTACGTCCCGCTGCATTGGGATGGCATGTATAAGCCGACTATTCCCGAGTTCCAGCTGTTCCACTGCGTGGCGGCGCCGTCGCCGGACGAAGGCGGGCGCACGACCTTCGTCGACACCACGCGCTTGCTGGCCAATGCGGACGAAGCGTTGCTGGATCAGTGGCTGTCGGTCTCGATCACCTATCGCATCAAGCAGGTGGTGCACTACGGCGGTGAAGTCTGTTCGCCGCTGGTGGTGCAGCACCCGAACGGCAGGGGCTTGATCATGCGCTACAATGAACCGCCGACGGAGGGGAAAAAATTCCTCAATCAACATGCGCTGGAATATCACGGCGTGCCGGAACAACAGCAGGAACAGTTCCACCACACTCTGCAGCAGCATCTGTACGATCCGCGTCACTATTATGCCCACCAATGGCAACAGGGCGACGTGGTGGTGGCGGACAACTTCTCGCTGTTGCACGGCCGCGAGGGCTTTACCGCCCGTTCCGCGCGTCATTTGCAGCGCGTGCATATTCAAAGCAATCCGGTGTGCGCCAATCTGGCGCTGAAGCCGGCCAACGCAGAAGCTTAAAAGGAGCATTATGGCAAGGATACTGATGGCGGCGGTCGCCACTCCGGGGCACGTCTACCCGATGTTAGCTATCGCTCGTCACCTGATCGCCCAAGGGCATCAGGTGCGGGTGATGACCGGCGCGCTGTTCCGCGAACGCGCCGAGGCGGTGGGCGCGAGCTTCGCGCCGTTCGACGCGCAGGTGGACTTCGACTATCGCCACCTGGAGGAGCATTTCCCCGAGCGCGCCGCGCTGCCGCCGGGCAATGCGCAGATGGCGCTGGCGCTGAAAGATTTCTTCGCCGCGCCGATCCCGCTGTTGGCTCGTCAGCTGCGTGCGGCCATCGCCGCCGAGAAGACCGATCTGCTGATGGTGGAGAACTGCTTCTACGGCGTGCTGCCGCTGCTGCAGTCCGCCGAACGGCCGCCGGTCTTTGGGATCGGCGTCACGCCGCTGTCGTATTCTTCGCGCGATGCTATTTTCTATGGCCCGCGCATCCCGCCGGCGCTGCTGCCGCGGGCTCTGACCCGTGAGCAATTGGTGGATGAAGCGACGCGGGTGTTGCTTGATGAGGTGCAGCAAAGTTTTGATGCGGCGCTGGTGCAGGCGGGGGGACGGGCGCTGGATCGCCCGTTCACCGATGCGCTGATCGGCGGCTGCGAGCGTTTCCTGCAGCTGGCTACCACGGCGCTGGAATATGAGCGCGACGACCTGCCGAGCGGCGTGCGCTTCGTCGGGCCGCTGCGCAGCGGTGGTCAACCGGCCGCGGAAGAGGCGCTGTGGGAGGAGGACGATCGTCGGCCGCTGGTGATCGTGTCTCAGGGCACGCTGGCCAATGTCGATCTGCATCAGCTGATCGTGCCGACGCTGCAGGCGCTGGCGCATCTGCCGGTGCGGGTGTTGGCCACCACCGGCGGGCGGGCGACCGAAGGGCTGATGGACGCGTTGCCGGACAACGCCCGAGTGCGGGCGTTCATCTCCTTCGAACACTGGTTGCCGCAGGCAGCGCTGCTGATCACCAACGGCGGTTACGGCTCGATCAACTATGCGCTGGACAGCGGCGTGCCGCTGATTGTCGCCGGCACCGGCGAGGACAAGCTGGAGGCGGCCGCGCGCGTGGTGGCCGCCGGCTGCGGCATCAGCCTGCATACCAGCACGCCAAGCTCCGAACAAATACTGGCGGCAGCGACGCGCATTCTGCAACAGCCGATCTATCGCCAGCGCGCGGCGCTGGTGCGTGAGGACTATGCCCGCCACGATGCGCTGACGGCGATCGCCAACGAAGTGGCCGCTATTACCGCCTGACCTCGCTGTGATCCTTTCCCAAGGCGCCGTTTTCGGCGCCTTTTTTCTGCATTTTTTTGCCATGGAAACTGCATGATTATGTACAATCGTCGCAGGCCGCCAAATCGGTTGAATGTTAATCTCACGACAGCGCCGCTGATGAAAGCGGGGGAATATCATAATTTTCTAATTATGAAATGAATCCTCTGGCGGCGCTGCAGCGGGGCAGTTACCCTGAATCGATAGCCTAATGGGATAGGCGTCAAATCAAGAAGAGAGCAAGCATGAGTGATTCACAAATCCGCATTGCGATTGCGGGCGCCGGCGGCCGGATGGGCCGTCAGTTGATCCAGGCGGTGCAGCAGGCGGAAGGCGTGGTGTTGGGCGCGGCGCTGTCGCGCCCGGGTTCAAGCCTGATCGGCGTCGATGCCGGCGAGTTGGCGGGCATTGGCGCGCTGGGCGTCAAGGTAAGCGACAGCCTGGAGAAAGTGGCGAGCGGGTTCGACATTTTGATCGACTTCACCCGCCCGGAAAGCACGCGGAACTACCTGGATTTTTGCGTGGCGCACCACAAGGCGATGGTGATTGGCACCACCGGCTTCGATGACGCCGGCAAGCAGGCGATCCGCGCTGCGGCGCAGCATATCGGCATCGTGTTCGCCGCCAACTTCAGCGTCGGCGTCAACCTGGTGCTGAAACTGCTGGAGAAGGCCGCGCAGGTGATGGGCGACTATACCGATATCGAAATCGTCGAGGCGCACCACCGCCACAAAGTGGATGCGCCGTCGGGCACGGCGTTGGCGATGGGCGAAGCGATCGCCGGCGCGCTGGGGCGCGATCTGAAAAGCTGTGCGGTCTATGCGCGCGAAGGCCATACCGGCGAACGCGATCCCCAAAGCATCGGCTTTGCCACCATTCGCGCCGGCGACATCGTCGGCGAGCACACCGCAATGTTCGCCGACATCGGTGAACGGGTGGAAATTACCCATAAGGCTTCCAGCCGCATGACTTTTGCCAGCGGTGCGGTGCGCGCGGCTGCCTGGCTGCATAACCGGGATAAAGGTTTATTTGATATGCGCGACGTGTTGAATTTGGACCAGTTATAATTGATTTGCATACCATCGTGATGTGGTTGTATTGATCATAATGCTATGATAATCGGGCAATAATTTTATTGTCCTTTTTTTTAACATGATAAATATCATGTTGATTTTATTTCATTGTCAAAGCTGTTATTTGTCTGTGTTTACTTTGCTAATCATCTCCTTTTTTTCCCCCCTCGGCTTTTTCAGCGTCTTTTTTGTCCCATTCCGGCGCCATTTTCCGTCATTCTTCCCCGCAACCGTTTTCCAGCCCCGGTTTTCTGTGTTTTTATCGCCGCTCAAGCCGCATGAGCGCCGAGAACTGCAAAAATAAAACAAAAAACGGCAGTTTGGGTAGACAAGCCAGGCACTCATCATTAAAATGCGCCCAATTTGCCAAAAATTGGCCTCGCGGACGGTTTTTGCATTGATTTAGATCGCGATATCTGAATTAATATGCAAATATTGTGATTGATTATTCCTTGGAGGGTGTTTTGATAAAGTCAGCGCTATTGGTTCTGGAAGACGGAACCCAATTCCACGGTCGGGCCATCGGGGCAGAGGGAACGGCAGTGGGGGAAGTGGTCTTCAATACGTCGATGACCGGTTATCAAGAAATCCTCACTGATCCTTCCTATTCCCGCCAGATCGTTACTCTTACTTATCCTCATATCGGCAATGTCGGCACCAATGCTTCCGACGAAGAATCCTCCGCAGTACACGCCCAAGGCCTCGTCATTCGCGACCTCCCGCTGATCGCCAGCAACTACCGCAACGAAGAAAGCCTGTCCGACTACCTCAAGCGTCACAACATCGTGGCGATCGCCGATATCGATACCCGCAAATTGACCCGCCTGCTGCGCGAGAAGGGCGCCCAGAACGGCTGCATCATCGCCGCCGATTCGCCGGACGCCGCGCTGGCCCTGGCCAAGGCGCAAGGTTTCCCGGGGTTGAAGGGCATGGATCTGGCGAAAGAGGTCACCACCCAAGAGGCCTACAGCTGGCAGCAAGGCAGCTGGACGCTTGAAGGCGACCTGCCCGAAGCCAAAACCGCCGCGGAACTGCCGTTCCACGTGGTGGCTTACGACTACGGCGCCAAGCGCAACATCCTGCGCATGCTGGTGGATCGCGGCTGCCGCCTGACCGTGGTGCCGGCGCAGACCCCGGCCGACGAGGTGCTGAAAATGAATCCGGACGGCATCTTCCTGTCCAACGGCCCGGGCGATCCGGAGCCGTGCGACTACGCCATCACCGCCATCAAACAGTTCCTGGAAACCGACATTCCGGTGTTCGGCATCTGCCTGGGCCACCAGCTGCTGGCGCTGGCCAGCGGGGCGAAAACCATGAAGATGAAGCTCGGCCACCACGGCGGCAACCACCCGGTGAAGGATCTGGACAACAACACGGTGATGATCACCGCGCAGAACCACGGCTTTGCGGTAGATGAGAACAATCTGCCGGCGAACCTGCGCGTGACGCACAAATCGCTGTTCGACCACACGGTGCAGGGCATTCACCGCACCGACAAAGCGGCGTTCAGCTTCCAGGGCCACCCGGAAGCCAGCCCAGGCCCGCACGACGCCGCGCCGCTGTTCGATCACTTTATCGAACTGATTGAGACTTACCGTTCTAACGCCAAATAATCAGGAGCAGTAAAAAATGCCAAAACGTACAGACATAAAAAGCATCCTGATCCTCGGCGCTGGCCCGATCGTTATCGGCCAGGCGTGTGAGTTCGACTACTCGGGTGCCCAGGCGTGTAAAGCGCTGCGCGAAGAGGGTTACCGCGTCATTCTGGTCAACTCCAACCCGGCGACCATCATGACCGACCCGGAAATGGCCGATGCGACCTACATCGAGCCGATCCACTGGGAAGTGGTGCGCAAGATCATCGAAAAAGAGCGCCCGGATGCGGTGCTGCCGACCATGGGCGGCCAGACGGCGCTGAACTGCGCGCTGGAACTGGAGCGTCAGGGCGTGCTGGCCGAGTTCGGCGTTACCATGATCGGCGCCACCGCCGATGCGATTGACAAGGCCGAAGACCGTCGCCGTTTCGACGTGGCGATGAAGAAAATCGGTCTGGATACCGCGCGTTCCGGCATCGCGCACACCATGGAAGAAGCGCTGGCGGTGGCCGCTGACGTCGGCTTCCCGTGCATCATCCGCCCTTCCTTTACCATGGGCGGCACCGGCGGCGGCATCGCCTACAACCGCGAAGAGTTCGAAGAGATCTGCGAACGCGGCCTGGACCTGTCGCCGACCAACGAGTTGCTGATCGATGAATCGCTGATCGGTTGGAAAGAGTACGAGATGGAAGTGGTGCGTGATAAGAACGACAACTGCATCATCGTCTGCTCCATCGAAAACTTCGACGCCATGGGCATCCACACCGGCGACTCGATCACCGTCGCGCCGGCCCAGACCCTGACCGACAAGGAATACCAAATCATGCGCAACGCCTCGATGGCGGTGCTGCGTGAGATCGGCGTCGAAACCGGCGGCTCCAACGTGCAGTTCTCGGTCAACCCGAAAACCGGCCGCCTGATCGTCATCGAAATGAACCCGCGCGTATCGCGCTCTTCGGCGCTGGCGTCGAAAGCCACCGGCTTCCCGATCGCCAAGATCGCCGCCAAGCTGGCGGTGGGCTACACCCTCGATGAGCTGATGAACGACATCACCGGCGGCCGCACCCCGGCGTCGTTCGAGCCGTCAATCGACTACGTCGTCACCAAGATCCCGCGCTTCAACTTCGAGAAGTTCGCCGGCGCCAACGATCGCCTGACTACCCAGATGAAGTCGGTCGGTGAAGTGATGGCCATCGGCCGCACCCAGCAGGAGTCGCTGCAGAAAGCGCTGCGCGGCCTGGAAGTGGGCGCCACCGGTTTCGACCCGAAAGTGAACCTGGACGATCCGGAAGCGCTGACCAAAATCCGCCGCGAGCTGAAAGACGCCGGTTCCGACCGCATCTGGTACATCGCCGACGCCTTCCGCGCCGGTCTGTCGGTCGACGGCGTGTTCAACCTGACCAACGTCGACCGCTGGTTCCTGGTGCAGATTGAAGAGCTGGTGCGCCTGGAAGAGCAGGTGGCCGAGGCGGGCATCAACGGCCTGAACCAAGAGTTCCTGCGCACTCTGAAGCGCAAAGGCTTCGCCGATGCGCGCCTGGCCAAGCTGGCCGGCGTCGCCGAGAGTGAAATTCGCAAGCTGCGCCACAGTTACGGCCTGCATCCGGTGTACAAGCGCGTGGATACCTGCGCGGCGGAATTCGCCACCGACACCGCCTACATGTACTCCACCTATGAAGAAGAGTGCGAGTCCAACCCGACCAACGACCGGCCGAAAGTGATGGTGCTGGGCGGCGGGCCGAACCGTATCGGCCAGGGCATCGAGTTTGACTACTGCTGCGTGCACGCTTCGCTGGCGCTGCGTGAAGACGGCTACGAGACCATCATGGTCAACTGTAACCCGGAAACCGTCTCCACCGACTACGACACCTCAGACCGCCTGTACTTTGAGCCGGTAACGCTGGAAGACGTGCTGGAAATCGTGCGCATCGAGAAGCCGAAGGGCGTGATCGTGCAGTATGGCGGCCAGACTCCGCTGAAGCTGGCGCGCGAGCTGGAAGCCGCAGGCGTGCCGGTTATCGGCACCAGTCCGGACGCCATCGACCGCGCCGAAGACCGCGAGCGCTTCCAGCAGGCGGTCAACCGTCTGGGCCTGAAGCAACCGGCCAACGCCACCGTGACCGCCATCGAACAGGCGGTGGAGAAGGCGGCGGCCATCGGCTATCCGCTGGTGGTGCGTCCTTCCTACGTGCTGGGCGGCCGGGCGATGGAAATCGTTTACGACGAAACCGACCTGCGCCGCTACTTCCAGACCGCGGTCAGCGTGTCCAACGATGCGCCGGTGCTGCTGGATCGCTTCCTGGACGACGCGGTGGAAGTGGACGTCGATGCCATCTGCGACGGCGAACGCGTGCTGATTGGCGGCATCATGGAGCACATCGAGCAGGCGGGCGTGCACTCCGGCGACTCCGCGTGTTCGCTGCCGGCGTACACCCTGAGCCAGGAAATTCAGGACGTGATGCGTCGTCAGGTGGAAAAACTGGCGTTCGAGCTGCAGGTGCGCGGCCTGATGAACGTGCAGTTCGCGGTGAAAGACAACGAAGTCTACCTGATTGAAGTCAACCCGCGCGCCGCGCGCACCGTGCCGTTCGTCTCCAAAGCCACCGGCGTGCCGCTGGCCAAAGTGGCCGCGCGCGTGATGGCGGGCAAAACGCTGGTCGAGCAGGGCGTGACCGAAGAGATCATCCCGCCGTACTATTCGGTGAAAGAAGTGGTGCTGCCGTTCAACAAATTCCCGGGCGTCGACCCGATTCTGGGGCCGGAAATGCGCTCTACCGGGGAAGTGATGGGCGTGGGCCGCACCTTCGCGGAAGCCTTCTCCAAAGCGATGCTGGGCAGCAACTCGGGCATGAAGAAGCAGGGCCGCGCGCTGCTGTCGGTGCGTGAAGGCGATAAAGCCCGCGTGGTCGATTTGGCCGCCAGCCTGCTGAAGCAGGGCTTTGAGCTGGACGCCACCCACGGCACCGCGGTGGTACTGGGCGAAGCGGGCATCAACCCACGCCTGGTCAACAAGGTGCACGAAGGGCGTCCGCACATTCAGGACCGTATCAAGAACGGCGAGTACACCTACATCGTCAACACCACGGCAGGCCGTCAGGCGATTGAGGACTCCAAGCTGATTCGCCGCAGCGCCCTGCAGTACAAGGTGCACTACGACACCACGCTGAACGGCGGCTTCGCCACCGCGATGGCGCTGAAAGCGGATCCGACCGAGCAGGTGACGTCGGTGCAGGAAATGCACGCGCGCATCGGCAAGTAACCGCGCGATAACGCAACGTAAGGGGCGCTGCAGATGCAGCGCCCTTTTTTATTCAGCGAATTTGTCGGCTGGCGTTAAAAATTTCCGCTATCAATCAGTGGGCAAACTGTCACTCTGTGTGATTGGTATATGCTTGGTGTATTGGCAAGGAACGAAGGAACGACGATAACAATGATTCTGATAATTTATGCTCACCCGTATCCCCGGCATTCACATGCCAATCACCGCCTGCTGCAGGCGGTGAAGGATCTCCCCGAGGTGGAGGTGCGCTCGCTGTATGAGCTGTACCCCGATTTCAATATTGACATCAACGCCGAGCAGCGGGCGGTGGAGCGCGCCGACCTGGTGGTGCTGCAACATCCGATGCAGTGGTACAGCTTCCCGCCGTTGTTGAAGCTGTGGATCGACAAAGTGCTGGAGCACGGCTGGGCCTACGGCCACGACGGCAATGCGCTGGTGGGTAAAGACTGTCTGTGGGCGGTGACCAGCGGCGGCGACGAGCACCACTTCGAGCTGGGCGACTTCCCCAACTTCGCCGCGCTGGCGCAGCCGCTGCAGGCCACGGCGATCTATTGCGGCATGACCTGGCTGCCTTATTTCGCCGTGCACAATACCTTTACCTGCAACGAGCCGGCGCTGCTCGCCGCCGGCGAAGCCTACCGCCAGCGGCTGGTCGACTACCTGATGGAACATGCCGAAGCGGAAACCCGGGAGGCCAGCCATGGATAATCACCACATGATGATCGAAGGGCTGATCTACCTCGGCTCCGCGGCGCTGTTTGTGCCGATCGCGGTGCGCCTGGGACTGGGTTCGGTGCTCGGTTACCTGATCGCCGGCTGCATCATTGGCCCCTGGGGGCTGAAGCTGGTGTCGGACGCCGAATCGATCCTGACCTTCGCCGAGATCGGCGTGGTGCTGATGCTGTTTATCATCGGCCTGGAGCTGGATCCCAAACGGCTGTGGACGC
This sequence comes from Serratia sp. SA088, assembly GCF_049065515.1. Taxonomy (NCBI): domain Bacteria; kingdom Pseudomonadati; phylum Pseudomonadota; class Gammaproteobacteria; order Enterobacterales; family Yersiniaceae; genus Serratia; species Serratia sp. SA088. The sequence goes on from NZ_JBAKGW010000003.1 coordinate 408,340, forward strand.
TGCGTGCCTCGGTGTTCGGCGGCGGCAGCATTCAGATGGTGGGCTGCGGCCTGGCGCTGAGCGCCTTCTGTTACTTCCTTGGCCTTAACTGGAAGGTGGCGTTGCTGATTGGCCTGACGCTGGCGCTCTCATCCACCGCCATTGCCATGCAGGCGATGAGCGAACGCAATCTGACGCCGTCGCCGATCGGCCGCAGCGCGTTTGCGGTGCTGCTGTTCCAGGATATCGCGGCGATCCCGCTGGTGGCGATGATCCCGCTGCTGGCCAGCAGCGGCGCCACCACCACGCTGGGCGCTTTCATGCTGTCGGCGGCCAAGGTGGTGGGCGCGTTGACGATGGTGGTGTTGCTCGGCCGCTACGTCACCCGTCCGCTGCTGCACTTCGTCGCCCGTTCGGGCATGCGCGAAGTGTTCAGCGCCGTGGCGCTGTTCCTGGTGTTCGGCTTCGGCATCCTGCTGGAGATGGCCGGGCTGTCGATGGCGATGGGGGCGTTCCTCGCCGGGGTGTTGTTGGCGAGCTCGGAATACCGCCACGCGCTGGAGAGCGATATTCAGCCGTTCAAGGGACTGCTGCTGGGGCTGTTCTTCATCGGCGTCGGCATGTCGATCGACTTCGGCACGCTGTTCCATCATCCGTTGCTGATCGCCTCGCTGCTGCTGGGCTTTATGCTGATCAAGGCGGCGTTGCTGTGGCTGATTGGGCCGCTGCTCGGCGTGCCGAAGCGCCAGCGCGGCCTGTTCGCCATTCTGCTGGGGCAGGGCAGTGAGTTCGCCTTCGTGATTTTCAGCGCCGCACAGCTGGCCGGCGTCTTGCCGGTTGAATGGGCCAAGTCGCTGACGCTGGCGGTGGCGCTGTCGATGGCGGCCACCCCGCTGCTGTTGGTGATCGCCGCGCAGCTGGAGAAAAATGCGCCGAAAGAGGATCGCCCGGCTGACGTCATTGATGACGAGAACGCCAGCGTGATCATCGCCGGCTTCGGCCGTTTCGGCCAGATCGCCGGTCGTTTACTGTTGGCCAACGGCGTGCACACCGTGGTACTTGATCACGATCCGGACCATATCGAAACGCTGCGCAAATTCGATACCAAGGTGTTCTACGGCGACGCCACGCGCGCCGATCTGCTGGAGGCCGCCGGCGCCGCTCACGCCAAGGTGCTGATCAACGCCATCGACGATGTGGAGGACAGCCTGGCGTTAACCGAGCTGGCCAGGCAGCACTTCCCGCATCTGAAAGTGGTGGCGCGGGCGCGCGACGTCGATCACTGGTATCAGCTGCGGCAACTGGGGGTGGAAAAACCGGAGCGCGAAACCTTCGAAAGCTCGCTGCGCGTCGGCCGTGAAACGCTGGAGTTGCTGGGGCTGGACGCCTATGAGGCGCGCGAGAAAGCGGACACGTTCCGTCGCTATAACCTGAAGATGCTGGAAGATACGCTGGATAATTACCAGGATACTGAATTCCGTATCGCCAGCCTGCAGCGGGCCAAGGAGATGCTCAGCGCGGCCATCGAGCAGGATCAGAATCGGCTGGCGCGGGTGCAGCAGACCGGCTGGCGCGGCAGTATCGACGGCAAGGCGCCGGAGGATGAAGTGGTGGAAGCCAAAGGATAAGGGGAGGGGCGCCGTGATGGCGCCCTTTTTTTGCTTAGCTCAGCGCGACCTTGATGCCTAAGGCGATCAACATGCCGCCCAGCAATTTGTCGACGATCTTCTGCGTCTTTTCCAGCCCGCGGCGCACCGGCCCGCTCTGGATCAAAAATACCAGCAGCGGCCACCAGATGACCGACAGGCCGAGAATAATCCCCGCGTACCACAGCTTGTCACCCAGACCGGAATCGATCTGCAGCACCTGGGTGAAGACCGCCAGGAAGAACAGGGTGGCTTTCGGATTCAGCAGGTTGCACAGGTAGCCTTGCGCAAAGGCGCTCTTCAGGCTGACCTGCTGCTGCGGCAGATTGCTGACGTTCATTTTGCCGCCGCCGCGCGACAGCAGCGCCTGGATGCCGATCCACACCAGATAGACCGCCCCGGCGTATTTCAGCAGGTTGAACAGCCACGGCGTGGTGGTGATCACCACCGCCAGCCCGGCGACGCAGTAGGACATGTGGGTGGCGACGCCGCAGATCACGCCGAAGGCGGTCATCATGGCGGCCAGCCGCGGGTAGCGGGCGGCGTTTTTGATCACCAGGAAAAAATCCGGGCCGGGGGAGAGCATGCCGAGGGCGGCAATGCCGGCGACGAACAACGAAGTTTCAAGCATGGGAGACGTCTCGCGCAAAAGGCAGCAATCTGGCGATAATAACGCCGCTTCCTCTGATGCGCATCAACCCAATGAGGTATTGTTAGGCTCTATGATAATAATTCATCTACCGCCCGCGACGGAGCACCATGCAGCAGACTACCGCCACAGACAGGCCGGAACCGCACCGGCAACAGCGTGAAATCACCCGACTGTGCATTCAATGCGCGTTGCTGCTGTTGCAGCACGGCGCCGAGAGCACGGTGGTGGAACAGTTATCAACTCGCCTGGGACTGGCGCTGGGCATGGACAGCGTGGAAAGCTCGATCTCCGCCAATGCGGTGGTATTGACCACTCTTAGCCATGGTGCCTGTCTGACCACCACCCGTAAGAACGTCGATCGCGGCATCAATATGCAGGTGGTGACCGAAGTGCAGCATATCGTGATCCTCGCCGAGCATCGCCTGGCGGATGCGCACGACGTGGCGCGCCGCTTTGAAAGGATCCGGCCGCTGCGCTACCCGCGCTGGCTGGTGGTATTGATGGTGGGGCTGTCCTGTGGGTGCTTCAGCATGCTCAACGGCGGTGGCGGCGACGCCTTCCTGGTGACCTTTATCGCCAGCGGCACGGCGATGTTGGTGCGCCAAATCCTCACCGCCCGCCAGATGAATCCGTTGATCAATTTTTGCCTGACGGCGTTTGTCGCGACGTCGATCTCCGGACTGCTGCTGCGCCTGCCGGCGTTTAAAGACACCTCGAGCGTGGCGATGGCCGCCAGCGTGCTGCTGCTGGTGCCGGGCTTCCCGCTGATCAACGCGGTGGCCGACATGTTCAAGGGGCATGTGAATACCGGGCTGGCGCGCTGGGCGATGGCCAGCCTGCTGACGCTGGCGACCTGTATCGGGGTAGTGATGGCGATGTCGCTGTGGGATCTGCGGGGGTGGTCATGAATCTGTTGTGGGCCTTGTTGCAGGAGATGCTGTTGGCGGCGGTGCCGGCGCTGGGCTTCGCCATGGTGTTTAACGTGCCGCTGCGTGCGCTGCGCTATTGCGCATTGCTCGGGGCTATCGGGCGCGGTTCGCGCATGCTGATGATGCATGCCGGCATGAACATCGAGTGGGCCTCGCTGCTGGCGGCGATCCTGATCGGCATCATCGGCATCTACTGGTCGCGCTGGCTGCTGGCGCATCCGAAGGTGTTCACCGTGGCGGCGGTGATCCCGATGTTCCCCGGCATTTCCGCCTATACCGCGATGATAACTGTGGTGGAGATCTCGCATCTGGGCTACAGCGAGGCCCTGATGGAGACCATGATCACCAACTTCCTTAAGGCCAGTTTCATCGTCGGTGCCTTGTCGATCGGCCTGTCGTTACCGGGCCTGTGGCTGTACCGCAAACGCCCCGGCGTGTGAAATTTCCCGGCGGAAGAACGTTGGTTATTAGATATGCTGATAAGAGCTATCTTATATATTCATCTTGCTTGATTAGCCTATCGACGGCACTCAGGCCTTTACGTATAGTGTCACCAATTTTGCTGCCTACACAGGGTTAAACAATGATTATCAGCCTGATCGCTGCCTTGGCGGCGGATCGCGTTATTGGCATGGAAAACGCCATGCCGTGGCACCTGCCGGCGGACCTTGCGTGGTTTAAACGCAACACGTTGAATAAGCCAGTTATTATGGGCCGCAAGACCTTCGAGTCCATCGGCCGCCCGCTGCCGGGCCGCCACAATATCGTTTTGAGCAGCCGCCCGGGCAACGAAGCCGGGGTGACCTGGGTAACCTCGCTGGATGAGGCGCTGGCCGCCGCGGGCGAGGTGGAAGAAGTGATGGTGATCGGCGGTGGGCGCATCTATACCCAGTTGCTGCCGCGCGCCGACCGTCTGTACCTGACGCACATCGACGCCGAAGTCGGCGGCGATACCCACTTCCCGGATTACGAGCCGGACGAGTGGGAAACCACGTTCAGCGAATTCCACGATGCCGACAATCTGAACTCGCACAGCTACTGTTTCGAAATCCTGCAGCGCCGCTGATCTCAGCCTGTTAGCCAGTTATCCCCGGGGGCGCAAGCAATTGCGCCCCCGGCCTTTTTACGCCGGTCATTCGTAACCTTTCCGTCACATTACCTGATTAGTATGAAGCCCAACTCCGAGCGCCACGGCAACTCTGGTGAATCTTGACCGCGGCGCCATAACTAAAAAGGTAACCACGTTATGACCAAGCAAATTGAGCAATTAGACGCCGACCGCCTGATCGATCCCTCTCGCCGCAAGCTGTTGCTCGGCAGCGCCGGCGCCGTCGGCCTGGCCGGCTTTCTCGGCGGTGGCATCTGGTCGGTCTCCGCCGAGGCGTTGGCCGAGGATCTGCCACCGAACAGGCTGCTGGGCTTTCAGGGTATCGCCGCATCTACCGCCGACGAGGTGACCATCGCGCCGGGCTACCGCGCGGAGGTGCTGATCTCCTGGGGCGAGCCGCTGGTGGACGGCGCGCCGGCCTTCGATCCGCAGGGCAACAACAGCGCCGCCGATCAGGAAAAACAGTTTGGCGACAACAATGACGGCATGAGCTTCTTCCCTATCGATGACAATCACGGCGTGATGGCCATCAATAACGAATACGTCAACGAACAGTATCTGTTCGCCCACGGCGGCGCCAAAGCCACCAGCCTGGAAGAGGTGCGCAAGTCACAGGCGGCGCACGGCGTCTCCATTGTGGCGGTCAAGCGGGTCGGCGACGGCCAGCGCTGGGAGGTGGAACGTCCATCGCGCTATAACCGCCGCATCACCGCCAACAGCGAAATGCAGTTCAGCGGCCCGGCCGCCGGGCACCCGCTGCTGCAGACCGCCGCCGATCCGAGTGGCCGCAAGGTGTTGGGCACCTTTGGCAATTGCGCCAACGGCAAGACGCCGTGGGGGACCTATCTGACCTGCGAGGAAAACTTCGATACCTATTTCGGCACCCGTCAGGCCGATTATCGCACCACGCCGGAACAGAAGCGCTACACGCTGAAGGCCAGCGAACCGGAGCGCAACTGGCCGGACTATGATGAGCGCTTCGATGTGGCGAAGAACCCTAACGAATTCAAGCGCCACGGCTGGATCGTCGAGATCGATCCGCTGAATCCGGCCTCGACGCCCATCAAGCACACCGCGCTCGGCCGCTTCAAACATGAAAACGCGGCGGTGACCGTGGCCAAAGACGGCCGCCTGGTGGTGTACATGGGCGACGACGAGCGCGGCGAACATATCTATAAATACGTCTCCAAAGGCGTGGTCGACGCCGCCAATCCGGCCAACAATCGCACGCTGCTGGACGAGGGGACGCTGTACGTGGCGCAGTTCGACGGCGATGAAGCCGGCACGCCGCTGAAGGGCAAAGGGCGCTGGATTGCGCTCGAGTTCGGCAAGAACGGCCTGACGCCGGAGAACGGCTTCCGCGACGAGGCTGAAGTGCTGATCTTCGCCCGCAAGGCGGCGCAGCAGGTCGGCGCCACCAAAATGGATCGCCCGGAGTGGATCGCGGTGAACCCGCATGACGGCCGCGCGTACTGTACGCTGACCAACAACAGCAAGCGCGGTGAGGAAGGGATGCCGCTGAACGCCGCCAACCCGCGGCCTAACAATATCTATGGCCAGATCATTCGCTGGGATGAAGGCGGCGACGCCACCGCCGACGTCTTCGCCTGGGACATCTATGCGCTGTGCGGCAACCCGATCGCCCACCCCGAAGGCGTCAACCGCGGCACGCCGAACATCACGGCGGAAAATACCTTCAACAGCCCGGACGGGCTGGGCTTCGATCGCGCCGGCCGCCTGTGGATCCTCACCGACGGCAAGTACAGCAACAAGGGCGATTATGTCGGGCAGGGCAACAACCAGATGCTGGTGGGCGATCCGATCAGCGGTGAGATCCGCCGTTTCATGGTGGGGCCGAAGTCCTGCGAACTGACCGGCATCACTTTCACCCCGGACTACAAGACGATGTTCGTCAACGTGCAGCATCCGGGAGAAGAGGGCGATTCGCACTTCCCGAACAACAGTCCGCGCCCGCGTTCATCGGTATTGATGATCACGCGTGAAGATGGCGGGGTGATTGGGGCGTAAGGCGATAATATAGAAAACAAAGGCGGCCACGGGGCCGCCTTTGTATTTTCAGGATGCGGCCAGTCTGCCGGCGTGGTCAGACGCCTCACCCCGATTGGCGGGCTGCGTGAAGTAACGACGGTCTTCCCAGCGCAGCATCGTCAAGTCGCCGCCCCAGCAGCAGCCGGTATCCAGCCCGATCACGCCTTCCGGCGTGCCCTTGCCTTCGAGCGAGGCCCAGTGGCCGAAGACGATGGTGTATTCCGGATCCACCAGGCGCGGCAGTTCGAACCACGGCTTCAGCGGCGCCGGCGCGCTGCCCGGCGCATCTTTGCAGATCATGTCGAGCTGGCCGTTGGGGAAGCAGTAGCGCATGCGCGTGAACGCATTGGTGCTGAAACGCAGGCGAGCCAGGCCGCTCAACTCCGGCGCCCAGTTGTTCGGCATGTCGCCGTACATGGCATCGAGGAACAGCGGATAGCTGTCGCTGCTCAATACCGCTTCCACTTCGCGCGCGCACATTTTCGCGGTGTCGATATCCCACTGCGGGGTGATGCCGGCGTGCGCCATCACCAGCTTTTGCTCATCATCCACCTGCAGCACCGGTTGGCGGCGCAGCCAGTTGATCAGCTCGTCGGCGTCAGGCGCCTCCAGCAGCGGGGTGATGCGATCTTTGGGTTTGTTGCGGCTGATGCCGGCGTAGACCGCCAGCAGGTGCAGATCGTGGTTGCCCAGCACCATGCGCACCGCCGGACCGAGCGAGCGCACGTAGCGCAGCACGTCCAGCGAGGCGGGGCCGCGCGCCACCAGATCGCCGGTCAGCCACAGTTGATCGCGCTCGGGATCGAACGCAACCTGAGCCAGCAGCGACTTCAGTTCATCGAAACAGCCGTGAACGTCGCCGATAAGGTATGTCGACATAATTAATGGATCAGCGTTGGAATGGCTAAGCGGAACACGGGAATAGCGGTGCGGAACGGTTGACCCTGATGGTCAACCATTTCGTAATGGCCTTCCATGGTGCCCAGCGGCGTTTCCAGAATGGCGCCGCTGGTGTACTGAAACTCTCCACCGGGCGGAATGACGGGCTGTTCGCCGATCACGCCTTCGCCCTGGACTTCGGTTTGGCGGCCGTTGCTGTTGGTGATCAGCCAGTAACGGCCCAGCAGTTGCACGTTGGTCCGCCCCAGATTGCGGATGGTGATGGTATAGGCGAAGACGTAACGCTCTTCTTCAGGGATCGACTGTGATTCCACATAGATGCTCTGAACCTGAATACACACGCGGGGCGAATCAATCATGACAACAACTCCTTATTGCTGCGGCGCCGGATTGGCTGACAGCCAGTTCGCCAGCTTGCAGTACTGCGCCACAGAAATATTCTCTGCTCTGAGCGAAGGATCGACGCCCAGCTCCGTCAGCTGCTCCGGCGTGAACAGGTCGCCCAGGCTGTTGCGGATGGTTTTCCGCCGCTGGTTGAACGCCTGCGTGGTGATGCGGCTCAGCATGCGCACGTCGCCCACCGGGTTCGGCAGCTCGGTGTGCGGGACCAGGCGCACCACGGCGGAATCGACCTTCGGCGGCGGCGCGAACGCGGTCGGCGGCACTTCCAGCACCGGAATGACGTTGCAGTAGTACTGCGCCATCACGGTCAAACGCCCGTAGGCCTTGCTGTTCGGGCCGGCCACCAGACGGTTGACCACCTCTTTTTGCAACATAAAGTGCATGTCGCGGATTGCCTGAGTATAGCTGAAAAGGTGGAACATCAGCGGCGTCGAAATATTGTACGGCAGGTTACCAAATACGCGCAGCGGTTGGCCAGCTTCCTCGGCCAGTTCGGCGAAATTCACCGTCATGGCGTCCTGCTGGCGGATGGTCAGCTTGTCTTTCAGCCGCGGGTGGTTCTCCAACCGGGTGGCCAGATCGCGGTCCAGTTCGATCACCGTCATGCGGTCCATGCGTGCGCCAACCGGCTCGGTCAAGGCGCCGAGGCCGGGGCCGATCTCGACCACCGCTTCGCCCGGCTGCGGGTGAATGGCGGAGACAATGCTATCGATGACAAACTGATCGGTTAAAAAGTTTTGTCCAAAGCGTTTGCGGGCAAAGTGCCCTTGGTGGACTCTGTTATTCATTACAATTAATTATCATTTTAATGGCGAGATTCAGGGCCGTTTGGAAACTGCCGACATCGGCGGTGCCGGTGCCGGCCAGTTCCAGAGCGGTACCGTGGTCGACCGAGGTGCGTATGAAAGGCAAACCGAGGGTGATATTCACCGCGCGGCCGAACCCTTGGTATTTTAGCACCGGCAGCCCCTGATCGTGATACATCGCCAGCACCGCATCGGCATCTTGCAGATATTTGGGCTGGAACAGGGTGTCCGCCGGCAGCGGGCCGATCAGATGGATACCGTCAGCGCGCAGCGCGTCGAGCGCCGGGATGATGGTGTCTATCTCTTCGCGCCCCATATGGCCGCCTTCCCCGGCGTGGGGATTCAGACCGCAGACGTAAATGTGCGGCTGAGCGATGCCAAATTTGGTTTTCAGATCGTGGTCGAGAATGCGAATGACTTCGAACAGGCTCTGCTGCGTGATGGCGCCCGGCACCGCCAGCAGCGGCAGGTGGGTGGTCGCCAGCGCCACGCGCAGCTCTTCGGTCGCGAGCATCATCACCACGCGATCGCAGCGGCTGCGATCGGCAAAGAATTCGGTATGGCCGATAAACGGCACGCCGGCGTCGTTGATCACGCCTTTGTTCACCGGACCGGTGATCAGAGCGGCAAATTCGCCGTTCAGGCAGCCGTCGCAGGCGCGCGCCAGGGTTTCCACCACGTAGGCGCTGTTGCCGACGTTCAGTTCACCGGCGGTGACCGGCTGAGCGAGCGACACCGGCAGCACGGTCAGCGTGCCGGCGCGTTGCGCCTCGGCCGGTTGCTGCGGTTGGTAGTCGCGCAGCGTCAGCGGCAGGCCCAAACGCTTGGCGCGTTCAAGCAACAGGGCCGGATCGGCGCACACCACCAGCTCAACAGGCCAATCCTGTTGCGCCAGGGCGGCTACCAAATCCGGCCCCACCCCGGCGGGTTCGCCGGGGGTAATGACGACGCGTTTATTGCTGTGCATCGCTGCCATCGAGGATCTTCACGTAAGCCTGGGCGCGCTGTTCCTGCATCCAGGTCTGCGCCTCTTCGGCGAACTTACGGTTGAACAGCATGCGGTAAGCGCGATCTTTCTGCGCGGCGTCGGTTTTATCCACCTGACGGGTATCCAGCAGCTGAATCAGGTGCCAACCGAAGGAAGAGTGGACCGGCGCGCTGATTTCACCTTTGCTCAGCTTCAGCAACGCATCGCGGAAGGCCGGGTCGTAGATGTCCGGGGAGGCCCAGCCCAGATCGCCGCCCTGCATGGCGGAACCCGGATCCTGCGACAGCTGTTTGGCTTCGTCGGCGAATTTGGCGCGGCCGCTCTTGATCGCTTCCGCAACGGATTGCAGCTTGGCGCGCGCCTGATCGTCAGTCAGCACCACCGAAGGCTTCAGCAGGATGTGACGGGCGTGCACTTCGGTGACCGACACCGACTGGCTGGCGCCGCGGATATCGTTCACTTTCAGGATGTGGAAGCCGACGCCGGAACGGATTGGGCCGACGACGTCGCCTTTCTTGGCGCTCACCAGACGTTCAGCGAACAGGGTCGGGATCTCTTGCAGCTTGCCCCAGCCCATGTTGCCGCCTTTCAGCGCCTGAGAATCGGCGGAGTAGGTGATCGCCAGCTTGCCGAAGTCGGCGCCGCTGTTGATCTCACCCACCAGGCGTTTGGCCAGCTCTTCGGCTTTGTCGACCTGCTGCTGCGACGGGTTTTCCGGCAGCGGGATCAGGATGTGGCTGATGTTCATTTCGGTGTCGCTGCCGTTCTGCGCGCCCACCTGTTTGGCCAGCGCGTCCACTTCCTGCGGCAGGATGGTGACGCGGCGGCGCACTTCGTTGTTACGCACTTCGGAAATCAGCATCTCTTTGCGGATCTGCGAACGGTAGGTGTTGTAGTTCAACCCTTCGTACGACAGGCGGCTGCGCAGCTGATCGACGTTCATGCGGTTCTGCGCGGCGATGTTGGCGATCGCTTTGTCCAGCTCGGCGTCGGACACGGTAATGCCCATTTTCTTGGCCATCTGCAGCTGGATGTTATCCATGATCAGCCGTTCGATGATCTGATGGCGCAGCGTCTTGTCGTCCGGCAACTGTTGGCCGGCCTGCTGGGCGTTGAGCTTGACTGACTGCAACAGACCGTTGACGTCGCTTTCGAGTACCACGCCGTTATCCACGACGGCGGCGACTTTATCCACTTCTTGGGGTGCTGCGAACGCGGCATTGGCGCAAACCACCAATCCGAGAATAAGCGTTCTCCAGTTCTTCATACATTTCCCATTATGTAATCCGCAAATGCGGGTGAAAGTTCTCGTTTTCAAAGTGTTGCAAAGCGTCAGAATGCGCGCTGATACGGCAGAATGCCGGAGCGCAGCATTTCTGCGGAGCCGAGACTATGATCGCTGCTCAGGCCGCGCAGTTCGACGTTGAACGAAACTCTGTTGTCGTAAACGCTGGTATTGTTGCTGTTGTTCCAGTCGGTGATCTTGCGCTCATAGCCCAGGGTCACCGCCCAGCAGCAGGTGTTGTACTTCAGCCCCACCAGTTGATCGGCGGATTGTTTGGCGCGGGTGTCGTAGTAGTACGCCCCGACGACCGCCCAACGATCGGCGATCGGCCAACTGCCGGTGATGCCCACCTGCGAGATGCCGTCCTGGAAGGCCGGAACCGTTTTGGTGTTCAACGCCGTCTGGATGTATTCCGGCGTGGCGTAACGGTAGTTCAGCTGCACCACGCGCTCGGCGTCCTGGCGGTATTCCACCACGCCGTTGCCCAGCGAGACGCTGTTCAGGCGGGTGTCATACTGCAGGCCACCGCGCAGGCCCCAACGATCGTCGATTTTCCAATAGGTATCGCCGGCCCAGGCCACGCTGCCGGTGTCGTCGTTGTTGTCGTAACCGGTCATCTGGTCACCGGTACGCGAACGGCTGAAGTAGTAGATTTGACCCACGGAAGCGTTAAATCGTTCCACCAGCGCGTCATCATAAATGCGGGTGGTCAAACCGGTAGAGACGCGGTTCTGCGAAGCGATGCGATCCAGGCCGCTGTAGGCGCGGTCGCGGAACAGGCCGGAGTAGTCGGTCTGCAGCAGCGTGGTGTCGTAGGTGTAGATGTTGCTCTGATCGCGGTACGGCACGTACAGGTACTGCACGCGCGGCTCCAGCGTCTGGGTGGCGCCTTCGGCCCAGATCATCGGCCGCTCGAACACCAGCTTGCCGTCGACCTTGAATTGAGGCAATACGCGGTTGACCGAGTCATCAAGATCCGGTGCTGCGGCGCCTTTGCGGTTCTGGTAGTTAGCGGCGAAACCGTCAGGAATATCCTGCTGGTAGTGGGTCGCCATCACTTTGGCTTCGGTGTTCAGGCTGGCCCAGCCGTTGGTGAGCGGCAGACTCAGCGTTGGCTCCATATGCAGACGGGTGGCATCCGGGCTGTACGGGTTGACGCTGGTGAACTTGGCAGCCTGGCCGTAAATATGGAAATCGAACGGGCCGAGGTCGTTCTTGTAATAGTTCAGATCCAGCTGCGGCTGGACTTTATACGAGTCCGACTGTGAGCGATCGGTATCGTCGTAAATCTGGAACTGTTTGGAGCTCAGCGTGGCGTTCCAGTTCTCGTTGGCGTAGCCGAGGCTGAATTTCTGCGTGGCGTAGCCGTCGGTAGTGGAACCGTACTTGGAGTCCAGATCGGTGAAGTACTTGGAATCGCTGACCTTGGTGTAATCGACGTTGAAGCGCCACACCTGATCCATGACGCCGTTGTGGTTCCAGTAGAACAGCCAGCGTTTGCTGTCGTCATGATCTTTGCCGTATTCCTTATCGTCCGGCAGCCAGTCGAACTCCATCAGGCCGAGGCCCGGCTGTACCAGATAGCGGAACTCGGTCTGCCACTGCAGGCCGCGCTTGGACATATAGTGTGGCGTGATGGTGGCATCGTAGTTCGGCGCGATGTTCCAGTAGTACGGCAACATGAACTCGAAGCCGTTGTTGCTGCCGTACTTGGCGTTCGGGATCAGGAAACCGGAACGGCGCTTGTCGCCGACCGGCAATTGCAGGTATGGGCTGTAGAACACCGGCACGCCGCCGATGCGGAAGCGGGCATTCCACACTTCCGCCACCTGCTCTTCGCGATCGTGGATCACTTCGGAACCGACTACGCTCCAGCTGTCGTCGCCCGGCAGACAGGAGGTAAAGGTGCCGTTTTCCAGAATGGTGTAACGGTTGGCGCCGCGCATTTTCATCTTGTCGGCGTCGCCGCGCCCCTGACGGCCGACCATCTGGTAGTCGCCTTCATAGACGTCGGTATCTTTGGTATTCAGGTTCGACCAGGCCTTAGGGCCTTTCAGTTTGATCTGATTGTCGCTGTAGTGCACGTCGCCGGTGGCGGTGACGGTGCGCACCGGTTCCGTCTGGCCAGGGTTTTGCGTCTGGTTCAGCTCAACTTCTTTGGCGGTCAGGGTGCTGTTGCCCTGCTCGATATGCACGTTGCCGCTGAACAGGGCGCTTTTCGGGTAGTCGGCGCGCGAGTCATCGGCATTGATGGTCACCGGCTGGCTGTTCGGATCGCCGCTGACCAAAGGCTTGTCGTAAACGGGAACGCCAAGCATGCATTGCTCGGCCAGATCAGCCAGCGCATGCTGACTGTAGAGTGCCGTCCAAATCATCGTGGCCAGCAGTGTTGGGAAACTTTTTTTCATACGCGGTTTTGGTGTTCCGTCATCAGAGGCGTCGTGTCCGGCAAACGGTCAGAGACTATATTACTCATCTGCGTTGCGCTAGTGCTAAATCCAGCCGTTTACTTGCGTCGTCGTTAGGCGCAAAGATAAATGACAGGTATGATAATCCAAATTCTAGGAAAAATCGCCTGCGCCCTTTCCTGAAGCGAAGGAGAGCGGGCGGCTTTCGGCATGATAATTGAGGAGTATATGCAGTATTGGGGAAAACTGCTCGGCGTCATCGTCGCCATCTGGTCTGGCGCGGGATTCTGGGGTGTAGTTCTGGGGCTGATTATCGGTCATATGATCGATACGGCGCGCAGCAACAAGCGCAGCCGGGGGTTTTTCACCGACCAGCAAACGCGGCAAACGCTGTTTTTCCGCACCACTTTTCAGGTGATGGGCCACCTGACCAAATCCAAGGGACGCGTTACCGAGGCGGATATCCAGATCGCCAGCCTGTTTATGGATCGCCTGCAGCTGCACGGCGAAGCGCGCACCGCGGCGCAGCAGGCGTTCCGCGAGGGCAAACAGAGCCAGTTCCCGCTGCGTGAGACGCTGCAGCAGTTTCGCAGCATCTGTTTCGGCCGCTTCGATCTGATTCGGATGTTTCTGGAAATTCAGATTCAGGCGGCGTTTGCCGACGGCTCGCTGCACCCGAACGAACGTCAGGTGCTGTATGTCATCGCCGAAGAGCTGGGCATTTCGCGCGCGCAGTTCGATCAGTTCCTCAGCATGATGGAGGGCGGGCGTCAGTTCGGCGGCGGTCAGCAGGGCGGGTATTCGCAGGGCGGCTATCAGCAGGCTCAGCGCGGCCCGACGCTCGACGATGCCTGCAAGGTGCTCGGCGTGCGCAGCAGCGACGATGCCGCCACCATCAAACGCGCCTACCGCAAGCTGATGAGCGAACACCATCCGGATAAGCTGGTGGCGAAAGGCTTGCCGCCACAGATGATGGAAATGGCCAAGCAGAAAGCGCAGGAGATCCAGGCGGCGTACGACCTGATCAAACGCGAGAAAGGTTTTAAATAACGATACCCGTCATACTTCGATCTGCAGGTGTGTTGGCTGCCCGCGCTTACCCCGGTCACGTACTTTTTGTACGCTCCCGGGGCTGCGCTTAGTTGCCGCCTTCCTGCAACTCGAATTATTTAGGGTATCCCTGGGTGATGAGCTCAGAAATCCGGTTCGGCGCGAAAGTGCATCGGCGTCTGGAAAGCGGGGTGGGTGATGCGCAACTCTTGTGCATGCAGCTGTAGCCGTGGCGCCATCGCCTTAGCCTCCGGTGGGGCGTAGAAACCGTCGCCGAGGATCGGGTGCCCCAGCGCCAGCATGTGCACCCGCAGCTGATGCGAGCGGCCGGTGATCGGCGTCAGCTTCACGCGCGTGCTGCCATCGGCGTCTCGCGACAGCACCAGATACTCGGTTTGCGCCGCTTTGCCGGTGTCAAAACACACCTTTTGCAGCGGCCGGTTCGGCCAATCGCAGATCAGCGGCAAATCCACCAGTCCTTCGTCATGTTCCATATGCCCCCAAACGCGGGCGATATAGGATTTCTTCGGCTCGCGTTCGCGGAATTGACGCTTCAGCTCACGCTCGGCGGCCTTGTTGAGCGCCACCACGATCACCCCGCTGGTGGCCATGTCCAGCCGGTGCACCGATTCGGCGGCCGGATGATCGGCCTGAATGCGGGTCATCAGGCTGTCTTTGTTTTCCGGCGCGCGGCCGGGCACCGACAGCAAGCCGCTGGGCTTGTTGACCACCATGATGTGTTCATCCTGATACAGGATGTGCAGCGGGTCCTGCGGGGGATTGTAGGGTTCCATCTTGGCTCCGCGAAAAGGGCCGACCGGGGAGACGGTGGCCTCCCCATGTCGCGCCGGTTACTGGTGGGTGACCACCACCAGACGAATGGCGTCCAGGCGCCAGCCGGCTTCATTGAGGTTGGCCAGCACCTGACGGCGGTTGAACTCCAGCGCTTCGACTTCGTCGTCGCGGATGTTCGGGTTGACCGCCTTCAGCGCTTCCAGACGCGCCAGCTCGGCGCTCAGCTTGTCGTCAGCCTCTTGCTTCGCTTGTTCGATAAGCGTGCGCGCCTGCGCTTCCACCAGGCTTTCCGCCTGCTGCAGCATGGCGTGCACGTCTTGCTGCACGGCATTGACCAGCTTGCTGGAGGTGTGGCGGTTGACCGCGTTCAACTGGCGGTTGAAGCTTTCGAACTCGACCTGCGCCGCCAGGTTGGTGCCCTTGCGATCCATCAGCATGCGGATCGGCGTCGGCGGCAGGAAGCGGGTCAGCTGCAGGTGCTTCGGCGCCTGGGCTTCCACCACGTACACCAGCTCAACCAGCAGGGTGCCCACCGGCAACGCTTTGTTTTTCAACAGGGACACTGCGCAGCTGCCGGTGTCGCCGGACAGGATCAGATCCAGACCGTTGCGGATGATCGGGTGTTCCCAACTGACGAACTGCGCGTCTTCGCGCGACAGCGCCCGATCGCGATCGAAGGTGACGGTGCAGCCGTCCTGCGGCAGGCCCGGGAAGTCCGGCACCAGCATATGGTCGGACGGCGTGAGCACGATCAGGTTGTCGCTGCGGTCTTCCTGATTGATGCCGACGATGTCGAACAGGTTGAGCGCGAAGCCCACCAGGTTGACGTCGTTATCCTGCTCGGCGATGGCGGCGGCCAGCGCCTGGGCTTTGTCGCCGCCGTTGGAGTGCATCTCCAGCAGGCGATCGCGGCCCTGTTCCAGCTGCGCTTTCAACTGGTCATGCTGCTGGCGGCAGGCGTGGATGAATTCGTCCAGGCCTTCCTGCTCGGTCGGCGCGGCCAGATAGCCGATCAACTGCTCGTAGCAGCTGTCGTAGATGGTGCGGCCGGTCGGGCAGGTGTGTTCGAAGGCGTCGAGCCCTTCGTGGAACCAGCGGCCCAGCACCGCCTGCGCGGTGTGCTCCAGGTAAGGCACCATGATTTGGATATCGTGCATCTGGCCGATACGGTCCAGACGGCCGATACGCTGCTCCAGCAGATCCGGGTTGAACGGCAGATCGAACATCACCAGCTGGCTGGCGAACTGGAAGTTGCGGCCTTCGGAACCGATCTCGGAACACAGCAGCACCTGCGCGCCTTCTTCTTCGGAGGCGAAGTAGGCGGCGGCGCGGTCGCGCTCGATGATCGACAGCCCTTCGTGGAACACCGCGGCGCGGATCGCTTCACGCTCGCGCAGCACCTGCTCCAGCTGCAGCGCGGTGTCGGCTTTGGCGCAGATCACCAGCACTTTTTCGTTGCGGTTGGCCAGCAGGTAATCCAGCAGCCACTCGACGCGCGGGTCGAAGTTCCACCAGGTGGCGTTTTCGCCTTCGAATTCCTGGTAGATTTGCTCCGGGTACAGCATGTCGCGCGCGCGGGCTTCGACGGACTTTTTGGCGCCCATGATGCCGGACACTTTGATCGCGGTCTGATATTGGGTCGGCAGCGGCAGCTTGATCTGGTGCAGGTTGCGGTGCGGGAAGCCCTTCACGCCGTTACGGGTGTTGCGGAACAGCACGCGGCTGGTGCCGTGGCGATCCATCAGCATCGAAACCAGCTCCTGACGCGCCTGCTCGGCGTTGTCGCCTTCGCTGTTGGCGGCTTTGAGCAGCGGCTCGATGTCCTGCTCGTCGATCAGCTCGCCCAGCAGGTTAAGCTTGTCGTCGGCCAGGCGTTCACCGCTCAGCAGCAGGGTGACGGCGTCGGCCACCGGACGGTATTTCTGCTGCTCGGCGACGAACTCGCCGTAGTCGTGGAAACGGTTCGGGTCGAGCAGGCGCAGGCGCGCAAAGTGGCTCTGTTGACCGAGCTGTTCCGGGGTGGCGGTCAGCAGCAGCACGCCGGGGATATGCTCGGCCAGCTGTTCGATCACCTGATATTCGCGGCTTGGCGCCTCTTCGCTCCAGGCCAGGTGGTGCGCTTCATCGACCACCAGCAGATCCCACTGGGCGTCCGCCAGCTCTTCCAGGCGCTGCTTGTTGCGGCGCACGAAGTCCAGCGAGCAGATCACCAACTGTTCGGTCTCAAACGGGTTGCTGCTGTCGAGCTTGGCTTCGGCGTAGCGGCTGTCGTCGAACAGCGAGAAGTAGAGGTTGAAGCGGCGCATCATCTCCACCAGCCACTGGTGCTGCAGCGTTTCCGGCACCACAATCAGCACGCGCTCGGCGCGGCCCGCCAGCAGTTGCTGGTGGATGATCATGCCGGCTTCGATGGTTTTGCCGAGGCCGACTTCGTCCGCCAGCAGAACGCGCGGCGCATGGCGCTGGCCGACTTCATGAGCGATGTGCAGCTGGTGCGGGATCAGGCTGGCGCGCATGCCGCGCAGGCCGGCGAACGGCAGGCGATACTGCTCGCTCTGGTATTTGCGGGCGCGAAAACGCAGCGCGAAACGGTCCATGCGGTCGATTTGGCCGGCGAACAGGCGATCCTGTGGTTTGCTGAAGGTCAGCTTACTGTCCAGCAGCACCTCGCGCATCGCCACGCCGCTTTCCTGAGTGTCCAGGCGGGTGCCGATATAGGTCAACAGACCGTTTTCCTCTTTCACCTCTTCCACCTGCAGCTGCCAGCCCTCGTGGCTGCTGACGGTATCGCCCGGGTTGAACATCACGCGGGTGATCGGCGAATCGTTTCTGGCATAGAGGCGGTTTTCACCGGTGGCGGGGAAAAGCAGGGTAATCATGCGCGCATCCAGCGCCACGACGGTGCCCAATCCTAATTCGCTTTCCGTGTCGCTGATCCAGCGTTGACCAAGAGTAAAAGGCATATATTGTCGGCTCGATTCTTTGTAAGTAAGTCTTGTTACCGGGCGGGAAGGGCCGCGGCACCTGTACTGAACGTCTGCTAATCCCGGTTTGTTTTAAATTTGGCGGGCAATAGCCGTTCACGCCATGCAGACGTCGCGAGACGGCAGGGCTAAGCGTGGTTCAGTTTTGGGAAGGGCGCTATGGTAATGGAAGGCGGCGCGTTCGTCACCTGCAAAACCCGATGATTTTTCTTAACCTGGCGCAATCTCAAAACAGCCCCATTTGCCCGGTGACCAGCGTGGTGAAATCGTCGTGCAAGAAAGGGAGTATAGCGTCTGCCACCGGTTGCAGCTGGCGTTCGAGGTAATGCTGATAGTCGATGGGCGAATGGCGGGTTTCCAGCGGTTCCGGCCCGGCCACGGTCATCACGTAGCTGATCCAGCCGCCGTTCTGATACTGCAGCGGCCGCCCCTGTTGGCGGTTGTAGTCGTCGGCGATGCGCGCGGCGCGGGCATGCGGCGGCACGTTGCGCTGATAGTCATCGAGCTTTCTGCGCAGCCGTTTGCGGTACACCAGTTGATCGTCGAAGTCGCCGTTCAGGGTTTTGCCGACGTAATCGCGCACATAGTCCTGGTAGGGCTGTTGTTTGAAGATACGCTGATAGAGCTGCTGCTGGAACTGCTGCGCCAGCGGCGTCCAGTCGGTGCGCACCGTTTCCAGCCCTTTGTACACCATCTCTTCCTCGCCGTCGGCGCGCGCGATCAGGCCGGCGTAGCGTTTTTTGCTGCCCTGTTCGGCGCCGCGAATGGTCGGCATCAGGAAGCGGGAATAGTGGGTTTCGAACTCCAGTTCCAGCGCGTTCTCCAGCCCGAACTGCTGCTGCAGATGCTGTTGCCACCAGGCGTTGACCCGCTGCACCAGCGCCCGGCCGATCTGCGCCGCCTGCTGCTCGTCATGCGGCTGTTTCAACCACACGAAGGTGGAGTCGGTGTCACCGTAAATCACCTGATAGCCTTCGGCTTCGATCAGCTCGCGGGTTTGGCGCATGATCTCGTGGCCGCGCAGGGTGATCGACGACGCCAGCCGCGGATCGAAGAAGCGGCAGCCGCTCGATCCCAGCACGCCGTACAGCGCGTTCATAATGATCTTCAACGCCTGCGACAGGGGCTTGTTGTGCTGGCGCTTGGCGGCCTCGCGCCCCTGCCAGATCTGCTCGACGATCGCCGGCAGGCAGTGTTTACTGCGCGAGAAGCGGGCGTTGCGAAAGCCGGGCACCGAGTCGGCGTCGCTTGGGTGGCGCATGCCTTCCACCAACCCGACCGGATCGATCAGGAAGGTGCGGATGATCGACGGGTACAGGCTTTTATAGTCCAGTACCAACACCGAATCGTACAGGCCGGGCTGGGAGTCCATCACGAAGCCGCCGGGGCTGTGCTCTTCCGGCTGTTCGCCGAGGTTGGGGGCAACAAAGCCCAGGCGATGCATGCGCGGCATATAGAGGTGGCTGAAGGCCGCCACCGATCCGCCGCTGCGGTCGGCCGCCAACCCGGTGACGGTAGCGCGCTCCAGCAGGAAGTTGAGCAGGTCGGCCTTGGCGAAGATGCGCGTCACCAGCTCGCAGTCCTTCAGGTTGTAGCGGGCCAGCGCCGGCTTGTCTTCGGCGAAGCGCCGGTCGATCTCCGCCATGCGTTGATAAGGATTGTCGATCGCCTTGCCTTCGCCCAGCAGTTCCTGCGAAACGTATTCCAGGCTGAAGGAGGGAAAGTTCCAGGTGGCGGATTTCAGCGCCTCGATGCCATCGATGATCAGGCGGCCGGCGGCGGCGGCGAAAAAGTGATTCTGCTTGAAGCCGTGCTCGCGCCACTCCAGCAGGTTGCCGCCGCGCCCCAGCCGCAGCGGGATTTGGTAGCGCTCAGCGTGCTTCTGCAGCACCCGCAGATCGAACTGCACCAGGTTCCAGCCGATGATGGCATCGGGATCGTGCCGCTCCAGCCACGCATTCAGCCGCTCCAGCAGTTGAGGGCGGCTGGCGCAGTATTCCAGATCGAAATCCAGCGGCTCATCGCCGCCGTTGGCCGGTCCCAGCATGTAGACCTGCCGCTGGCCGCAGCCTTCCAGCGCGATGGAGTAAAGCTCGCCGTGGGCGGTGGTTTCGATATCCAGCGACACCAGTTTTAGCGTTGGGCGGTACTCTGGCGCCGGCTTCATTTGGCCGCTGAGCAACGGCCCATTGCCGTCGCCCTGGCCGTTGAACCACACCGGCGCGGTGATGAAGCGTTCCATCAGGTAGCGCTCCGGCGGGCGAATGTCGGCCTCGTAGACCGCAACGCCGCCTTCCCGCAGCAGTTTTTCCAGCTTGATGAGCTGACGGTGCTGGCGGCAGTACAGCCCCAGCATCGGCCGGTGATGAAAATCCGTCAGCGCCAGCGGTTTCAGTTCGACTTGCCGTTCTTCCCGTAGCAGCAGTTCCGCGCGCTGCCTTTGTTCGGCGGGGATAAACGCCACCGAGGTTTGCGGCGGCAGGCGCAGCTGACGCGGGCCGGCGTCGGTCGCCAGCCAGAATTCGACCTCGGTGCCGGCGGGCGTGTCGCGCCAGTGGCGAGTGAGCAGGAAACCCTGTTGCAGTGCTGTCATAACCCCTTCGTCTTCCGCCGGGCGGCGTGCGCGACATTCAGCGAGATGTCGGTTTTGGCGCTAATATAGATAAATTATAGTATGGGTTTTTATACAGTAATTGTCCATCGCCGCGCGGCGTTGCCAAATACGCATACAATTGATCGATTGACTCGTTTGCGGCGGCACTGGAAAATCCTCCGCCCGTTTGGCCCGAATAATCCACAGAGGTGTAATGGAAGCCTATTTACAAGATTTGATCACCCAGTCACTGGCTTTCACCCTGATGGTCGTTCTGCTGGTCGCTTTTCTGGAGTCGCTGGCGCTGGTGGGGCTGCTGCTGCCCGGTACGGTGATGATGGCCAGCATCGGCGCGTTGATCGGCAGCGGCAAGGTGGACTTTTACTACGCCTGGGCGGCGGGCATCGTCGGTTGCCTGCTCGGCGACTGGATCTCTTATTTCGTCGGCCGCGCGTTCAAGGGGCCATTACACCGTTGGTCTTTCCTGAAGAAAAACAAGGCGCTGCTAGACAAAACCGAGCACGCCTTGCACCAGCACAGCATGGCGACCATTCTGATCGGCCGTTTCGTCGGCCCGACGCGTCCGTTGGTGCCGATGGTGGCTGGCATGCTCGATTTGCCGCCGTACAAGTTCGCGCTGCCGAACATCATCGGTTGCCTGACCTGGCCGCCGGTTTATTTCTTCCCCGGCATTCTGGCGGGCGTGGCGATCGATATTCCCGCCGGCGCCGACAGCGCGATGTTCAAGTGGCTGCTGCTCGCGGCGGCGTTGCTGGTCTGGCTGGCGGTATGGTTGAGCTGGCGTTGGTGGCGTGAGGGCAAGCGCAACGCCGATCGACTGAGCCGTTGGCTGACGCCGCTGCGGCTGCGCGTGGTTTGCGGATTGAGTTGGCTGGCGGCGCTGGCGGCCGGTTATGCGCTGAGCCAGCAGCCTCTGATGCCGGTGTATCGCCACCTGCTGTGGCAGGTGTTGTCCGGGCAATGACAAAAGGGGGCGAAAGCCCCCGTTCGCCTTACTGGAAGAACGCTTCCAGCTGTTCAAATACCCGCACGTCTTCGCTGTGGCGCTTCACCTGCAGCACATCCTCCAGCTTTTCCACCTGGCTTATCATCTGCTCCAGCCGCTGATCGTCGGCGACCAGTAGCCAAATGCGGCTTTGCTGGCCGTCTTTCAATGGCAGGCACAAAATGCCTTCGACGTTGAACGCGCGGCGGGCGAACAGCCCGCAAACGTGCGACATCACGCCGGGATGGTTGCGCACCGCCAGCTCCAGGATCACCTGGGGTTTATCTTGTGGTTGCAGCATGGCTTATTCTCCAATCATGTCGATGTTGGCGGCGCCCGGCGGCACCATCGGGAATACTTTTTCGTTGATATCGATCAGCGCGTGGATCAGGCAGGGGCCCGGGCGTTGGATCGCCTCGGCCAGCGCCGCCTGCGGATCTTCCGCGGCGTTCAGATCGCAGGTATCCAACCCGAATCCGGCGGCGATCTTCAGGAAGTCGGTGCGCTTCGGATAGGCGGCGGCGAAGATGCGCTGTTGGTAGAACAGGGTTTGCTGCTGGTGCACCAGCCCCAGCGCCTGGTTGTTCATCAAAATGATTTTCACGTCCAGATCGTGCTCGACCGCGGTGGCCATTTCCTGAATGTTCATCATCAGGCTGCCGTCGCCGGAGAAGCACAGCACTTTGCGCTCGGGCTCCGCCAGCGCCGCGCCGATCGCCGCCGGCAGACCGAAGCCCATGGTGCCCAGGCCGCCCGACGTCAGCCACTGGCGCGGCCGGCTCAGCGGATAGGCTTGCGCCACCCACATCTGATGCTGGCCTACGTCGGTGGTGATAATAGCGCTGTCGTCCACGCAGCGCGCGGCGGCCAGCACCAGGCCGTAATGGCTCAGCGGATCGTCGGCGTTCGGCATGTTGAACGGGAATTCGCGCTTCAGGTCATTGACGGTGTTCAGCCATTCGCTGCGCGGCTGCGTGTCGATCTGCGGCAGCAGCTGTTGCAGCACCTGGCCGACGTCGGCATGGATCGCCACGTTGGCCTGTTTGACCTTGCCCAGCTCGGCGCGGTCGATATCCACATGAATGATGGCGGCGTTAGGGCAGAACTGCTCGGTTTTGCCGATTGCCCGATCGTCGAAACGCGCGCCCAGCACGATCAGCAGATCGGCTTCCTGCAGAATGAAGTTGGTGCTGCGCGCCGCGTGCATGCCCAGCATGCCCAGCGACAGCGGGTGTTCCACCGGCATCGCGCCCAGCGCCATCAGCGTCATGGTGGTGGGCAGACCGGCGCGTTCGGCCAGTTCCACCGCTTGCCGGTGGGCGTCGGCGCAGATGATGCCGCCGCCCAGATAGAGGATCGGGCGCTTTGCCCGGTTGATCATCGCGGCGGCCTGCGAAACCAGCGCCGGATCGAAGCTCGGAGCGGCGTCCGGCACGGCGATCGGCGGCAGCTCTTCCAGCGTGATGGTGGCGGTTTGCACATCTTTCGGCACATCGATCCAGACCGGGCCGGGGCGGCCGGACTCGGCGATGCGGAAGGCGTCGCCAATCACCTGCGGCAGTTCGCGGATATCGCGCACCAGATGGTTGTGCTTGGTGATCGGGATGGAAATGCCGTAGGTGTCCACTTCCTGAAAGGCGTCGGTGCCGATCATCGAGGAGGGCACCTGACCGGTGATGCACACCAGCGGAATGGAGTCGAGTTTGGCGTCGGCGATGGCGGTGACCAGGTTGGTGGCGCCCGGCCCGCTGGAGGCGATGCACACCGCCGCCTTGCCGTTGGCGCGCGCCATGCCTTGCGCCATAAAGCCCGCGCCCTGTTCGTGGCGCGCCAGCACGTGGTGAATGCGGGTGCTTTGGCTCAGCGCGTCATACA
Source organism: Serratia sp. SA088 (assembly GCF_049065515.1). NCBI lineage: Bacteria > Pseudomonadati > Pseudomonadota > Gammaproteobacteria > Enterobacterales > Yersiniaceae > Serratia > Serratia sp. SA088. The sequence continues at coordinate 431,795 of NZ_JBAKGW010000003.1, forward strand.
GCGGCAGCGCGGCGCCGCCGGGAATGCCGGCGACGGTGGTGATGCCCTGACGCTCCAGCAGATGAACGATCAATTGTGCGCCGGTGAAGCTGGTGCCCGGTTGAGGCGTGCCCGAAGTTGCCATGTTCCTGTCCTTTCTCAAGGCCGGTGAGCTTTGCTGGGCAGGGTGCTAAAACAAGAAACCCCGCCCGGTTTGCGCCGGCGGGGTTTGGGAATCGATGCGTTGATTCGGACCCTACGGCGCATTGCCGACGACCACCACCACACGCACGACGACCACCGCGGCTGGTAGCGCGGTAACTAGTAGGGTCGAAGTCAGCGAGGATGCGATCACAGGGAACCTTATCATCAGTAAAAAAAGTCAGGTTTTTATAAAAACACAGGCGCAAAATTCGCACAACAGGTTTATTGGCGCAGCATAAAAAACGAGCGTCAGATCACGCTTTGCCCGAAATGCCCAGCACGCGCGCTTCGGGCGCGCTGCCGTCCAGCAGGGCCTGCGTCGGGCCGTCGTAGTAGATGCGGCCGTCGACCACCAGCAGCGTGCGCGGCGCGATGCGCGCGGCGTCGTCGAGGTTGTGCGATACCATCAGCAGCGTCAGGTTGCGCTGTTCGCATACCGTCTGCAGCAGTTGCAACATCTCGTTGCGCAGCGCCGGATCGAGCGCCGAGAAGGGCTCGTCGAGCAGCAGGATCGGCCGTTGGCGAATCAAACAGCGCGCCAGCGCGGCGCGCTGACGCTGGCCACCGGAAAGTTGCGACGGCAGGCGCTCCAGATGCTCTTCCAGGCCGACCTGATGGGCGATGTGCGCCCGCTGTTGGCGCTGCTGTTCAGTCAAGCGCAGTCCGGGATCCAACCCCAGCCCGATGTTCTGCGCCACCGTCAGATGCGCGAACAGGTTGTTCTCCTGAAACAGCATCGACACCGGCCGCTTGGCCGGCGGCGAGGCGGTGTGGTCTTCGCCGTTCAGCAGCAGCCGGCCGTTGGCCGCCGGCAGAAAGCCGGCGATCAGGCTCAGCAAGGTGCTTTTACCGGCGCCGCTGGGGCCGAGCACCGCGACGCGCTCGCCCGGCTGGATGCGCAGATCAAAGCGCATCGGCAGGTGTTCATACAGGTAGGTCAGTTTTTCAAGCGTCAGCATGGCGGCCCGGTAAGCGTTCAATCAGGGTAAACAACAGGAAGCACAGCAACAGCAACAGCAGCGCGGTCACCGCCCCGTCGTTGCTGCGGTAGGCGCCAATCTGCTGATACAGGTAAAAAGGCAGGGTACGGAAATGCTCGTTGCCAAACAAGGCGACCACGCCGAAGTCGCCGATCGACAGCACGCAGGCGAAGGCCAGCGCCTGTGCCAGCGGGCGGCGCAGGGCGTGCAGCTCAATCAGCCGCAGCCGTCGCCAGCCGCGGATATCCAGCGACAGGCACAGCGGGTTGTAACGTTCGGCGAGGTCGCGCATCGGGTTCTCCAATACCTTTAGCGCGTAGGGCACCGCCATCAGCGCATTGGTGAGGATCACCAGCGCATAGGGCGACTGCGGCAACCCCACTGTATCGCTCAGCAGCAGGAAGAAGCCGGTGGCCAGCACGATGCCCGGCATCGCCAGGATCACCATGCCGCTCAGCTCCAGCGCCTGGCCGCCGCGCAGCTGTTGCCGCAGTTTTAGCTCACGGCTGCTCCACAGCAGCATCATCGTGAGCGCCACGCACAGCAGCCCTGCGCCGAGGGCGATGCGCAGCGACGTGAACAGCGCCTGCCACAGCACCGGCTGGCGCAGCACGCTGACCATGGCCTGGTTGGCGCCGTCGGCGATCACCGCCAGCAGAGGCGGCAGCAGCAGCAACAGCGCGGCGGCGATCAGCAGAAAATCGCCGATGCGTCGCCACAGGCTGTCTTCCGGGTTGCGCCAGCGCTGGGCGTGGGTATGCCCCACCGGCAATGCCTGGCTCAGGCGCTGACTGATCAACACCAGCCCGAGACAACAGCCCAGCTGGATCAGCGCCAGCATGGCGGCACGCCCCAGATCGTAGTCGTAACTCAGCGCCTGGTAGATCGCCAGTTCGATGGTGGTGGCCTGCGGCCCGCCGCCCAGCGACAGCACGGTGGCGAAGCTGGCGAAGCACAGCATGAAGATCAGTGCGCCGCTCGGCAGGATTTGGCGGCGCAGCGCCGGCCATTCGACGAAGCGGAACTGCTGCCAGCCGTTCATGCCCAATTGGGCGGCCAACTGGCGCTGCTCCACCGGAATGTTCTCCAGTGCCTGCAGCAACAGGCGGGTGGCCAGCGGCAGGTTAAAGAACAGGTGCGCCAGCAGAATGCCCTGCAGACCGTAGGGCGAGAAACCATACTCGACGCCCAGCCAGCCGCACAGCGTCGCCAGCCAGCCCTGGCGCCCATAGACGCTGAGCAGGCCGAACACCGCCACCAGCACCGGCAGCACCAGCGTCATGGCGCACAGCCGCAGCAACAACTGCCGGCCGGGGAAACGGCGGCGATAGAGCGCGCGCGCCAGCAGAATGGCGGGCAGCACCGAGATCAGCGCCGACAGCAGCGCCTGCCAGAAGGTGAAACGCACCACGTGCCACAGATAGCTGTCCTGCCACAGGCTGCGCCAGTCGCTGTCCGGCGCGTGACGCCACAGCGAACCCAGCGCCAGCGCGGCGACGAGCAGGATCAGGCCGGCGGCCAGCAGCCCCGGCCAGAGCCAGCGGGGGATCAGCGGCTGACGGCGGTTTGCCATGCCCGGATCCAGCCGCCGCGTTGTGTGGCCACCTCTTCGGCGCTGTATTGCAGCGCGGTCTGCGGCACGTTCATCTGCTCAAAACCGACGGGCAGCGGGGTGTTGATCACCGGGTACATCCAGTTGCCGGTCGGGATGGTGTTCTGGAATGCCGGCGTCACCATGAACCGCATGAAACGCTCGGCCAGTTCAGGCTGTTTGGCGGCTTTCAGCTTGCCGGCCACTTCCACCTGCAGGTAGTGGCCTTCGCTGAACGTGGCGGCGGCGTAAAGGTCTTTTTTTTCTTCGATCAGGTGGTAGGCGGGAGAGGTGGTATAGCTGAGCACCAGATCGCCTTCGCCTTTCAGGAACAGGCCGTAGGCTTCGCTCCAGCCTTTGGTGACGGTCACGGTCTTTTTCGCCAACTGCTGCCAGGCGGCCGGCGCCTTGTCGCCATACACTTTTTGCATCCACAGCAGCAGGCCGAGCCCCGGCGTGCTGGTGCGCGGATCTTCGTAGATCACTTTCCAGTTGCGGTCGCCGCTGACCAGTTCCTGCAGGCTTTTCGGCGGGTTCTTCAGTTTTTCTTTGTTGTAGACGAAGGCGAAGTACCCGTAGTCGTAAGGCACGAAGGTCGCGTCCTGCCAGCCGCCCGGCACCGTCAGCCTGGCGGTATCGACGCCGCTCGGCGCGAACAGGCCGGTTTGCTGCGCCGCCTGCAACAGGTTGTTGTCCAGCCCCAGCACCACATCGGCGGCGCTGTTCTTGCCCTCCATGCGCAGGCGGTTCAGCAGCGAAACGCCGTCTTCCAGCGCCACGAACTTCAGTTCACAGTCGCATTCGGCCTCGAAGGCTTTTTTCACCGCCGGGCCTGGGCCCCAGTCGGCGGCGAAGGAATCGTAGGTGTAAACCGTCAGCGTCGGCTTGGCGAACGCCGGCGCGGCGCACAGCAGCAATAAGCAGGGCAGATATTTTTTGACCACGTTGCACTCCTGAAAAATAAGGGGGCAAGGGCATCTGAGGGGGCGAGGCGGCGTCGCCGGTTCGCTGGGCTCAAATCCCTCCGCCGGTATTGACCGGATCAGGTTCGACGGGTGTGCTCTCAGCGGAAAATCAGGCTTATTACGCGGCCCGGTTCTCCGCACCCCGTTGAGACGGCGCTATTGTAAAGATTAACCGACTTGGGCGAAAGGCGCTTATGTCTCCGGCGGGGCAAACCAGGCGGACTTGAAGTCGAACCAGCCGAGGGTGTTCATCCGCACGCCGCGCATGCTGCGCTGGCCGTGCAGCTGCAGCCAGTGGTGGAACAGCGGATGCAGCTGGTGGTTGCTGACCAGACGCTGGCAGAACTCCGCCAGCGGCAGACGGTTGGCGCGCCACAGCGCCGCGTCCTGCGCCAGATCTTCGTTCATGCAATGCTGCATCAGTGGCAGTTCGTACAGCGTGGCGAACAGCGAAAACTCCAGCGGCAGATAGAAGTTGGCGCTGCCAAGCCACAGATCGCTGCGTGCGTCGCCCTGGTGCCAGGTGGCGTAATCCACGCTTTGCACGATCAGGCGGATGCCGTGCTGCGCCAGCAGCGGCTCGATCGCCTGACGGATGGCGTGAAACTCCGAATGCTCATTGAAGTGGGTCATCGTCAGTTCGGTCAGCCCCGCCGGTTTGGGCTGCTGCGCCAGCGCGCGGTTGTGGTGCCAACGGGGCAGCAGGCCGTACGCCGGCGACCAGTAGCGTTGGTAGAGCGGCCCGGCGTGGCTCAGCAGCGAAATGGGATTGATCAATTCGCACAGCCAGCTGCGAATGGCGGGATCGGCGGCCAGCGGGGAGCGCTGGTCGAACAGCAGGAAATAGCAGCCCTCTTCCAGCCGGCTTTCCAGTTCGTTGTTGCCGGTTTCATCGCCCTGCAGCTGTACGCCGGAATGCACCAGTTCTTCGGAGAACTCCGGCAGCACCCAGATATTGACCTCATCAATAAGCGCCCGGTAGCCGAAATAGTCGTCGAAGGCGTGGATCTTCATCTGGCTGGGGAGATTGCGCACTACGCGATAGGGGCCGGTGCCGATCGGATGGCGGGCGAAATCCGGCAGTTCGCGCCATTCGCGCGGCAGGATCATGGCGTGCACGCTGCCCAGCAGCCAGGGCAGCCAGTGGTCGGGGCTGCGCAGATGCACGTCAATCACGAATGGCGTCGGCGAGGTGACGCTCTCGATATGCGAGAACAGCGGTTGCGAGGTCAGACGCGAAAGAGAAGTAATGACGTCCGCCATCTCCAGCTCGCGGCCGTGATGAAAATGGATCGCCGGGCGCAGGTAAAATCGCCAGTGCAGTGGCGTCAACGCCTGCCAATGGTGAGACAGATCGGACTCCAGTTCCCCGTTTTCCTCATTTATGCGCGTCAGACCGTTGAAGATCTGGCGCGCCAGATGGGTTTCCGAACGCCGCAGCGCCGAGCCGGGCAGCAGGTTGTACAACTGCCGGTAGTAGAGCACCCGCAGGATGTGTTTCCCCTGGCGGAAGCTACGCCCCAGCTGTGACAGCAGCATCTGGCGCACCACGTTTTTGTCGCCCACCAGTTGCACCAGCTGATCGATGCGATCCTGTTCCAGCAGCTCCTCGGCCCGCTGTTGCTGCAGCGCCAGGCCGGTGTAGTGGAAGGTTAGCCGCGAACGCTTGCCGCGCCCCGACTCCGCCTGCCAGGTGAGCCAGCCTTCCCGCTGCATGGCGCTCAGCAGGGAGCGCACGTGGCGCCGCGAGCAGCTGAGCACCTCCGCCAGATCCTGCAGCGTGGTGTCGGTGGTTTCACCGTGGCAGCGCTGCCACAGGCGGATGAACTGCTGCTGCAATCTGGACGTGGACATAAAAGAGGAACGCTCCCGCTTCAACTCGTCAATTTTTCTTTCCCTATATTACGCCGATAATTTTCATCAATGAAAGGGGAGGGCGTAATCATGAAAGCTTTCTTATCCAGGCAGTTCTATCAGCGCTATTTCAGCGCGGTGCGCCGCCAGCGAGCCGACTGGCTGAGCGTGGTGCCCGAACAGGCGCGGCTGGCGATGCTGGCGCACCTGACGCAATGGGACATTAAAGAGATGACCGATAAGCAGTATCGCGAGCACCTGTAGGGGCTGCGGCAACAAGTTTCTGAGTAATGGTGCTGTTTCACCAGCCAGTGGGGTGACCCACTGGTTTTTTTATGCGCGGTCATGGCGATGCGCTTGCATTTTTCTCGCCGTGGCTTAAGGTTCTTTCTTCTGCTTTGAGGTCAGGGAAGACGATATGCAACGCCTGAGCCGGTTGTCACTGCGCATTAACCCCATCTTTGCCGCATTCCTGCTGATCGCTTTTCTCTCCGGCATCGCCGGCGCGTTGCTGACGCCGACGCTCAGTCTGTTTCTGACCACCGAGGTCAAAGTGCGGCCGCTGTGGGTAGGGCTGTTTTACACCGCCAACGCCGTGGCCGGCATCGTGGTCAGTTTTCTGCTGGCCAAGCGCTCCGACACCCGCGGCGATCGGCGCCGGTTGATCCTGCTGTGCTGCCTGATGGCGGTCGGCAACTGCCTGCTGTTCGCCTTTAACCGCGACTATCTGACGCTGATCACCGCCGGGGTGCTGATGTCCGCCGTTGCCAACACCGCCATGCCGCAGATTTTCGCGTTGGCGCGGGAATATGCCGACAGCGAGGCGCGTGAGGTGGTGATGTTCAGCTCGGTGATGCGCGCCCAGCTTTCGCTGGCGTGGGTGATCGGCCCGCCGCTGTCGTTTGCGCTGGCGCTGAACTATGGGTTCACCGTGATGTTCCTGATCGCCGCCGCCACCTTCGCGGTTTGCGTACTGCTGGTAGGGTTTATGCTGCCTTCGGTGCCGCGTGCGGCGGAGAATAAGGAGCTGCAGGGCGGGATGTCTGCGCCGATCGCGCCCGCCAGTGCCTGGCGCAATCGCGACGTGCGGCTGCTGTTCATCGCTTCGATGCTGATGTGGACCTGCAATACCTTGTATATCATTGATATGCCGCTGTATATCACCGCCGATCTCGGGCTGCCGGAAGGGCTGGCCGGGGTGCTGATGGGCACCGCCGCCGGGTTGGAAATCCCGGCAATGCTGCTGGCCGGTTATTACGTCAAACGCTTCGGCAAGCGCAACATGATGCTGCTGGCGGTGGCGGCGGGCGTGCTGTTTTATCTCGGGCTGACGGTGTTGGCGACCAAGCCGGCCCTGATCGCGCTGCAACTGCTCAACGCGGTGTTTATCGGCATCGTCGCCGGTATCGGCATGCTCTATTTTCAGGATTTGATGCCGGGCCGGCCGGGCGCCGCCACCACGCTGTTCACCAACAGCATCTCTACCGGGGTGATCCTGGCCGGGGTGCTGCAGGGCGCGCTGGTGGAGAATTTCGGTCATGGTTCGGTGTATTGGATGGCGGCGCTGCTGGCGCTGGCGGCGCTCGGGATGAGCGCCAAAGTGCGTGAAGTGTGAGGTTAAACGACGGCATTCTTGATGCAAGTCATTGAGAAGGCTAAGCCGGGCGCTCAAGCTGAAAGCATATGGCGCGCGATCGTTGCGCCCACGCCCGTCTCGCTATTGAGATGCCGCCCTGTCGTTTAGAACAGTGGGAACGTTATGGATAAACTCACACCGCTCAAACCGCTTCCTTCCCTGTGCGCCCTTGGCGCCACGCTGATTATCTGGTTCCTCATTCCCGTGCCGGAGGGCGTTGCGCCCAACGCCTGGCAGCTGCTGGCGCTGTTTATCGGCACCATCATCGCCATCATCGGCAAGGCGATGCCGATCGGCGCGGTCTCGGTGATCGCCATCGCTCTGGTGGCGGTGACCGGCGTCACCAACCCCGGCAAGCCGGGCGCCGCGCTGGACGACGCGCTCAGCGGCTTTTCCAACCAGCTGATCTGGCTGATCGGCTTTTCTATCATGATCTCCCTCAGCCTGAACAAAACCGGGCTGGGCGCGCGCATCGGCTACTACTTTATCTCGCTGTTCGGTAAAAAAACGCTCGGCATCGCCTACGCATTGACGTTGGCGGAAACCACGCTGGCGCCGGTGACGCCGAGCAATACCGCGCGCGGCGGCGGCATCATTCACCCGATCATGAAGTCGATCGCCGACAGCTTCGGCTCCAAACCCGAGCTCAATACCTCCGGCAAGATTGGCCGCTACCTGTCGCTGGTGAACTACAACATCAACCCGGTCACCTCGGCGATGTTTATCACCGCCACCGCGCCTAACCCGCTGATCGTTAGCCTGATCGCCAAAGGCACCCACGGCAGCTTCGAGCTGTCCTGGTCGATGTGGGCGGTCGCCGCCCTGGTGCCAGGGCTGTGCTCGCTGATCGTGATGCCGCTGGTGATTTATCTGCTGTACCCCCCGGAGGTGAAAAGCACGCCGGATGCGCCGCGTTTCGCCCGCGAAAAGCTGCAGGCGCTGGGGCCGGTGACGCTGCCGGAGAAAATTACTCTCGGGGTATTTGCGCTGCTGCTGGTGCTGTGGGCCGGCATTCCGGCGATGATCTTCGGCCCGGCGCTGGTGGTCAATCCTACCACCGCGGCGCTGATAGGCCTGGCGGTGCTGCTGGCCACCGGCGTGCTGAGCTGGGAGGATGTGCTGAAGCATAAAGGGGCCTGGGACACCGTGGTGTGGTTCTCGGCGCTGGTGATGATGGCCAGCTTCCTCGGCAAGCTGGGGCTGATCGGCTGGCTGTCGCAAACCGTCGGCAACGGCATCGACCGTATGGGCATGAGCTGGGTGGGCGGCACGATCTTGCTGACACTCATCTATTTGTATTCACACTATTTCTTCGCCAGCACCACCGCGCACGTGACGGCGATGTTCGCCGCCTTCTTCGCTGCCGGCATCGCGCTTGGCGCGCCACCGGCACTGCTGGGCCTGATCCTGGCGTTTTCTTCCTCGCTAATGATGTCGCTGACGCATTACGGCACTGGCACCGCGCCGATCATCTTTGGCTCCGGCTACGTGACGCTGGGGGAGTGGTGGAAAGCGGGATGGGTGATGAGCGTGGTTAACCTGCTGATCTGGATAGTGATCGGCGGTGCATGGTGGAAGCTGCTGGGCTACTGGTGAGGAAAAAATTCACCCGCCGGGCGGCGGGTGAAGGGGATTAATTCAGAAACGCCGGCTGCTGCGCTTCGTAGCGGGAGATGTCCGCTTCGTGCTGCAGCGTCAGGCCGATGCTGTCCAGCCCGTTGATCATGCAGTGGCGGCGGAAGCTGTCTATTTCGAACGGATAGCTTTTGCCGCCGGCGTTGACCGTCTGGTTCTCCAGATCCACCACGAACTCCATGCCCTCGTTGGCGTCAACCAGTTTGAACAGCTCATCCACCTGCTGCTCGCTCAGCGTCACCGGCAACAGCTGGTTGTTGAACGAGTTGCCATAGAAGATATCGGCAAAGCTCGGCGCAATCACCACTTTGAACCCGTAGTCGGTCAGCGCCCAGGGGGCGTGTTCGCGCGAAGAGCCGCAGCCGAAGTTTTCGCGCGCCAACAGGATGCTGGCGCCTTTATAGCGCGGTTTGTTCAGCACGAACGCCGGGTTCGGCTGCTGGCCGGCGTCGTCGAGGAAGCGCCAGTCGTTGAACAGGTGCTGGCCGAAACCGGTGCGGGTCACCTTCTGTAAAAACTGCTTGGGAATAATGGCGTCGGTGTCGACGTTGGCCGCATCCAAAGGCACCACTAAGCCGGTATGTTGAGTAAATTTAGCCACGTTAGCCCCTTAGTGAATATCACGGATGTCAGCGAAGTGACCGGCGACGGCGGCCGCGGCGGCCATTGCCGGGCTGACCAGGTGGGTGCGCCCACCGCGGCCCTGGCGCCCTTCGAAGTTACGGTTGCTGGTGGACGCGCAGCGCTCGCCCGGATTCAGACGGTCGTTGTTCATCGCCAGGCACATCGAGCAACCCGGCAAGCGCCATTCGAAGCCGGCTTCAATAAAGATTTTGTCCAACCCTTCGGCTTCCGCCTGGGCCTTCACCGGGCCGGAGCCTGGCACCACGATGGCCTGCACGCCGCTGGCGACCTTGCGCCCCTTGGCGATAGCCGCCGCCGCGCGCAGATCTTCGATGCGTGAGTTGGTGCAGGAGCCGATGAACACTTTGTCGATCGGCACCTCGGTCAATTTGATGCCCGGTTTCAAATCCATGTAGGCCAACGCTTTCTCGGCGGAAGCGCGCTCAACCGGATCGCTGAACGATTCCGGCGCCGGGATCGCCTGATTGACGGCGATCACCTGGCCGGGATTGGTGCCCCAGGTGACCTGCGGCGCGATCTCTTCGGCGTGCAGCGTCACTACGGTATCGAACTGGGCGTCGGCGTCGGACTTCAGCGTGCGCCAGTAAGCGACCGCCTGCTCCCAGTTTTCGCCGGTTGGCGCGAACTGACGCCCCTTCAGGTAGGCGAAGGTGGTGTCGTCCGGCGCCACCAACCCGGCTTTGGCGCCCATCTCGATCGCCATGTTGCACAGGGTCATGCGCCCTTCCATGCTCAACGCTTCGATCGCCTTGCCGCAGAATTCCACCACGTGGCCGGTGCCGCCTGCGCTGCCGGTTTTGCCGATCACCGCCAGCACGATGTCTTTGGCGGTAATGCCCTCGGCGGCGTCGCCGGTGACTTCAATCTTCATGGTCTTGGCGCGGCCCTGTTTCAGGGTCTGGGTCGCCAGCACGTGTTCCACTTCGGAGGTGCCGATGCCGAACGCCAACGAGCCGAAAGCGCCGTGGGTGGCGGTGTGCGAGTCGCCGCAGACGATGGTCATGCCCGGCAGCGTCATGCCTTGCTCAGGCCCAATCACGTGCACGATGCCCTGGAACGGGTGGTTCAGGTCATACAGCGAAACGCCGAATTCCGCGCAGTTCTTGATCAGCTCCTGCATCTGGATGCGCGCCATTTCGCCGCTGGCGTTGATGTCTTTGGTCTGGGTCGACACGTTGTGATCCATGGTGGCGAAGGTTTTGCCGGGTTGGCGCACCTTGCGGCCCATGGCGCGCAGGCCGTCGAACGCCTGCGGCGACGTGACTTCGTGCACCAGGTGACGGTCGATATACAGCAACGGCGTTTCGTTCGGTGCTTCGTGCACCACGTGAGCGTCGTACAGCTTCTGGTATAAGGTCTTGGCCATGTTATGCCCCCTGAGCTACAAAGCGGGCGATGATATCGCCCATTTCATCGGTGCTGACGGCTTTGCCGTCACCGGCCAGATCGGCGGTGCGGTAGCCCTGTTCCAACGCCTGGTTGATGGCGCGCTCCACGGCGTCGGCCGCTTCATCGGCGCCCAGGCTGTAACGCAGCAGCAGAGTGGCGGACAGGATCTGCGCAATCGGGTTGGCGATGCCTTTGCCGGCAATATCCGGCGCGGAACCGCCCGCCGGTTCGTACAGGCCGAAGCCTTGCTCATTCAGGCTGGCGGACGGCAGCATGCCCATCGAACCGGTGATCATCGCGCACTCGTCGGACAGGATGTCGCCGAACAGATTGGAGCACAGCAGCACGTCGAACTGGGACGGATCCTTGATCAACTGCATGGTGGCGTTGTCGATATACATGTGCGACAGCGACACGTCCGGGTAATCCCTGGCGACCTGATTGACCACTTCACGCCACAGAATGGAGCTTTGCAGCACGTTGGCCTTGTCGATCGACGTCACCTTGTGGCGGCGCTTGCGGGCGGATTCGAAGGCGATGCGCGCGATGCGCTCAATCTCGAAACGGTGGTACACCTCGGTGTCGAAGGCGCGCTCCTGCATGCCCTGGCCTTCACGGCCCTTCGGCTGGCCGAAGTAGATGCCGCCGGTCAATTCGCGTACGCACAGAATGTCGAAGCCGCGGGCGGCGATGTCGGCGCGCAGCGGGCAGAACGCCTCCAGCCCTTGATACAGGCGCGCCGGGCGCAGGTTGCTGAACAATTTGAAGTGTTTGCGCAGCGGCAACAGCGCGCCGCGTTCCGGCTGCTCGGCCGGCGGCAGATGTTCCCATTTCGGGCCGCCTACCGAGCCGAACAGGATGGCGTCGGCCTGCTCGCAGCCGGCGACGGTCGCCGCCGGCAACGGGCTGCCGTGGCGATCGATGGCGATGCCGCCGACGTCGTACTCGGCGGTGGTGATGCGAATGTCAAAGCGTTGACGCACCGCGTCCAACACTTTGCGCGCCTGAGCCATTACTTCCGGGCCGATGCCGTCTCCGGGCAAGACGGCAATGTGATAAGTCTTCGTCATGTTCACACCGTTTCCTGATTATTTTGATGTTTGTTTTGCTGCAGGCGCTGCTTTTCTTTTTCTACCTGCTGTGAGCGCCAAATATTGTTCAACACGTGCACCATCGCCTTGGCGGAGGATTCGACGATGTCGGTCGCCAGCCCCACGCCGTGGAAGCGGCGGCCGTTGTAAGAGACCACGATATCCACCTGGCCCAGCGCGTCGCGGCCATGGCCCTTGGCGGTCAACTGGTACTTCACCAGCTCGATCGGGTAGTCGGTGATGCGATTGATCGCCTGATAAACCGCATCGACCGGGCCGTTGCCGGTGGCGGCTTCGGCTTTCTCTTCGCCGCCGCAGATCAGTTTCACCGAGGCGGTGGCCATGATGCTGCTGCCGGACTGTACGCTGAAGTAACCCAGGCTGAAGTGCTCAGGCTCTTCCTGTTGTTTGTTGATGAAGGCCAAGGCCTCCAGATCGTAGTCGAACACCTGGCCCTTTTTGTCGGCCAGCTTCAGGAAGGCGGCGTACAGGGTATCCAGGTTGTAATCCTGCTCCTGGTAGCCCATCTCTTCCATGCGGTGTTTCACCGCCGCGCGGCCGGAGCGGGAGGTCAGGTTTAACTGCACGTCCTTCAGGCCGATCGACTGCGGGGTCATGATTTCGTAGTTTTCGCGGTTCTTCAGCACGCCGTCCTGGTGAATGCCGGAGGAGTGGGCGAAGGCGTTGGAGCCGACGATCGCCTTGTTGGCCGGGATCGGCATGTTGCACAGCTGGCTGACGATCTGGCTGGTGCGGAAGATTTCCTGGTGGTTGATGTTGGTGTGCACATTCATGATGTCCTGGCGCACTTTAATCGCCATGATCACTTCTTCCAGCGAACAGTTGCCGGCGCGTTCACCAATGCCGTTCAGGGTGCCTTCCACCTGGCGGGCACCGGCCTGCACTGCGGCGATGGAGTTGCCGACCGCCATGCCCAAATCGTCGTGGCAGTGCACGGAGATGATGGCTTTGTCGATGTTCGGCACGCGGTCATACAGGGTAGTGATGATGCCGCCGAACTGGTTCGGGGTGGTGTAGCCGACGGTATCCGGGATATTGATGGTGGTGGCGCCGGCGTTGATGGCGGCTTCAACCACGCGACACAGGTTGTCGATCGGCGTGCGGCCGGCGTCTTCACAGGAGAACTCCACGTCGTCGGTGTAGTTGCGGGCGCGTTTTACCGAGCGCACCGCCATCTCCAGCACTTCGTCGAACGAGCGCTTCAGCTTCGATTCGATGTGCAGGGTTGAGGTGGCCAGGAATACGTGGATGCGGAACGCTTCGGCGACGCGCAGCGCTTCGGCGGCCACGTCGATGTCTTTGTCCACGCAGCGGGCCAGGCCACAGACGCGGCTGTTCTTGATCTGGCGCGCGATGGTTTGCACCGACTCGAAGTCGCCCGGCGAAGAGACCGGGAAGCCGACTTCCATCACGTCAACGCCCATTCTTTCCAGCGCCAGCGCAATCTGAATCTTCTCTTTTACGCTCAGGCTGGCCTGCAGCGCCTGCTCGCCATCACGCAGCGTGGTATCGAAAATAATGACTTGTTGGCTCATCGGTGCATTCCTTATCGTGTTGATTTCACGCTAAGCGGGCAAAAAAAAACCCGCGCAGTAGCGCGGGTTTCTTATGGGTGATCGGCTGAGTCAGCTCCGAACGTCGTCCACAGGCATACCGCGCAAACAAGATGCGTTGAGTAGTAGGCCTAGTAGACGGTGAGTACGGATCATAAGGGTTCAGCTTCTCTTAAATTGGGTGTCTGCCTAATTTGATACGTGATTGGCCTGGCGATGTCAACACCTGATTGAATGCGGGGACAATGCATCAGCCCATTAGCTAAACAGAGGATCATTCGGCAAAAAAACGACGCCTTAGAGAAAAAAATGGGGCCAGTTTGCGTGCTGCTTAGCATAAACGAATCGAATATATACTGCGCTAATTGCTTCTGGATTTCGTTGCGTTAAGATTTGTGATGAAAAAAGCAAGAGGGATTAATCACGGGGAGCAATAAAATAACATTTCCAATACAAATGGTTTAAATTGAACTCATATGAATAATTGATTGTTTTAGTCATAATATAACAAAATAATGCGTTTTTACACAAAGTGAGCGGTGTTTTTAGATGGTTTGATTGCTTATGATGTGTTTTTATAGTTTGTCTCATACAGTGCGGCGACGTTGTTCAATTGTATTAATCATTGTTGATACCTAATTATTAGTACTACCCAGGTGGCATTCTTCTCGCTGACGGGGAAAGCTGCTGACATGTATTCCATATACGACTTATATCGTGTCGATAACACGAGGTTTTTTATCGATTGATGACGGTAATGGCAGGATTTGTCGTGCAAAGATAAGACAATGCGGCGTTTCATTGTTTGTCGAGCATAAGGATTAGATTATTTACACAGGATTTAGTGGAGTGAAATATGGCTGAATATGATTCAGAAATCGCCATGGTCAAAGAGCCGGCGGACATCCATTTGCGCAGCGTCGATCTTAATTTACTGACGGTGTTTGACGCCGTGATGCAAATGCAAAATATTACGCGAGCCGCTAATTCGTTAGGGATGTCGCAGCCGGCGGTGAGCAACGCGGTAGCGCGCCTGAAGGTGATGTTCAACGACGAACTGTTCGTGCGCTGTGGCCGCGGGATCCAGCCCACCATGCGGGCCAGGCAGCTGTTCGGGCCGGTGCGGCAAGCGCTGCAGCTGGTGCAGAATGAGTTGCCGGGATCTGAGTTTGAGCCGCTGACCAGCACGCGAGCGTTCTCCCTGTCGCTGTGCAGCCCGCTCGATTTGCGTCTGGGCGCCGGGATAATCAATCACGTCAAACAGATAGCGCCGCAGCTTAACCTGCAAATAAAGTCATACATTAACAATAATATTGAACGTCAACTGCGTTACCAGGACGTGGAGTTTGTCATCGGCTACAGCCGTTTCGAGTCGGCGGAGTTTCGCAGCTTGGCGATGTTCGACGACGAATTAGTGCTGGCGGTTGCGCAGGCGCACCCGAGAATAGGCGAGGAGGTGACGCCGGAACACATGCTGGCCGAGCAGCATGCTGCGGTTTCCCTGGAAAGTTTTGGATCGTTCAGTAAACCTTTTTATTTAGACGAGCCGATGCTGCGTGTCGTGACGCAGCAGTGCACGGATCTTTACAGCGTGTTGAATATGGTGTCGCAAACGGAAATGGTAGCGATTGCGCCCGCCTGGTTGGTGCGACAGCAGACGGAGGCGTTGAAAATAAAGGCGGTTGCTTTATGTGGCAACGATAATAAAGCCACCTGCTACCTCTCCTGGCATGAATCCTCAGAGCGGGATAAAGGCCACCAGTGGATGAAATCTGTCCTGATTGAGGCGGGTAACCCAAAGTAAAGCGATAAAGATGGGAGCCATATAAAGATAATATTCAATTGAGCGTTTTTTTCTCATGAAAAAAACTAAGAACTATCTGCGTTTTTATTAAGATGTTTCTTGGTTTTGCGGCGATAGAATAACTTATTCTCAGGATAAATTTGTTCATTTAGCGAAAACAATTAATATAAATTAATATTCTGATTTTTACTTTCCAGCTGGAATTTTAAACTAACTCGATGTGGCGGCCCGAACGGGCCGCGTTTTATGGCCGCCATCAAACCTTTTCCTTCCCGTTTTGTCCAACCCATGAAAGCGCGAAAGCCGGCCTGAGTTTTGGCTCACACTTCTACGCTGAAATCGCTTTTCCCCCTGCCCGAGAGTAGGTAGACTGCGCGGAAAAAAGTAAACACGTGTAAGCTGAGATGAGGGCCGCAAGGCATCGTTCAGGCTTAACTGTATGATTCATTTCAGGCTTAGAGCACTATGATCACTAATCTGCTGCAATACCATTTGATCCATCGTATACAGCATCAAATCACCCACCGAGCCGATCGCACAGCATTTCGCCAATGGTCGCCCAACGGCGAGTTTCAACTGACCTGGGGAGCGGCGGCTGCCCGCATTGATCGCATTGCTGCCGGGCTGCTGGCGCTGGGCGCCGAAGTGCAAGAACGTATCGGTATCTTCGCCAATAACACGGTGGCCTGGTCGTTGACCGATCTCGCGATCCTGCACCTGCGTGGCGTCAGCGTACCGCTCTATTCCACCAATACGCCGGCGCAGGCGGCCTTCGTCATCAACGACGCTGACATTCGCATCCTGTTCGTCGGCGAGCAGGCGCAGCTGGATGCCGCCATCGCACTGCGTGGCGTCTGCCCACAGCTGAGTCATATCATCGTGTTCGACGAGGGCGCCGATCTGCGCGGCTGCGAGATCGCACAACACCTGAGCGCCTTCGAGCGCGCTGCCGATCCGGCGGCTTTTATCGCTCAACGTCGGCAGCGCATTGAAGAGTGCGACCTGCAGGATCTCTTTACCCTGATCTATACCTCGGGCACTACCGGCGAACCGAAAGGGGTAATGCTGGACTACCGCAACCTGGCGGCGCAGCTCTACCTGCATGATGAGAGACTGACGGTCGGCGAAGAGGATGTGTCGCTCAGTTTCCTGCCGCTGTCGCACGTGTTCGAGCGTGCCTGGAGCTTCTTTGTCATGCATTCCGGCGCGCAGAATGTTTTCCTGCCGAACACCGACTGGGTACGGGAAGCGATGGGGCAGGTGCGGCCGACGTTAATGTGCGCGGTACCGCGTTTCTACGAGAAGATTTTCAGCGCGGTGCATGAAAAAGTGGCGCGTGCCCCTTGGCTGCGCCGTGCGCTGTTCCACTGGGCGATCGTCTGCGGGGAGCGCAAGTTCCTGCAAGAGCGGGCCGGCAAACCGTTGGGCAAACTGTTCGAACTCTCTCACCGCTGGGCCGACAAGCTGGTATTGAGCAAGCTGCGCGGCATTCTCGGTGGCCGGGTGCGTTTCTTGCCGGCGGCGGGCGCCAAGCTGGATGATAATGTGATCCTGTTTTTCCAGGCGATGGGCGTCAACATCAAGTACGGCTACGGCATGACCGAAACCTGTGCGACCGTGTCCTGCTGGGAAGAGGGGCATTTCCGCTTCGGCTCTATCGGTAAACCGCTGCCGGAGGTCGAGGTGCGCATCGGTGAAGAAAATGAAATTCAGGTGCGCGGGCCGATCGTGATGCGCGGCTATTTCAACAAACCGTTGGAAACCGCCGCGACCTTTACCGCCGACGGCTGGCTGAAAACCGGCGACGCCGGGGCGATCGATGAAGAGGGCAATCTGTTCATCACCGAGCGCCTGAAAGATTTGATGAAAACCTCCGGCGGCAAATACATAGCGCCGCAGATGCTGGAAGGCACGCTGGCGCAGGACCGCTTTATCGAGCAGGTGGCGATCATCGCCGATGCGCGCAAGTTCGTTTCCGCGCTGATCGTGCCGTGCTTTGAGTCGCTGGAAGAGTACGCGAAGTCAGTCAACCTGAAATACCAGGATCGCCTGGAGCTACTGCGCAACGGCGAGATCCTCGCGATGTTCGAAAAGCGCCTGCGCGAGATGCAAAAGGAGCTGGCGCGTTTCGAGCAGGTGAAGAAGTTCACGCTGCTGCCGGCGGCTTTTTCCATGGAGTTGGGGGAGCTGACGCCCACGCTGAAGCTGCGCCGCAAAGTGATCCTGCAGCGCTATCAGCGCGAAATCGACTCGATGTACCAGGAACAGGCCTGACGCCGCCGCCGGGCCATGTGCCCGGCGAAAAAAGCGGCATATCCATCACCTGATTTAGTTCTGTAATTTCCCTCCTGTTCGAAACAATGCCTAGCCCGACAACCCTGAGGCTAGCGCATTGTTTTTATAAAGCTGCGATCTCCAGCCGCTTGGCAATAACCCTGCCACCGTTAAGCCATTTTGCCGTTTGCCTGCCCCAAATTCTGACGTTATGTTAATTCGATAGCGACAACCCATAAAAACTTTGGGGCATTGCCCCGCAGCAGGCGCTACGTTCCGGCGCCAGAGAAGAATAAGCAAGCCTGGAGGCAAACCCATGGAGATGTTGTCAGGAGCCGAGATGGTCGTCCGATCGTTGATCGATCAGGGCGTTAAACATGTATTCGGCTACCCCGGCGGGGCGGTGCTCGATATCTACGACGCCCTGCATACGGTCGGAGGGATCGATCATATTCTGGTGCGCCACGAGCAAGGGGCGGTGCACATGGCCGACGGCTACGCGCGCGCCACCGGCGAAGTGGGCGTGGTGCTGGTGACCTCCGGCCCCGGTGCCACCAATGCCATTACCGGCATTGCCACCGCCTATATGGACTCGATCCCGATGGTCGTCCTGTCGGGGCAGGTGCCCAGCTCGCTGATCGGCTACGACGCCTTCCAGGAGTGCGATATGGTGGGGATTTCTCGGCCGGTGGTGAAACACAGTTTCCTGGTGAAACGTACCGAAGACATCCCGGCGGTGTTGAAGAAGGCCTTTTACCTGGCTTCCAGCGGCCGCCCCGGCCCGGTGGTGATCGATCTGCCGAAAGACATCGTCGGCCCGGCGGTGCGGATGCCTTATGCCTATCCGCAGGACGTGAGCATGCGTTCCTACAACCCGACGGTGCAGGGCCACCGCGGGCAGATCAAACGCGCGTTGCAAACCATCCTGGCGGCCAAAAAGCCGGTGATGTACGTCGGCGGCGGCGCGATCAACGCCGGTTGTGAAGCCGAACTGCTGGCGTTGGCGGAGCAGCTGAACCTGCCGGTGACCAGCAGCCTGATGGGACTGGGCGCTTTCCCCGGCACCCATCGCCAGAGTGTCGGCATGCTCGGCATGCACGGCACCTATGAAGCCAATAAAACCATGCACCATGCCGACGTGATCTTCGCCGTCGGCGTGCGTTTCGACGATCGCACTACCAACAATCTGGCCAAATACTGCCCGGACGCCACCGTGCTGCACATCGATATCGATCCGACCTCGATCTCCAAAACGGTGGACGCCGATATCCCGATCGTCGGCGATGCCAAACAGGTGCTGGTGCAGATGCTGGAGCTGTTGGCGCAGGATGACAAGGCGCAGGATCACGATGCGCTGCGCGATTGGTGGCAGTCTATCGAGCAGTGGCGCGCCCGCGACTGCCTGGGCTACGACAAAAACAGCGGCACCATCAAGCCGCAGGCGGTGATTGAAACCCTGCATCGCCTGACCAAAGGCGACGCCTATGTGACCTCCGACGTGGGGCAGCACCAGATGTTCGCCGCGCTCTATTATCCGTTCGACAAACCGCGCCGTTGGATCAACTCCGGCGGCCTTGGCACCATGGGCTTCGGCCTGCCGGCGGCATTGGGCGTCAAGCTGGCGCTGCCGGAGGAAACCGTGGTGTGCGTGACCGGCGACGGCAGCATTCAGATGAATATTCAGGAGCTGTCCACCGCGCTGCAATATAACCTGCCGGTGGTGGTGGTGAACCTCAACAACCGCTATCTGGGCATGGTCAAGCAGTGGCAGGACATGATTTATTCCGGCCGTCATTCGCAGTCTTACATGGATTCGCTGCCGGACTTCGTCAAGCTGGCCGAGGCTTACGGCCATGTCGGCATCGCCATCCGCACGCCGGATGAGCTGGAAAGCAAGCTGGCGCAGGCGCTGGCGGAAAAAGAGCGGCTGGTGTTCGTCGACGTGACCGTCGATGAAACCGAACATGTCTACCCGATGCAGATCCGCGGCGGAAGCATGGACGAAATGTGGCTTAGCAAAACGGAGAGGACCTGATCATGCGCCGTATTTTATCTGTCTTGCTGGAAAACGAATCCGGCGCCCTGTCGCGCGTGGTGGGGTTGTTCTCCCAGCGCGGTTACAACATCGAGAGCCTGACGGTGGCGCCGACCGATGATCCGACGCTGTCGCGCATGACTATCCAGACCGTCGGCGACGAGAAAGTGCTGGAGCAGATTGAGAAGCAGTTGCACAAGCTGGTGGACGTGCTGCGCGTCAGCGAACTGGTGCAGGGCGCCCACGTCGAGCGCGAGATCATGCTGGTGAAGCTGCAGGCCAGCGGCTACGGCCGTGAAGAGGTGAAGCGCTGCGCCGACATTTTCCGCGGCCAGATCGTTGATGTGACGGCGACGCTGTATACGGTGCAGCTGGCCGGCACCAGCGACAAGCTCGACGCCTTCCTGAGCGCGGTGCGTGAAGTGGCGGAGATCGTGGAAGTGGCGCGTTCCGGCGTGGTCGGCGTGTCGCGCGGCGACAAAATCATGCGCTGAGCGCGGTCTGGCGGCGAATAATCGGGGCGCGGCGTGGCTGCGCCCTTTGTTTTTCGGTATTTTTTGCCCGATTGCTGGCACCTTTCGGCAAAAGCGGTTGCTAGGCAGTGTTTTCTGCTGTTAGATCGCAGAGGCTGGATTGAATAACCGTACGGGATGTCATGGTTAATCCGAGCACAGCCTTCACTTCTATTTTCAGCGTCATTAAGGGGTTAATGTGAAACTGGATGAAATCGCGCGTCTCGCGGGCGTTTCGCGCACGACGGCCAGTTATGTCATCAACGGCAAGGCGAAGCAGTATCGTGTCAGCGATAAAACCGTCGAGAAAGTGATGGCCGTGGTCAGGGAGCATAACTATCACCCGAATGCCGTCGCGGCGGGGCTGCGCGCCGGGCGCACCCGTTCTATCGGCCTGGTGATCCCGGATCTGGAAAATACCAGCTATACCCGCATCGCCAACTACCTGGAGCGCCAGGCGCGCCAGCGGGGTTATCAATTGCTGATCGCCTGTTCCGAAGATCAGCCGGATAACGAAATGCGCTGCATTGAGCACCTGCTGCAGCGTCAGGTGGATGCCATTATCGTCTCCACCGCCTTGCCGCCGGAACATCCTTTCTATCAACGCTGGGCCAACGATCCGCTGCCGATCATCGCGCTGGACCGCGCGCTGGATCGCGAGCATTTCATCAGCGTTGTGGGCGCCGATCAGGAAGATGCCTTTGCGCTGGCGCAGGAGCTGCGCACCTTCCCGGCTGAATCGGTGCTGTATCTGGGCGCCTTGCCGGAGCTTTCGGTGAGCTTCCTGCGTGAGCAGGGCTTCCGTCAGGCCTGGCAAGAGGATCCTCGCCACGTCGATTACCTGTACGCCAACAGCTATGAACGCGAAGCCGCCGGCGCGCTGTTTGCCGAATGGCTGAAAACGCACCCGATGCCGCAGGCGCTGTTTACCACGTCATTCTCTTTATTGCAGGGCGTGATGGACGTGACGCTGAAGCAACGCGGCCGCTTGCCGACCGATCTGGCGATCGCCACCTTCGGCGATCATGAACTGTTGGATTTCCTGGAGTGCCCGGTATTGGCGGTAGCGCAGCGCCATCGCGACGTGGCCGAGCGCGTGCTGGAGCTGGTGCTGGCCAGCCTGGACGAACCGCGTAAACCCAAGCCGGGGCTGACGCGCATTCGCCGCAATCTGTTCCGCCGCGGCAGCCTGAGCCGCAAGTAGTTTGCCTGACAGGGGCCCGCGTTGGCGGGCTCCTGGTTTAGACGTAGTCCGCCACCCGGAACAGCCGCCGGCAGTATTCCAGGAAATAGCCATACACCACGCCCATCGCCATGGAGACCAGCGCATTGCTGGTTACCGCCGCCAGCATTTGTTGGCCGTCGGCGCCTACGCTCCATAGAATGGCGGCATAAACCGGCGACTGGAAGCTGACGTAGGCCAGCAGATCGGCGAGGTTGCGCAGCAGGAACTGGCCGCGCGGGCAGCGGCGCGCCGTGCGGATAAACAGATCGCGATAGCGGCCGTAAGGCCAGGCGATCAGGATGTTGACCGGGATCGACAACAGGCGTGAAGAGAGGGATTGCTGGAAGCTCATGCCTGAGATCAACACTTCTATCGCCATGCCGGCGATAAAGCAATACACCACCAGTGCGAACGTATCGGCAGCGGCGCTACGCCAGTGAGTAGCGGGCGAAAGCATGTGTCACCCCTTATGGTTAAAATTCTGTTAAATCATTAATTTTTGGATGTTAAGGCTGGTTTTTTGCCTTTTTTATAGTGTACTAATCTGGATTGTGTTTTTTAACTAGGTTTATATTTTTATTTTTAACATTTGTTCGCTTTTTGTCCCGCAGAACAGGGGCGTAGGATGGAGCGGAGAGATTAAAATCGGCGTTTTTAAATAAATCGATTAAAAACATAAGGTTGCGATTTTTCGTTTTTGAAGAGGATTTTTTCCGGCAAAAATTGTGGAAATAAAGGTGTAAGAAAATGAAACCATAATTGTAAACAGGTATTTTGGGAATAATCTTACCAAGTTGATTTGAATCGAAATTACTTCTGCTCGTAATATCCGAGCCATTTATTTTTATCGCGGCCTCATCACGGCGGTGCAAATTGAAGTAAAATAGCGCCCGGTTTTACGGTGAATAACGATTGAGCGTTATTAACTCAAGGAGTTATGGCCTTATTCCTCGATCGGTTCGCCTGGCGCTGAGCCTTGGCGGGCGCGGCTCGCCAGCGGTTACAGCCCTGAGATTGCCGAGCTGAAAAATGAGACATGGCTTGCAGAAGGAAGTAATGAGTTAATTAATCGCCAGTTCGTCAGGTTTTTAATCAGATTCTTTCCGCTTAGAAAATTCTCTCCGTTTATCATGGTGTTAATTTTTAATCGTCGAATAATCAGAGTTTCTTTCGCGAGTCAGCTCCCAAAATGACCAGAGAAATATTGCCAAAGCGCTGGCGCTCTGGCTTGACAAGGTTTTCATACCCTCCGTAAACTCCATTGTGTGGGAATTTGTGGGGTAAAGTGGTGAAAACGGTCACTAAGGGGTAGCTCAGGAATGTTCCGTGGAGCGACGATGGTCAACCTCGACAGCAAAGGGCGGCTCGCCGTACCTACCCGATATCGGGAATTGCTCAACGAGGAATCGCAAGGCCAAATGGTCTGTACCATTGACCTCCATCAGCCCTGTCTGCTGCTTTATCCTTTGCCCGAATGGGAAATTATTGAACAAAAATTATCACGTCTGTCGAGCATGAATCCCGCCGAGCGCCGCGTTCAGCGCCTGCTGTTGGGGCATGCCAGTGAGTGTCAGATGGATAGTGCCGGTCGTTTGCTGTTAGCCAGTACGCTGCGGCAACACGCCGGGCTCACGAAAGAAGTGATGCTGGTCGGTCAGTTCAACAAGTTTGAACTGTGGGATGAACAGACCTGGTATCAACAAGTCAAGGATGATATTGACGCTGAACAGTCGGCTCAGGAACCGTTGTCTGAGCGGCTACAGGACTTGTCGCTATAAGCATGTTGGAAAACTATAAACACACCACCGTCCTGCTGGACGAAGCCGTCAATGGCCTCAACATCCGCAGCAACGGCATATATATCGACGGTACTTTTGGTCGCGGTGGCCATTCTCGTCTGATTCTGTCCCAGCTGGGGCCGGAAGGGCGCTTGCTGGCGATTGACCGTGACCCTCAGGCGATTGCAGCCGCCAAATCTATTGAAGATCCTCGTTTTACCATCGTACACGGCCCATTTTCCGAGTTGTCGCACTATGTGCGGGAGCGCGAGCTGGTGGGCAAGATCGACGGCGTTCTGCTCGATCTGGGCGTTTCCTCGCCGCAGCTTGACGACGCGGAGCGCGGGTTCTCCTTTATGCGCGACGGCCCGCTGGACATGCGCATGGATCCGTCCACCGGCCTGTCCGCCGCGGAATGGCTGATGAAGGCCGAAGCGGACGACATCGCCTGGGTGCTGAAAACCTTTGGCGAGGAGCGTTTCGCCAAGCGCATCGCGCGCGCCATCGTGGAAAGAAACCGCGTGGAGCCGATGACGCGGACCAAAGAGCTGGCGGATCTGATCGCCGATGCCAGTCCGTTCCGGGAAAAGCACAAGCACCCGGCGACGCGCAGCTTCCAGGCGATCCGCATCTATATCAACAGCGAGCTGGAAGAGATCGAGCGTGCGCTCGACGGCGCGCTGGAAGTGCTGGCCCCGCAGGGCCGTTTGTCGATCATCAGCTTCCACTCGCTGGAAGACCGCATCGTCAAACGCTTTATGCGTCACCATAGCCGCGGCGCCCAGGTGCCGGCCGGCATTCCGTTGACCGAAGAGCAGCTGCGCGGCATGGGCGGCCGGACGCTGAAAGCGCTGGGCAAAATGATGCCGTCGGAAGCGGAAGTGGCGGACAACCCGCGTGCGCGCAGCTCGGTGCTGCGTATTGCTGAGAGGATGCCCGCGTGATCGGCAACGAACGTCACGGTCTGGTTGGGGTCATTGGCGGCGATCTGCTGCGCAACGCCAAGATCCCCCTGATTTTACTGATTGCGTCACTGGTCTCCGCGATTTTCGTGGTGACTACCGCGCACCGCACCCGCCTGCTGACCGCCGAGCGCGAACAGCTGGTTCTGGAGCGCGATGCGCTGGACATCGAGTGGCGCAACCTGATTTTAGAAGAGAACGCCCTCGGCGATCACAGCCGGGTTGAACGTATCGCGACAGAAAAACTGCAGATGCAACACGTTGATCCATCGCAGGAAAATATCATCGTTAAACAATGAATGGTTTAACCGGAATAATGACACGGAGTAGAAAGGAAACGCATGAAAGCAGCGCGCCCCGGTAAGTTGAGACGCCAGGAAGATCAGGCCAGCTTTGTCAGCTGGCGTTTTGCGTTGCTGTGCGGCTGCATTTTGCTGGCGATGGTTGGCCTGATGTTGCGCGTCGCGTACCTGCAGGTCATCAACCCCGATCGTCTGGTGAAAGAAGGCGACATGCGTTCGCTGCGCGTGCAGGAAGTGCCGACCGCGCGCGGCATGATCAGCGATCGCGCCGGCCGTCCGTTGGCGGTCAGCGTGCCGGTGAATGCGGTGTGGGCCGATCCGAAAGAGCTGAACGAGCGCGGCGGCATCACGCTGGACAGCCGCTGGAAAGCGCTTTCCGATGCGCTGAACATCCCGCTGGACCAACTCTCCAACCGCATCAACGCCAACCCGAAAGGGCGCTTCGTTTATCTGGCGCGCCAGGTTAACCCGGCGATCGGCGACTACATCCACAAACTCAAGCTGCCGGGGATCTACCTGCGGCAGGAGTCGCGCCGTTACTATCCGGCGGGGCAGGTGACGTCGCACATCATCGGCGTGACCAACATCGACGGGCAAGGTATCGAAGGCGTAGAGAAGAGCTTCGACCGCTGGCTGACCGGGCAACCGGGCGAGAGAACGGTGCGCAAGGACCGCTTCGGCCGGGTGATCGAAGACATCTCCTCCGTCGACAGCCAGGCGGCGCACAACCTGGTGCTGAGCGTCGATGAGCGCCTGCAGGCGCTGGTGTATCGCGAGCTGAACAATGCGGTGGCGTTCAACAAGGCCGAATCGGGCACTGCGGTGCTGATCGATGTGAACACCGGCGAAGTGCTGGCGATGGCCAACAGCCCGTCTTACAACCCGAACAACATGGCCGGTACGCCGAAAGAAACCATGCGTAACCGCGCCATCACCGATATTTTTGAACCCGGTTCAACCGTGAAGCCAATGGTGGTGATGACCGCGCTGCAAAACGGCGTGGTGAGAGAAAACAGCGTGCTGAACACCATCCCGTATCGCATTCAGGGCCACGAGATCAAAGACGTGGCGCGGTACTCGGAGCTGTCATTGACCGGGATCTTGCAGAAGTCGAGTAACGTCGGTGTTTCAAAGCTGGCGTTAGCGATGCCGTCCTCAGCGTTAGTAGATACTTACTCTCGTTTTGGGCTGGGAAAAGCGACCAATTTGGGGCTGGTCGGAGAAAGCAGTGGCATATACCCAAAAAAACAACGGTGGTCTGACATAGAGAGGGCCACCTTCTCTTTCGGCTACGGGCTGATGGTAACTCCGTTACAGTTGGCGCGAGTCTATGCAACGATCGGCAGCCTGGGCGTGTATCGCCCATTGTCGATCACCAAGGTTGACCCTCCGGTCGCCGGCGAGCGCGTTTTCCCTGAACCTCTGGTGCGCACCGTGGTGCACATGATGGAAAGCGTGGCCTTGCCGGGCGGCGGCGGCGTAAAAGCCGCCATCAAGGGATACCGTATCGCCATCAAAACCGGTACCGCGAAAAAAGTGGGCCCGGACGGCAAATACGTCAACCGATACATCGCTTATACCGCCGGCGTCGCGCCGGCAAGTAACCCCCGTTTTGCCCTGGTGGTCGTCATCAACGACCCGCAGGGTGGGAAATACTATGGTGGCGCAATCTCCGCGCCGGTGTTCGGCGCCATCATGGGCGGCGTATTGCGCACCATGAACGTCGAGCCTGACGCGTTGCCCACCGGTGACAAAAGCGAATTAGTGATTAACAAGAAAGAGGGTTCAGGTGGCAGATCGTAATTTGCGCGACTTACTCGCCCCGTGGGTGCCGACGGCACCCGGGCGCGCGCTGCGGGAAATGACATTAGACAGCCGTGTGGCGGCTGCCGGGGATCTGTTTGTCGCCGTGGTCGGCCATCAAACGGATGGGCGCCGCTATATTCCGCAGGCCATCGCGCAGGGCGTCGCCGCTGTGATCGCCGAGGCTGACGGTCAGGCCGAAGACGGCGCCATCGTTGAGATGCACGGCGTGCCGGTGATCTACCTGAGCCAACTGAACCAGCGCCTTTCCGCGCTGGCCGGGCGTTTTTACCATCAGCCGGGCGAGCGCTTGCGCCTGGTCGGCGTGACCGGCACCAACGGCAAAACCACCACCACGCAGCTGCTGGCGCAGTGGAGCCAACTGCTGGGCGAAACCAGCGCGGTGATGGGCACCGTCGGCAACGGCCTGCTGGGCCAGGTGTGTCCGACCGAGAATACCACCGGTTCTGCGGTGGATGTTCAACACGTATTAAACGAGTTGGCGGAACAGGGCGCGACCTTCGCCGCCATGGAAGTTTCTTCCCACGGTTTGGTGCAACACCGGGTAGCGGCGCTGCCGTTCGCTGCGGCGGTCTTCACCAACCTGAGCCGCGATCACCTGGATTACCACGGTGATATGGCCAATTACGAAGCGGCCAAATGGTCGCTGTTCGCCGCCCACAACGTGGGGCAGGCGATCATCAACGCCGACGATGAAGTCGGTCAGCGCTGGCTCGGCAAATTGCCGGATGCGGTAGCGGTGACGATGCAGGACAACCTGCAGCCGGGCTGCCACGGCCGCTGGCTGAAAACCACGGCGGTCGACTATCACGACAACGGCGCGACTGTTCGTTTCAGCTCCAGCTGGGGCGACGGCGAGATCGAAAGCCGCCTGATGGGCGCGTTCAACGTCAGCAACCTGCTGTTGGCATTGGCGACGCTGCTGTCGTTGGGCTACCCGCTGGAGGCGCTGGTGGAAACCGGCAGCCGTCTGCAGCCGGTCTGCGGCCGCATGGAAGTGTTTAACGCGCCGGGCAAACCGACGGTAGTGGTGGATTACGCCCACACGCCGGATGCGCTGGAGAAAGCGCTGGAAGCCGCGCGTCTGCACTGCCAGGGGCAGCTGTGGTGTGTGTTCGGCTGCGGCGGCGATCGCGACAAGGGCAAGCGTCCGCTGATGGGCGGCATCGCCGAGCAGTTCGCCGATCGCGTGGTGATCACCGATGACAACCCGCGCACCGAAGAGCCGCGCGCGATTATCAACGACATCCTGACCGGATTGCTGGACGCCGGGCAGGCGCTGGTGATCCACGGCCGCGCCGAAGCGGTGACCAGCGCCATCATGCAGGCGCAGGAGCAGGATGTGGTGCTGGTGGCGGGCAAAGGCCACGAAGATTATCAACTGGTGGGCAACCGCCGCCTGGATTACTCCGACCGCACGACGGTCGCCCGACTGCTGGGGGTGCTGGCATGATCCCTGTCTCTCTTCAGACACTGGCTGAGGTATTGAGCGCTGAACTGGTGGGCGCCGATTGCCAAATTGTCGAGGTGACGACAGACACCCGCAAGGTGACCGCCGGTTGCCTGTTTGTGGCGCTGAAAGGCGAGCGTTTCGACGCGCACGACTTCGCGGCGGATGCCGTAGCCGCAGGCGCCGGGGCGCTGCTGGTCAGTAAGCGCTTATCAGTGGACGCGCCGCAGCTGGTGGTGCAAGACACCCGTTTGGCGCTGGGCCAGCTTGGCGCCTGGGTGCGTCAACAGGTGCCGGCGCGCGTGGTAGCGCTGACCGGTTCCTCGGGCAAGACATCGGTGAAAGAAATGACCGCCGCCATTCTGCGTGAATGCGGCGAAGTGCTGTATACCGCCGGCAACTTCAATAACGACATCGGCGTGCCGCTGACGCTGTTGCGTCTGGAGCCGCAGCATGATTTTGCCGTGATAGAGCTGGGCGCTAACCACATTGGCGAAATTGCTTACACCACCGCATTGACGCGTCCGCAGACCGCTTTGGTGAACAACCTGGCGGCCGCGCACCTGGAAGGCTTCGGCTCGCTGGCCGGCGTCGCCCAGGCGAAAGGTGAAATCTTTACCGGCCTGCCGGCCGACGGCGTGGCGATCATCAACGCCGATAACAACGACTGGCCGCACTGGCAGAGCATGCTGGACGGCAAAACCGTCTGGCGCTTCTCGCCACAGGCCGCCGAAGGCGTGGACTTCTTCGCGGACGACGTGCGGGTGAACGGCGCAGGCACGCAGTTCACGCTGCACAGCCCGTTCGGCACCGCCGAGATCGCGCTGCCGCTGCCGGGGCGCCACAACGTGGCCAACGCGTTGGCGGCCACGGCGCTGGCGATGTCGCTAGGCGCCACCCTGGAAGCGGTGCGTCAGGGGTTAAAACAATTGCAGGCGGTGCCGGGGCGTTTGTTCCCGGTGGCGCTGGCCGAAGGTAAGCTGCTGCTGGACGACAGCTACAACGCCAACGTCGGGTCGATGACCGCGGCGGCGCAGGTGCTGGCGGAGATGCCGGGCTACCGCGTGATGGTGGTCGGCGATATGGCTGAGCTGGGCGCAGAAGCGGAAGAGTGCCACCGTCAGGTGGGCGAAGCCGCCCGTCTGGCCGGGGTCGACAAAGTGATCAGCGTCGGCGGGTTGAGCCGCGTGCTGAGCGAAGCTTCCGGCAACGGCGAACATTATCAGGACAAGACAGCAGTGATCGCGCGCGTGGCGGAATTACTGTCGGAACATGCGGTCATCACCGTGTTAATCAAAGGTTCACGTAGTGCCGCAATGGAGCAGGTAGTACGCGCGTTACAGGAGAAAGCACCATGTTAGTTTGGCTGGCCGAGCATTTGGTCAAGTATTACTCAGGCTTCAACGTCTTTTCTTATCTGACGTTCCGAGCCATTGTCAGCCTGCTGACCGCGCTGTTCCTGTCGTTGTGGATGGGCCCGCGGGTGATCAAGCGTCTGCAAGAAATGTCCTTCGGGCAGGTGGTGCGCAACGACGGCCCCGAGTCGCACTTCAGCAAGCGCGGCACGCCGACCATGGGCGGCATCATGATCCTGACCTCCATCACCATTTCGGTGCTGATGTGGGCCTACCCGTCCAACCCGTATGTCTGGTGCGTGCTGTTTGTGCTGGTGGGTTACGGCATCGTCGGTTTCGTCGACGACTACCGCAAGGTGGTGCGTAAGGACACCAAAGGGCTGATCGCCCGCTGGAAGTATTTCTGGCAGTCGGTGATTGCGCTGATTGTCGCATTCGCCATGTACGCCGTAGGAAAAGACACGCCAGCCACCGAGCTGGTTGTGCCGTTCTTTAAGGACGTGATGCCGCAGCTGGGCCTGCTGTACATCCTGCTGGCCTATTTCGTCATCGTCGGCACCAGCAACGCGGTCAACCTGACCGACGGCCTGGACGGCCTGGCGATTATGCCGACGGTATTCGTGGCGGCCGGTTTCGCGCTGGTGGCCTGGGCGACCGGTAACATGAACTTCGCCAACTACCTGCATATTCCGTATCTGCGTCATGCCGGTGAGTTGGTGATCGTCTGCACCGCCATCGTCGGCGCCGGCCTTGGGTTCCTGTGGTTCAACACCTACCCGGCTCAGGTATTTATGGGCGACGTCGGTTCGCTGGCGCTGGGCGGCGCGCTGGGCACTATCGCGGTGCTGCTGCGCCAAGAGTTCTTGTTGGTGATCATGGGCGGCGTATTCGTGGTAGAGACGCTGTCGGTGATCCTGCAGGTGGGGTCGTTCAAGCTGCGCGGGCAACGCATTTTCCGCATGGCGCCGATTCACCACCACTATGAATTGAAAGGCTGGCCGGAACCGCGCGTGATCGTGCGCTTCTGGATCATTTCGCTGATGCTGGTGCTGATTGGCCTGGCAACGCTGAAGGTGCGTTAATCATGGCAGACTATCAGGGTAGAAAAGTCGTCATCATCGGGTTGGGCCTCACCGGCCTGTCCTGTGTCGATTTCTTCATGGCGCGCGGCGTAACGCCGCGCGTGATGGATACCCGTATCGCGCCGCCAGGGTTGGACAAACTGCCTGAAAGCGTGGAGCGCCATTTGGGCGATTTGAATCAGGACTGGCTGCTGGCGGCGGATCTGATCGTCGCCAGTCCGGGCGTCGCGTTGGCGACCCCGGCATTGAGCGCCGCAGCGGACGCCGGCGTGGAAATCGTCGGCGACGTCGAACTGTTCTGCCGCGAGGCGCAGGCGCCGATCGTGGCGATCACCGGCTCCAACGGCAAGAGCACCGTCACCACCCTGGTGGGCGAAATGGCGAAAGCCGCCGGTTGGGCGGTAGGCGTGGGCGGCAATATCGGCCTGCCGGCGCTGAGCCTGTTGCGTCAGGAATGTCAGCTGTACGTGCTGGAACTGTCCAGCTTCCAGCTTGAAACGACGCATAGCCTGCGAGCGGCGGCGGCGACCATCCTGAACGTGACCGAAGATCATATGGATCGTTATCCATTTGGCCTGCAGCAGTATCGCGGCGCCAAGCTGCGCGTGTATGAAAACGCCGCGGTGTGCGTGGTGAACGCGGACGATGCGCTGACCATGCCGGTGCGCGGCGCCGACGAGCGCTGCGTCAGCTTCGGGGCGGACGTGGGCGACTATCACCTGAACCGTCAGCAGGGCGAAACCTGGCTGCGGGTGCGCGGTGAGAAGGTGCTGAATACGCGCGAGATGAAGCTGACCGGCCGCCACAATTACACCAACGCCCTGGCGGCGCTGGCGTTGGCGGATGCGGTCAATATCCCGCGTGCCTCCAGCCTGAAGGCGCTGACCACCTTTACCGGCCTGGCGCACCGTTTCCAGCTGGCCTGGGAGAACAACGGCGTTCGTTGGATCAACGATTCCAAAGCCACCAACGTCGGCAGCACCGAAGCGGCGCTGAACGGCCTGCAGGTGGACGGCACGCTGCATCTGCTGCTGGGCGGCGACGGCAAATCCGCCGATTTCTCACCGCTGGCGCGCTATCTGCAGGGCGACAACGTGCGTCTGTATTGCTTTGGCCGCGACGGCGCCCAGCTGGCGCAGCTGCGGCCGGAAGTGGCGACGCTGACCGAGACCATGGAGCAGGCGATGCGCACCATCGCCGGCCGCGTACAGCCCGGCGATATGGTGCTGTTGTCGCCGGCCTGCGCCAGTCTCGATCAGTTCCGTAATTTTGAAGTGCGCGGCGATGAGTTCGCCCGCCTGGCGCAGGAGCTTGGCGGATGAAACTACGCTTGCCGAACTTCGGGCTGACAGAACGGATGAAAGACTGGGTGACCGGCGCGCGTGACAACGACGCGGTCAACATGGTGCTGTACGACCGCACCCTGCTGTGGCTGACCTTCGGGTTGGCGATCATCGGCTTCGTGATGGTGACTTCGGCGTCGATGCCGATCGGCCAACGCCTGGCGGACGATCCGTTCCTGTTCGCCAAACGCGATGCGCTGTACCTTGGCCTGGCGTTCGGCTTGTCTCTGGTGACGCTGCGCATCCCGATGGAAGTTTGGCAGCGCTACAGCAACGTGATGCTGCTGATGTCGATCGTGATGCTGCTGATCGTCCTGGTGGTGGGGAGCTCGGTGAACGGGGCCTCGCGCTGGATCGCGCTCGGCCCGCTGCGTATTCAGCCGGCGGAGCTGTCCAAGCTGTCGCTGTTCTGCTATCTGGCGAGCTATCTGGTGCGCAAGGTGGAAGAGGTGCGCAGCAACTTCTGGGGCTTCTGCAAGCCGATGGGCGTGATGGTGGTGCTGGCGGTGCTGCTGCTGGCGCAACCGGATCTCGGCACCGTGGTGGTGCTGTTCATCACCACGCTGGCGATGCTGTTCCTGGCCGGCGCGAAAATGTGGCAGTTCCTGGCGATCATCGGCTCCGGCGTGTTCGCCGTGGTGCTGCTGATTATCGCGGAACCGTACCGTATGCGCCGCGTGACCTCGTTCTGGAACCCGTGGGCCGACCCGTTCGGCAGCGGCTACCAGCTGACCCAGTCGCTGATGGCATTCGGCCGCGGTGAGTTCTGGGGGCAGGGGCTCGGCAACTCGGTGCAGAAACTGGAGTATTTGCCGGAAGCGCACACCGACTTCATCTTCTCCATTTTGGGTGAAGAACTGGGCTATATCGGTGTGGTTTTAGCCCTGTTAATGGTATTCTTCGTCGCTTTTCGCGCGATGTCCATCGGGCGCCGCGCGCTGGAGATCGACCAACGCTTCTCCGGCTTCCTGGCCTGCGCGATCGGCGTGTGGTTCAGCTTCCAGGCGCTGGTTAACGTCGGCGCCGCCGCAGGCATGCTGCCGACCAAAGGTCTGACGCTGCCGCTGATCAGTTACGGCGGCTCGAGCTTGCTGATTATGTCGACGGCGATCGTGCTGTTGCTGCGAATTGATTATGAAACGCGCCTGACCAAGGCTCAGGCGTTTGTGAAGAGGTAAGGGATGAGCGGGAAACCTAAGCGTTTAATGGTGATGGCAGGCGGTACCGGCGGGCACGTGTTCCCGGGGCTGGCGGTCGCGCATCATCTGATGGCGCAGGGCTGGCAGGTGCGCTGGCTCGGAACCGCAGACCGAATGGAAGCCGATCTGGTGCCGAAGCACGGGATCGAGATTGATTTTATCCGCATCTCCGGCCTGCGCGGCAAGGGCCTGAAGGCCCAGCTGACCGCGCCATTGCGCATCTGGCAGGCGGTGCGGCAGGCGAAAGCCATCATGCGCAGTTATCAGCCGGATGTGGTGCTGGGGATGGGGGGTTACGTTTCCGGCCCCGGCGGCCTGGCGGCCTGGCAGTGCGGCATCCCGGTGGTGCTGCACGAGCAGAACGGCATCGCCGGTTTGACCAACCGCTGGCTGGCGCGCATCGCCGCCAAAGTGATGCAGGCCTTCCCCGGCGCGTTCCCGAACGCCGAGGTGGTGGGCAACCCGGTGCGTACCGACGTGTTGGCGCTGCCACTGCCGGCGGAGCGGTTGCAAGGGCGCGAAGGCCCGATCCGCGTGTTGGTGATTGGCGGAAGTCAGGGCGCGCGCGTGCTGAATCAGACAGTTCCTGAAGTCGCGGCGCGTTTGGGCGATAGAATTACGCTCTGGCATCAGGTGGGCAAGGGCGCGCTGGAAACGGTGCTGCGCGACTACGAGAGGGTAGGGCAGACGCAGCACAAGGTGACCGAGTTCATCGACGACATGGCCGCCGCCTACGCCTGGGCCGACGTGGTGGTCTGCCGCTCCGGCGCGTTGACCGTCAGCGAAATCGCGGCGGCGGGGCTGCCGGCGATCTTCGTGCCGTTCATGCACAAGGACCGTCAGCAGTACTGGAATGCGCGTCCGCTGGAAGAAGCCGGCGCGGCGAAGATTATCGAACAGCCGCAGTTTAACGCCGATGTGGTGGCCGAACTGCTGGCGAGCTGGGATCGCAAGACGCTGCTGGCCATGGCCGAGAAAGCGCGCGCGGTCGCCATTCCGGACGCCACCGAGCGCGTGGCGGCGGAGCTGGTGCGGCTCGCCAAGTAACGAGTGCAGGGGTTCGGTGCGCCGAACCTGAATAAAGCAATGTGATGTAGGGCCGGGATACCGGGTCCGGATTAGAGAGAGTGATGAATACACAACAACTGGCGAAACTACGTACTATCGTGCCCGAGATGCGTCGCGTCCGGCACATTCACTTTGTCGGCATCGGTGGCGCCGGCATGGGTGGTATCGCCGAAGTGTTGGCAA
Organism: Serratia sp. SA088; assembly: GCF_049065515.1. Lineage (NCBI taxonomy): Bacteria > Pseudomonadati > Pseudomonadota > Gammaproteobacteria > Enterobacterales > Yersiniaceae > Serratia > Serratia sp. SA088. The sequence continues at coordinate 465,734 of NZ_JBAKGW010000003.1, forward strand.
ACGAAGGGTATCAGATCAGCGGCTCCGACCTGGCGCCGAATCCGGTGACCCAACAGTTGAGCGCGCTCGGAGCGACGATTTATTTCAATCACCGCCCGGAAAACGTGCTGGATGCGAGCGTGGTGGTGGTCTCTACCGCCATCTCCGCCGACAACCCGGAGATCGTCGCCGCTCGTGAAGCGCGCATCCCGGTGATCCGCCGCGCTGAAATGCTGGCGGAGCTGATGCGTTTTCGTCACGGCATCGCTATTGCCGGCACGCACGGCAAAACCACCACCACGGCGATGGTCTCGAGCATTTATGCCGAAGCCCGCCTGGACCCGACCTTCGTCAACGGCGGGCTGGTGAAGGCGGCGGGCACCCACGCACGACTGGGATCCAGCCGTTATCTGATCGCGGAAGCGGATGAGAGCGATGCGTCGTTCCTGCATCTGCAGCCGATGGTGGCCGTGGTCACCAACATTGAAGCCGACCACATGGACACCTACCAGGGCGACTTTGAGAACCTGAAACAGACGTTTATCAATTTCTTGCACAACCTGCCGTTCTACGGCCGTGCGGTGATGTGCATCGACGATCCGGTAGTGCGCGAGCTGCTGCCGCGCGTGGGGCGCCATATCACCACCTACGGCTTCAGTGAAGATGCCGACGTGCGCATCGAAGACTACCGGCAGATTGGGCCGCAGGGGCACTTTACCCTGAGCCGCCAGGACAAGCCGTTGCTGACGGTAACGCTGAACGCGCCGGGCCGCCACAATGCGTTGAACGCAGCGGCGGCGGTGGCGGTAGCGACCGAAGAAGGCATCGACGACGAAGATATCCTGCGCGCGCTGGCGGGCTTCCAGGGCACCGGGCGCCGCTTCGATTTCCTCGGCGAGTTCCCGCTGGAACCGGTCAACGGCAAAGCGGGCAGCGCGATGCTGGTGGACGATTACGGCCACCATCCGACCGAGGTGGACGCCACGCTGAAAGCGGCGCGCGCCGGCTGGCCGGACAAGCGTTTGGTGATGATCTTCCAGCCGCACCGTTATACGCGCACCCGCGATCTGTACGACGATTTCGCCAACGTGCTGTCGCAGGTGGATGTGCTGCTGATGCTCGACGTGTACGCCGCCGGCGAAGCGCCGATCCCGGGCGCGGACAGCCGTTCGCTGTGCCGCACCATCCGCAGCCGCGGCAAGCTGGATCCGATCCTGGTTTCCGATGCCGATAGCGTGCCGGAAACCCTGGCGCAGCTGCTGCAGGATGAAGACTTGGTGCTGGTGCAGGGCGCCGGCAACGTGGGCAAAATCGCCCGTAAACTGGCCGAGCTGAAGCTGCAGCCGCCGAAGAAAGAGGAGGAGCACCATGGCTGATAAAGTTGCAGTTCTGCTGGGCGGCACCTCCGCCGAACGCGAAGTTTCCCTGCAGTCCGGCGCCGCGGTGCTGGCCGGGTTGCGCGAAGCCGGTATCGATGCGCACGGCGTCGACACCCGCGATTTCCCGGTGACCCAGTTGAAAGAGCAGGGATTCACCAAAGTATTTATCGCGCTGCACGGGCGCGGCGGCGAGGACGGCACCCTGCAAGGGCTGCTGGAGTTCCTCGAACTGCCTTATACCGGCAGTGGCGTGATGGCCTCGGCGCTGACCATGGACAAATGGCGCACCAAGATGGTGTGGCAGTCGATGGGCTTGCCGGTAGCGCCTTACGTGGCGCTGAATCGCCAGCTGTACCTCGGCGCCGAAAAAGCGGCGCTGCTGGCGCGCGTGGCGGATCTCGGTTTGCCGCTGATCGTCAAGCCGAGCCGTGAAGGCTCCAGCGTCGGTATGAGCAAGGTCACCGAAAGCGCGGCGTTGGCAGCGGCGCTGGAAGAAGCCTTCCGCCATGACGACGATGTGCTGGTGGAGAAGTGGTTGAGCGGCCCGGAATACACCGTGGCGATGCTGGGCGACCAGGTTCTGCCGTCAATCCGCATCCAGCCGGCCGGCGTGTTTTACGACTACCAGGCCAAGTACATTTCGGACGACACGCAGTACTTCTGCCCGAGCGGTTTGAGCGCCGAGCAGGAAGCCGAGATGGCGGCGTTGGCGCTGCGCGCCTACCGCGGTCTGGACTGCAGCGGCTGGGGCCGCGTCGACGTGATGCAAGACAGCGATGGCCGCTTCTATCTGCTTGAGGTGAACACCTCTCCGGGCATGACTAGTCATAGCCTGGTGCCGATGGCGGCGCGCCAGTTTGGATTAAGCTTCTCGCAGTTGGTGGCGAGAATTTTGGAGTTGGCCGACTGATATGTCGCAAGCTGCCCTGAATGCGCGCGATCGCGAGGTGGATAACGGCCCGCGCCGCAGCAATGGAACCCAGTTGGCGGGAATGATTTTCCTGCTGATGGTGTTGGGAACGGTCGTGTGGAGCGGTTGGGCGGTGCTTGGCTGGATGAAAGACGCCAGCCGCCTGCCGCTCTCAAGGCTGGTGGTGACCGGCGAACGCCATTACACCACCAACGATGATATTCGTCAGGCGATCCTGGCGCTGGGCGCACCCGGCACCTTTATGACGCAGGATGTGGACGTCATCCAGCAGCAGATCGAACGTCTGCCGTGGATCAAGCAGGCCAGCGTGCGCAAACAATGGCCGGATGAGCTGAAGATCCATCTGGTGGAGTACGTCCCGGTGGCGCGCTGGAACGATTTGCACATGGTGGACGCCGAGGGCAAAGCGTTCAGCGTACCGGCGGAGCGGGCGGGCAAGCAGAAGTTGCCGCTGCTCTACGGGCCGGAAGGGAGCGAGCAGGATGTGCTGGAAGGCTATCGGGCGATGAGCGCCACGTTGGCGGCCAGCAAATATACGCTGAAAATGGCGGCGATGACCGCGCGCCATTCCTGGCAGCTGGCGCTGGACAACGATGTCCGGCTTGAGCTGGGGCGCGATGACCGCAACGGGCGTTTGCAGCGGTTTATCGAGCTTTACCCGGTATTGCAGCAGCAGGGCCAGGCGGAGAGCAAGCGTGTCAGCTATGTCGATCTGCGCTACGAGTCCGGCGCTTCGGTAGGGTGGGCTCCGGTGTTGGTCGATCCGCAGGCGCTTGGCGGTCAGCAAAACAGTAATCAGCAACAGAATCAGGCACAGGCAAAACAACAATGATCAAGTCGACGGACAGAAAACTGGTAGTTGGACTGGAGATCGGTACTGCAAAAGTCTCCGCGTTGGTAGGGGAAGTTCTGCCCGATGGCATGGTCAACATTATCGGGGTGGGCAGCTGCCCGTCTCGCGGTATGGATAAGGGTGGCGTAAACGACCTGGAATCGGTGGTGAAGTGCGTACAGCGCGCCATCGATCAGGCCGAGCTGATGGCGGACTGCCAGATCTCTTCGGTGTACCTGGCGCTGTCGGGCAAACACATCAGCTGTCAGAACGAAATCGGCATGGTGCCGATCTCGGAAGAGGAAGTGACGCAGGACGACGTGGAGAATGTGGTGCACACCGCCAAATCGGTGCGCGTGCGCGACGAACACCGTATCCTGCACGTGATCCCTCAGGAATATGCCATCGATTATCAGGAAGGCATCAAAAACCCGGTTGGGCTGTCCGGCGTGCGCATGCAGGCCAAGGTGCATCTGATTACCTGCCATAACGATATGGCGAAGAACATCGTCAAGGCCGTGGAACGTTGCGGCCTGAAAGTTGACCAACTTATTTTCGCCGGTCTGGCCGCGAGCTACGCGGTGCTGACCGAAGATGAACGCGAACTCGGCGTTTGCGTGGTGGATATCGGCGGCGGCACCATGGATATGGCGGTGTATACCGGCGGTGCGCTGCGCCACACCAAAGTGATCCCTTATGCCGGGAACGTGGTCACCAGCGATATCGCCTACGCCTTCGGCACGCCGCCGACCGACGCGGAAGCGATCAAAGTTCGACACGGTTGTGCGCTTGGGTCGATTGTTAGCAAGGATGAGAATGTAGAGGTGCCTAGCGTCGGGGGACGTCCTCCGCGCAGTCTGCAAAGACAGACGCTGGCTGAAGTCATTGAGCCACGCTACACCGAACTGTTGAATCTGGTTAACGATGAAATTTTGCAATTGCAGGAGCAACTGCGTCAGCAAGGGGTGAAGCATCATCTGGCGGCAGGTATCGTGCTGACCGGTGGCGCCGCCCAGATTGATGGCCTGGCAGCCTGTGCGCAACGGGTGTTCCACACTCAGGTACGCATCGGCCAACCCTTGAACATCACGGGGCTGACGGATTATGCGCAGGAGCCTTACTACTCGACGGCGGTAGGTCTGCTGCACTATGGAAAAGAGTCTCACCTGAGCGGTGAGACAGAAGTAGAAAAACGCGCCTCGGTGGGCAATTGGTTTAAACGCATCAATAGCTGGCTGAGAAAAGAGTTTTAATGTTTCAACAAAGAGATCATGCTGAGTAATCTTTTTATGATCTCGCAGCGACAGGCACAAAACGGAGAGAAACTATGTTTGAACCAATGGAACTAACCAATGACGCGGTGATTAAAGTCATCGGCGTCGGCGGCGGCGGTGGCAACGCCGTTGAACACATGGTGCGCGAGCGCATCGAAGGTGTTGAATTCTTCGCTGTGAACACGGACGCCCAGGCGCTCCGCAAAACGGCGGTTGGCCAAACCATCCAGATTGGTAGCGGTATTACCAAAGGTCTGGGTGCGGGCGCGAACCCTGAGGTGGGTCGCAATTCAGCGGAAGAAGACCGCGAAGCCCTGCGCGCAGCGCTGGACGGCGCAGACATGGTCTTCATCGCAGCCGGCATGGGCGGCGGTACCGGTACCGGTGCGGCGCCAGTGGTGGCTGAAGTGGCTAAAGATTTGGGTATTCTGACCGTGGCCGTGGTGACCAAGCCTTTCAACTTCGAAGGCAAGAAGCGCATGGCATTCGCGGAGCAGGGTATCGCTGAACTGTCCAAACACGTGGACTCGCTGATCACCATCCCGAACGACAAGCTGTTGAAAGTTCTGGGGCGCGGCATCTCTCTGCTGGACGCGTTCGGCGCGGCCAACGACGTGCTGAAAGGCGCGGTGCAGGGTATCGCCGAGCTGATCACCCGTCCGGGCCTGATGAACGTCGACTTCGCCGACGTGCGCACCGTGATGTCCGAAATGGGCTACGCGATGATGGGTTCCGGCGTGGCTTGCGGTGAAGACCGCGCCGAAGAAGCGGCCGAAATGGCGATCTCCAGCCCGCTGCTGGAAGACATCGACCTGTCCGGCGCGCGCGGCGTGCTGGTCAACATTACCGCTGGCTTCGATCTGCGTCTGGATGAGTTCGAAACTGTGGGTAACACCATCCGTGCATTCGCTTCCGACAACGCTACCGTGGTTATCGGTACCTCGCTGGATCCGGAAATGAACGACGAACTGCGCGTTACCGTGGTTGCAACCGGTATCGGTATGGACAAGCGTCCTGAAATCACTCTGGTGACCAATAAGCAGGCCAGCCAGCCAGTGATGGATCACCGTTATCAGCAGCACGGCATGTCGCCTCTGCCGCAGGAAGTGAAACCTGCCGCCAAGGTGGTCAACGACCAAGCTGCGCAGCCGAATAAAGAGCCCGACTATCTTGATATTCCAGCCTTCCTGCGTAAACAGGCAGACTAAGAATATCCTGAGAATTTGGAATCTCCGCTCTTTGTGCTAAACTGTCCCGCCGGCCATGCTGTATGCTTGGCTGGTAGGATGGATAACATTGCGAGATAAAACGATGATCAAACAAAGGACATTAAAACGTATTGTTCAGGCGACTGGCGTCGGTTTGCATACCGGCAAGAAAGTCACGCTGACAATGCGCCCAGCGCCGGCTAATACCGGGGTCATCTATCGTCGCACTGACTTGAATCCACCGGTTGATTTTCCGGCTGATGCAAAATCCGTGCGTGATACCATGCTCTGTACTTGCCTGGTGAATGAGCATGACGTGCGTATTTCGACCGTTGAGCACCTCAACGCTGCGCTGGCTGGGCTGGGCATCGACAACATCGTCATCGAAGTCGACGCCGCTGAAATCCCAATCATGGACGGCAGCGCCAGTCCGTTCGTGTTCTTGCTGCTGGATGCCGGCATCGAAGAACTGAACTCGGCGAAGAAATTCCTGCGTCTGAAAGAGACCGTGCGTGTTGAAGATGGCGACAAGTGGGCCGAGCTGTCCCCGCATAACGGGTTCCGCCTGGACTTCACCATCGACTTCAACCACCCGGCTATTGACGCCAGCTCTCAGCGCTACCGTCTTGATTTCTCGGCTGAGTCGTTCGTGCGTCAAATCAGCCGCGCGCGCACCTTCGGGTTCATGCGCGATATCGAATATCTGCAGTCCCGCGGCTTGGCCCTGGGCGGCAGCTTCGATTGCGCCATCGTGGTAGATGACTACCGCGTGCTGAACGAAGACGGTCTGCGTTTCGAAGACGAGTTCGTACGTCACAAAATGCTGGACGCCATCGGCGACCTGTTCATGTGCGGCCACAACATCATTGGCGCGTTCACCGCGTTCAAGTCTGGGCACGCGCTGAACAACAAACTGCTGCAGGCCGTACTGGCCAAGCAGGAAGCGTGGGAATACGTGACCTTCCAGGACGAAGCCGAAATGCCGTTGGCATTCAAGGCACCGTCTACCGTATTGGCGTAAGGTCTGAATTCCTCGCCTGCTGCGAATAACGGCAGGCGCATCCTCTGAGAGCCTGAGAATTCAGGCTCGTGATGCCGTCTGATGTTTTGCAGTTGTGTCGCTGATTACTTATCACGACTGGTTGTGTTGGTACCCTCTCCGGCCAATGCAGCCAGCCGTTCCAATATCTTGCGCAGTTTCTCCGGGCTACGGCTCGCCAATCCTCTCAGCTCTTCCGCACTTTCCAGACTCAAATGCCGCATCGGCACGGGTTTTTCCGGCGCTTTCTCGGCGTTTTGCACCTGGTTGCTGCCTTTCGCCATCAAGGCCGGATTAATCCTGATGTCGATCGACGACAATGATGGTAGAATTTGCGCTCGTAGTGCAGACAGCAAAGCGGGTTGTTCGTAGCGCAAGCGCATCATCCAACTGGCATTTGCCGTTTCGAGCACTAAAATACCCTGTCGGAAATTCGCGACGCGGCACCAGGGATGCAGGGGAGCGGGCAACAGGCCCTTCACTGCACGGTTAAGCTTGAGCAGCGCCACCGCGCGTTGCTGGACGTTATGCAGCGGCCCTTTGCTGCCGGCAGACGCGTCGTCGAACAGGACATCTAATAATTGTGGACGGCTATCGCGCATAATGGGCTCCGGCGGATTATAAACTCGTGATCGGTATTCTAAATCGTTGGCGACAATTTGGCAGACGTTATTTCTGGCCCCATCTCCTGTTAGGGATGGTTGCGGCCACGCTTGGCGCGTCTTCCAATTTGTCCGGCGCTCCCGATCAGGCCGCACTGCCGAATACGTCGTCCAGCCTTAACCGGCAAAATTCGGCCAACGGCACCTTCACCAGCCTGGCCCTGCTGCAGGACGCGCACCGCCGCCCTACCTTCAGCGTAGATTATTGGCAGCAGCATGCACTGCGCACCGTCATTCGTCACCTCTCTTTCGCGTTGGCGCCGCAGGCGGTTTATGCGCGGGTACAGGAGAGCGAAGCCGAAGCGGAACCGCCTTTGCAGGTAGCGCAACTGGCGCTGCTGTCTACCCTCAATGCGCTGCTGACGCATGAGCCGAAGCCGCCGACCATCATTCGCCACACCCACCTTGAGGTGCTGCCAACGCTGGCGCGGCACCAGACCGGCCTGTGGGTGGCTCAGGTGCAAGGCATTCGCGCCGGGCCCGTCGTTCTCGTCTGACTCCGCCCTTAGGGCATAAAAACCATAAATAATAGCAAGTTGACTGCCGCATTCGGCCGTCATGACAGAGATATCAAACATCATGTTAGTGAAATTATTAACCAAAGTTTTTGGCAGCCGTAACGATCGTACCCTGCGCCGCATGCGCAAAGTGGTTGAGCAGATCAACCGCATGGAACCGGACATGGAAAAACTGTCCGATGACGAGCTGAAAGCGAAAACCAACGAGTTCCGCGCACGCCTGGAAAAAGGCGAGTCGCTGGAAAGCCTGATCCCGGAAGCCTTCGCCGTGGTGCGTGAGGCGAGCAAGCGCGTGTTCGGCATGCGTCACTTCGACGTGCAGCTGCTGGGCGGCATGGTGCTGAACGACCGCTGCATCGCCGAGATGCGTACCGGTGAAGGTAAAACCCTGACCGCGACGCTGCCGGCCTACCTGAACGCCCTGAGCGGCCGCGGCGTGCACGTGGTGACCGTCAACGACTATCTGGCGCAGCGTGACGCCGAAAACAACCGCCCGCTGTTCGAGTTCCTCGGCCTGAGCATCGGCATCAACCTGCCGGGCATGCCGGCGCCGGCCAAGCGTGAAGCTTACGCCGCCGACATCACCTACGGCACCAACAACGAATACGGCTTCGACTACCTGCGCGACAACATGGCGTTCAGCCCGGAAGAGCGCGTGCAGCGCAAACTGCACTATGCGCTGGTGGATGAGGTGGACTCCATCCTGATCGATGAAGCGCGTACGCCGCTGATCATCTCCGGCCCGGCCGAAGACAGCTCCGAGATGTACATCAAGGTCAACAAGCTGATCCCTAAACTGATCCGCCAGGAAAAAGAAGACTCCGACACCTTCAAGGGTGAAGGGCACTTCTCGGTGGATGAGAAGGCGCGCCAGGTCCACCTGACCGAACGCGGCCTGATCCTGATCGAAGAGATGCTGGTGGAAGCCGGCATCATGGATGAAGGCGAATCGCTGTACTCGCCGACCAACATCATGCTGATGCACCACGTTACCGCCGCGCTGCGCGCCCACGTGCTGTTCACCCGCGACGTTGACTACATCGTGAAAGACGGCGAAGTGATCATCGTCGATGAGCACACCGGCCGCACCATGCAGGGCCGCCGTTGGTCCGATGGCCTGCACCAGGCGGTGGAAGCCAAAGAAGGCGTGGAGATCCAGAACGAGAACCAGACGCTGGCTTCGATCACCTTCCAGAACTACTTCCGTCTGTACGAGAAGCTGGCCGGGATGACCGGTACCGCCGATACCGAAGCCTTCGAATTCAGCTCGATCTACAAGCTGGACACCATCGTGGTGCCAACCAACCGTCCGATGATCCGTAAGGACATGCCGGATCTGGTGTACATGACCGAGAAAGAGAAGATCGACGCCATCATCGAGGACATCCGCGAGCGTACCGCCAAAGGCCAACCGGTGCTGGTGGGTACCATCTCGATCGAGAAATCCGAAGTGGTGTCCCGTGAGCTGACCAAAGCGGGCATCGACCACAAGGTGCTGAACGCCAAATTCCACGCCATGGAAGCGGACATCGTCGCCCAGGCCGGCCAGAGCGGTGCGGTAACCATCGCCACCAACATGGCGGGTCGTGGTACTGATATCGTGCTGGGCGGCAGCTGGCAGGCCGAAGTGGCGCTGCTGGAAGCGCCGACCGAAGAGCAGATCGAAGCCATCAAAGCCGCCTGGAAAGAGCGCCACGACGCGGTGCTGGCGGCGGGCGGCCTGCATATCATCGGCACCGAGCGCCATGAATCGCGCCGTATCGATAACCAGCTGCGCGGCCGTTCCGGTCGTCAGGGCGACGCCGGTTCATCCCGCTTCTATCTGTCGATGGAAGATGCCCTGATGCGTATCTTCGCCTCGGATCGCGTGTCCGGCATGATGCGTAAACTGGGCATGAAAGAAGGCGAAGCGATTGAGCACCCGTGGGTGACCAAGGCGATCGCCAATGCCCAGCGTAAGGTAGAGAGCCGCAACTTCGACATCCGTAAGCAGCTGCTGGAGTACGATGACGTCGCCAACGATCAGCGCCGCGCCATCTACAGCCAACGCAACGAATTGCTGGACGTGTCCGACGTGAGCGAAACCATCGCCAGCATCCGCGAGGACGTGTTCAAGAGCACCATCGACAACTACATCACGCCGCAGTCGCTGGAAGAAGAGTGGGACATTCAGGGGCTGGAAGAGCGCCTGAAGAACGACTTCGATCTGGAGATGCCGATCGCCCAGTGGCTGGACAAAGAGCCGGAGCTGCACGAAGAGACGCTGCGCGAACGCATTCTGGAGAACGCCAAAGAGCAGTATCAGCGTAAGGAAGAAGTGGTCGGCAGCGAGATGATGCGCAACTTCGAGAAGGGCGTGATGCTGCAGACGCTGGATTCCCTGTGGAAAGAGCATCTGGCGGCGATGGACTACCTGCGCCAGGGTATCCACCTGCGCGGTTACGCGCAGAAGGATCCGAAGCAGGAGTACAAGCGTGAATCCTTCAACATGTTCGCCACTATGCTGGAATCGCTGAAATATGAAGTGATCAGCGTGCTGAGCAAGGTACAGGTGCGGATGCCGGAAGAGGTGGAAGCGCTGGAACAGCAGCGCCGTGAAGAGGCCGAGCGTCTGGCGCAGCAGCAACAGCTGAGCCACCACGACGAGAACGCGCTGGTGACTGAAGATCCGAACGCGCCGGCGACTGCCGAGCGTAAAGTGGGGCGCAACGATCCTTGCCCATGCGGTTCCGGCAAGAAATACAAGCAGTGCCACGGCCGCCTGCAGTAATGCCGGCCGCGGTTAACCGATAACACCCAGGGGTTCAGCTTGCTGAGCCCCTGTTTTTTGGCACCCATCAGGAGGGTGAGATGAAACATCTGAATATCGCCGTGGGCATTATCCGCAATGCTCAACAGGAGATCTTTATTACCCGCCGCGCCGCCGATGCGCACATGGCCGGATTCTGGGAGTTTCCCGGCGGTAAGATCGAACAGGGTGAAACGCCGGAACAGGCGTTGAGCCGCGAGCTGCGGGAAGAGACCGGTATCGAAGCCGAACGCGCCGAACTGCTGGAGGTGGTGGAGCACCGCTTCAGCGATCGCATCGTGACGCTGAATTTTTATCTGGTAGAAGCCTGGGCGGGTGAGCCGTTCGGCCGTGAGGGGCAACCGATGCGCTGGGTAAAACAGGCGGACCTGCGTGAAGACGAGTTCCCGGAAGCCAACGTCGGCATTATTCAGCTGCTGGTGGCACAGGCGAACGCCGCGCAATAACCAGTTTGGCCTGGCGTCCGCCAGGCCAACAGCGGGCGATCAGCGATCGTCCATTTCGCTCCAGTCTTCGCTTTCCGACAGATCGCTGTTGCTCGGAATGCGCTTCTCTTCATCGGCCCACTCGCCGAGATCGATCAGCTGGCAGCGTTTGCTGCAAAACGGCCGGAATGGACTGACTTCACCCCAAACCACGCCGGTGCCACAGGTTGGGCATTTTACTACGGTCGTCATAACGGTTCCTTACGCCTTCTGACAATACTGAGAAGGCTTTCTTTCATAAGTTCAACAACAGGCCAGTTCGAACGTCAGGCGTTCAGGCACCGCGCCATGTTCGCTGTCCAGCGGCAGGAAACGAATAGCATAACGCGTCTTATGGCCGGAAATCTGCGGATAAAGCTGCGGCGCCAGATGGAGGCGCAGGCGCAGCAGATCCGCCCCTTCGGCGTTGTCCTGGAAAAAACCGTTCAGGCTGATTTGATTGCGGAACGGCCCGGATTGGCGGATCAGATCCAACACCATGATCAGCGCCTGGTTCAGCGGATCCAGCGACTGCAGCCAGGCGGCGACGTCGGCATCGCGATCTTGCTGCGGCGCGTGCATCCACATGTGCAGGGTCGGCAGATCGAAGCTGCAGCAACCGCCAGGAATGTTCAGCCGCTGACGCACCAGGCCGATCAGCCGATCTTCGCGCAGCGCCTGGCCGAGGCGCGGCGCCGCCATCAGCGCCGATGAGCGCGACTTCAGCTGGCCGCGCAGCTGGTCGATCAGCGCCATATCCACGCCCGGCACATCGGCCCAGGCCAACAGTTTCTGCTGCTGGCGCTCCAGCTCTTTGAGCAGTTCGGTGCGCACTTCGCCGCGCTCCAGCACGTCCAGCAAGTCGGAGACGGTGCGAAAGAAGGTGAGGGCGATGGCGGTTTCACTCAGGGCGCGTTGGCCGTGCAGCTGTTGCAGCAGGAATTCGATGCGCAGCCAGGTGCGCATCTTCTCGTTCAGCGGGTGTTCAAAGAGAACGGTTGGGGAAACATCACTCATGCAGTTTAATCCTGTTGGGGCGCTGTTGCCGCCAGTTCAAGGTAGCGACGATGCAGAGCGGCGACCTGTGGCTCTATCCCCTGAGCGGCGCCGCTGTTGTCAATAATGTCATCCGCCACGGCGAGGCGCTGCTGGCGCGTGGCCTGGGCGGCGAGAATGCTCTGCGCTTGCTCACGGCTTACGCCGTCGCGCGCGATGGTGCGAGCCAGCTGGGTTTCGGCGTCGACGTCGATCACCAGCACCCGATCGGCGCGATCCTGCAGGCGGTTTTCCACCAGCAGCGGCACCACCCACAGCGCGTACGGGCTGGTGGCCTGCGCCAGTTGGCGCTGGGTTTCTCGGTGTATCAGCGGGTGCAGCAGCTGGTTCAGCCAGGTTTTGTCATCGGGATGGCTGAAGATGCGCTGACGCAGCGCAGCGCGATCCAACGCACCGTCCGGCAGCAACATTTCATTACCAAATCGTTCGGCGATCGCGGCCAAGGCAGGGGTGCCCGGCTCGACGACCTGACGGGCGATCACGTCGGCATCGACAAGGGTTGCGCCGTGGCGCGCAAAGGCGTTCGCGACGGTCGTCTTGCCGCTGCCTATGCCCCCGGTCAACGCAACAATGTAGGCCATGGTGTTAGGTGCATCCGATGTTCATAAAAAAATAATAGTCGAATCATAAAGCGATCGCGCAGAAGTGCAAGTCGGCAGGCGGCGCTTGCGCATCGGCACCGATTGGGTGGCGAGAAAAAACGCAGCGGCACGGCAAAAATGAGCGGGCAATCACACTGCGATTATGCAGGTAAATTTGTCGGATTGTAGCGTAAATAAAGGCGAATTCGCAGTCTTGTTCGGCGATTATTAGCGCGTATTATAACGTCACTGGAACTGGCATTAATCTCGCCGCCGTCTTTTTGCGCCACTGGAAAGCCGTCGGGTAGAGGTTCGAATATCCTCCTTGCGATCCGTCGCCATTAACCAGGAAATCATAAGTCATGCGTATTGAAGAAGATTTGAAGTTGGGCTTTAAAGACGTGTTGATCCGCCCTAAGCGTTCCACGCTGAAAAGCCGCTCCGAGGTTGAACTGGAACGTCAGTTTACCTTCAAGCATTCAGGTTGCAGCTGGTCCGGCGTGCCGATTATCGCCGCCAACATGGACACGGTGGGCACCTTCCGCATGGCCGAGGCCCTGGCTTCTTTCGACGTTCTCACCGCCGTACACAAACATTACAGCGTCGAGCAATGGGCTGACTTCGTGCAGCGCATGCCGGAATCGGTGCTGCGCCACGTGATGGTGTCCACCGGCACCTCCGAAGCCGACTTCGCCAAAATGCAGCAGATCCTGGCCCTGTCTTCGGCGCTGAAATTCATCTGTATCGACGTGGCCAACGGCTACTCCGAACACTTCGTCGCCTTCCTGCAGAAAGCGCGCGAAGCCTGCCCGAATCACGTCATCTGCGCCGGCAACGTGGTAACCGGCGAGATGGTGGAAGAGTTGATCCTCTCCGGCGCCGACATCGTTAAAGTCGGCATCGGCCCGGGGTCGGTATGCACCACCCGCGTGAAGACCGGCGTGGGCTATCCGCAGCTGTCGGCGGTGATCGAATGCGCCGACGCGGCCCATGGGCTGGGCGGCCAAATCGTCAGCGACGGCGGCTGCTCGGTGCCGGGCGATGTCGCCAAAGCCTTCGGCGGCGGCGCGGACTTTGTGATGCTGGGCGGCATGCTGGCCGGCCACGACGAGTGCGAAGGCACCGTGGTGGAAGAGAACGGCGAGAAGTTCATGCTGTTCTACGGCATGAGCTCTGAGTCGGCGATGAAGCGCCACGTCGGCGGCGTAGCAGAGTATCGCGCGGCCGAAGGCAAAACCGTCAAGCTGCCGCTGCGCGGCGAGGTGGAGTTCACCGTGCGCGATATCCTCGGCGGCTTGCGTTCCGCCTGCACCTACGTCGGCGCCGAGCGCCTGAAAGAGCTGACCAAGCGCACCACCTTTATCCGCGTGGCGGAGCAGGAAAACCGCGTCTTCGGCAGCAAATAAGCCGCAGCTTGCATTCGGGCGCCGCGCACCGCGGCGCCCGCTATCCTCTTCTTTATCCCAGCACGCTGCCCAGTTGAAAGATAGGCAGATACATGGCGATCACCAAAGCGCCGACAATCCCGCCCACTACCAGCATCAACAGCGGCTCCAGCGTTTGCGTCAGCGTATCGGCCAGCTCGTGCGTCTGCCGTTCATACCACTGCGCCAACTTATCCAGCAAGGCGTCCAGCGAACCGGACTCCTCGCCCACCCGCACCAGCTGCCGGCACAGTGGCGGAAACAGCGGTTGCAAACCCAGGGCCTGATGAAACGCTTCGCCTTCGGCGATCTGCCGTTGCACCTGCTCCAGCGCCTGCCGGTACAGCGGATGATCCGCCGCCAGCGCCGCCGCGTTCAAACCTTCCACCAGCGTCAGCCCCGCGCGTTGGGTCATGGTCAGGATACGAAATGTTTGGCTCAGCGCGCCGCCGCTCACCAGCCGGGCAATCAGCGGCAGGCGCAGCAAGGCGGCCTGTTCGCGTTGGCGCCACGGAGGGCGCGGATGCAGCCAGCGGCAGTAGCCGAACAGCAACGCGCCGAGCAGCAGCGCCAAATAGGGGCCTACGGCGATCAGCAGCGCGGACAACCCCAATAATCCTTGGGTAAACCAGGGCAGCTGCGCATCGAACGACTGATAAACCTTGGCAAATTCCGGCAGCACCATCACCAGCATCAGCACGCTGACCAGCAGCGCCACCGCGCAGATGAAGAGGGGATAACGCAGCGCTTTGGTCACCTTGCGGCGCAGCAGCAACTGGGCCTCTTGTTGTTGCGCCAGCTGCAGGCAGCAGCGATCGAGGTTGCCGGTCAGTTCGCCGATGGCGATCAGTTGGCGATAGATCAGTGGAAAAACGCTTGGTTGTGCGGCAAGGCTTTCGGAGAGCGGCTGCCCTTCGCGCACCTGGTCGGCCAGCTGGCGCAGCAGGCAGCGCCAGGCTGCCGAAGGGTGCTCTGCCGCCAGAAGCTGCAGCGTATTGACCAGCGGCAGCCCGGCCTGCAACAGGGTAGCGAGCTGGCGGGTGAAGTGGATTAAGGGTTCTCCGCGCCATTGGCCGGGCGTGACGCGTTTACCGTGCCCGATCCGCCAAGGTTGCAGGCCTTGTTCGATCAGCAGCCGGCTCACCTGCCGTTTTTCCTCGCTCATCAGTTCGCCGCGGCGTAAGGTGCCGTGAGCGTCGAAAGCCTGCCACAGAAACAACCGGCGCGCTTTCATGGCGTGGTTACGCCGGGCTGGACGACGTCGATCACGCGGTACAGTTCTTCCAGCGAGGTCGTGCCTTCGGCGGCCAGCGCCAGACCCGCCTGCAGCAGCGAAAGCTGCCCCTGTTCGCGGGCGATATCCGCCAGCAGACTGGGTGCGGCGTTCGCCAGCAATGCCGCCTGAATTTCCGGCGTAATGGCCAACAGTTCATACACGCCGATGCGCCCATAATAGCCGCCGAAGCAGTGCTCGCAGCCGTCGGCGCGCCAGGCGGTCAGCGGTTCCGGCCAGAGCGCGGTGGGAAAATGCGCCGGCTGGCTTTGCGGGTAGCGGCAGTGGCGACACAGCCTGCGCACCAGCCGCTGGGCGACGACCAGCTTCAGGCAGCCGGCGAGCAGGTAGCCGGGGATACCCATGTGCATCAGCCGCGTCAGGGTTTCAGCCGTGGAGTTGGTATGCAGCGTCGACAGCACCAGGTGGCCGGTTTGCGCGGCCTTGACCGCGATCTCGGCGGTTTCCGCATCGCGGATCTCGCCGATCATGATGACGTCCGGATCCTGGCGCAGCAGGGCACGCAGCACTCGGGTGAAGTTCAGCTCGGTTTTGGCGTTGATCTGGGTCTGATTGACGCCGAACAGCGGGATCTCGACCGGATCCTCGACGCTGCACAGGTTGCTTTGCGCATCATTCAGCTGGCGCAGCCCGCTGTACAGCGTTACCGTCTTGCCGCTGCCGGTCGGGCCGGTCACCAGGATCAAACCTTGCGGGCAGGCCAACGCTGCCGCGTAGCGCGCCAGATCCGTCCGGCTCATGCCCAGTTGATCCAGCGGCAGCTCTTGCTGCTCGCCCTGCTGAACGCGCAGCACCACCTTTTCGCCGTGCAACGTCGGCAGGGTGGCGATGCGCGTGGCATAGCGCGCGCTGTCCAGCGTCAGGCTGAGCTGCCCGTCCTGAGGTTGACGGCGCTCGGCGATATCCAGTTGGCCGAGGATCTTCAGCCGGGCGATGAGGCGCGCAGCCAGCTGCGGCGGCGGTGAGGCAAGGGTTTGCAGCACGCCGTCGATGCGCAGGCGAATGCGAAAATGCTGCCGAAAGGGCTCAAAGTGAATGTCCGAGGCGCGGCGCTGAATGGCCAGGCGCAGCGTCTGGTTGATGAACTGTACCACCGGCGCATCGCCGTCGTCGGGATAGGCGATGTCGGTCGTATCCTCTTCGGCCGTCAACGGCGCCGGGAGCGGCTCGTGGTGTTGGTTCAGCGCCATCTCCAGCCTGGCCGCCGGCCATTGTTCCAAATGTATGCGCTTGCCGGTGGCGAAACGCAGCGCCGCCAGCAGCCCCTGCGGCGCTTCTTCGCTGAGCGCGACCGTCAGGGTGGTCGGGTCTTCGCTCAGCGCCAGCGCCTGATAGCGCCGGCACAGGGCGTGAACCTCTTCGCTGATTTGCGCGTTCATCGCCATTACTCCGCCGCGTTGTCGAAGCGGAAGACTTCCTGGCACACCTCAACCAGCGTCGCGTTTTCGCTGCTGCACAGCCGGGTCCAGCGGGTCAGCCCATCGGCGTTCGACTTGGGGGTTAATGCCACCGCCAGGCCCTGTAGCGTTTGGCTGCCGGTCAGCGTGATCACGCCTTTGACGACTTTCACCCCGCTGACATAGCGCGACGTGCCGCCGGTGGGAATGCCTTTGCTGCCGGCCTCGCAGCCGGCGGGCGCGCCTTCGTCCAGTACGCACAGCTCGACCGCCATTTTATACGGCGCCATGGTTTGCAGCATGTCGGTCATCGCTGCTTTCTGGATGTAGCGCTGGTAGGCGGGAATGCCGATGGCGCTGAGGATGGCGATGATGGCGATCACCACCATCAGTTCTATCAGGGTAAAGCCGCGTTGTGTTTCCATGCGTTGTTTCCTCCATTGGGGTGTGGAAGACAACGGTAGCGGCTTGCTCGGGGGCACGGCGAGGGGCGGTTACGCGTTTCTCGGCGCGCTTCCATCAGTAATGATGTGGTTTGCAGCGGTGAAAAAAACGGTGAGAGGGGGTTCGCAATTTTACGGTAACGCCCCCGGCAGCGGCCGGGGGCGAGGGGATCATTTGAAGCGCATCGACAGATCGAGCGCGGTCACATGCTTGGTCAGCGCGCCGACCGAAATGTAATCCACGCCGGTTTCGGCGAAGGTGCGCAGCGTCTCGCGGGTGACATTGCCGGACACTTCCAGCTGGGCGCGGCCCTGGGTTTGGGCGACCGCCTGACGCATCATCTCTACGCTGAAGTTGTCCAGCATGATGATATCGGCGCCGGCATCCAGCGCCTGCTGCAGTTCATCGAGCGACTCGACTTCCACTTCCACCGGCACGTCGGCGTGCAGCCAGAAGGCTTTTTCCACCGCGTTCTTGATCGAGCCGGAGGCGATAATGTGGTTTTCCTTGATCAGGAAGGCATCGGACAGCCCCAGCCGGTGGTTGCTGCCGCCCCCGCACAGCACGGCGTATTTCAGCGCGGTGCGCAGGCCGGGTAAGGTCTTGCGGGTATCGAGCAGGCGAGTCCGGGTGCCTTCCAGCAGGGCCACATAGCGGCTGACCTCGGTCGCCACGCCGGAAAGCGTCTGCACGAAGTTCAGCGCGGTGCGCTCGCCGGTCAGCATCACCCGCGCCGGGCCGCGCAGCCGGCAGAGCGGTTGGTTCGGCGTCAGACGGTCGCCGTCCGCCACCAGCCACTCCACCTGCACCTGATTGCCCAACTGAATAAAGACTTCGTTCAGCCAGCGGCGACCACAGAACACGCCGGCTTCGCGGGTGATGACGGTGGCTTCGGCCTGTTTGTCTGCCGGTAACAATTGCGCGGTAATATCGCGTCCGGCGTCGACTTCACCCCCCAGGTCTTCGCGCAGCGCCTGGGCGACGGCATAGGGAATATCACTTTCAATTCGTTCAAGAAGCTCGGTGCGGCGACTGTCGGCACTGTAGCGGCGTGTCGGCATGGAAAACTCCGAAATGGACGGTTAGATCGTAGGGGAACATGCTACTCTGTTGCAGGAATAAGTACCACCGCAGAGAGGTGTCTGATGCAGTTGGAAAATGGCTGGATTGTCGGGGCGACGCGAGTGCTCTCGCCGCACTGCGATCGGCGCCCGGATGACGAGCCGCCCTCGCTGCTGGTCATCCACAACATCAGCTTGCCGCCCGGCGAGTTCGGCGGCCCCTATATCGACCAACTGTTCACCGGCACGCTCGACCCTGCGCAGCACCCTTATTTCGCCGATATCCATCAGCTGCGGGTGTCGGCGCATTGCCTGATTCGCCGCGACGGGGCGATAGTGCAGTATGTGCCCTTCGACCAGCGCGCCTGGCACGCGGGCGTTTCCCTGTATCAGGGGCGCGATCGGTGCAACGATTTCTCCATCGGCATCGAGCTGGAAGGGACTGACCAGTTACCCTACACCGAAGCGCAATATCGCACGCTGCAGGCGGTCACCGTGCTGCTGGCCGAACATTATCCGCCGCTGGCGTCCAATATCGCCGGGCATTGCGATATCGCCCCCGGCCGCAAGACCGATCCCGGGCCGGCGTTCGATTGGGATCGCTATCTGGCATCTCTGGAACAACGCGGCGCGCCCGCCGACGCTATGCTTGAGACAAGAAAAAGGGAGAGGAATCGCTAATGACGCTGTTTACGCTGTTGCTGGTTTTGGCCTGGGAGCGCCTGTTCAAGCTGGGAGAACACTGGCAGCTGGATCATCGCCTCGAAGTGGTATTTCAGCGGCTGCATCGGGTTTCGCTGGCGCAGACGCTGGCGATGACCGCCGCCTGGATGGTGATCGTCTGGGGCGTTCTGTGGTTGTCGCACGGGCTGTTCTTCGGCGTGGTGACGCTGCTGCTGTGGATCGTCATCGATCTGCTGTGCGTCGGCGCCGGCATCAAGCGCAAACACTACCGCGCCTACCTGAAAGCGGCGCGACAGGGGGATATCCACGCCAGCGATCAGATGGCGGAAGAGCTGGCGTTGATCCACGGCTTGCCGGTGGACTGCAGCGAAGAGCTGCGCCTGCGCGAGCTGCAAAACGCGCTGCTGTGGATTAACTTCCGTTATTACCTGGCGCCGCTGTTCTGGTTTGTGGTCTTTGGGCCGTACGGGCCGATCGCGCTGGCGGGGTATGCCTTTCTGCGCGCCTATCAAACCTGGCTGGCGCGCCACAATACGCCGCTGGAGCGTTCGCAATCGGGCATCGATCACCTGCTGAACTGGCTGGACTGGATCCCGGTGCGTTTGGCTGGAGTGGCCTACGCGCTGTTTGGCCACGGTGAACGCGCGCTGCCGGCCTGGTTCGCCTCGCTGGGGGATCGGCATTCGTCGTCGTATCAGGTGCTGACGCGGCTGGCGCAATTCTCGCTGGCGCGCGATCCGCATATGGATCCGGTGCAAACGCCGCGGGCGGCGGTGACGCTGGCGCGCAAGGTGACGATGATCATCGTGGTGGTGGTGGCGCTGTTGACCATTTACGGCACGCTGCTTTAAGCAGCTGCGAAAAACAAAACGGGCGCCTCGGCGCCCGTTTTTTTGGCCATTCGGCCGGGATTACAGCTTGGCGAAGCAGCGACGCGCGGCGTCGATGGTGCGCTGAATGTCTTCCTTGCTGTGCGCCACGGACATGAAGCCCGCTTCGAAGGCGGACGGCGCCAGATACACCCCTTCTTCCAGCATCAGGTGGAAGAAGCGCTTGAAGCGTTCCACGTCGCACTGCATCACGTCCTGGTAGCAGGTGACCGCCGGCGCGTCGGTGAAGAACAGGCCGAACATGCCGCCGACGTTGTTGACCACCAGCGGAATATTCTCCTCCTGCGCCGCGTGCAGCAGGCCAGCGGCCAGCATCTCGGTCAGTTCGGTCAGCGTCTGGTGCACGCCGACCTGTGAGACTTCGGTCAAACAAGCGTAGCCCGCCGCCATGGCGATCGGGTTGCCGGACAGGGTGCCGGCCTGGTAGACCGGGCCGGTCGGCGCCAGCGCCTCCATCACCTCGCGACGGCCGCCGAAGGCGCCCACCGGCATGCCGCCGCCGATGATTTTGCCGAGGCAGGTCAGATCAGGCTCGACGCCGTAATAGGATTGCGCGCCGGCCAGCGCGACGCGGAAGCCGGTCATCACTTCGTCGATGATCAAGAGCGCGCCGTACTTGTCGCACAGGGCGCGCAGGCCCGGCAGGAATTCCGGCAGCGGCGGCACGCAGTTCATGTTGCCGGCGACCGGCTCGACGATGATACAGGCGATTTCGGACGGGTACTGTTCGAAGGCGGCGCGCACCGAATCCAGATCGTTATAGGTGCAGGTCAGAGTGTGCTTGGCGAAGTCGGCCGGCACGCCCGGTGAGTTCGGCTGGCCGAGGGTCAGCGCGCCGGAGCCGGCTTTCACCAGCAGGCAGTCGGCGTGGCCGTGATAGCAGCCTTCGAACTTGATGATTTTATCGCGGTTGGTGTAGCCGCGCGCCAGGCGGATGGCGCTCATGGTGGCTTCGGTGCCCGAGTTCACCATGCGCACCATATCCATCGTCGGCACCAGCTCAGTGACCAGCTGCGCCATTTTGACTTCCATCTCGGTCGGCGCGCCGAAGCTCAGGCCGCGCTGCGCCGCTTCGATTACCGCGTCGCGGATCGCCGGGTGGTTATGCCCCAGCACCATCGGCCCCCAGGAACCGACATAGTCGATATAGGCCTTGCCGTCGGCATCGAACAGGTAAGCCCCGTCTGCCCGCTCGATAAACAGCGGCACACCGCCCACGCCGGTGAATGCACGCACCGGAGAGTTTACCCCGCCGGGGATCAACTGTTGCGCCTGGGCGTACAGACTTTCGGACTTGCTGTGTAGGCTCATAAATCGGCTCCTGGATTCTCTTTTGAATGATTTGACCGCGCTATTCTAGAGGAGAGCGCCGCGTTATGAAACGATCACAGTCAGATACCATTAACGGCAGCGTCCGCCGCCAGGTTGGGGTAGAATTATCGCTCTGCCTATTTGTATTACAAATTACCTGACGAATCACTCGCGATGACAGAATCACAATCACAGCTCGTCGGGACGTTGAGCCCGCGTCTTAGCCGCAGCGATGCGGTGCGTCAGTTTATTCGCCGCGATAAAACCCCGGTGGCGATCCTGGTGATGGCCGCGCTGGTGGGGGCGCTGGCCGGTTTGCTCGGCGTGGCCTTCGATAAAGCGGTGGAGTGGGTGCAGCAGCAGCGGCTGGCTTCGCTGGCGCAGGTCGCCGACTCCTGGCTTCTGGTGTGGCCGCTGGCGTTTATCCTGTCCGCCGCGCTGGCGGCGCTGGGCTATTACCTGGTGCGGCGCTTTGCGCCTGAGGCGGGCGGCTCGGGTATTCCGGAAATCGAAGGCGCGCTGGAAGAGCTGCGGCCGGTACGCTGGTGGCGCGTGATCCCGGTGAAATTCATCGGTGGCATGGGCACGCTGGGGGCGGGCATGGTGCTGGGGCGCGAAGGGCCCACGGTGCAGATGGGCGGCAACGTCGGGCGTATGGTATTGGACGTGCTGCGCATTCGCGGCGCCGAGGCGCGTCATACATTGCTGGCGACCGGGGCCGCCGCCGGGTTGTCCGCCGCGTTCAACGCGCCGCTGGCCGGCATCCTGTTCATCATCGAAGAGATGCGGCCGCAGTTCCGCTACAACCTGATCTCGATTAAAGCGGTGTTTATCGGCGTTATCATGTCGAGCGTGGTGTTCCAGCTGTTTAACGGCCAGGGGGCGGTGATCGCGGTCGACAAACTTTCTTCGGCGCCCATCAATACCCTGTGGCTCTATCTGGTGTTGGGGGCAATCTTCGGCGCGGTGGGCGTGGGTTTCAACGCGCTGATCTTCCGCACCCAGGACATGTTCGCGCGCCTGCACGGCGGCAGAATGCGCAATGTCTTGCTGATGGGCGGGCTGCTCGGCGGCGTGTGCGGCATTCTGGGGCTGATCCAGCCGGAGGCAGCGGGCGGCGGCTTTGGGCTGATCCCGATCGCCGCGGCGGGCAACTACAGCGTCGGCATGTTGATGTTTATCTTTATCACCCGCATCTTCACCACGCTGCTGTGCTTCGGTTCCGGCGCGCCGGGCGGCATCTTCGCGCCGATGCTGGCGTTGGGCACGCTGTTCGGCACCGCCTTCGGGCTGGCGGGGGCGCATCTGTTCCCGCAGTACGGCATCGAGGCGGGCACCTTCGCCATCGCCGGCATGGGGGCGCTGTTCGCCGCCACGGTGCGCGCCCCGCTGACCGGCATCGTGCTGGTGCTGGAAATGACCGACAACTACCAACTTATTTTACCGATGATCATCACCTGCCTCGGCGCCACGGTGGTGGCGCAGCTGCTCGGCGGCAAGCCGCTGTATTCGTCGATCCTGGCCCGCACGCTGCAAAAGCAGGAGGCGCAGCTGGCGCGGGAGGCGGCGCAGAAAACAAGTAAGGAAAATACAACAAATGCGGTGAATACTTGAACGCAACACTCAGGTATCGGATAATCGTTAATATTAATCAGGCAGCCATAGTCGCGATCTGATGCTGAACAATGTTGGGAGTAAAGAGTATGAGTGATCAAACGGCACTGCCCCTGCAATTTACCGAGGCAGCAGCAAACAAGGTTAAGTTCCTGATTGCTGACGAAGAAAACCCGAACCTGAAGTTGCGGGTTTATATTACCGGCGGCGGCTGCAGCGGATTCCAGTACGGCTTCACTTTTGACGACAAGGTCAACGATGGCGATATGACCATCGAGAAGCAGGGCGTGGCGCTGGTGGTCGATCCGATGAGCCTGCAGTACCTGGTCGGCGGTTCGGTGGACTACACCGAAGGGCTGGAAGGATCGCGCTTTGTGGTGACCAACCCGAATGCCAAAACCACCTGCGGTTGCGGTTCGTCGTTCAGCATCTGAGTTTGCCTGCCGGAATATCAACCCGCTCGCCTTACGGCCGGCGGGTTTTTTTATGCCTACCCTTCCACGAGGATCACTGCCGTGCCGTTCTCCTGCGCCGGCCGGCCGGCCGTGAGTGATGCGCGGCGGCTCAGCGTTCGAGAATAAAGGCGGGCAGCTTGAGATGCCAACGAATGGCCGCCAGCCGAATGGCCAGGGTAATGAGCATGCCCAGCATCATGGCCTGTTGCAGCGGCATATTGAAGGTGTAAAACGCCGTGGCGTGCACGATGCCGCCGATGATGCAGGCGGTGGCGTAAATTTCGGTGCGCAGGATCATCGGGATCTCGCGCGCCAGCACGTCGCGGATAATGCCGCCGCCGACGCCGGTGATCACCCCCATGCAGATCGCCACCAGCGGGCCGGTGCCGGCCGCGAAGGCCTTGTTGACGCCGATGCCGACGAACACCGCCAGCCCGACGGCGTCCAGCACCGGCAGCACCCACTTCGGCAGGCGGCGCGGCTGGCGCACCAGCAGCAGCGTCAAGACGCAGGTGATCATCGCCACCACCAGATCGGTGGGATCCTTGACCCAGAATACCGGGCCGTTGGCCAGCGCCATGTCGCGGATGGTGCCGCCGCCGACCGCGGTGACCACGCCCAATACCAGCACGCCGAACGGATCCATGCGCAGCTTGCCGGCCAGCAGCACGCCGGAGACGGCGAACACCGCCGTGCCGAGAATATCCAGCCAGAACACCAGCATCAGCGGATCTCCGCCAACTGGCGGCACAGCTGCTGCGCCGCCAACAGCAGGCGCGGCCCGCCGCGATTGAACCAGTCTTCGTTCAGCGCGATCACCGGCACCTGCAGCTGCGGCGCCCAGAAGGCTTTCACATTGGCGGCCTCTTTCGCGCCGCCGGTGATGACGATGGCCTGCGGCTGACGCGCCAGTACCTGCTCGCGGCTGATCTGCGGCCAAGGGGTGCGGCTGTCGGCGAAGACGTTCTGCCCGCCGCACAGCGCCAGCACCTGGCTTTGCAGCGTGGCGCCGGAGCTGGTGAACAGCGGCTGGGTGCCGAACTGCAGCAACACGCGGCGTGGCACGTTAGTGGCGTACTGTTGCTTGAGAGCGGCGAACTGGCGGCGAAGGCCTTCTGCGGCCTGATGCGCCTGGTCCGGGTGCGGGCTGTAGCGCGCCAGCTTGTCCAGCAAGCCGGCGATCCCTTCGAGATTGTCGGCGTCCGCATAGAAGATCGGGATGCCGAACGCGGCGAGCTGATCCAACGCGCGTTGCGGATTGCCGCCGCGCCAGGCGAGGATCAGATCCGGCTTGAGCGCCAGCACCCGCTCCAGATTGATGCCCTGCCAGGAGGCCACCTGCTCCAGCCTGGCGGCCTGCGGCGGGTAATCGGAATAGGCGCTCGCCGCCACCAGCACATCGCCCATGCCGGCGGCATAGGCGAGTTCGGTGGCGTTGGGCGCCAGGCTGATCACCCGCTGCGCGGCGCCGGCCGGCAGAGCCAGCCAGAGCGCCAACAGGCAGAACATCGAGGTGAAGCGCAGTCTCACATCAACCGCGCTTGGCCAGGGTTTGCAGCATGGCGTTGACCATCAGCGTGGACTGCTTGGCCGCTACCACCAGGAACTCGTCAAAGCTCATGTGCGATTCGCTGTCGGCGACGTCGGAAATGGCGCGCACCACCACGAACGGCGTGCCGAACAGATGGCAGACGTGGGCGATCGCCGCGGCTTCCATTTCCACGGCGGCGACGCTCGGGAAGGTGGCGCGGATGCGCGCCAGCGGTTCGGCGCCGTTGATGAAGGCGTCACCGCTGCAGATCAGGCCGCGCACCGCGTGCAGATCCAGCTGTTTGATGCAGCTTTCCGCCAGCGCGATCAGCGCGTCGTCGGCGACGAACGCCGCCGGGCAGCCGGCCATCTGGCCCGGCTCGTAGCCGAAGGCGGTGACGTCGGCGTCGTGGTAGCGCACTTCTTCCGACACCACGATATCGCCCACGCGCAGCGTGCTGGCCAGGCCGCCGGCGGAGCCGGTATTGATCACCACGTCCGGGCTGCAGTGCTCCAGCAACAGGGTGGTGCCCATGGCCGCAGAGACTTTGCCGATGCCGGATTTCAGCAGGGCCACGTCAACGCCGCCGATCTGGCCGGTGTAGATTTCGCAGCCCGCGCGCTGGATGGTTTGACGGTTTTCGATTTGATCGCGCAGCAGGGTGACTTCCTGCTCCATTGCGCCGATGATGCCTACTTTCATAAATAACACTCGCTGATTGGCCGTGAGAATTGCGGCATAGTCTATCATGGCTGTGTAAGAGAGATAATGCGTTGCATCCGCCGCCGGGAATTGTTATCACGGGGGCAGGGCGCAACGGCGGAGAAACAGATGTCCGGGATCGACTTCAAGCAAAAAATCAGCTTCCAACGGCCTTTCAGCAAACCGATCGAGGCCGAGGAAGAGTACGACATCGTGCGGCAGTTCGAGAGCGATCGCGGGCGCATCGTCAACTCGGCGGCCATTCGCCGTCTGCAGCAAAAAACTCAGGTATTTCCGCTGGAGCGCAACGCGGCGGTGCGCAGCCGCCTGACGCACTCGATGGAGGTGCAGCAGGTCGGGCGCCATATCGCCAAAGAGATCCTCAACCGCTTCAAACAGGCGGGGAAGATCGACGAACTCGGCCTGACTCGGCTGCTCGATCCGTTTGAAAGCATCGTGGAAATGGCCTGCCTGATGCACGACATCGGCAATCCGCCGTTCGGTCACTTCGGCGAATCGGCGATCAATGACTGGTTTGCCCAGCGGCTCGATCCCGCCAGCTGCGGCAGCGAGCCGGGCAGCCACGATCGCTGCCAGGTGGCGACGCTGCGCCTGCATGAAGGGGAGAGCGATCTGAACCGGCTGCGCAGCCGGATCCGTCAGGATCTCAGCCACTTCGAGGGCAACGCCCAGGCGATCCGCATGGTGTACAGCCTGCTCAAGCTCAACCTGACCTACGCGCAGGTCGGCTGCATTCTGAAATACACCCGCCCGGCCTACTGGGCGAGCGACATCCCCGCCAGCCACAGTTATCTGATGAAAAAGCCCGGCTACTATCTGGCGGAAGAGGCCTTCGTCGATCGGCTGCGGCGTGAGCTGCATATGGGCGAGTTCGATCGTTTCCCGCTGACCTACATTATGGAGGCCGCCGACGATATTTCGTACTGCGTGGCCGATCTGGAAGACGCGGTGGAGAAGAGCATTTTCACCGTCGAGCAGCTGTATCAGCACCTGATTCAGGAGTGGGGCGAGGTGGCGCCGGGTGATTTGTTCGACAAGACCGTCGCCAGCGCGTTTCGCAAGATCGATCGCGGCGGCGCGCGGCGCAGCGCGGAAGATCAGTTCTTCATGTATCTGCGGGTGTTTACCGTGGCGCGGCTGGTGCCGCACGCGGCGCAGCGCTTTATCGACAATCTGGACGCGGTTTATCAGGGCAGCTTCAATCAGGCGCTGCTGGAGGATTCCAGCCCGGCCTACCGGCTGCTGAAAATATTTAAAAATGTGGCGTTCAAGCATGTGTTCAACCATCCGGAGGTCGAACAGCTCGAGCTGCAAGGCTACCGGGTGATCAGCGGCCTGCTGGACATTTACAGCCCGCTGTTGGCGATGTCGCTGGCGGACTTCAGCCTGCTGGTGCGTGAGGACAGCCACCGCGCTTACCCGATCGAAACGCGCCTGTTCCACAAGCTGTCCACCAAGCATCGGCTGGCGTATGCGGAGGCGGTAGAAGGGCTGCAGCATTTATCGCCGGAGCAGCAAGCCATTCGGGAATATTATTTCCGCGCGCGTTTATTGCAGGACTATATCAGCGGAATGACCGACCTTTATGCCTATGATGAATATCGTCGATTAATGGCGGCGGAATAATTAAGCTGAGGAATAATTATCAGCAATTCCAACCGGTTGGCTGTCTTGATTTTTGTAAAGACGGACAATATTTGTTTACTATTGCCAATCATCTGTGCCGGAACTTCAGGCTATTAATTAACTCTGAATAAGCACGCAAGACGGCCATTCTTTTTTGAACGACTTTATAAGAGACACACAGATGAAAAAAACCGCATTAGTTCTGAGCGCATTGGCATTCAGCATCGGCATGGCGATGGGCCCGGTGACGGCCAGCGCCGCTGAAACCGCCTCTTCCAGCACCCAGCAGTTGCCGAGCCTGGCGCCGATGCTGGAAAAGGTAATGCCTTCCGTGGTGAGCATTAACGTTGAGGGCAGCACCACGGTCAATACGCCGCGCATGCCGCAGCAGTTCCAACAGTTCTTCGGTGAAGATTCGCCGTTCTGCCAGGACGGTTCGCCGTTCCAGGGCTCGCCGATGTGTCAGGGCGGTGAACAGCCTGGGCCGGATGGCCAGCCGCAGGGCACGCAGCAGAAATTCCAGGCGCTGGGCGCCGGGGTGGTCATCGATGCCGCCAAGGGCTATGTGGTGACCAATAACCACGTGGTGGATAACGCCAACAAGATCCAGGTGCAGCTGAGCGACGGCCGCCGTTTCGACGCCAAGGTGATCGGCAAGGATCCGCGTTCCGACATCGCCCTGATCCAGCTGAAAGACTTCAAGAACCTGACGGCGATCAAGATGGCGGACTCCGATCAGCTGCGCGTCGGCGATTACACCGTGGCGATCGGCAACCCGTACGGGCTGGGCGAAACCGCCACCTCAGGCATCGTGTCCGCCCTGGGGCGCAGCGGCCTGAACATCGAAAACTACGAAAACTTTATCCAGACCGATGCGGCGATCAACCGCGGCAACTCCGGCGGCGCGCTGGTTAACCTGAACGGCGAGCTGATCGGTATCAACACCGCGATCCTGGCGCCGGACGGCGGCAACATCGGCATCGGCTTCGCCATTCCGAGCAACATGGTGAAAAATCTGACGGCGCAAATGGTCGAGTATGGCCAGGTGAAACGCGGCGAGC
This sequence comes from Serratia sp. SA088, assembly GCF_049065515.1. Taxonomy (NCBI): domain Bacteria; kingdom Pseudomonadati; phylum Pseudomonadota; class Gammaproteobacteria; order Enterobacterales; family Yersiniaceae; genus Serratia; species Serratia sp. SA088. The sequence goes on from NZ_JBAKGW010000003.1 coordinate 493,981, forward strand.
TCGGCATCATGGGCACCGAGCTTAACTCTGAGCTGGCCAAGGCGATGAAGGTCGACGCGCAGCGCGGCGCTTTCGTCAGCCAGGTGGTGCCGAAGTCTTCCGCCGCGAAGGCGGGCATCAAAGCCGGCGACGTGATCGTCACCATGAACGGCAAGGCCATCTCCAGCTTCGCCTCATTCCGGGCGGAGATCGGCACGCTGCCGGTCGGCAGCAAAATGTCGCTGGGCATTATCCGCGACGGCAAACCGGTGACCATTGACGTCACGCTGGAGCAAAGTGCGCAGACCCAGGTGGCCTCTGGCAATATCTACACCGGCATTGAAGGCGCCGAGCTGAGCAATGCCCAGGTCGGCAACCAGAAAGGCGTCAAGGTCGACAGCGTGAAAGCCGGCAGCGCCGCCGCGCGCATCGGCCTGAAAAAGGGCGACGTGATCCTGGGCGTGAACCAACAGCCGATCCAGAACCTGGGCGAGCTGCGTAAAATCCTCGACAGCAAGCCGTCGGTGCTGGCGTTGAATATTCAGCGCGGCGATAGCCAGCTGTACCTGCTGGCGCAATGATAAACGTCAGGCGCTAAAAGCAACAAAGGCACGCTATGGCGTGCCTTTTTGCATTATGGCCTGAGGATTCAGGCCGGTTGCGCCAGATGCACGCGCGCCGCGTGGATCACCAGTTCAATCTCATCCAACAGCTCCAGCCACTCCGGCTCCAGTTCGTCGTTGGTGATGCCCTGGCGCAGCTGCCGCTCGAGGTAGAAACACAGCTGCTTGAGGCGCGGCACGCCGCTGTAGCTGCAGCTGCCGTGCAGCTTATGGACCAGGTCGAGGATCTCGTCGTCGTGTTGCCCTTCGAGCAGCGCCTGCACCCGTTCGCGCACCTGTGGCAGGAAATCGAGCAGCATTTGCAGCAGATCGCGCGCCAGATCCGGCTTATTGGCCGCCTGACGCAGCGCCAGCGGCCAGTCGAGCGACAGCGGCGCGTCGTCGGCGACGGCGTTTTCCATTTCGCCACTGTGATAGCGCGACAGCACGCGGGTCAGCATTTTCTCGTCGATCGGCTTGGCCAGGTAGTCGTCCATCCCGGCCTGAAGCAGGTGCTCGCGCTCGCCGCTGGCTGCATGGGCGGTGACGGCGACGATCGGCGTGGAGTTGTGGTGCGGCAACTGGCGGATCAGTTCGCTGGCGTGAATGCCGTCCATCTTCGGCATTTGAATGTCCATCAGGATCAGATCCAGCACGTTGTTGCGCGCCAGCGCCAGCGCTTCCTCACCGCTCTCGCACAGCAGCGTTTTTTCCACCTGTTCGCCCAGCAGCGTGCCGATCAGCTTCAGGTTGGCCGGGTTGTCGTCGACCGCCATCACCGTCAGCGGCAGACGTTTACGCTCAGGCGGGGCGGCGAGCCGATCGGGCGTCTCCATTCTCAGCAGAGGGAACAGACGCGTGCTGGTGATCGGCTTGATCAGGCAGCCGAGCGCGCCTTGTTGTTTAAGCAGCTCGGCATCGATCTGCGCCTGGCACGGCAGCGCCAGAATGACCCTATCGGCCAGCTTCAGCGAGGCCAGCAATTTGTCCTGATGCTGCGCCATGTTGTCGCGGAACGGGATCGGCACGCCGGCCAGCAGGAAGTCATAGTGGCTTGGCGGCAACTGGCCCAGCGTCGGCGAGTGGGTGATCACCAGCTGCGTGACGCTGAGCATGTTGAGCGTCGCCTGCGCCGCCGTCGGGTTGGACTCGATATAGGCCAGCGTTTTGCCGTTCAGATCCGGCAGACTCGGCGCCAGCGACAGCATGCCCTCATTCAGATCCAGCGTGATATGGAACCAGAAGGTCGAGCCGCGGTTCAACTGGCTGTGGAAGCAGATATCGCCCCCCATCTCTTTCACCAGCTTTTGCGTGATCACCAGCCCCAGCCCGGTGCCGCCGTGGCGGCGGGAGATGCTGGCGTCCGCCTGGCGGAATGCCTGGAACAGCTGCGACTGCTGGCGTTCGGAGATGCCGATGCCGGTATCGTGGATCTGCACTTCCACTTCCACCCGGCGATCCAGCTGTTTGCGCAGCTCGACGCGAATGTCGATATTGCCGGTTTCGGTGAATTTGATGGCGTTGCCCAGCAGGTTGGTGATGATCTGCTGCAGGCGCAGCGAGTCGCCGATCACCTGCTCCGGCACGTCGTTGTGCACATCCAGCGTCAGCTCCAGGCCCTTGTCGTGGGCGCTGGGCGCCAGCAGCACCACCACTTCGTCCAGCGTTTCACGCAGGGCGAACGGAATATGCTCCAGCACCAGCTTGCCGGCCTCCAGCTTGGAGAAGTCCAGCACGTCGTTGATGATGGTCAGCAGGTTGTTGGCCGAGCGCTCGATGGTCTGCAAATAGTCGGTCTGGGTTGCGCTCAGATCGGTTTTCAGCATCTGGCGGGTGAAGCCGATCACGCCGTTGAGCGGAGTACGCAGCTCATGCGACATGTTGGCCAGAAATTCGGACTTGATGCGCGCCGCCTCCTGCGCACGTTTTTTCGCCAGATCCAGTTCGACGTTCTGGATCTCCATCTGCTCCAGCGTTTCGCGCAGGTCTGACGTGGCCTGATCGATGTTCTGCTGCATCTCTTCGTGATAGGCGGTAAGCGACATCGCCATCGAGTTGATGCCGTTTTTCAGCATGTGCAGCTCGCCGAGCATGTAGCCTTCCACGCGGCTGTCGAGCTGGCCGCGGCGGATGCGGTCGACGGTGTTCACCATATTGCGGATCGGGCCGGTCACGTCGCGCATCAGCCGGTAAGCGAACAGGATGGCGATACACATGCACAGCAGCAACAGCAGGGTAGAGACAAAGACCTCTTTATATTGCTGCAGCCGCACTGACTGCAGATCCAGCTCGATCGCCACATAGCCCAGGTTGTTGTCGGGATGGCTGCCGCCGTCGGCGGTTTCATCCGGATACTGGCTTTCCGACAGGATCGGCGTGCGCAGGATCAGCGAATCGCCGCGTCGGGTGAGCATCAGATCGGTGGGCAACGGCACGCCTTTCGGCAGCTGCAGCTGAGCGAAGTTGTGATGATAATTGGAGGTGACGAACAAATTGTTCTGCGCATCGAACACGGTGATCGAACGCACGATGTCCGAATGGCGGCGGTGCAACAGGCTGACCAACTGCCTGACCGATTCGCGGCTGCGGAACGTCATGCCGTACTCGCTGGCCACCGCCAGCGGCTCGATGATGCTGGCGCCGGCGTCGACCAGTTGTTCCTGCAGCTCGTTATAGCGGTGCACCACGAAGAAGGTGCTGAGCAGCAAACCAATCAGCAAGGTCGGTGCCAGAATCAGGATCATCATGCGCGCACGCAGGCTGTATTTGGTCATGGGATTCCAATGTGGGAGAATTGACAGCTGACACTAGCTTAATGAACCAGCACACAATCGACAAATATGGCGCAATTCTACTCTCCCAAACGCCGCGTGACGACCCGGCAGAGCTCACAAATCTTCACCGTGACGGTGAGCGATCTCGATCCTTTCGGCCAGGGCGTGGCGCGCCACGACGGCAAAGCGGTGTTCGTGCCGGGCGTATTGCCGGGCGAGCAGGCGGAAATCCAACTGACCGAAGACAAGCGTCAGTTCGCCAAAGGCAAGCTCAAACGCCTGCTGAGCCGCAGCCCGCAGCGGGTAGAACCGCGCTGCCCGCATTTCGGCGTGTGCGGCGGCTGCCAGCAGCAACATGCGGATGAGGCGCTGCAACAGCAGAGCAAGGCGGCGGCGCTGGTGCGCATGATCGCCCGCGAAACCGGAGTAACCCCGCAACAGGAACCGGTGATCGCCGGCCCGGAATACGGCTATCGCCGCCGCGCCCGCCTGAGCCTGGCATGGCAGCCGAAGCTGCAGCGCCTGATGATGGGCTTTCGGCAGGCGGCCTCCAGCGAGCTGGTGGCGGTGGAGCACTGCCCGGTGCTGCGGCCGGAGCTGGAGCAGCTGCTGGCGCCGGTGCGCGCCTGCCTGAGCGGGCTGCAGGCGGTGCGGCGGCTGGGGCATGTGGAGCTGGTGCTGGCGGATAACGGCCCGCTGCTGGTGCTGCGTCATCTCGACGCGCTGAAAGAGGCGGATCGGCAGGCGCTGTTGGCGTTTGGCGAGCGGGAAAAGGTCGCCGTTTATCTGGCGCCGGACAGCGAACGGGTGGAAAAACTGTGCGGTGAAACGCCGTATTATCAGGTTGACGGGCTACGCTTAGACTTCAGTCCGCGCGACTTTATTCAGGTCAATGACGTCGTAAACCAACAAATGGTGGCGCAGGCCCTTGAATGGCTCGACATTCAACCCAATGATCGGGTGCTGGACCTGTTCTGCGGCATGGGTAATTTCACCCTGCCGCTGGCGCGCCGCGCCGCCGCGGTGGTGGGCATCGAAGGTGTTGCCACGCTGGTAGCGAATGGGCAATATAATGCACATAAGAATAAGCTGAATAATGCGTCGTTCTTCCATGAGAATCTGGAGGACAACGTTGCGCGGCAACCTTGGGCAGCACAAGGGTTTGATAAGGTGATGCTGGATCCCGCCCGCGCTGGTGCGGCCGGGGTGATGTCACACATTGTAAAACTGGCGCCGGCGCGGGTGGTGTATGTTTCCTGTAACCCCACCACGCTGGCTCGCGACAGCAACGTGCTGTTGAACGCCGGTTATCGTCTTGCGCGCGTGCGGATGTTGGATATGTTTCCGCACACGGGGCATCTTGAATCAATGGCGCTGTTTATCAACGAGCGTGCGCCAGAGGTCGCTGCAAAGTAGGGAGAAGTTATGGTTGCGGTAAGAAGTGCACATCTGAATACGGCGGGTGAGTTCGCTCTTGATGAGTGGATCGCCGGCTTGGGGCTACCTAACCCGCAGTCATGTGAGCGATTGGCCGCAACCTGGCGTTATTGTGAGCAGCAGACCCAAAACCATCCTGACGCCTCGTTGCTGCTGTGGCGCGGCCTGGAGATGGTGGAAATTCTCTCGACGCTGAGCATGGACAATGACAGCATGCGCGCCGCGCTGCTGTTCCCGCTGGTGGACGCCGGCATCGTGCAGGAAGAGACCCTGACCGAAGCGTTCGGCAAGGGCATCGTCGCGCTGGTGCACGGCGTGCGTGACATGGACGCCATTCGCCAACTGAAAGCCACCCAAAACGACTCGATGGCCTCCGAACAGGTCGACAACGTGCGCCGCATGCTGTTGGCGATGGTGGAGGATTTCCGCTGCGTGGTCATCAAGCTGGCGGAGCGCATCGCCCACCTGCGTGAGGTGAAAGACGCGCCGGAAGACGAACGCGTGCTGGCGGCGAAAGAGTGTTCCAACATCTACGCCCCGCTGGCCAACCGGCTCGGCATCGGCCAGCTGAAGTGGGAGCTGGAGGATTTCTGCTTCCGCTACCTGCATCCGGAAGAATATAAGCGCATCGCCAAGCTGTTGCATGAGCGCCGCATCGATCGCGAACAGTTCATCGACGATTTCGTCGCCGGGCTGCGCGCCGAGATGGCCAACGAAGGCATTCGGGTGGAGATCTACGGCCGGCCGAAACACATCTACAGCATCTGGCGCAAGATGCAGAAAAAACACCTGGCGTTCGACGAACTGTTCGACGTGCGTGCGGTGCGCATCGTGGCGGAGCGCCTGCAGGATTGCTACGCGGCGTTGGGCATCGTGCATACCCACTTCCGCCATTTGCCGGATGAGTTCGACGACTACGTCGCTAACCCGAAACCGAACGGCTACCAGTCGATCCACACCGTGGTGCTGGGGCCGCGCGGCAAAACCGTAGAGATTCAGATCCGCACGCGCCAAATGCACGAAGACGCCGAACTGGGCGTGGCCGCGCACTGGAAGTACAAAGAGGGCGCAGGCGTGACCGTGCGCTCCGGCTACGAAGAACGCATCGCCTGGCTGCGCAAGCTGATCGCCTGGCAGGAAGAAATGGCGGACTCCGGCGAGATGCTCGACGAAGTGCGCAGCCAGGTGTTCGACGATCGGGTCTATGTATTTACCCCGAAAGGCGACGTGGTGGATCTGCCGGCCGGCTCCACGCCGCTCGATTTCGCCTACCACATTCACAGCGACGTCGGTCACCGCTGTATCGGCGCCAAGATCGGCGGCCGCATCGTGCCGTTTACCTATCAGCTGAAGATGGGCGATCAGATTGAGATCATCACCCAGAAACAGCCGAACCCGAGCCGCGACTGGCTGAACCCAAACCTGGGGTATGTCACCACCAGCCGCGGGCGCTCGAAGATCCACAACTGGTTCCGCAAGCAGGATCGCGACAAGAACATTCTCGCCGGCCGCCAGATGCTGGACAACGAACTGGAACACCTCGGCATCAGCCTGAAAGAGGCCGAAAAGCTGCTGATCCCGCGCTACAACATGAACTCGCTGGACGAGGTATTGGCGGCGATCGGCGGCGGGGACATTCGCCTGAACCAGATGGTGAATTACCTGCAGGGCAAGTTCAACAAGCCGAGCGCCGAAGAGCAGGATCGCGAGGCGCTGCGCCAGCTGGTGCAGCAGAAAGCGCCGCCGCCGGCTCGCAACAAGGACAACGGCCGAGTGGTGGTGGAGGGCGTGGGCAACCTGATGCACCACATTGCCCGCTGCTGCCAGCCGATCCCGGGCGACGACATCGTCGGTTTTATCACCCAGGGGCGCGGTATCTCGATCCACCGTGCGGACTGCGATCAGCTGGTCGATTTGCAATCGCACGCGCCGGAGCGCATCGTCGATGCGGTATGGGGTGAAAGCTACTCCAGCGGTTATTCGCTGGTGGTGCGCGTGATGGCCAACGATCGCAGCGGGTTGCTGCGCGACATTACCACCATTTTGGCCAACGAAAAGGTCAACGTGCTGGGGGTTGCCAGCCGCAGCGACACCAAGAAACAGTTGGCCACCATCGACATGGATATCGAAATCTACAACCAGCAGGTGCTGAGCCGGGTGCTGGCGAAGCTGAATCAGCTGCCGGACGTGATAGACGCCAAGCGTCTGCACGGCAACTAAGCTCACATCGCCTTTCGGGCCGTATGCGCCATCGATACGGCCCGAGAACCATGCATTCGGTGGGCGCTCCCATGCGCCCTCATTCTTTCTCAGAGATTTTTTATGACCCAATCCACTCCGCTGCAGCGCCTGCTGAACATCATGAAAACGCTGCGCGATCCCCAGGTCGGTTGCTCGTGGGACCGCAAGCAAACTTTCGCCACCATCGCGCCCTACACGCTGGAAGAGACTTACGAAGTGCTGGACGCCATCGAGCGGCAGGACTACGCCGATCTGCGCGACGAACTGGGCGATTTGCTGTTCCAGGTGGTGTTCTACGCCCAGATGGGGCAGGAACAGGGGCTGTTCGATTTCGATGAGGTGTGCACCGCCATCAGCGATAAGCTGGAGCGCCGTCACCCGCACATTTTCGGTGACGCCGAGGGTGGGGACAGCGAAGCCGTGGCCGCGCGCTGGGAGCAGCTCAAGGCCGGCGAGCGCGCCGAAAAAGCGCTGCACTCGGTGCTGGACGACATTCCGCAGGCGTTGCCGGCGCTGATGAAGGCGCACAAAATTCAAAAACGCTGCGCCTCGGTCGGCTTCGACTGGAACACCCTGGGGCCGGTGCTGGACAAAGTGTACGAAGAGATCGATGAAGTGATGCACGAAGCCCGCCAGGCGGTGGTCGATGAGAGCAAGCTGGAAGAGGAGATCGGCGATCTGCTGTTCGCCACGGTGAACCTGTCGCGCCATCTGGGGCACAAGGCGGAGAACGCGCTGCAGGCGGCGAACCGCAAGTTCGAGCGCCGCTTCCGCCAGGTGGAAGCGATCGTCCAGCAACGCGGGCTGCGGCTTGAAGACGCCACGCTGGAGCAGATGGAAGACGCCTGGCAGCAGGTGAAGAAATCTGAAATCTGATGCGCTTCCGGCGTTCATGGCGCCGGGGTGAACATGAAGGACGTTCCACGCAGACAAGGGAAGGTGGCGTCATGATCAAGAGGCTAATGCTTTTAGCCTGTTTTTTCCCCGGTTTCAGCACGGCGTCTCCTCCTGCTGATGTTGGGCGGCTGCGGTATGATGAACGCAGGCTGCCATTAGTCGATGTGCAGATCGATAACCGGTTACACACGCTCATGCTGGATACCGGCAGCGCAGAAGGGATACACCTTTATCAACACGATCTGGAGCGTCTGGTCGCGCAACCGAGTCTGAAGGCGGTGCAGCTGGCGCCTCGGCGGCTGAGAGATCTCTCTGGCGGTGAAAATCAGGTGTCTGCCTGGCGGATTAGTCGGCTGTTTATTGGCAATATCCCGTTTAACGACGTCGAAGCGGTGAGTTTTAAGCCCTGGGGACTCAGCCTGGGAAACGAGGTGCCGGTAAGTGAAGTGATGGGGCTTGGGTTGTTCCGCGATCGAAAGGTGCTGATGGACTTCGAAAACGACCGCTTGCAAATGTTGACTCATCTGCCTTCAGACATTGCAATATGGGCTTCATATCCATTCGAACAGACCGATGAGGGGCTGAGCGTGACGGCCTTCGTTGGCAATAAACCGTTGCGCCTGATTGTTGATACCGGCGCCAGCCATTCTCTTTTGTTTGCCGCAGGCTTGCCGGCTGGCCTCTTGTTTTCCGGCTGTCGCTCCATTGAGCCTGAGGCTGAGAACCTGGATTGCCGAGTGACCAGATTCACCTTGACCGATCGCCGGGGCCGGCATCACAACGATTTGGCCATCATTACCGAGGGCCCAACGTCTGAGGCGCTGGGTTTTGATGGTCTGCTGGGGATGGGCTTTATGCGGGGGCATCGTGTGATTGTTGATATGCCTGAACGCATGCTCTACATCAGTCGTTAATCCGATGCTCCTCGATCCCAGGCTAATTGGGTTTAGGGAAGCTGAACCGCCGCTACAATGTTGATCGACGACAAGGTTCACGAAAGCTGAAACGGTTAAGCTTGCAGTCAGGTCACAGGCGCATGGCTGCCGTCGGCAGCAAAAGGCCAACAAACTGAAATCTAAGGCGTTTTATCGCTCCTGAGGGGCGGTAAAAAGAAATTTTCTCCGCTAACTCTTTGTATTTCCTGGAGGGTTTTGGGCGCGCCGGCGGAGTAAACCCTGATGAACACGGGAGGGCGGCCGAGATGATGGACAGCAAAACGATCGTTTGTAGGTCAGGAGAGGTTCGGGTATACTACTTTCCCGTCCTGGTTCTTCCATCGTCTTTAAACCTAAACTCTCAGGTTCAGCATGACAACTAATTATATTTTTGTGACCGGCGGGGTCGTATCCTCTCTGGGTAAAGGCATTGCCGCAGCCTCTCTGGCGGCTATTCTTGAAGCCCGTGGCCTCAACGTTACCATCATGAAACTGGACCCGTACATCAACGTGGATCCGGGCACCATGAGCCCGATTCAGCATGGGGAAGTTTTCGTCACCGAAGACGGCGCAGAAACCGATCTGGATTTGGGTCACTACGAGCGCTTCATTCGCACCAAAATGTCGCGTCGCAACAACTTCACCACCGGCCGCATCTACTCCGACGTGCTGCGTAAAGAACGCCGCGGCGACTATCTGGGCGCGACCGTGCAGGTCATTCCGCACATCACCAACGCGATCAAAGAGCGCATCATCGAAGGCGGCGAAGGCCACGATGTGGTGCTGGTGGAAATCGGCGGCACCGTCGGCGATATCGAATCGCTGCCGTTCCTCGAAGCCATCCGTCAGATGGCGGTGGAAGTGGGCCGCGAGCACACGCTGTACATGCACCTGACGCTGGTGCCGTACATGGCGGCGGCGGGCGAAGTGAAAACCAAGCCGACCCAGCATTCCGTAAAAGAGCTGCTTTCCATCGGTATTCAGCCTGATGTGCTGATTTGCCGCTCCGATCGCGCGGTTCCTGCTAACGAACGCGCTAAAATCGCGCTTTTCTGCAACGTGCCGGAAAAAGCGGTTATCTCTCTGAAAGACGTTGATTCTATTTATAAAATCCCAGGCCTATTGAAATCTCAGGGGCTGGACGATTATATTTGTAAACGATTCAGCCTGAACGCGCCGGAAGCCAACCTGGCCGAATGGGAACAGGTGATCTACGAAGAAGCCAATCCGGGCGGCGAAGTGACCATCGGTATGGTCGGCAAATACGTTGAGCTGCCGGACGCTTACAAGTCGGTGATCGAAGCGCTGAAGCACGGCGGGCTGAAAAACCGTCTGACCGTGAACATCAAGCTGATCGACTCGCAGGACGTGGAAACCCGCGGCGTGGAAGTGCTGAAAGGGCTGGACGCGATCCTGATCCCGGGCGGCTTTGGCTATCGCGGCGTGGAAGGCAAAGTGATGACCGCACGCTATGCGCGCGAGAACAACATTCCTTATCTGGGCATTTGCCTGGGCATGCAGGTGGCGTTGATGGAGTTCGCTCGCAACGTGGCGGGGATGGAGAACGCCAACTCCACCGAGTTTATGCCAGACTGTAAGTACCCGGTGGTGGCGTTGATCACCGAATGGCGCGACGAAGACGGCAACGTCGAAGTGCGCAGCGAAGAAAGCGATTTGGGCGGCACGATGCGCGTAGGTGGCCAACAGTGCAACCTGAGCGACAACAGCCTGGTGCGCCAGCTGTACGGCGAACCGACCATTGTCGAGCGTCACCGTCACCGTTACGAAGTTAACAACATGCTGTTGAAGCAGATCGAAGCCGCAGGGCTGCGTGTCGCCGGTCGTTCCGCCGACAACAAGCTGGTCGAGATCATTGAACTGCCGAATCACCCGTGGTTTGTAGCCTGCCAGTTCCACCCGGAATTTACGTCTACGCCGCGTGATGGGCATCCGCTGTTCGCCGGCTTCGTGAAAGCCGCTGGCGAGCATCAGAAGCGCCAGGTGAAATAACATATTTGGTAGGCGGCGCGCGGTGAGAACCGCGCGCTGTTTGTCTGGAGTTTTAGTTTAACTTGTACTGAGGAAAACCTAATGTCCAAAATCGTTAAAGTCATCGGTCGTGAAATCATCGACTCCCGCGGTAACCCGACTGTTGAAGCCGAAGTTCATCTGGAAGGCGGTTTCGTCGGCCTGGCTGCTGCGCCGTCAGGTGCTTCTACCGGTTCCCGCGAAGCGCTGGAACTGCGTGACGGTGACAAGTCTCGTTTCCTGGGTAAAGGCGTACTGAAAGCCGTTGCTGCAGTAAACGGTCCGATTGCTCAGGCAGTACTGGGTAAAGATGCCAAAGACCAGGCGAACATCGACAAGATCATGATCGAGCTGGACGGCACCGAAAACAAATCCAACTTCGGCGCCAACGCCATTCTGGCGGTTTCCCTGGCAGCAGCGAAAGCGGCCGCAGCTTCTAAAGGCATGCCGCTGTACGAGCACATCGCTGAACTGAACGGCACCCCAGGCAAATTCTCCATGCCACTGCCGATGATGAACATCATCAACGGCGGCGAGCACGCTGACAACAACGTCGACATTCAGGAATTCATGATTCAGCCGGTTGGCGCGAAGACCCTGAAAGAAGCGGTACGCATCGGTTCCGAAGTGTTCCACCACCTGGCGAAAGTTCTGAAAGCCAAAGGCATGAACACCGCCGTGGGCGACGAAGGCGGCTACGCGCCAAACCTGGGTTCCAACGCCGAAGCGCTGGCGGTTATCGCTGAAGCGGTAAAAGCGGCGGGCTACGAGCTGGGCAAAGACGTCACTCTGGCGATGGACTGCGCGGCTTCCGAATTCTACAAAGACGGTAAATACGTGCTGGCCGGCGAAGGCAACAAAGCCTTCACTTCCGAAGAGTTCACTCACTTCCTGGAAGAGCTGACCAAACAGTACCCAATCGTGTCTATCGAAGACGGCCTGGATGAATCCGACTGGGCGGGCTTCGCTTACCAGACCAAAGTACTGGGCGACAAAATCCAGCTGGTTGGCGACGATCTGTTCGTGACCAACACCAAGATCCTGAAAGAAGGCATCGAGAAAGGCATCGCTAACTCCATCCTGATCAAGTTCAACCAGATCGGTTCTCTGACCGAAACCCTGGCAGCTATCAAGATGGCGAAAGACGCCGGTTACACTGCGGTGATCTCTCACCGTTCCGGTGAAACCGAAGACGCGACCATCGCTGACCTGGCGGTAGGGACTGCGGCTGGTCAGATCAAAACCGGTTCCATGAGCCGTTCTGACCGCGTTGCCAAGTACAACCAACTGATCCGTATCGAAGAAGCGCTGGGTGACCGTGCGCCGTTCAACGGCCTGAAAGAAGTTAAAGGCCAGTAAGTTCGACCGATTCGGTTGCTAAATAAAAACCCGCCGCGGCGGGTTTTTTTATGTTTTAAATTCGTGATGATTGTCATTTTAATAATAAGTTTTTTATTGAAAGCGTGGTTTTGTTTAACCCGATAATTTCATTAAAGATAGTAAACGCGATTATTTTATATTCCCATTTTGTTTGCTTTATAACTATTCGTTACTAGACTGCCAATAAGGCAGTTTATTTTCGCCGTTCTGCCGTAGACCTTGAACATCACCATACCTTAATACTGCCGGCTTGCTGGCCGGTTGAGCGAGGGCTTGATGCGACAACGAATCATCATTGTCGGCGGTGGAACCGGCGGCACCATCCTGGCCAATTTATTGGCTGCAAAATTACACCGGGAAATTATTAATAATAAAGTCGAGTTATTAATGATATCGGATTCACCGCTGCATTATTACAAACCGGCGTTTATGTATGTGGCATTCAATTCTTTTTTCAAGCAGGAGCTTACGCGCTCACAGCGGAGTTTATTGCGGCCTGAAATACAGTTTATTATTGATAAAGCGGAATCTTTCGATTTAAAACAGCGAAGTATAGCGACACAAAGCGGTAAATTTTATTCCTATGATTTTCTGGTTTTCGCCACCGGCTGCGTACCCTGGCCAGAGCGCATCGAAGGGTTGGCGCAGGCGGGCGATCATTTCTACCAGTATCAGGCCGCGCAGCAGTTGGCGCATAAGCTGGCGACGATCGAGAAAGGCCGCATTTTCATCACCGTGTCCTTCCCTGAAACGCCCAACGTGCCCCACCAGTGCGGCATCGCCCCGATCGAAACCACCCTGATGCTGGACGACTACCTGCGGCGGCGCGGCGTGCGCAAGGCGGTGGAGATCGTTTATACCTACCCAACCATTTCTCAACTGCTGCGTAACTGCCTGTTTTTACAGCGCCCGACCGGCGAAGCGTTGCCCGCCATTTTTGCCGCACGTGACATTCTCCACCAGCGTGGGTTTACCCTCAGCCGGGTAGACGCCCAACGTAACATCGCCTATTCCGCTGAGGGGGAAGAGCAGTCGTTCGACATTCTGATGGCAACGCCGCCGATTCGCGCAGTCGAAGCGGTGCGCAATACAGGGTTGAGCGAGAGTCAAAACGGTGAAGGCTGGCTGCCGACCGATCATCAAACGCTGCAGGTCTACGGCCAGCAGGGCGTGTATGTCATAGGCGATACCGTGGATTTGCCGGTCAGCAAGGCCGGCGGCTCTTGCCATAATCAGGCGCCGGTCATTGCCGACAACATCGTGGCGGAAATGCGGCTGGGCCAAACCGTGAGCCATTATGACGGCAAGGTGCAGGCGGTCGCGCAAATGGGGCTGAATGCCGGCATGCCGCTGGTGTACGACTACCGTCACGACGTGCTGCCGACGCCCGCCACCAAGGTGGGCGGCATGCTGCGCAATGGGTTTAACCGCGGCCTTTACTGGGCCACGGTAAGGGGGCTGATATGACGGAAAGCACGGTGCATGCGGCTGACCTGCAATCATTGGCGGCGTTGCTCGAGAAACTGCAGCCGCTGCTGGCGGGTGGCCGGTTGGATAACGTGGTCGATCTGTTGTCGCTGTTGTCGGACGTGGTGGATATTGCCGACAACGCGCTGGTGGAGAAATTAGCCGGCGTCTTTGAAGGTTTGGTGACCCTCGGCTGGGAAGGCGGAACGGCGCTGCAGATGGCGCACAGCGAGCTGCAGTTGAATCCACCACCGGCCAGTTTTCGCGCGCTGTACGCCTTGCTGAAGCAGCCGGATACCCTGCTGGGGTTAACGTTGCTGCTGCGTACTTTACAAATCATCGGCCAGCGCACGCGAGACAGTGCGTTGCCGTCAGCCCTGCCAGATGAATCGTCGAATTAAGCTTCACCCACTCAGGTAAGGAGTTGTGTTATGTCCGCTACAGCAGTTGGCCACGACTTTGCCACCCGGGCTATTCATTACGGCTACGATCCTCAGCGGTATCAGGGGGCACTGTCTCCGCCGGTGTTTATGAGCTCTACGTTTGCTTTTCCCACGGCGGAATACGGCGGCGCCTGCTTTGCCGGCACCGAGCCGGGGTACTTTTATTCGCGTATCGCCAACCCGACGTTAAACCTGCTCGAGCAACGCATCGCCAACCTGGAGGAAGGGGAAGCTGCGGTGGCGTTCGCTTCCGGTATGGGGGCGATCACCGCGTGTTGTTGGACGCTGCTCAGACCGGGTGATGAGCTGATTGTCGACGAAACCGTCTATGGTTGCACCTTCAGCTACTTTCATCATGGTCTGGCGCGCTTTGGCGTCAAGATAACCCACGTTGATCTGACCCGGCCGGAGCGGTTGGCGGCGGCCATTGGACCGCGTACCCGCCTGGTGTATTGCGAAACGCCGGCCAATCCCAATATGCGTTTGATCGATATCGCCGCCGTGGCGGAGATCGCCCATCGGCATCAGGCGCTGTTGCTGGTGGACAACACCTACTGTACGCCCTATCTGCAGCGGCCTTTGGCGCTAGGCGCCGATATCGTGGTGCACTCGGCGACCAAGTACCTCGGCGGGCATGGGGATCTCCTGGCCGGGATCGCGGTGACGCGTCAGGCGTTGGCCGAGGCGATCCGTCTGGAGGGGCTAAAGGACATGAATGGGGCGGTACTGTCGGCGCAGGATGCCGCGCTGGTGCTGCGTGGGATGAAAACCCTGCCGCTGCGCATGGATCGTCATTGCGATAATGCGCAGCGCCTGGCGGAGATGTTGGCGGAGCATCCGGCGGTCGAGCGGGTATATTACCCCGGCCTGGCGAACTTCCCGCAGCATGCGTTGGCGCAGCGGCAAATGGCGCGCCCCGGCGGCATGCTGGCGTTTGAGCTGCGGGGTGGCTTGCGTGCGGGCATTCGTTTCCTCAACGCGCTGCAGCTCATCTTGCGCGCGGTCAGCCTGGGCGATTGCGAAAGCCTGGCGCAGCACCCGGCCAGCATGACGCACTCGGCCTACACACCGGAAGAGCGGAAACGGCACCACATCAGCGAGGGGCTGGTGCGGCTGTCCGCCGGGCTGGAGGCGTTTGACGATCTGCAGGCGGATATCCTGCAGGCGTTGGCGCAGGCGCAATAAAAAACCCGCCGCAGCGGGTTTTAGCAGAAGCGAGCGTTACATCTGTTGCGTTGCTGCGGTCACCGGCGAACCGCCGCCTTTCTTGCGCACCCACAGCCAGTAAGCCACGGTGAGGAACGCGATCCACACCAGCCCGACGTACAGCGCGATGCGGCTCTCTTCGAAGTAGCCGAGCAGGCCGATGACGAACGCCATAAAGGCGGTCGCCAATGCCGGCGCGACCGGCCACCACGGCACCGGGAAGCTCAACTGACGCGTTTCTTCCGGCGACAGCGTGCGGCGCATGACGATCTGTGACAGCAGGATCATCAGCCACACCCAGACGGTGGCGAAGGTGGCGATCGAGGCGATGATCATGAAGACCTTCTCGGGGATCAGGTAGTTGAGCACCACCGCCAACAGCAGGGCGACCGACATCACCAGCACCGTCATCCACGGCACGCCGCTGGCGGTCAGTTTGGTGAAGCTGCGCGGCGCCTGGCCGTCCTGCGCCATGCCGTACATCATGCGGCCGGCGCCGAAGATATCGCTGTTGATGGCCGAAATGGCGGCGGTGATCACTACCACGTTCAGCACGTTGGCGGCGGAGCTGATGCCGAGGTTGCTGAAGATCTCAACGAACGGGCTGCCGTTCTGGCCGATGCTGTTCCACGGATAGATCGCCATCAGCACCGTCAGCGTCAGCACGTAAAACAGCAGGATGCGCACCGGCACGGCGTTGATCGCCTTCGGCAGCACTTTGGCGGGGTCTTTCGCCTCGCTGGCGGTGATGCCGATGATCTCGATGCCGCCGAAGGCGAACATCACTACCGCTAATGACGCGACCACGCCGCCGATGCCGTTAGGCATAAAGCCGCCGTGCTGCCACAGGTTGCTGATGCCGGTGGCGTGCTGGGCTTGCCCGAAACCGAACAGCATCACCGCCGCGCCGCCGACGATCATCGCCACGATGGCGGCGACCTTGACCAGCGACAGCCAGAACTCCAGCTCGCCGAAAACCTTGACGCTGCACAGGTTGAGCGCGCCGATAAACAGGATGATGCTGAGCACCCAAACCCACTGGGCGACGTCCGGGAACCACAGCCCCATATAGATGCCGAAGGCAGTGACGTCCGCCAGGGCGACGATCACCATTTCAAAGGTGTAGGTCCAGCCGGTAAGGAACCCGGCCAGCGGGCCGAGATAGTGGCTGGCGTAGTGGCCGAACGAGCCGGAGACCGGTTGGTGCACCGCCATTTCACCCAGCGCGCGCATCACCATGAACACCGCCGCGCCGCCTACCAGATAGGCCAGCAGCACCGCCGGGCCGGCCAGCTGAATGGCGCCGGCGGAGCCGTAGAACAGGCCGGTGCCGATCGCCGAGCCGAGAGCCATGAAACGGATATGTCGCGCGTTTAGTCCGCGTCTGAGTTGTGTTGTTTCGTTACGCATGTTGCTTCCCGTTAAGTGTTTGCCGAACAGGCACGCGCTGCCCGCGCCGGGTGGAACGCACCCGGCGGGGCAGAACAAACTGCGTGATTCAGTATGTGATGATTATGCCTGGCTAGGCAGCAGCGCCGCAGGCAGCAGCGATGTCAGGTGACCGGCCGCCAAGAGTTGGCTGGCGGCTTCAATGTCGGGGGCGAAGAAACGATCCTTGTCGTAGAAACTGACATGCTCGCGCAGCAGACGGCGCGCCTGCTCCAGACCTTCCGAGGTCTTCAGGCCGTTGCGGAAATCCAGGCCCTGACAGGCGGCCAGCCACTCGACCGCCAGAATACCGCGCACGTTGTCCGCCATGTTCCACAGGCGGCGGCCGGCGGCCGGCGCCATGGAAACGTGGTCCTCCTGGTTGGCGGAGGTCGGAATGCTGTCGACGCTTGATGGATGCGCCAGCGCTTTGTTTTCGCTGGCCAGCGCTGCGGCGGTGACCTGAGCGATCATGAAGCCGGAGTTCACGCCGCCGTTCTCCACCAGGAACGGTGGCAGCTGCGACATGTGTTTGTCCATCATCAGCGAGATGCGGCGTTCGGACAGCGAACCGATTTCGGCGAATGCCAGCGCCAGGTTATCGGCGGCCATCGCTACCGGTTCGGCGTGGAAGTTGCCGCCGGACAGCACGTCGCCCTGTTCGGCGAACACCAGCGGGTTATCGGAGACGGCGTTGGCTTCGATCTCCAGCACCTCGGCGGCCTGGCGGATCTGCGTCAGGCAGGCGCCCATCACCTGTGGCTGGCAGCGCAGGGAGTAAGGATCCTGCACTTTTTCACAGTTGCGGTGCGAGTCGGAGACTTCGCTGCGCGCGCCGAGCAGGTGGCGATAGGCGAGGGCGGCGTCGATCTGGCCGCGCTGGCCGCGCACCTCGTGGATACGCGCATCGAACGGGCTGCGAGAGCCCAGCGCCGCTTCCACCGTCAGGCTGCCCGCCACGGTGGCGGCCGCGAACAGATCTTCGGCATCGAACAGGCCGCGCAGCGCGAAGGCGGCGGAGACCTGGGTGCCGTTCAGCAATGCCAGGCCCTCTTTCGCCGCCAGCGTCAGCGGTTTCAGGCCGGCTTTGGCCAGCGCTTCGGTCGCCGGCAGCCATTGGCCCTGATGGCGTGCCTTACCTTCGCCCAGCAGCACCAGGCTCATGTGCGCCAGCGGCGCCAGGTCGCCGGAGGCGCCGACGGAGCCTTTCAGCGGAATATGCGGATAGACTTCGGCGTTGACCAGCGCGATCAGCGCCTGGATAACTTCCAGGCGAATGCCGGAGAAGCCGCGCGACAGGCTGTTGATCTTCAGCACCATGATCAGGCGCACCAGATTGTCGTCGGTCGGCTCGCCCACGCCGGCGGCGTGTGACAGCACGATCGAGCGCTGCAGATTTTCCAAATCGTCGCGGGCGATGCGCGTCGAAGCCAGCAGGCCAAATCCGGTGTTGATGCCGTAAGTGGTGCGGTTTTCTTCAACGATGCGTTCCACGCAGGCTACGCTCTGTTGGATAGGGCCGTAGGCGTTGTCGTCCAGCGTCAGCGTCACCGGATGCTGATAGACGTCGCGTAGCTGGGCCAGCGTCAGTTTGCCCGGGCGAATAGTCAGCGCTTTCATGCTTTTTCTCCTTGGGTCGCGGCAACCATTGGCAGATTCAGGCCTTGCTCGCGGGCGCAGTCGATAGCGATATCGTAACCGGCGTCGGCGTGACGCATGACCCCGGTAGCCGGGTCATTGTGCAGCACGCGGGCGATGCGCTCGGCGGCTTCGTCGGTGCCGTCGCAGACGATCACCATGCCGGAGTGTTGGGAGAAGCCCATGCCGACGCCACCGCCGTGGTGCAGGGAAACCCAGGTGGCGCCGCTGGCGGTGTTCAGCAGGGCGTTCAACAGCGGCCAGTCGGAGACCGCATCTGAGCCGTCTTTCATCGCTTCGGTTTCACGGTTCGGGCTGGAAACGGAGCCGGAATCCAGGTGGTCGCGGCCGATGACGATCGGGGCGGACAGTTCACCGCGGCGCACCATCTCGTTGAACGCCAGGCCCAGCTTGGCGCGCTGGCCGAGGCCAACCCAGCAGATGCGCGCCGGCAGGCCCTGGAAGCTGATGCGCTCGCGCGCCATGTCCAGCCAGCGGTGCAGGTGTTCGTCATCCGGGATCAGCTCTTTCACCATGGCGTCGGTTTTGTAGATGTCCTGCGGATCGCCGGACAGCGCCGCCCAGCGGAACGGCCCGATGCCGCGGCAGAACAGCGGACGGATGTAGGCCGGCACGAAGCCCGGGAAGTCGAAGGCGTTGTCGACGCCGGTTTCTTTCGCCATCTGGCGAATGTTGTTGCCGTAGTCGAAGGTCGGCACGCCCATCTGCTGGAACGCCAGCATGGCTTTGACGTGATCGGCCATCGACTGCTTGGCGGCGGCGACCACCTTGGCCGGCTCGGTCTGGGCGCGCTGGCGATACTCTTCCCAGCTCCAGCCCTTCGGCAGATAGCCGTTCAGCGGGTCGTGGGCGCTGGTCTGATCGGTGACCATGTCCGGGCGCACGCCGCGGCGCACCAACTCCGGCAGGATTTCCGCCGCGTTGCCGCACAGGGCGATGGAGATGGCTTTGCCTTCGGCGGTGTATTTTTTGATGCGGGCCAGCGCGTCATCCAGATCTTTGGCCTGCTCATCGACGTAGCGGGTTTTCAGACGGAAATCGATGCGGCTCTGCTGACATTCGATGTTCAGCGAGCAGGCGCCCGCCAGCGTGGCGGCCAGCGGCTGCGCGCCGCCCATGCCGCCCAGACCGGCGGTCAGCACCCAGCGCCCCTGCAGACTGCCGTCGTAGTGCTGGCGGCCCGCTTCGACGAAGGTTTCGTAGGTGCCCTGAACGATGCCCTGGCTGCCGATGTAGATCCAGCTGCCGGCGGTCATCTGGCCGTACATCGCCAGGCCTTTGGCGTCCAGCTCGTTGAAGTGTTCCCAGGTCGCCCAGTGCGGCACCAGGTTGGAGTTGGCGATCAGCACGCGCGGCGCGTTGCTGTGGGTTTTGAATACGCCGACCGGCTTGCCGGACTGCACCAGCAGGGTTTCGTCTTCTTCCAGCGTTTTCAGGGTTTCGACGATCTTGTCGTAGCAATCCCAGTCGCGCGCGGCGCGGCCGATGCCGCCGTACACCACCAGCTCGTGTGGGTTCTCCGCAACTTCAGGATCGAGGTTGTTCATCAGCATGCGTAACGGCGCTTCGGTCAGCCAGCTTTTTGCGTTTAATTGTGTGCCGCGTGGCGCGCGTACATCGACATTGCGAACTTTGTTATTTGTAGTCACAGCATTTTCCTCAAACAGTATCGGTGCAGATTCCATGCCGCGGTGGGGATGAGTACCACGGCATAACAATGCGTAGGGCTTATTAACATATACTTGTATGTACAAGCATATGCAACACTGACCAGTTGCCGCTGAAAAGTGGCATAAGAAAAAGTTATTTTCTTTTTATATCAGGTTGATATGCGATTTTTTATCGCCGGTCTCAGATACGGAAAGCCGGAGAAAAGTGAGCTGTTCGGCAAAAATGAATTAAAATTGACTCATTTTTGGGCGGCTAGTCACAATATTTTTACAGACTGATTACAGTTGGCGGCGGAGGATAAACAAGCCCTATCACCGCGGGAAGAAAGCCCGCCGTGGGCGGGCTTGCCAGGCTCAGGCAGCCGGTTGCAGCATCGGCTTGCGGCTCATCTTGCACACCGTGGCGATGGCGGCGATCAGAGCCGGTACGCACAGGAACATCAGGATGCTCTGCACTTCCCACTGCATCGCCAGCAGTTGGGCGCCCATCATGGTGCCGGCGACGCCGCCGAAGCGGCCGATGCCCTGCATCCAGGCGATGCCGGTGGCGCGGCTGTGGGTCGGGTAGAAGGTGGCCGCCAGCGTTTGCAGCCCGGACTGCGCGCCGTTCATGGTGACGCCCATCAGGAAGATGAAGGCGCCCAGCAGCACGATCTGCTTGTCTTCGGTGGCCATCGCCACGATCAGCAGGGCGGTGACGACAAAGCCGCTCGAGACCACTTTGTGCGCATTCCAGCGGTCCATCAGCCAGCCGGCCACCAGGATGCCGAGCGTGCCGCCGAAGGTGAACAGCGAGGTGAGCATCGCCGATTGCTCCAGCTGATAGCCCAAGCCCTGCATCAGGATCGGCATCCAGCTCAGCAACACGTAGTAGATCACCAGCCCCATGAAGTAGGTCACCCACAGCATCAGCGTGCCGAGCAGGTAAGGGCGACTGAACAGCAGCCCGACGCTGGTCTTGGCCTGCGTCAGCTTCTCTTCATACAGGTAAAAACGCGTCACGCCGTCGAGGCTCTGGCTGACGAAGCGTTGCGCAATGCGTTTGATCTTCGCCACATCCTGCCCGCGGTTGACCATATATTTGACCGATTCCGGCAGCAGCAGGATCAGCAACACCGTCAACGCCAGCGGCGCAATGGCGCCGAGCAACAGCACGCTGTGCCAGCCGTAGCTCGGGATCAGCCACGATGAAATGGCGCCGCCGCCGGCCGCGCCCAGCGGAAAGCCGCAATACATGGTATTGATCGCCAGCGAACGGCAGCGCTGCGGCGCGTATTCGGAGATCAGCGTGATAGCGTTGGGCATCGCCGCTCCCAGCCCGAGGCCGGTGAGGAAACGCCACAGCGTCAGGCTATTGAGCGAGCCGGCGTAGGCGGTGGCCAGGCTCGACAGGCCGAAGAACAGGCAGGAAAACACCAGCACGCGCTTGCGGCCGATGCGGTCGGAGATTGGCCCGGCTATCAGCGCGCCGAGCGACAGCCCCAACAGCGCGGCGCTCAGCACCGGTCCAAGATCCTGCTTCACGATGCCCCAGTCTTTGGCGACCGAGGGGGCGATATAGCCCATGGCGGCGGTATCGAAACCGTCGATGGCGAGGATCAGAAATCCGAGAATGATCAGTGTCCAGTGAAACAGCGAAAACTTGCTGTCGTCGATGGCCTGTTGAATGTTTAACTCGCTGGTGGAATGAGTCATGGCACCCTCTAAACGCAGATGTAGTCGTGATGGATGGAACGTGGCCGAAACTGGCGCTCGGCTTGTGTTTGCTTGTATATACATCTGCGCGTCGGCGCTTTATGTCAAATATAATTATCTTATTTGTTAACTGCGTGTTGTTTTCTGTGGAGCAGGTTGCACCGCCGATGAAAGGCCAAAGACCGGTTAACAAATTAAATGAACGCCCTTGGCGGTGAGATATGCTGACGGCGGCGCGGAGGATAAAATTTAATACAATTTTGGCCGTTTGGTCGCCGGGCCGGAATCTGCGATAATCGCTTTTTACTTTTCCAGATTGAGAAACCGATGCAGTACCCGATCAACGAGATGTTCCAAACCTTGCAGGGCGAAGGCTTTTTCACCGGCGTGCCGGCCATTTTTATCCGCCTGCAGGGCTGCCCGGTAGGGTGCAGCTGGTGCGACACCAAACATACCTGGGAAAAGGAAGCCCATCGGGAAGTCGACCTGCAACGGATCCTGGTCAAAACAGAAGAGAGCGACGCCTGGGGCAATGCCAGCGCCGAGCAGCTGCTGGCGGTGATGCGTCAGCAAGGCTACACCGCGCGTCATGTGGTGATCACCGGCGGCGAACCCTGCATCTACGATCTGGCGCCGCTGACCGAGCTGTTCGAACAGCACGGCTACCGTTGCCAGATTGAAACCAGCGGCACCCACGAAATTCGCTGTTCCGCCAACACCTGGGTGACGGTTTCGCCCAAGGTGAACATGCGCGGCGGCATGAAGGTGTTGGATCAGGCGCTGCGGCGCGCCGACGAGGTGAAGCATCCGGTGGCGCGCGAGCGCGACATCGAGGCGCTGGATGCGCTGCTGGCGACGTTGCAGGATGACAAGGCGCGCATTATCGCACTGCAGCCGATCAGCCAGAAAGAAGAGGCGACCCGTCTGTGTATTGAAACCTGTATCGCGCGCAATTGGCGGCTGTCGATGCAGACCCACAAGTATTTGAACATCGCCTAAAATCAGGGCGCCATTGCGGCGCCCTTTCTTTTAACCTTTATATACGCATCCCGCCGTACAGGTCTCTTTCACCATCACCGCCGTCAATTCCGGCAGCTGGGGCTTGAGCTGCTGCCAAATCCAGGCGGCGAGCACTTCGCTGGTGGGATTTTCCAATCCTGGAATATCGTTCAGATAATGGTGATCCAGCCGTTCCCAGATCGGGGAAAACACAGCCTTGAGCTCGGCGAAATCCATCACCCAACCGGTGTGGGGATCCACTTCACCGGTCACTTCCAGACGCACCATAAACGAATGCCCATGCAGACGGCCGCATTTATGGCCCTCCGGCACGTGCGGCAAGCGGTGTGCGGCTTCAAACTGAAAATCTTTAAACAGCGTGGTTGCCATTATTACGGCCTCATTGACTCAAAAACCGCCGCATAGTACCGGAAAGCGCGTCTGCTTGCCATTTATACCGTTATGGTCTACCGCCACGGCCAACGCGCCCGTTTAACACTTTTTTTGTTTGGTGTTTGCGGCACCTATCGGCTGGGGTTATGAGCCGAAATGTTGAACGGTGAAAAAACGATGAAAAAAAGCGCTTTAATTTCATCTGGATAAAAAACTTTGTTTAACGGTTTAAGCGTTATCCCTTACCAGAAAAACAGCTTAGTCATTTTGGTTATGATTTATTGCTATCCCTTATTTAATCGTTGCTATTCTGCTCGGTAACCTTACAAACTCTCCTGATCTTTTCCGCACACCCGACGCAGCGAAGAGACAGCGACTGACACTGGCGCGCGCCTGGCAGGAAAGGCGCTAAGTATAGGAAATAAGTACAGCAATGACGACTCAGGCTCCTCCAACATCTTTGCTCCCGCTGACGCCCGAACAGCTGGCGCGCCTGCAGGCGACGATCGGCGACTATTCGCCGACGCAGCTGGCGTGGCTGTCCGGTTATTTTTGGGGCATGGTCAATCAACAGCCCGGAGCCGTGGCCATTGCGCCTGTTGCCCCTGCGGCTGCCGCCGGCATCACCATCATTTCCGCTTCGCAGACCGGCAATGCGCGCCGCTTGGCGGAGCAGCTGCGCGACGATCTGCTGGCCGCCAATCTGAGCGCCACGCTGATCAGCGCTGGCGACTACAAGTTCAAGCAGATAGCTCAAGAGCGCCTGCTGGTGATCGTCGCCTCCACGCAAGGGGAAGGCGAGCCGGCGGAAGAAGCGGTGGCGCTGCATAAATTCCTGTTCTCAAAAAAGGCGCCGAAGCTGAATGATACCGCTTTTGCGGTGTTCGGGCTGGGCGACACCTCTTATGAGAATTTCTGCCAGTCTGGCAAGGATTTCGACGGCAAGCTGGCCGAGCTGGGCGCCGAGCGCCTGGTGGAGCGTGTGGATGCCGACGTGGAGTATCAGGAACTGGCCGCCGCCTGGCGCAAACAGGTGGTATCGGTGCTGAAGGCGCGCGCGCCGGCGGCAAGCGCCGCGCCGGGCGTGTTGGCCAGCGGCGCGGTCGATCTGATCGACAGCAGCCCGTACAGCAAGGAACAGCCGCTCACCGCCCAACTGGCGGTCAAGCAGAAAATTACCGGCCGCGCGTCGGATAAAGACGTGCGCCATATCGAGATCGATCTGGGCGACTCCGGCCTGCGCTATCAGCCGGGCGATGCGCTCGGCGTATGGTTCGACAACGATCCGGCGCTGGTGGACGAACTGGTGCAGCTGTTGTGGCTGAAAGGCGACGAGCCGGTCGAGGTGGAAGGGCAAACCCTGCCGCTGGCGCAGGCGCTGCGCAGCCATTTCGAGCTGACGCAGAACACCACGCCGATCGTCGATAAATACGCCGCGCTGTCGCGCGACGAAACGCTGATCGGTCTGCTGGCGGATAAAGCCGCGCTGCAGCAGTACGCGCACAACACGCCGATCGTCGACATGGTGCGCCAGGCGCCGGCGGATCTGAGCGCCGAACAGCTGGTCGGGCTGCTGCGTCCGCTGACGCCGCGCCTGTACTCCATCGCCTCTTCACAGGCGGAAAATGAGAACGAAGTGCACATCACCGTGGGCGTGGTGCGTTACGACATCGACGGACGCGCCCGCAGCGGCGGCGCCTCCGGCTTCCTGGCGGATCGCCTGGAGGAGGACGGCGACGTGCGGGTGTTTATCGAGCACAACGACAACTTCCGTCTACCGGCCAACCCGGAAACGCCGGTGATCATGATCGGCCCGGGCACCGGCATCGCGCCGTTCCGCGCCTTTATGCAGCAGCGCGACGCCGACGGCGCCGGCGGCAAAAACTGGCTGTTCTTCGGCAACCCGCACTTTACCGAAGATTTCCTGTACCAGGTCGAATGGCAGCGCTACGTGAAAGACGGCCTGCTGACACGCATCGATCTGGCCTGGTCCCGAGACCAACAACATAAAATATACGTACAAGACAAACTGCGCGAACAGGGCGCGGAAGTGTGGCGCTGGATTCAGGAAGGCGCGCACATTTACGTCTGCGGCGATGCCAATCGCATGGCAAAAGACGTGGAAAACACATTACTGGAACTGGTGGCCGAGCACGGTGGCATGGATACCGAGCAGGCGGATGAATTTTTAAGTGAGCTGCGCCTTGAGCGCCGTTATCAGCGAGATGTTTACTGATGAGTGATAAACACCCCGGGCCTTTGGTAGTCGAAGGCAAACTGGCCGATGCGGAGCGCATGAAGAAGGAGAGCAACTTCCTGCGCGGCACCATCGCCGAAGATTTGAACGACGGCCTGACCGGCGGCTTCAACGGCGACAACTTCCTGCTGATCCGTTTTCACGGCATGTACCAGCAGGATGACCGCGACATTCGCGCCGAACGCGCCGAGCAGAAGCTGGAGCCGCGCCACGCCATGATGCTGCGCTGTCGCCTGCCGGGCGGCATCATCAGCCCGCAGCAGTGGCTGGGCATCGACAAGTTCGCCCAGGAGAGCACGCTGTACGGCAGCATTCGCATCACTAACCGCCAAACGTTCCAGTTTCACGGCATTCTGAAAGGCAACGTCAAACCGGTGCACCAGCTGCTGAACCGCCTGGGGCTGGACGCGCTGGCGACCGCCAACGACGTGAACCGCAACGTGCTGTGCACCTCCAATCCGGTGGAGTCCGAGCTGCATCAGGAAGCCTACGAGTGGGCGAAGAAGATCTCCGAACACCTGCTGCCGCGCACCCGCGCCTACGCAGAGGTGTGGCTGGATCAGGAGAAGGTGGCCACCACCGACGAAGAGCCGATTCTGGGGCCGACCTACCTGCCGCGTAAATTTAAAACCACGGTGGTGATCCCGCCGCAGAACGACGTCGATCTGCACGCCAACGACATGAACTTTGTGGCGATCGCCGAAAACGGCAAGCTGGTGGGCTTCAACCTGCTGGTGGGCGGCGGGCTGTCCATTGAGCACGGCAACAAGAAAACCTACGCGCGCCAGGCCAGCGAGTTCGGCTACATTCCGCTCGAGCATACGCTGGCGGTGGCGGAAGCGGTGGTGACCACGCAGCGCGACTGGGGCAACCGTACCGACCGCAAGAACGCCAAAACCAAATACACGCTGGAGCGCGTTGGGGTGGACGTTTTCCGCGCCGAAGTGGAAAAGCGCGCCGGCATCACCTTCGCGCCGATCCGGCCGTATGAATTCACCGGCCGTGGCGATCGCATCGGTTGGGTGAAGGGCATCGACGATCAATGGCACCTGACGCTGTTTATCGAGAACGGCCGCCTGCTGGACTATCCGGGGCGCCCGCTGAAGACCGGCATGGCGGAGATCGCCAAGATCCATAAAGGCGACTTCCGTCTGACGGCGAACCAAAACGTGATCATCGCCGGCGTGCCGGAAAGCGAAAAGGCGAAGATCGAAGCCTTGGCGCGCGATCATGGCCTGATCGACGACCAGATCAGCGAGCAACGCAAAAACTCGATGGCCTGCGTATCGTTCCCGACCTGCCCGCTGGCGATGGCGGAGGCCGAGCGTTTCCTGCCGCAGTTTGTCACCAAGGTGGAAGGGATTATGCATCGGCATGGGGTGGGCGACGAGCATATCGTGTTGCGCATCACCGGCTGCCCGAACGGCTGTGGCCGCGCGCTGCTGGCGGAGCTGGGGCTGGTGGGCAAGGCGGTCGGCCGCTATAACCTGCATTTGGGCGGCAACCGCGAAGGCACGCGCATTCCGCGCATGTACCGCGAGAACATCAACGAAGATGAGATCCTGAGCGAGATCGACCTGCTGGTGGGGCGCTGGGCGAAGGAGCGCAACGCTGGCGAAGGCTTTGGTGACTTCACCGTTCGCGCGGGCATCGTCAAACCGGTGCTGGATCCGGCGCGAGATTTCTGGGAGTGAGGCCGGGCGGCCCCTGGGCAGAGGGGCCGCACAGGCAATTTCAAGTATCAGGAGAGACAACATGGCTGAATTCGATCTGGCGGCGCTGAACGCGTTGCCCAAATCCGGGCAGGCGCTGGCATTGGCGGTGGTCAACGGCCAACTGGAGACCCTCAGCGCCGAACAGCGCGTTGAATGGGCGCTGGAGCACCTGCCCGGCGAGTTCGTACTCTCGTCCAGTTTCGGCATTCAGGCGGCGGTATGCCTGCACCTGGTGACGCGTATCCGCCCGGATATCCCGGTGATCCTGACCGACACCGGTTATCTGTTCCCGGAAACCTATCGCTTTATCGATCAACTGGCCGACCAGCTGAAGCTGAATCTGCAGGTGTTCCGCGCGGAGCAGTCTCCCGCCTGGCAAGAGGCTCGCTATGGCAAGCTGTGGGAGCAGGGCGTGGAAGGGATTGAAAAATACAACCAGATCAACAAGGTCGAGCCGATGAACCGCGCGCTGGAGACGCTGGGCGCGCAGAGCTGGTTCGCCGGCCTGCGGCGCGAGCAGTCCGGCAGCCGCGCCAATCTGCCGGTCCTGGCGGTGCAGCGTGGGGTGTTCAAGATCCTGCCGATCATCGACTGGGACAACCGCAAGATTTACCAGTATCTGACCGAACATGGGCTGAGTTATCACCCGCTGTGGGAGCAGGGCTACCTGTCGGTAGGTGATACACACACCACCCAGAAGTGGGAGCCGGGCATGAGCGAGGAAGAGACGCGTTTCTTCGGCCTGAAGCGCGAGTGTGGCCTGCACGAAGGCTAAACGGCGTGATTGACATGACAGGGCTCAGCAATGCTGGGCCCTGTTTTTTTGCGGGCTACTTTTTCTTCTGTGCTTTCGGCGGGTGCGCCTGCGCCAGCTCTTTGATCAGCGGCAGCAGGATCTGCACGCTGTCGCGGCTGCGTTTGTCGATCCGCCCCGGCAGGTAGCGATCCAGATACTGCAGATTGTCATACTGCGGACGGTGCCAGGTGATGCCCTGCGGGAAGTGCGGGCTGACGGCGCGCTGCTGGTAGCCATCTTTGTCGCCCAGCGACCAGTTGGTGGCCTCCACCGACAGCACCGGGATGCCCGCGGCGTCGAACACCTCTTGATCGGAGCAGCAGCCGGTGCCCTGCGGGTGCTGTGCGCTGCCCGGATTGGTGGCGGCGGCGATGCCATAGCGGTGGGCGATATCCAGCGCGCGATCGCGGGAACGCTTCGCCATTTGCGGCGGCGTGTTGCGCCCGGCGTTGAAATACAGACGATCGCCGGTGATCAGGCTGTCGAGGTTGATCACCAGCACGGTGTTGCTTTTCTCTTCCGCGCTCATGCGTTGCAGGTAGTTCTGCGCCCCCAGTGAACCGATCTCTTCGGCGCTGGTGGCGACGAAGCGCAGGCCGTAGGCGGTGGGGATGTTCTTCAGGCGTTCCGCCAGTTCCAGCATCACACCGATGCCGGAGGCGTTGTCGTCGACGCCCTGCAGCGTCAAGCCGCCGAGGTTGTTATCCAGATCCTCGTCGCTCTGCGGCGTATAGGTGTCGAAGTGGGCGACGACCACGATCTGTTTTGGGCTGTCGCCGTTGCGGGCGGCGATCACCGAGCTGGCGGTGACGTTGTTCCAGTTCTTCTTGCCGTCTTTGCTGGTGTAGAGATAGCGCGTATTGACGCTGCGAATGTCGCTTTGGTAACCCATCTTGCTGAATTGCTGCTTGAGATAGTCGGCGGTGAGCAATTCGGCCGGGCTGCCCGCCATGCGGCCGGGGAAGTAAGTGGCGATGTGGCGGGTCTGTTCGGCGGCGAAACGGCCCATTGGCGCGTCTTTTACGGGCTGTGCGGCACAAACGCTGAAGACGCCGCCGAGTGCGAGGGCCAGCAGGCTGGTCTTCAGGTAAAAACGGGAAAACATACCGAAAAATCCTTCTTTGCTATCGGCGCTGCCGATCATTTTTCTTCGGCACCCAGTATGAGACGCCGGACGGCATTACACAATTTCCCTGTCTCTTAATTTTCGCGCGAACGCGCAAACCGCCGCCGTGAGTATTACCGTTTGCCTCCTGCGTTGCGGCCTATATTCCATAAAGGAACTAATCATTCCTTTTCGTCATTTCAGAGGCTAAATCTCAGCCCGTATAGTCACACTATCTTTCTGTTATATGAAAAGGCTGTTGTGGACTATCTACCAATATTCGCCGACCTGAAACAACGCCCGGTGCTGGTCGTTGGCGGTGGTGACGTGGCGGCGCGCAAAGTCTCCCTGCTTCAGCGCGTCGGGGCTGAAATACGGATAGTTGCGCAGTCGCTCTCACCGGAACTGGAACAACAACGTCAGCAAGGGCGGGTGCTCTGGCTGGGGAAAACCTTTGATCCGCAGCAGTTGGACGACGTGTTTCTGGCGATCGCCGCCACGGACGACAACGCGCTGAACGCCGCAGTGTTCGCCGAGGCGGATAAACGCCGGGTGCTGGCCAACGTGGTGGACGATCAGCCGCGCTGCTCGTTCATCTTCCCGTCGATCATCGATCGCTCGCCGCTGGTGGTGGCGGTGTCGTCCAGCGGCCAGGCGCCGGTGCTGGCGCGACTGCTGCGCGAAAAGCTGGAGGCGTTATTGCCCGCCAGTTTGGGGCAGATGGCGCAGGTCGCGGGCCGCTGGCGCGGCCAGGTCAAACAGCGGTTGGCTTCGATCGGCGAACGTCGCCGTTTCTGGGAGAAAACCTTCGGCGGCCGTTTCGCCACGCTGGTGGCCAACGGCCAGACGGCGCAGGCGGAACGGCAGCTGGAGCAGGATTTACACCGCTTCGCCGCAGGCGATGAAGGCGCACAGGGCGAGATCGCCCTAGTGGGCGCCGGGCCGGGCGACGTGGGGTTGTTGACCCTGCGCGGGCTGCAGGTGATGCAGCAGGCGGACGTGGTGCTGTATGACCATCTGGTCAGCGGCGAGATCCTCGATCTGGTGCGGCGCGACGCCGAGCGCATCTGCGTGGGCAAGCGCGCCGGCGCGCACTCGGTGATCCAGGAAGAGACCAACCGGCTGCTGGTGGAGCTGGCGCAGCAGGGCAAACGGGTGGTGCGCCTCAAGGGCGGCGATCCGTTCATCTTTGGCCGCGGCGGCGAAGAGCTGCAGGTGGCCGCCGCCGCCGGCATTCCGTTCCAGGTGGTGCCGGGCGTCACGGCCGCCGCGGGGGCGACCGCCTACGCCGGCATTCCGCTGACGCATCGCGATCACGCGCAGAGCGTGACCTTTATCACTGGCCACTGCCGCCCGGACGGCGATGGCCTGGACTGGGCCGATCTGGCCCGGACGCGGCAAACGCTGGCTATCTACATGGGCACCATGAAGGCGGCGGACATCAGCCAACGCCTGATCGCCCACGGCCGCGACGCTGCGACGCCGGTGGCGGTGATCAGCCGCGGCACGCGCGCCGATCAGCAGGTGCAGCTCGGCACGCTGGATCAATTGGAACACCTGGCCCAACGGGCGCCGTTGCCGGCGCTGTTGGTGATCGGCGAGGTGGTGGAACTGCACCACCAAATCGCCTGGTTCGGGCATCAATCGCAGACGGAAGGGGCCGCGCGCCCGGCCGTCGTGAATTTGGCATAGGCAAGGCTTTTAAGGACCTGTTATGGACGAAAAACGACTCACTCATTTGCGGCAATTGGAGGCGGAGAGTATCCATATCATCCGTGAAGTCGCCGCTGAATTCGCCAACCCGGTGATGCTGTATTCCATTGGCAAAGACTCTTCCGTGATGCTGCACCTGGCGCGTAAGGCGTTCTTCCCCGGCACGCTGCCGTTCCCGCTGCTGCACGTCGATACCGGCTGGAAATTCCGTGAAATGTACGAATTCCGCGATCGCACCGCGAAGGAGTACGGCTTCGAGCTGCTGGTGCATAAAAACCCGGAAGGGGTGGCGATGGGCATCAACCCGTTCGTGCACGGCAGCGCCAAGCATACCGACATCATGAAGACCGAGGGCCTGAAACAGGCGTTGAACAAGTACGGTTTTGACGCCGCCTTCGGCGGTGCGCGGCGCGATGAGGAGAAATCGCGCGCCAAAGAGCGCATCTACTCGTTCCGCGATCGCTTCCACCGCTGGGATCCGAAAAATCAGCGGCCGGAGCTGTGGCACAACTACAACGGCCAGATTAACAAAGGGGAGAGCATCCGCGTCTTCCCGCTGTCGAACTGGACCGAGCTGGATATCTGGCAGTACATCTTCCTGGAAAAGATCGACATCGTGCCGCTGTACCTGGCGAAACCGCGCCCGGTGGTGGAGCGCGACGGCATGCTGATGATGGTGGACGACGATCGCATCGATCTGCAGCCGGGTGAAGTGATCAGCCAGCGCATGGTGCGTTTCCGCACTCTGGGGTGCTGGCCGCTGACCGGCGCGGTGGATTCGCAGGCGCAAACCCTGCCGGAGATCATCGAAGAGATGCTGGTCTCCACCACCAGCGAACGCCAGGGGCGGATGATCGATCGCGATCAGTCCGGCTCGATGGAGCTGAAAAAGCGTCAAGGGTATTTCTAAGGAGCCGCCGGATGAACAACGCAATTGCACAACAAATCGCTGACCAGGGCGGCGTCGAGTCCTATCTGCACGCGCAGCAGCACAAGAGCCTGCTGCGCTTTCTGACCTGCGGCAGCGTCGACGACGGCAAAAGCACCCTGATTGGCCGCCTGCTGCACGATACCCGCCAGATCTACGAGGATCAGCTGTCGACGCTGCACAGCGACAGCAAACGCATCGGCACCCAGGGCGAAAAGCTCGATCTGGCGCTGCTGGTGGACGGCCTGCAGGCCGAGCGCGAGCAGGGCATCACCATCGACGTGGCCTATCGCTATTTCTCGACCGAAAAACGTAAATTTATCATCGCCGATACCCCGGGACACGAGCAGTACACCCGCAACATGGCCACCGGCGCCTCGACCTGCGATCTGGCGATCCTGTTGATCGACGCGCGCAAAGGGGTGTTGGATCAGACTCGCCGCCACAGCTTTATCGCGACCCTGCTGGGCATTCGTCATCTGGTGGTTGCGGTAAACAAAATGGATCTGGTGGACTATCAGGAAGCGGTGTTCGAGCAGTTCAAACAGGATTACCTGACCTTCGCCCAGCAGCTGCCTGGCGATCTGGACATCAAGTTCGTGCCGCTGTCGGCGCTGGACGGCGACAACGTGGCGAGCGAAAGCGCCCATATGCCGTGGTACAGCGGCCCGACGCTGCTGGAAGTGCTGGAGAGCGTCGACGTGATCAGCGAGCGAGAAAACCAGCCGCTGCGCTTCCCGGTGCAGTACGTCAACCGCCCGAACCTCGATTTCCGCGGCTATGCCGGCACGCTGTCCGCCGGCGTAGTGCGGGTGGGGCAACGCATCAAAGTGCTGCCTTCCGGCGTGGAGTCCAGCGTGGCGCGTATCGTGACCTTCGACGGCGATCTGCAAGAAGCGGTGCCGGGCGAGGCGATTACGCTGGTGCTGAAAGATGAAGTGGACATCAGCCGCGGCGATTTGCTGGTCGACGCCGGCGAAAGCCTGCAGGCGGCGCAGAGCGCGCGGGTGGACGTGGTATGGATGGCCGAGCAGCCGCTGGTGCCGGGCCAGAGCTACGACATCAAGATCGCCGGCAAAAAGACCCGCGCCCGCGTGGAGAGCATCCGCCATCAGGTGGAGATCAACACGCTGGCGCAACACCCAGCCGACACATTGCCGCTCAACGGCATCGGGTTGGTGGAGCTGACCTTCGACGAACCGCTGGTGCTGGACAGCTATCAGAGCAATCACGACACCGGCGGGCTGATCTTCATCGATCGCATGAGCAACGTGACGGTTGGCGCCGGTCTGGTGCGTGAAACGCTGCAGGATGCCCCGGCGGCGCGCGGCGAATTCAGCGCCTTCGAGCTGGAGCTGAATGCGCTGGTGCGCAAGCACTTCCCGCACTGGGGCGCACGCGATCTGCTCGGTGGCCGATAAGATGGCCGCTGAACTGAGGGCGACCGGGCCGGACGATGAGAACGTGGTTTGGCATCCGCATGCGGTGACGCGTGCGGATCGCGAAGCGCGCAACGGCCACCGCGGCGCGGTGCTGTGGTTTACCGGGCTGTCCGGCTCGGGAAAATCCACCGTCGCCGGCGCGCTGGAGCAGGCGCTGCATGGGCTTGGCGTCAGCACCTATCTGCTGGACGGCGATAACGTGCGCCACGGCCTGTGCCGCGATCTCGGCTTCTCCGACGAGGATCGGCGCGAGAACATTCGCCGGGTGGGGGAAGTGGCCAAGCTGATGGTGGACGCCGGGCTGGTGGTGCTGACCGCGTTCATTTCGCCGCACCGCGCCGAGCGGCAAATGGTGCGCGAGATGCTCGGCGACGATCGCTTTATCGAGGTGTTCGTCGACACGCCGTTGGCGATCTGCGAGGCGCGCGATCCGAAAGGGTTGTATAAAAAAGCGCGCGCCGGCGAGCTGCGCAATTTCACCGGTATCGACGCGGTTTATGAGGCGCCGCAGCAGCCGGAAATCCACCTCGACGGCCAACAATTGGTAACAAATTTGATTGCGCAATTGTTAGACGTGTTACGTGGTCAGGCTATTATCAAACCCTGAATTCAAAAAAGCGTGTGGCGTTTTTCGCCATGCGCTTTTTACTCTTAAGCCGCCGCAGAGCGAGCCGAATAACCAGGGATCACTATGCAAAATGTCACGCCTATCTTGATCGACTCCAAGCAGTCAAAACAGGAGAGAGAGGAGCCTTCTTATTCTTTCCTGGGCGGCGTCAGCGGCTTTGTTTTCTACTGGCTGGCGTTCGCGTTGCCGTTTCTGGTTTACGGTTCCAACACGCTGTTTTTCCTGCTCTATACCTGGCCGTTCTTCCTGGCGCTGATGCCGCTGTCGGTGCTGATCGGCATCACCCTCAGCATGCTGCTGCGCGGCCGTCTGATCCTGACGCTGTTGCTGACCGGCGCCGTTGTGCTGTGCCTGTTCTGGCTGGTGTTCAGCTTTCTGACCGGGTGGTGAGAGAGCGGGCGCCGATGCCGGCGCCCGAAGGATTGCAAAGCCGTGTCGAAGGTTACAAAACTTTGCTCAGAAACGCCTGCGTGCGCGGATTGGCCGGCTGGCTGAAGATCTGCTGTGGCGCACCCTCCTCCTGAATGATCCCCTGATCGATAAACAGCACCCGGTCGGCCACCTCGCGGGCAAAGCCCATCTCATGCGTCACCACCACCATGGTCATGCCCTCGTGGGCCAGTGATTTCATCACCGCCAACACTTCGCCCACCAGCTCAGGATCGAGCGCGGAGGTCGGTTCATCGAACAACATGATCTTCGGCTCCATCGCCAGCGCGCGGGCGATCGCTACCCGCTGCTGCTGGCCGCCGGACAGGCTGTTGGGGTAGGCGTCGATCTTGTCGAGCAGGCCGACCTTGAGCAGCAGCTGTTCTGCTTGCGCGATGGCTTCGGCGCGCGGCTGTTTCTTCACGCTCACCGGCGCCATGATGATGTTTTCCAACACCGTCATGTGCGGGAACAGATTGAAACGCTGGAACACCATGCCCACGCTTTCCCGCATTTTGTTCAGGTCGGTTTTCTGATCGTGGACGGCGAAGCCGTTCACCTCGATCTCGCCGCCGGAGAGCGTTTCCAGCGCGTTGATGCAGCGCAGGAAGGTGCTTTTGCCCGAGCCGGAAGGGCCGATGACGCACACCACTTCGTTGGCGGCGATCCGGCAGGAAATGCCGCGCAGCACGTGGCTTTCGCCGAACTGTTTTTGCAGGTTATGTACGCGAATCACTTTTACCGAACCTCTTTTCCATATGCTGCACCAGCAGCGAGAGCAGGAAGGTGATGACCCAATAGACCAGCGAAATGGTCAGATAGGGCTCCCAGTAGGTGGCGTAGGCGCCGGAGACGGTACGGGCGGCATAGGCCAGATCCGCCAGGCCGATGGCGGAGGCCAGCGACGAATCCTTGACGATGGCGATGGCGTTGTTGCCCAGCGGCGGCAGCATGCGGCGGAAGGCCTGCGGCAGGATCACCTGGCGCATGGTCTTGCCATAGCTCATGCCCAGCGAGCGTGAGGCTTCCATCTGGCCGCGGTCGATAGACTGGATCCCGGCGCGGAAGATTTCCGACACATAGGCACCGGCGTTGAGCGTGATCGCCACCACGCAGGAGAGAAAGGCGCCGTAGTCGGCGCGCAGCGCGCGAGCGAAATCGACGCTCATCAGACCGCTGGTGACCAGCAGACCGTCACGCGGGTTGATGAACAGCGGCACCAGCGCGAAGTGCACCACCATGATCTGCACGAACAGCGGCGTGCCGCGAAAGGCGCTGATGTAGATGCGCACCGGCCACTGAACGCCGTAATGCAGGATGGGTTTCCAGATGCCGTGCGGCGCCTGCGCCAAACGGCCCAGCCCGAGGATCAAGCCCCAGGTGGTGCCCAGCAGCACGCAGATAATGGTGCATTTGATGGTCATCCAGGTGCCTTCCATAAACAGCGGCGCGTATTCCTGGATGATCTCCCAGCGGAAGTTCAAGGGGTATTCCTTCTTGGTAGGCTGAAACGGTGGTGCGCCGACGCCCTTGCGGGCGCCGGCTACTGGGGATTATTCCGCCGGCAGCGTCGGTACGTTGCTGTCGAACCAGGTTTGGTAGATCTTGGCGTAGGTGCCGTCGGCGACGATTTTCTTCAGGCCGGCGTTGATCTTGTTGCGCAGCTCATCGTTGCCTTTGGCGACGGCGATGCCGAAATACTGGCGCTCGAACTTGGCGTCGGGCACCAGCTTGAAGGCTTTCTCAGGGTGGGTCTTGATATAGAACTTGGCCACGCCGACGTCGCCGACCGCCGCGCCGATGCCGTCTTCATACAGCTCCTGCAGCATCAGCGGGGTATTGTCGAAGCGCTTGATGGCGGTACTGTTTTTACCCAGCGCGTCGGACACCACGATGTCGCCGGTGCTGGAGTTCACCACGCCGACCTTCAGCGCTTTCAGCGCGGCGATGGAGTCCACCGTCGAGTCTTGCGGCACCACGATAGCCTGCTCAGCCGGGAAGTAAGGCGCAGAGAAATCAACCATCTGCTTGCGCTTATCGGTGATGGTGATGCCGGAAATGATGATATCGCGATCGCCGG
Organism: Serratia sp. SA088; assembly: GCF_049065515.1. Lineage (NCBI taxonomy): Bacteria > Pseudomonadati > Pseudomonadota > Gammaproteobacteria > Enterobacterales > Yersiniaceae > Serratia > Serratia sp. SA088. Next base: position 530,307 of record NZ_JBAKGW010000003.1, read on the forward strand.
AGTTCAGTGTGGCGAAGATCCCTTCCCATGGCGTATTGATCAGTTTGATTTGGAAGCCTTCGGCCTTGGCTACCGCCTTGATGATGTCGATGTCGAAACCTTCCAGCTGCTTTTGGCTGTTTTCAAATTCGAATGGCCGATAGGTACCGCCGGAGCCGACGACGTAGGTGGGTTCAGCCGCCAACGCAGCGATGGAGAAGGTGGCGGCCAGGCAGGCGCCGATCAGAACTAAACGTTTTAACATCGCGATCCCCGATAATGAATGGTTATATATTGGAGTTATTTATGCACTATGAGTGCATAAAAATAAGCTTCAATGAATGAAAGTGCAACCGCTGCATGACGATTATTCTCTCTATGGTGTTAAATATTCACTTTTTGCTTTGCTGTGGCGTAAGCGATGTGTCAGGAAGCGGTGATGCAGTGATTCTTGCTGCATAATGGAGGTAGGATAGAGTGTGTCTCATTGGAAAACGCGGCGCGTGCGCCGAGCCAAAGGGGCGTTTTTTGCCGCTTTCGCAGCGGAATTAGGCGATAAACACGGGAACCCTTCATCCGTATTCTGAATTTGGCGTTGAAATGCCGCTCTCAGTGTGGAGTCCAACGAGAAGTTGTGGGATGATTGGTCGGTTTTTCAGGGGGCGGAGATGGGAAAACTTACGCTGCTATTGCTGGCATTGCTCGGTTGGTTACAGTATTCACTGTGGCTGGGCAAAAATGGTATTCACGATTACGTGCGAGTCAATGAAGACGTTGCGGTCCAACAGGGTAGCAACGCCAAGTTGAAAGCGCGTAACGATCAGCTGTTTGCCGAAATCGATGATTTGAACGGCGGTCAGGAAGCGATCGAAGAGCGAGCACGTAATGAGCTGGGCATGATCAAGCCCGGTGAGACTTTCTATCGTCTGGTTCCTGACCAATCCAGACGCAACGCGGCGTCTTCCTCGCAAAATAACGCACAAAAATAACGCATGAATCACTCCGCAGGCACCTTTCCCTCGGTGATTGCCGTCCTGCCCGCTGCCGGTATCGGCAGCCGCATGCAGGCGGAATGCCCGAAGCAATATTTAACCATCGGCCGGCACAGCATCGTCGAACACGCCATCCACGCCCTGTTGCGCCACCCGCGCATTGAACGGGTGATCGTGGCGATCGGCCCCGAAGATCGTCAGTTCGAACGGCTACCCATCGCTCAGGATCCGCGGGTAATCGTCACCGAGGGCGGCAAACAGCGCGCCGATTCGGTGATGGCCGGGTTGAAGCTGGCGGGTGATGCGGACTGGGTGCTGGTGCACGACGCCGCGCGCCCCTGCCTGCACGCCGACGATCTCGAGCGCCTGTTGGCGATCACCTCACACAGCAAGGTGGGCGGCATTCTCGCCGCGCCGGTGCGCGACACCATGAAGCGCGCTGAACCCGGCCGCGACACCATCGCCCACACCGTTGAACGGCAGGATCTGTGGCATGCGCTGACGCCGCAGCTGTTTCCGCTGCCGCTGCTCAAGCAGTGCCTGCAGCGCGCGCTGGATGAAGGCGCGAACGTCACCGACGAAGCCTCGGCGCTGGAACATTGCGGCTATCATCCGCAGCTGATCGCCGGCCGGGCGGACAACATTAAAGTAACGCGGCCGGAGGATTTGGCGCTGGCGGCGTTCTATTTGACCCAGTTAGACAATTAAGGAGCGCATCATGCGTATCGGTCACGGTTTTGATGTACATAAATTCGGCGGCGAAGGCCCGTTGGTGATCGGTGGTGTTCGCATCCCTTACGACAAAGGCTTGCTGGCCCACTCCGACGGTGACGTCGCGCTGCATGCCGCCACCGACGCCCTGCTGGGGGCGGCGGCGCTGGGCGATATCGGCAAACTGTTCCCCGATACCGATCCGGCCTTCAAAGGCGCCGACAGCCGCGAGCTGCTGCGCGAAGCCTGGAAACGCATCCGCGCCAAAGGTTACCGCCTCGGTAACCTCGATATCACCATCATCGCTCAGGCGCCGAAAATGGCGCCGCACATCCCGCAGATGCGCGTCTTCCTGGCGGAAGACCTGCAGTGCCATATGGATGACGTCAACGTGAAGGCCACCACCACCGAGCAGCTCGGTTTTACCGGGCGCGGCGAGGGCATCGCGTGCGAAGCGGTTGCCTTGCTGATCAAGGAATAACCGCATGGATATGGCGAATCTGACCTGGCTGCATGGCCGGCCGCAGAGTTCCGGGGTGTTGAAAGCCAATCCGGAAGATTTCGTGGTGGTCGAAGATCTGGGCTTTGCGCCGGACGGTGAAGGTGAGCACGTGCTGGTAAATATCCGTAAAAACGGCTGCAATACCCAGTTCGTGGCCGACTATCTGGCGCGCTTCGCCGGTATTCACGCCCGTTCCGTCAGCTATGCCGGTTTGAAGGATCGCCACGCGGTGACCGAACAGTGGTTCTGCCTGCATATGCCGGGTAAAGACACGCCGGATTTCTCCCGGTTTACGCTGGAAGGCTGCGAGGTGCTCTCGTTCGCCCGCCACCTGCGCAAAATGCGCATCGGCAACCTGAAGGGCAACCACTTTACGTTGGTGCTGCGCCAGATTTCCGATCGGCTGGACGTGGAACGTCGCCTGCAGGCCATCGCCGCGCAGGGCGTGCCAAACTACTTCGGCAGCCAGCGTTTCGGCCGCGGCGGCAACAACCTGGTGATGGCGCGCCGCTGGGCGAACGACGAAATTCGTGTCAAAGAGCGCAGTAAGCGCAGCTTCTACCTGTCCGCCAGCCGCAGTGCGCTGTTCAATCTGATCGCGAGCCAACGCCTGGCTGACGGGCTGCAGCGCACCGTGCTGGAAGGGGATGCCCTGCAGCTGAGTGGGCGCGGCAGCTGGTTCGTCGCCAAAGCCGATGAGCTGGAGACGTTGCAGCAACGGCTGGATGCCGGCGAGCTGGCGATCACGGCTCCCTTGCCGGGCGACGGTGAGCCAGGCACCGCCGGCCAAGCCTTGGCTTTTGAACAACAATGCTTGGCGGAACAACCGGAATTGCTTACGCTTTTAAAGCGCGAGCGTATCGAACCCGCTCGCCGGGCCCTGCTGTTGCAGCCGCAAAATTTGCAGTGGAACTGGTGGGATGACGTTACCGTGGAACTGCGCTTCTGGCTGCCGGCGGGCAGCTTTGCTACCAGCGTGGTTCGCGAGATCATGCAGCAGGATAACAGTGATGCGGATATTGCTGAGTAACGATGACGGCGTCAGCGCCCCGGGCATTCAGGTGCTGGCGGCGGCGCTGCGGGAATTCGCCGAAGTGCAGGTCGTGGCGCCGGATCGTAACCGCAGCGGCTCTTCCAATGCTTTAACGCTGGAGTCGCCGTTGCGCACGCAGACGCTGGCCAACGGGGATATTGCGGTGTTGCAAGGGACGCCGACCGACTGCGTTTACCTTGGCGTCAACGCGTTGATGCGCCCGGCGCCCGATATCGTGGTATCCGGCATTAACGCCGGGCCGAATTTGGGCGACGACGTTATCTATTCCGGCACCGTCGCGGCGGCGATGGAGGGCCGGCACCTGGGGTTGCCTGCCTTGGCGGTGTCGCTGAACGGCCACCGGCACTACGCGACCGCAGCCGCCATTACCTGCCGCATCCTGCGCGCGCTGCAGCGCGAACCGCTACGTACCGGAAAAATTCTGAATATTAACGTGCCGGATCTGCCGCTGGCTGAGATCAAAGGCCTGCGCGTTACCCGCTGCGGCAGCCGCCATCCCGCCGACAAGGTCTTCTGCCAGCAGGATCCGCGCGGACAAAATATCTACTGGATCGGGCCGCCTGGTGATAAATTTGATGCCGGGCCGGATACCGACTTTGCGGCGGTGGAACAAGGCTATGTGGCGATAACGCCGCTGCAGGTGGATTTAACCGCCTACGCGGCGCAAGAAGTCGTGAAAACATGGTTAACCAAGGCAGAGGTTAGCGGGGAATGGTGAATAAGCGCATGCAAACATTGCTGACGCAGCTGCGGCAGCAGGGGATCCGAGACGAAAAGCTGCTGCGGGCGATCGAAGCGGTGCCGCGCGAGCGTTTTGTCGATGAAGCGCTGGATCATAAGGCCTACGAAAACACCGCATTGCCGATCGGTTCCGGTCAGACCATTTCCCAGCCTTATATGGTGGCGCGGATGACCGAGCTGCTGAATCTGAAACCTACCTCAAGGGTGCTGGAGATCGGTACCGGTTCCGGTTATCAAACCGCTATCCTGGCGCATCTGGTGCAACACGTTTGTTCCGTCGAACGCATCAAGGGGCTGCAGTGGCAGGCCAAGCGCCGCCTGAAACAGCTCGATCTTCACAATGTTTCCACCCGCCACGGCGACGGTTGGCAGGGTTGGGCGTCGCGCGGCCCGTTCGATGCGATCATCGTCACTGCCGCGCCGCCGGAGATCCCGCAGGCGCTGGTTGAGCAGTTGGACGACGGCGGCATTTTGGTGTTGCCGGTGGGCGAGCAGGCCCAAACCCTCAAACGCATTCAGCGCCATGGCAACGATTTCGTGGTCGATGCGGTAGAGGCGGTGCGCTTTGTGCCGTTGGTGAAAGGCGAATTGGCCTAGCGATTGTCTGAATTTTCGACCGTCTGCAAAATCTGTTGCACTTTCATCATGGCCGGATAAGGTTTTCTCGTTCCAATCAGGCTAATTTTCACTAGAATTGGCCTTTCTACGTAGTTGTCTTATGGTGCGGCAACGCCAATGTGGTTAGCATTGGCGCGCGTTTTGATGCTCCGGCGCGAGATGACCTGGCGTTCAGGGATCGGCCGGCGGCGCCTTTACATCGCAGAAACTGGGAAGTGGCAAAAGCTCGGCTACGATGTAAAGGGTATTTTGGATATATCACTGATATTGCTGTCATGGGGGAAGCATGAGCACGGGAAGCCCAATGATTACGTTACGCCGGGTAGCGGTGTGTACGATGGTAAGTTTGTGGTTGGCGGGTTGTACGAATACGGCCTCGACGTCGGCTCCTATCAGCAGCGTGGGGGGCGGCGGTGCCGCTCCATCCGGCAATAATAATGGCGGAGTGCAGCAGGCCAGCCCAGAGGGCCGCATTGTCTATAACCGCAGTTATAACGCCATCCCTAAAGGGAGCTACAGCGGCGGCGAAACTTATACGGTCAAGCGCGGCGACACGCTGTTTTATATCGCCTGGATCACCGGCAATGATTTCCGCGACCTGGCGCAGCGCAACAATATTCCCGAGCCATACAGCCTGAATGTTGGCCAAACCATTCAGCTTGGTAATGGTTCTGCCAACGGCGGCGGCGGCATGTTGGCGACGACAGATGCGACCAAAGGCGGTGTTCCGAAGCCACCTTCCAGCTCCCAGATCCAGACGGCAACGGTTGATTCTCAATCAACTAACGCGTATTCTGAAAACTCGGGTAAACAGAATGTAGGTAAGATGTTACCTGCAGCAGGTGCCGCAGCGGTTGGGACCGCGACTGCGCCTGTTACCGCGCCGGAAGCCGCTCCACCTGTGAGCAGCACCGTCAGCAACAGCGCTCCGGTCAGTACCTGGAGATGGCCGACTGACGGTAAGGTTATTGATAACTTTTCCTCATCAGAAGGTGGGAATAAGGGTGTCGATATCGCCGGTTCCCGTGGGCAGCCTATCTTCGCTACCGCCGATGGCCGCGTAGTGTATGCAGGCAACGCTTTACGGGGTTACGGTAATCTAATCATCATCAAACATAATGATGATTACCTGAGCGCCTACGCTCATAACGACACAATGCTGGTCCGGGAACAACAAGAAGTGAAGGCGGGTCAAAAAATAGCCACCATGGGTAGCACCGGTACCAGTTCAGTACGTTTGCATTTTGAAATTCGTTACAAGGGGAAATCCGTAAACCCGCTGCGTTATCTTCCGCAGCGATAGATTGGGCAGAATACGCTGAGATTCTGCTCGCGGTATCACGGGTAGGAGCAGCATATGAGCCAAAATACGCTGAAAGTTAACGAGTTACATGATGATGCGGATTTCGACGAGAATGGAGCTGAGGCCGAGTCGTTTGATGAAAAAGCGCTGGTAGAAGAAGAGACCAGCGAGAACGATTTAGCGGAAGAAGAGCTGTTGTCTCAAGGCGTTACGCAACGCGTATTGGATGCGACGCAGCTCTATCTGGGTGAGATCGGTTATTCACCTCTGCTGACCGCAGAGGAAGAAGTCTATTTTGCGCGGCGTGCTCTGCGCGGTGACGTGCCGTCCCGCCGCCGCATGATTGAAAGCAACCTGCGGCTGGTGGTGAAAATCGCCCGCCGCTACAGCAACCGCGGTCTGGCGCTGCTGGATCTGATCGAAGAGGGTAACCTCGGTCTGATTCGCGCAGTGGAAAAATTCGACCCGGAACGCGGCTTCCGCTTCTCCACTTATGCAACCTGGTGGATCCGTCAGACGATTGAACGGGCGATCATGAACCAAACCCGTACCATTCGTTTGCCTATCCATATCGTCAAAGAACTGAATGTCTATCTGCGCACCGCGCGCGAGCTTTCCCACAAGCTGGATCATGAACCGAGCGCTGAAGAAATTGCCGAGCAACTCGACAAGCCGGTGGATGACGTCAGCCGCATGCTGCGCCTGAATGAGCGCATCACCTCGGTGGATACGCCGCTGGGCGGGGATTCGGAGAAAGCGCTGCTGGACATTCTGGCCGACGAGAAGGACAACGGGCCTGAAGACACCACGCAAGATGACGATATGAAGCAAAGCATCGTCAAATGGCTGTTCGAACTGAACGCCAAACAGCGTGAAGTGTTGGCGCGTCGTTTCGGCCTGCTGGGCTATGAAGCGGCGACGCTGGAAGACGTAGGCCGGGAGATTGGCTTGACGCGCGAGCGCGTTCGTCAGATTCAGGTAGAAGGTCTGCGCCGTCTGCGTGAGATTTTGCAGATGCAGGGCCTGAGCATTGAGGCGCTGTTCCGCGAATAACGCCGGTTGTTGAACCGCATCAAATAAAAACGGTGAGCATGATGCTCACCGTTTTTTTATGCCCGCGTTTGGCGCCAGATTACACCATATTTTTCAGCCGGTAGATCCATTCCAGCGCCTGTCGAGGCGACAGGGAGTCTGGATCAAGCGCCTCCAGGGCTTCTACCGCCGGCGAGGTCTCTTCCTGCAGCAGCGTCATCTGGGTGGCATCGACGCTGCCCGACGCGGTGTGGCTGGAGATGGATTCCAGCTCGCGCAGTTTCTGACGGGCGCGTTTGATGACGTCGCGCGGCACGCCGGCCAGTGCGGCGACCGCCAGGCCATAACTTTTGCTGGCGGCACCGTCTTGCACGCTGTGCATGAAGGCGATGGTGTCGCCGTGTTCAAGCGCATCCAGATGCACGTTGACCACGCCTTCCATCTTCTCAGGCAGGGTCGTTAGCTCGAAGTAGTGGGTGGCGAACAGCGTCATCGCCTTGATGCGGTTGGCCAGGTTCTCGGCGCAGGCCCAGGCCAGCGACAGGCCGTCGTAGGTGGAGGTGCCGCGGCCGATTTCATCCATCAACACCAGGCTGTGCTCGGTGGCGTTGTGCAGAATGTTGGCGGTTTCGGTCATCTCCACCATGAAGGTGGAGCGGCCGGAAGCCAGATCGTCCGCCGCGCCGACGCGGGTGAAGATGCGATCCACCGGGCCGATGGTGGCCTTGGTGGCCGGCACGTAGCTGCCGATGTGCGCCATCAGCACGATCAGCGCCGTTTGCCGCATATAGGTGCTTTTACCGCCCATGTTCGGACCGGTTATGATCAGCATGCGGCGCTGCGGCGACAGGGTGAGCGGGTTGGAGATAAACGGCTCGCTCAGCACCTGCTCCACCACCGGATGGCGGCCTTCGGTAATGCGGATCCCCGGCTGCTCGCTCATGGTCGGGCAAGCGTAGTTCAGGGTATCGGCGCGCTCGGCCAGGTTGGCCAGCACGTCCAGCTCGGCCAGCGCGGCGGCGCTTTGTTGCAGTTCCGCCAGGTGCGGCAGCAGCAGATCGAACAGCTCGTCGTACAGGCTTTTCTCGATCGCCAGCGCCTTACCCTTGGAGGTGAGCACTTTGTCTTCGTACTCTTTCAGTTCCGGGATGATGTAGCGCTCGGCGTTTTTCAGCGTCTGACGGCGTACATAGTGGATCGGCACCAGGTGGCTTTGACCGCGGCTGACCTGAATGTAATAGCCGTGTACGCCGTTGAAGCCGACCTTGAGCGTATCCAGACCCAGCTTTTCACGCTCGCGGATCTCCAGCCGATCGAGGTAGTCGCTGGCGCCGTCGGCCAGTGCCCGCCACTCGTCCAGTTCGCTGTTGTAACCGGGGGCGATCACGCCGCCGTCGCGCACCAGCACCGGCGGTGATTCAATGACCGCGCGTTCCAACAATTCGCGCAGTTCGTCGAACTGGCCCACCTGCGACAGTAGCTGCTGCACGTGCGGCGTTTTCACATCCTGCAGCAGCGCGCGGATGTCTGGCAACTGTTGGAAAGCATGGCGCATGCGCGCCAGATCGCGCGGACGGGCGGTGCGCAGCGCCAGACGCGCCAAAATACGTTCCTGATCGCCTACCTGACGCAGCGAAGGCTGCAGATCCGCGAACAATTCCTGCAATGCGCCGATCGCCTGCTGGCGGGCAGTCAGGACCTTGATGTCGCGGGTTGGCATGTGCAGCCAGCGTTTCAGCATGCGGCTGCCCATCGGTGTCACCGTGCGATCGAGGATCGCCGCCAGCGTGTTGTCGCTGCCGCCGGACAGGCTCTGCGTCAGCTCCAGATTACGGCGGGTGGCGGCGTCCATGATGATGCCGTCCTGCTGGCGCTCCATGGTGATGCCGCGAATGTGCGGCAGCGAAGTGCGTTGGGTATCTTTGACGTACTGCAGCAGACAGCCTGCGGCGCGCAGCGCCTGGTGCGCCTGCTCGACGCCAAAGCCGGTCAAGTCGCGGGTGCCGAACTGCAGGTTGAGCTGCTGGCGTGCGGTCTCAAGCTCGAATTCCCACAGCGGGCGGCGGCGCAGGCCATGGCGCTGTTCGATCAGCGTCATCTGTTCGAAGGTTTCCGGGTAGAGCAGCTCGGCCGGATTGGTGCGCTGCAGCTCGGCGGCCATGGTTTCCAGATCCTGCGGCTCGGCGACGCGGAAGCGGCCGGAGCTGATGTCCAGCGTGGCGTAGCCGAAGCCGCGCGCATCCTGCCAGATCGCCGCCAGCAGGTTGTCCTGGCGTTCTTGCAGCAGCGCTTCGTCGGTGATGGTGCCGGGGGTGACGATACGCACCACTTTGCGTTCGACCGGCCCTTTGCTGGTGGCCGGATCGCCGATCTGCTCGCAGATGGCGACGGACTCGCCGAGCTGCACCAGCTTGGCCAGGTAGTTCTCCACCGCGTGGTGCGGCACGCCGGCCATCGGGATCGGTTCGCCCGCCGAGGCGCCGCGTTTGGTCAGCGAGATATCCAGCAGTTGGGAAGCGCGCTTGGCGTCGTCGTAAAATAGCTCGTAGAAGTCGCCCATGCGGTAGAACAGCAGGATTTCAGGATGCTGGGCCTTGAGGCGCAGGTACTGCTGCATCATCGGCGTGTGCGAATCGAGTTTATCGGTGCTATTCATGCGATTATTTTTCCAATCCATTGAATGTAAAGGGAACTGTGATTTTCATTGTCGTCATTCGCTATCACATTGTTTCAGCAGGCGCCACCCCATTCAGCGCTTGGCGGGCGGCGCAAATCAAATTATCAATACGCCAAACGGCGCGCTCAAACCCGAGGTTTGCACAGACGCTTATACTAGCCCAGCGGGCAATCGGCTGTCACAGGTAAAAATGGGAAGCGCTGCGCAAGGCCGGTTTGCAACGAAGCGAGATTGTCGTTCGCCTGCGGGCAACAACGCAAGTGTCGCCGCCCGGAGTGGTGGTGAGGCTATGGCTCGGGAGTGAGAGGCAAGGGAATGAAGTCCTGTACATTCCTTGATATAATGTCTTCAACAAATTTGCGAACAGAGGTTGTCATGAGTAACAGCAAAAAAGTGCAGGTGGGTTATGCCAAGCCGTCCCGTACGGACATTGCGCGTTCCGTGGCGACATCAACGGCGGTTGAAACAGGTCAACCCTCAGCCAGAGTTGAAGCTTCTTTAGAAGAAGCGCGTAAAAAATTTGCTCATTTACGCCTTGCCTAATATCTTCTTAGTGCTTGACTGACCCAGTGTTTCATCGGTTCGTAGTTCATGTTCATACCTGAGTGAATCGCTGAGATATACTGGGCTCTGTTTTGCTCCCAGCTTTGATAATCCAACGGTTTATGCCCGCCCTGAACCGCCATCACATCGGCCAACAACCGTGACAAACGGCCATTCCCTTCTCTGAAGGGGTGTATGAGTATCAGTTCAACATGGATTATCGCAATCGCCTCTATCAGCTGTTCTTCGCTCATGGCTAAGCAAGGTGTGTAACGGGCCAGGTATTCCACCTCGAAATCGTCCAGTAGTTTGGGCAATCGCGTCGAAGGGGCAAACATAAAGCCCCCTTTGCTGATATTGACAGTTCTTGCTTGTCCAGCCCATGCATAGATATTGCCTAACCAGCGGCGATGCCAGCCCTTGATCATCTCGACGGTGATTTTCCCTAATGGAAAATGCTGTTCGAAAATGGAATGGTAGAGCTGTTCCAGCAATACCAATTCGGCATCGTCGAGTTCATTGCTATCGGCAATACCCAGCTTGTTGGCTAGAACTTGCTCGCCGGATTCTTTCTCATATTGGCCTTCGCTGCTGGAAACATGGTATCGGCTCATGCTTACGCTCGATAAATGAGGCGGGAGATAAGGCAAGTATAATCAGCGATACGCGGCGGAACAATTTAATTAAAATCAGGTTGTTAAGTTAGGATTAATCATTAGTCTGATTAATGGCATCGAAGTAAATAGTTTCAATTTATTGGATGTTAACGATACAACGCAAACGCCGCCCGAAGAGGCGGCGCAGAGTTTATTGCGCGGCGGTGAGAGGCAAGGGCAGTTGATAGAGGCGGAAACTGTCGGGCACTTCGGTTTCATGGCCGGGCAGCAGGCGGTGGCGGATGCGCGATTCGCTGACGAAGGCGCAGCCTTGCGGAGCGATAGTCAGGTTGACCGGCGATTCCATGCCTTCGCGCAAGACCTCAAGCTGGTGCATGCCTGCCGCCTTGGGTGACGGGATCCGCAGGATCCGCCCCTGGCCGCTTTGGATCCCGTTTTCCAGCACGATCAGCGCGCCGTCCGGCGCTAATCCCATTCCGTCCGGGTTTTCGATGAGGCGCGGCAGCTGCATTTCCGTCAGCTGCGGCTTTGGAGCGTTATAACTGAGGGTGTAGAGCTTACCGGTGCCGAAATTGGCGACAGCCATCAGCCGATCGTCGAGCAGCACGATGCCGGCGGCGCCCAGCCCGCTGGGGGCCGCTAACTGCGGATCCTGAAACAGCGTACGGAATGCCGTCTCGCCCGGTCGCAGGCGCAGGATGCCGCCGCCGCGGGTTTCCGTCACATACACCGTACCGTCTGCGCCGAGTACGATATCGTTACCCATTTCTCCCGTCGGCAACGCCAGGCTGCGGTCGAGCGTGCCATCCGCGACGTTCAGCGCGTAAATGCGGTTGGCGCGCGTTTTGCCGCCGGAGAGAAAGTCCGGCGAATTGCCCCACAGCAGCCCGCGTTTTTCGTCCAGCCGCAGCGCGTTTGAGGCGAACACTGTGTCAGCGCCGGGGAAAAAGGTTTCCCACGCTTGACCCGGCCGCTTGCGCAGCACGTTGCCGCTGGTGACAAAGCCGACATACAGCGTACCGTCCGTCGCACGGGCGATGCCGTTGGGGTAAAGCGCGCCAGGCGGCAGCGTCATGCTGTTTGCGGCGCAGTCTGCGCTGACGGCAGCCTGCACCGGAGCGCTAAGGGTGAATGCGGCAGCGAGGGCGAGCAACACCGCTCGCGCGGTAAGCGCATATGACATGTCTTCTCTCCTGGAATGACGGAAAAGGGGCTACCAGCGCTCAGGGCGGACAGCATGCGCCATTGGCGCCTCCAGCGCGGCCACGTCTTCCGGTGATAGCCTGAGGTCGAGCGCTGCCAGCGCATCCTGCAGATGATGCGGCTTGGACATGCCCACCAGCGGCGACACCACGCCGGGTTTGGCCAACAGCCAGGCCAGCGCGATTTGCGCTGGTGGAATGCCGCGCGCGGCCGCCACCTCCGCGACCGCCGCGACGGTGCGTTCTACCTCGTTTCTGCCGCCGTACCAACGGGGCGCCTGTTCGTCGGTGGCGGCGCGCAGCGTGCCGCCGCTGCCGGAGCCGGCCAGCACGCCGCGGGCCAGCGGCGACCAGGGCGTCAGACCAAGACCTTCCTCCAGGCACAGCGGGATCAACTCCTCCTCATCTTCACGCGTCACCAGGTTGTATTGGCTTTGCAGCGAAATAAATGGCGCCAGGCGGTGCTGACGTTGAAAGGCCAGCATTTTCATCAGGCGCCAGGCGTGCAGCGAGGAGGCGCCGAGATAGCGGATCTTGCCCGCCCGCACCAGGCCATCGAGGGTGTCGGCGGTTTCTTCGATCGGCGTTTCGGTGTCGAAGCGGTGCAGCACGAACAGATCGAGGTAATCCGTTCCCAGCCGCTGCAAGGAGGCGTCGACGCTGTGCAGCAGGTGCTTGCGTGATAGCCCCCGGCTGTTCGGCTGCGCGTCCATTGGAAAGTAGGCCTTGGTGGCGATCACCACGTCTTCACGGCGGGCGAACGCCCTCAGCGCGCGGCCGAGAATGCGCTCGCTTTCTCCGCCGGAGTAAATGTTGGCGGTATCGAAAAAATTGATACCCGCCTCCAGCGCCTCGCGGATAAAGGGGCGCGCTTCATCTTCCTTCAGCACCCAGGGCCGCCAGGCCGGATCGCCGTAGGTCATGCAACCCAGGCAGAGGCGGGACACCTTCAGGCCGCTGTCGCCAAGCCGAACGTAGTTCATGGCCTCGTCTCCTCAACGCATGCCGGCGATGGTGTAACCGCCGTCCACCAGCAGGCTTTGGCCGGTGATGAAGCGAGCTTCGTCCGTCGCCAGCCACAGCGCCACATCGCCGATGTCTTCCGATTCACCCAGGCGGCCGGCGGGCGTATGGGCGATAAAGGGCGCGAAGGCCGCGCTGTCAGCCACGCTGCCGCGTGCCATCGGCGTGTCGATGATGCCGGGGTTGATGTTGTTGACGCGGATGCCCTGGCCGCTGTACTCGAGCGCCACCGCGCGGATCATCGCATCGAGCGCGCCCTTGCTGGCGGAGTAGCTGGATGAGCCGGCCAGCGCGCCGTGGGTCAGCCAGGAGGAGGTGTTGATGATCACGCCGCCCGAGCGCTGAGCCAGGAAGGTTTCAATCTCATATTTCATCGCCAGCCAGACGCCTCTGAGGTTAATGGCGATCACCCGGTCAAAATCCTCGCTGCTCTGTTCGGCGATGGGGGCGAAGTTGCCGATGATGCCGGCGTTGTTGAAGGCGACGTCGAGCCGGCCGTAATGGGCGGTCACCGTGGCGATCAGTTGGCGGATATCGTTTTCCTGAGAGACGTCGGCCACGATGGGCAGGGCGTCGCCGCCGGCCAGCGCGATGTCGCGCGCCGTGGCTTCGATTTCCGCCGCGCGTCGGCCGGCCAGCGCGACTTTGGCGCCTTCGCGGGCATAGGCCAGCGCGGCGGCGCGGCCGATGCCGGTGCCGCCGCCGCTCACCAGTACGACTTTGCCCGCCAGACGGCGCGGCGTTTCATGAGTTGGAGCTGTAGCATTAATCATCGTATCGATACCTGGTAATGGGGTCGATCGCAATGCTATGTTGTTAGATGACGGATAACTATCCGCTAAAAATTCATCTCACTATTAGATAATTTATATCAATAGCATGAAAAAACCTGAACTGTCCGGCCTGGCGGCCTTCGTGGCTATCGCCAGTGAACGCAGCTTCCGCCGCGCCGCCGCCCGATTGGGCGTGACGCCGCCGACGCTGACCCACACCCTGCGCGAATTGGAAGCGCAGGTGGGCATTCGTCTGCTAAACCGCACCACCCGCAACGTCTCGCCGACGGAGGCCGGTGAGCATCTGCTGGCACAGCTGGTGCCCGCTTTTACCGATATCGACGCCGCGCTGGAGAGCCTGAATGTGTTTCGCGAAGGGCCGCGCGGCCTGGTGCGCATCAACGCGCCGCGTTCGGCCATCGATCTTGCCATCGTGCCGCATCTGGAGCGGTTGGCCTGCGAGTACCCCGGCATTACGCTGGAAGTGGTGGCGGACGAGGGGTTTGCCAACATTGTCGAACAGGGCTTTGACGCCGGTATTAGGCTCGGCGAGGATCTGCACAACGATATGCGCGCGGTGCGTCTGACGCCGGATCTGCGTTTCGCCATCGTCGCCACGCCGGACTATTTTCAACGGCACGGCGAACCGATGCATCCGCAGGATTTGCTGCAGCACCGCTGCATCGGTTGGCGCAAGGCCTCTTCGGGCGAGCGCTACAAATGGGCATTTCAGCAGGGCCAGCAGCGGTTTTCCGTGGCGGTTAACAGCCCGTTGATACTCGATGACGGCAGGATGATGGTGCAGGCGGCGCTGGCGCATGTCGGCATCGCTTTCGCCATCGAACAAGAGGTAGAAGAACACCTGGCGAGCGGGCGGCTGCGGCGGGTGTTGAACGACTGGTGCGCGCCGTTTACCGGTTTTTACCTCTATTACCCCAACCGCAGGAATCATTCCGTGGCGCTGAGCACGGTGATCGAGTTGCTGCGTCTGCCCACCTAATCCTCTTCACCGGCTATCGCGTTCGGATGGCCGTAGGTGAATCAAGCTTGAACTATTTTTATTCCCTTTTCGTTTGTTCAGGCGCAAATAAACCCTTAAATTCTCGGTGAGTTTGTAACTTGCTGTTTATAATTGTCATTTGAATATTTATTGCGAATATTCCGAGTCTATATCGGTTATTTGAGAGCCCGGTCACACTATTTTTTTGTGCGAAATGTGAAGGGGGTCAATCCGTCAGGTCAATGAGAGACGGTTATGTCTCCTCCTGGCTTACCGATCCGTTTTTCATGCTCCGTATACTGTCCGTAACCAGGGCAACGTGACGGAAATTTTCATAAGGAATGTGCGTGAAGCAATCGTGATTGCATCTGGCATACAAATAACACGGGGTTTTTTTGATTATCTGAGGTGCTTGGTATGGAAAAGAAAAAAATCTATCTGTTTTGTTCTGCCGGTATGTCCACTTCCCTGTTGGTATCAAAAATGAAGGCGCAGGCCGAGAAATATGAAGTGCCGGTGATCATCGCCGCCTATCCGGAAGCGCTGGCTGCGGAGAAAGGCGTTGAGGCGGATCTGATCCTGCTGGGGCCGCAGATCGCCTACACCTTGCCGGAAGTGCAAAAACAGCTGCCCAACAAACCTGTGGAAGTCATCGATCCGCTGCTGTACGGCAAGGTCGATGGGCTGGGCGTGCTGAAGGCCGCGGTGGCCGCCATCAAGAAAGCCAATCAATAACAGGAGGCCGCCGTGAATACCCTCATTGCCTCGCTCGAGAAGGTTATCCTGCCTTTCGCCGTAAAAATCGGTAAGCAGCCCCACGTCAACGCCATCAAGAATGGCTTTATCCGCCTGATGCCGCTGACCTTGACCGGAGCGATGTTCGTGTTGATCAACAACGTGTTCCTGAGCTTCGGCGAAGGATCGTTCTTCTATTCGCTGGGCGTAAGATTGGATGCCTCTACCATCGAGACGCTAAATAGTCTGAAGAGCATCGGCGGCAGCGTTTACAACGGCACGCTGGGGATCATGTCCCTGATGACGCCGTTCTTTATCAGCATGGCGTTGGCGGAAGAGCGAAAGGTCGATCCGCTCGCTTCGGCGCTGCTGGCGGTGGCGGCCTTTATGACCGTCACACCGTTCAATGTCGGCGAGGCCTATGCGGTGGGAGCCAACTGGTTGGGCGGCGCCAACATCATTTCCGGTATGGTGATTGGGCTGGCGGTGGCCGAGATGTTTGCCTTCATCGTGCGGCGCAACTGGGTGATTAGCCTGCCGGACAGCGTGCCGGCTTCGGTGTCGCGTTCCTTCTCGGCGCTGATCCCCGGTTTCATCATCCTCTCCATCATGGGGCTGGTGGCGTTCGCGCTGGCGCACTGGGGCACCAACTTCCACCAGATCATCATGGACGGCATTTCGGCGCCGCTGGCCAAGATGGGCAGCGTGGTGGGCTGGGTGTACGTGCTGTTCTCCTCGCTGCTGTGGTTCTTTGGGGTGCACGGCTCCATGGCGCTGGCGGCTCTGGACAGCGGCATCATGACGCCGTTCGCGCTGGAAAACGTGGAGCTGTACAACAAATACGGTTCGGTCGAAGCGGCGGTGGCCGCCGGAAAAGAGTTCCACATGTGGGCGAAACCGTTCGTCGACTCCTACATCTACCTCGGCGGCACCGGCTCGACGCTGGGCTTGATCATCGCCATCTTCATCGCCTCGCGCCGCGAAGATTACCGCCAGGTCGCCAAACTGGCGACGCCATCCGGCATCTTCCAGATCAACGAACCGATACTGTTCGGCCTGCCGGTGATCATGAATCCGGTGATGTTCATTCCGTTCATCCTGGTGCAGCCGGTGCTGACCATTATCACCTCCCTGGCCTACTACTCCGGACTGATCCCGCCGATCACCAACATCGCGCCCTGGACCATGCCGGTCGGCCTGGGGGCGTTCTTCAACACCAACGGCAGCATCATGGCCATGTTGCTGAGCCTGTTCAACCTGGCGGTCGCCACCGTGATCTATCTGCCGTTCGTGGCGATCTCCAACAAGGCGCAGAGCCAGATCGACGCGGCGACGGAAAGCGAAGAAGACATCGCCAAGGCGCTGAAATTCTAACTGTGGAACGGGGCGGTGTGGCCGCCCCGCGAGGGACGCGAGTATGGAATATCAATTTGCCGACGGGTTCTGGTGGGGCAGCGCCACCTCCGCGCCACAGTCTGAAGGGGCGGCCGCGCGGGACGGCAAGAGCCGCAACATCTTCGACTATTGGTACGAGATCGCGCCCGAGCGCTTTCACGAGCGGGTGGGCCCGACCGAAGCCTCGACCTTTTACGACCATTTCCGCACCGATATCGGGCTGCTCAAAACGCTGGGCCACAATACCTTTAGAACGTCGATCTCGTGGTCGCGGCTGATCCCGGACGGCGACGGTGAAGTGAACCCGCAGGCGGTGGCGTTCTATAACGCGATGATCGACGAGCTGCTGGCGCAGGGCATCACCCCGTTTATCAATCTCTATCACTTCGATATGCCGCTGTGCATGCAACAGCGCGGCGGTTGGGAAAGCCGGGCGGTGGTCGAAGCCTATGCGCGTTACGCCGATACCTGTTTCGGCCTGTTTGGCGATCGGGTCACCCACTGGTTCACCTTCAACGAGCCGATCGTGCCGGTGGAAGCCGGTTACCTGAATGACCTGCACTACCCTTGCGTAGTGGACTTCAAACGGGCGGTCACCGTGGCGTATCACAGCGTACTGGCGCACGCCATGGCGGTGCAGCGTTTCAGAGCGCGGAGGCTGCCGGGGAGCATCGGCATCATTCTGAATCTGAGCCCGACCTATCCGCGCTCCGACGCGCCGGAGGATCGGCAGGCGGCACACGACGCCGATCTGCTGCTCAATCGCAGTTTCCTCGATCCGGTCGCCAAAGGGCGTTACCCGGCCGCATTGTTGCACCTGCTGGAGCGGCATGGGCTGATGCCCTACTGCGAACCGCAGGACGCGCAGCTGATCGAAGGCGGCGTGGTGGATATCCTTGGCGTCAACTATTACCAGCCGCGCAGGGTGCAGGCGAAAGAGGGACGGCGCGCCGAGGGGCCGATCGCATCGCCGGAGGATTTGTTCAGTTACTATGCAATGCCAGGCCGCAAAATCAATCCGCATCGCGGTTGGGAGATCTATGAGAAGGGGCTGTACGACATCCTGATGGATCTGAAAGAGAACTACGGCAATCTGCCTTGTTATATTTCGGAAAACGGCATGGGCGTCGAGGGCGAAGAAGCGTTTATCGGCGCCGATGGGCGGGTGGAGGACGATTACCGCATCGACTTTATTCGCGAGCACCTGAAGTGGCTGCACCGCGCGCTGGCGGAAGGCTCGCAGTGCAAGGGTTATCATCTGTGGACCTTTATCGATTGCTGGTCCTGGCTGAATGCCTACAAGAATCGTTATGGGCTGGTGCGGCTGGATCGGGCGGATCAGCGGCGCACCATCAAAAAAAGCGGTTACTGGTTTGCCGAGGCGGCCAGACGCAACGGATTTGACTAACGGGAGGCCGGCGCTGTGTCCGATAACCGAATTTCGCTGAGTGCCAACGACGTGAAGCTGATTCGCGAGCAGGATTTCTTTAACTGCAAAGACTTTCACCTGTTCATCTACAACAAGGTGGAAAGCGCCACCGGGCTGCATCAGCACGACTATTACGAGTTCACCATCGTGCTGAGCGGCAAATGCTATCAGGAGATCAACGGCAAGCGGGTGCTGCTGGAACGCGGGGATTTCGTCTTTATCCCTATCGGTTCCTACCACCAGAGCTTTTACGAGTTCGGCGCGACGAAAATCTTCAACGTGGCGGTCAGCAAAGCGTTCTTTGAAGAACATTACTTGCAACAGCTGCCGCGTTGCTTTGTCGCCTCGCAGGCCTACAGCCTGAGAAGCGAGTTTTTGGCCTATATTGAATCGGTGGTGAGTTCGCCGCAGTTTCGCGAGGATGACTTCGCCGAATTCCTCGAAACATTGACCTTCTACGTGATCAGCCGCATTCGTCACCATAAAGAAGAAAACGACGGCGGCGATGATATCCCGCAGTGGCTGAAGAACACCCTGGCCGGCATGCATGACAAGGCGATGTTCGGCGAAAAGGCGTTGGCGAACATGGTGGCGCTGTCGGGGAAAACCCAGGAGTACCTGACCCGGGCGATGCGGCGCTACTACCAGAAGACGCCGATGCAGGTGATCAATGAGATCCGCATCAACTTCGCCAAGACGCAGCTGGAGGTCACCAACTATTCGGTCTCTGACATCGCCTTCGACTCCGGCTATGGCGACGTCAGCTTGTTCATTAAAAACTTCAAGCGGCTCACCGACGTGACCCCAGGCAACTACCGAAAAAAGTGTTACGGCCCTCTTTAGGGCCGCTCCCGATCAGTATCAACGCCGATATGCCGATGAGCTTCAGGGCGCCGGTCGGTTAATCATTTGATTTTTACCTTAACGAGGGGGAATGCCGCGCCGAGCGGTCGGCCTTCCCTTGCCAAAAATCCATCCCGCGGGAGCCTCTATGGAAAAACTACTGATCGTGAATGCCGATGATTTCGGCCTGAGCAAAGGGCAGAACTATGGCGTCATCGAGGCGTATCAGCATGGCGTCGTTTCCTCCACCACGGCGATGGTGAACGGCGGCGGCGCGCAGCACGCGGCGGCGCTCAGCCGGCAATATCCGGGGTTGCCGATTGGGCTGCATTTCGTTTTGACCCATGGCAAGCCGCTGGGCGCCATGCCTTCGCTGGTCAACGAACATGGCGAACTGGGCAAATGGCTGTGGCGCCGCGCCGAGGCCGGCGAGCTGCAGCTGGACGAAATTCACGAGGAGCTGCAGCGCCAGTTCGCGCGCTTCGTGACGCTGTTCGGCCGGCCGCCGACGCATATCGACAGTCACCACCATGTGCATATGCAGCCGCAAATTTATCCGCTGGTGGAGGCGTTCGCGCAAGCGCAGGGTCTGCCGCTGCGTCTCGATCGCGAAGAGGCGAAACGGCGTGGCATTACGCTGCATGCCCCCTATAGCACTGACGCTTTCGACGCGGGATTCTACGGTGAGACGATTTCCGAAACGTTGTTCCTGCAAAGGTTGGCGCGCGCCGACGAGCAGGGCGCAGAATCATTGGAAATGATGTGCCACCCGGCGTTCCTCGACGCGACCATTCTGCAGAGCCAATACTGCCATCCGCGCCTCGTCGAGCTGGATGTGTTGACCGCGCCGACGCTGAAAGCGGCGATCGCCGAACGCGGTTTTCTGTTGGGCTCCTTTCAGGATTTGTAACGTCGCCGTTTACAGCATGGCGTGCGCCTTTTTCAGGCCGGTGTCCTCTTCCGGATCGGCGCCCTGAGGCAAAGGCTCCGCCTCTTGTGCTTCGGGCTGCGGATCGTCGACCTCGGGCGCCGCTTCCGGCGGCGGCATGGTGTCGTGAATGATCTGTTCATCGAAGGTCGGATTGAGCGCCGGCGACAGCGGCGAGCTGGTGAGGCTGTCCGGCAGCGGAATGTGCGGCACCGGCGCGTCCTGCGCCAACTGCGGTTCCTCCGCTTTCGCCGTGCGGCTGAGGGCCGCCAGCAGCACGCCGCACAGGGCGAAAAAGGCGTACAGGATATTGCCGCCCAGCGGCTCGATCAGCGCGCCGACCGCCAATGGCCCGATGCTGGCGCCGACGCCGAACGCCATCAGCAGACAGGCGGCCAGCGAGACGCGGCGTTCCGGCTCGATCAGATCGTTGGCCAGCGCCACCGCCAACGGGTAGAGCGTAAATTGCAACATGCTGACGACGAACCCGACCGCCAGCAGCAGCGGGAAATCGATGTGCGGCAGCAGCGCCAGCGGCAGCGTCGCCACGATCAGAAAAATGGCGTTGAGGCGCATCAGCAACGGGCGATTATAGCGATCCGACAGCCAACTGAGCGGGAACTGCGCCACCAGCCCGGCGAAGATGGCCAGCGCCATGAACAGGCCGGTTTGCTGAGTGGTTAAGGATTGCAGGCTGGCGTAGACCGGCGCCAGGCCGTAAAACGAGCCCACCACCATGCCGATCACCAGCGTGGTAGCCAGCACCTTGGGAATGGCGCCGACAAAGTAACGCAGCTCCATCGGGGCCGGCGACATGTGGCGCGCATTGGTGCGGGTGGTGAGAGCGATGGGCACCAGACAAAGCGCGAAGCACAGCGCGATCACCAGCAGCGTGGTGATGCCCAGGTTGCTTTGCAGCATCAGCACTATCTGGCCCAGCGACATGCCGAGATAGGTCGCCGCCATATAGAAGCCGAACACCATGCCGCGCTGGTTGGATTCCGCCTGGTCGTTCAGCCAGCTTTCCAGCACCATATACTGGCACATCATGCACAACCCGATCACCAGACGCAGCGCGACCCAGGCGGGAATGAACGCCGTCAGACCGTGCCCCAGCACCGCAGCGGTGATGATGCCGGCGCAGGCCACGTAGGCGCGGATATGCCCGACGCGGGCGATGAGAAAGTGGCCGACCTTGCCGCCGATCACCAACCCGATGTAGTTGGCGGCGATGATGGCGCCGATCAGCGCGCTGCTGACGTGGATGGAGGTCAGCCGCAGCGAGACATAGGTGGTGAGCAGGCCCGAGCCCAACAGCAGCAACAGGGTGGTGGTGTACAACGGCAAGAATACGCCCAACGTTTTTTTCACGCTATCATCCTAATCTCTTCTGGTGCGCCCTGAGGCCGGCGCCGCAGCGCGCCGCCTCCGTGATGTTCCTTGTGCTGGTGCGCCGCCGCTCGATGGGGCGCTTCTTTTGATACTAGCAGCTTGGCCGGGCGCTTAAAACCGCACCTCCTGCGAGGCGCTGCGCATTTCTGCGCGCCGGCCGCCGTGTCGCCTTGATAAATGCTACTATCGGGCGCATATACCTGAATTCGCGAGGGAGGGGTTATGAGTGAAAACCAACTGCGCCGGCTCAGCGTGCTGGCGGGGGAAAAACTGAAGGCTCAGGGCCGCTGGATCACCTGCGCGGAATCCTGCACCGGCGGCGGCATCGCCAAGGCCATTACCGATATCGCCGGCAGCTCCGCCTATTTCGATCGCGGTTTCGTCACCTACAGCAATGCGGCGAAACATGATCTGCTGGGGGTGAGCGAAGCGACGTTGATGGCGCACGGCGCGGTCAGCGAAGAGGTGGTGCGCGAGATGGCGATAGGGGCGCTGCGGGCGGCGCAGGCCGATCTGGCGCTGTCGGTGAGCGGCATCGCCGGCCCGGACGGCGGCAGCGTGGAAAAGCCGGTCGGCACCGTGTGGTTCGGCTTTGCCAGCAGCGATGGCCGGGGGCTGTCGCGCAAGATGCAATTCGAGGGCGATCGCGATGCGGTGCGGCTGCAGGCGACGATTTTCGCGCTGCAAACCGCCATCGACGAATTTTTGTAAATTAGGCTTGATACTGTATGACCATACAGTATAATTAGTGACATTTCCTGCACAACATACATTCAGTGGCAGTGTGGGGTAACACCGGCATTGCGAAACGAAGGAGCAAAAATGGCTATTGATGAGAACAAGCAAAAGGCGTTAGCTGCGGCACTGGGCCAGATTGAGAAACAGTTCGGCAAAGGCTCCATCATGCGCCTGGGTGAAGACCGCTCCATGGACGTGGAAACGATCTCCACCGGCTCACTGTCACTCGATATCGCCCTGGGCGCCGGCGGCCTGCCGATGGGCCGCATCGTAGAAATCTACGGCCCGGAAT
The DNA here is from genome assembly GCF_049065515.1 of Serratia sp. SA088. Lineage (NCBI taxonomy): Bacteria > Pseudomonadati > Pseudomonadota > Gammaproteobacteria > Enterobacterales > Yersiniaceae > Serratia > Serratia sp. SA088. The sequence continues at coordinate 552,826 of NZ_JBAKGW010000003.1, forward strand.
CGTCCGGTAAAACCACTTTGACGCTGCAGGTGATCGCCGCTGCGCAGCGCGAAGGCAAAACCTGTGCGTTCATCGACGCCGAACACGCGCTGGATCCTATCTATGCGAAAAAGCTGGGCGTCGATATCGACAACCTGCTGTGCTCCCAGCCGGATACCGGCGAGCAGGCGCTGGAAATCTGTGATGCGCTGACCCGCTCCGGCGCGGTTGATGTCATCATCGTCGACTCCGTGGCGGCGCTGACGCCGAAGGCGGAAATCGAAGGTGAAATCGGCGATTCGCACATGGGCCTGGCGGCGCGCATGATGAGCCAGGCGATGCGTAAACTGGCCGGCAACCTGAAAAACGCCAATACCCTGCTGATCTTCATCAACCAGATCCGTATGAAAATTGGTGTGATGTTCGGCAACCCGGAAACCACGACCGGCGGTAACGCCCTGAAGTTCTATGCTTCGGTGCGTCTGGATATCCGCCGCATCGGCGCCATCAAAGAAGGCGACGAAGTGGTGGGCAGCGAAACCCGCGTGAAAGTGGTGAAGAACAAAATCGCTGCACCGTTCAAACAGGCTGAGTTCCAAATCATGTACGGCGAAGGCATCAACAGCCGCGGCGAACTGGTCGATCTGGGCGTGAAGCACAAGATGATCGAAAAAGCCGGCGCCTGGTACAGCTATAACGGCGAGAAGATCGGTCAGGGCAAGGCGAACGCCTGTAACTTCCTGAAAGAAAACCCGGCTATCGCCGCCGAGCTGGACAAGAAGCTGCGTGACCTGCTGCTGCACAGCGGCGGTGAGCTGGTGGCTGCCTCCGGTGACGACTTCGAAGATGACGAAGCGGAAACCAGCGAGCAGTTCTAATCGCTGAAGATGTGCGCCGCCGTTTATGTGGCGCATATCCTCTGAATTCAGGCTTGAATGATGAATGACTTGCTAAGCCGCGCCATGCGCCTGCTGTCGCAACGCGATCATAGTGAAGCTGAACTGCGCCGCAAACTTGCGGCGCAGCCGTTTGTGGCGAAAGCCCGGTTTGGCGGTAAGGGGCCGCATGTGCCGACATCGCCGCCGCCGGTAGCTGAAGAGCCGGTGGATCCTGCGCTGATCGATCAGGTTATCGCCTACTGTTACCAGCACAACTGGCTGGATGATAAGCGTTTCGCACACAGCTACATCGGTAGCCGCAGCCGCAAGGGTTATGGCGCACAGCGCATCCGTAGCGAACTGATGCAAAAGGGCGTGGATAAAGCGCTGGTGCAGGACGCGTTGGCGGAATGCGATATCGACTGGTGCGAACAGGCGAAACAGGTGGCGCAGCGAAAATTTGGCGATGCGTTGCCAACCGACTGGAAAGAGAAAGCCAAAGTGCAGCGTTATCTGCTCTATCGCGGCTTCTTCCAGGAAGAAATTCAGTCAATTTACCGTGATTTTGCGCAATGAGCGCACACGGGGTTTTACTTCCCTCTGAAGAAAATTTATCTTATCCCCACTTTTTGTTCGTGAGCTGGTTGTCATCGTCGGGATGACGCGCCACCGGCTCACGTGTCGTTATTCTAGCCTTTCCAGGAAAATTATGAGCAAGAGCACCGCTGAGATCCGTCAAGCGTTTCTCGATTTCTTTCATAGTAAGGGTCATCAGGTTGTAGCAAGCAGCTCCCTGGTGCCTAACAATGATCCGACATTGCTGTTTACCAATGCCGGCATGAACCAATTTAAGGATGTTTTCCTGGGGCTCGACAAACGCGCCTATTCCCGCGCCACCACCTCGCAGCGCTGCGTGCGCGCAGGCGGCAAGCATAACGACCTGGAAAACGTCGGTTATACCGCTCGTCACCACACCTTCTTTGAAATGCTGGGCAACTTCAGCTTCGGCGATTACTTCAAGCACGACGCGATCAGCTACGCGTGGGAACTGCTGACCGGTGAAAACTGGTTCAACCTGCCGAAAGAAAGACTGTGGGTCACCGTATATGAAACCGATGACGAAGCCTTCGACATCTGGCAGAAGCAAATCGGCGTACCGGCCGAGCGCATTATCCGCATCGGCGATAACAAGGGCGCGCCTTTCGCTTCAGATAACTTCTGGCAGATGGGTGATACCGGCCCATGCGGCCCGTGCACCGAGATTTTCTACGATCACGGCGATCACATCTGGGGCGGCCCTCCGGGCAGCCCGGAAGAAGACGGCGACCGCTACATCGAGATCTGGAACATCGTTTTCATGCAGTTCAACCGTCAGTCCGACGGCACCATGCTGCCGCTGCCGAAACCTTCGGTGGATACCGGCATGGGTCTGGAGCGCATCGCGGCGGTGTTGCAGCATGTGAACTCCAACTATGAGATCGACCTGTTCCGTACCCTGATCGCCGCCGTAGCGAAAGTGACCGGCGCGACCGATCTGGATAACAAATCCCTGCGCGTTATCGCCGACCACATTCGTTCCTGCGCCTTCCTGGTGTCTGACGGCGTGATCCCGTCTAACGAAAACCGCGGCTACGTGCTGCGTCGTATCATTCGCCGCGCGATCCGTCATGGCAACATGCTGGGCGCGAAAGATACCTTCTTCTACAAACTGGTAGCGCCACTGATCGAAGTGATGGGCCCGGCGGCCGACGAGCTGAAACGCCAGCAATCGCTGGTGGAGCAGGTGCTGAAAACCGAAGAGGAGCAGTTTGCCCGCACGCTGGAGCGTGGTCTGGCGTTGTTGGACGAAGAGCTGGCCAAGCTGCAGGGCGATACTCTGGACGGCGAAACCGCTTTCCGTCTGTACGATACCTACGGTTTCCCGGTCGATCTGACCGCTGACGTCTGCCGCGAGCGCGGTCTGAAAGTCGACGAAGCGGGCTTTGAAGAAGCGATGGAAGCGCAGCGCCGCCGCGCGCGTGAGTCCAGCGGCTTCGGCGCCGACTACAACAGCCTGATCCGCGTGGATGGCAGCAGCCAGTTCAGTGGCTACGATCACGACGAGCAGCAGGCGACGGTGATCGCGCTGTTCCGTGACGGCCAGCCGGTCGAGCAGATCAACGCCGGCGAAGAGGCGGTGGTGGTGCTGGACGAGACGCCGTTCTACGGTGAATCCGGCGGCCAGGTCGGCGATAAAGGCGTGCTGAAAGCCGCCGGCGCCGAGTTTGTGGTCAATGACACCCAGAAATACGGTCAGGCTATCGGCCACCAAGGCAAACTGGCGCAGGGCTCGCTGAAGCTGAACGATCGCGTGGATGCGCAGATCGACGCCGAGCGCCGCAACAGCATCCGCCTGAACCACTCCGCGACTCACCTGCTGCACGCCGCGCTGCGCCAAACGCTGGGCGATCACGTTGCGCAGAAAGGCTCGCTGGTTAACGACAAATACCTGCGTTTCGACTTCTCGCACTTCGAAGCGATGAAGCCGGAACAAATCCGCGCGGTGGAAGATCTGGTGAACCAGCAGGTGCGTCGTAACCTGCCGGTGCAGACCGAGCTGATGGCGTTGGAAGACGCCAAAGAGAAGGGCGCAATGGCGCTGTTCGGTGAGAAGTACGACGACAACGTGCGCGTGCTGACCATGGGCGACTTCTCCACCGAGCTGTGCGGCGGCACCCACGCCAGCCGCACCGGCGATATCGGCCTGTTCCGCATTCTGAGCGAATCGGGCACCGCGGCGGGCATCCGCCGTATTGAAGCGGTGACCGGCGCTGGCGCTATCGCTACGCTGCATCAGCAAAGCGATTTGTTGCAAGACGTTGCGCAGTTGGTGAAGGGCGACAGCAACAACCTGACCGATAAAGTGCGCTCGGTGCTCGATCGCACGCGCGTGCTGGAAAAAGAACTGCAGCAACTGAAAGATCAGCAGGCGGCGCAGGAAAGCGCGTCGCTGTCCAGCCAGGCGAAAGTGGTTAACGGCGTGAAGCTGTTGGTCAGCCAGTTGGACAATGTCGAAGCCAAGATGCTGCGCACCATGGTGGATGACCTGAAAAATCAATTGGGTTCGGCCATTATCGTGTTGGCGACGACGGCTGATGACAAAGTCAGCCTGGTCGCGGGCGTGACCAAGGATCTGACTGACCGCGTGAAAGCCGGCGAGTTGATCGGCAACGTGGCGCAGCAGGTCGGCGGCAAGGGCGGTGGTCGCCCGGATATGGCGATGGCGGGGGGGACGGATATCAACGCTCTGCCAGCGGCGTTAAACAGCGTAGAAGCCTGGGTGGCCTCAAAGCTGTGAACATAAATAAATAGCACGGACAAACGCCATAATACTTTGTTGATTATGGCGTTTTCATACTGTGCTAACACAATTTAGTTACAATTGCGGGAACAAAGTTTTTCTGGTCGGCTAAACTTACCATTATCTGAGGTGGGACCAAGTCTGCTTACACTTATTGTGGATTGCGCGGCTTACGTTTTCACCACATATGATGGATAATGACGGGGAAACTGAGAGACCCGACTCTTTTAATCTTTCAAGGAGCAAAGAATGTTAATTCTGACTCGTCGAGTTGGTGAAACCCTCATGATTGGCGATGAGGTTACGGTCACTGTGCTAGGGGTAAAAGGCAACCAGGTGCGTATTGGTGTGAACGCCCCCAAAGAGGTTTCAGTTCACCGTGAAGAAATCTATCAGCGCATTCAGGCAGAGAAGTCTCAGCAGACGACTTACTGATTCCGAAGCAGCGTCTCGTTGCCAGACGAGACGCTACTGCATCGTTTTACCCACTTCTTTCGTTCTCCCCTCTCTTTTTCGTGATTATTTTCCCGGTGAGTTTCCTGCTTTATTGCTGCAGACGTTGCGGTTGCCTGTTGATAAAACGCCCTTTTTGCCGTGAAATCGCCCATGTTGGGTGTGAATTGTGCAAACGCGCATGAGTTGGGAAAAATTGTTTGACTTAAAAGTCGGAGAAAGTAATATGTGCGCCACGCAGTGCCGATGAGCTTCTCCAAAGCAAGTTAGGCACAATTCGAAAGAAGCGTATGGTGAGGTGGCCGAGAGGCTGAAGGCGCTCCCCTGCTAAGGGAGTATGCGGTCAAAAGCTGCATCCGGGGTTCGAATCCCCGCCTCACCGCCATTTGCATCCGTAGCTCAGCTGGATAGAGTACTCGGCTACGAACCGAGCGGTCGGAGGTTCGAATCCTCCCGGATGCACCATATTTTGCAGTATGGTGGGGTAGTAACAACGTACCATACGGTATCAAAAAAGAATTCCTGTGCATCCGTAGCTCAGCTGGATAGAGTACTCGGCTACGAACCGAGCGGTCGGAGGTTCGAATCCTCCCGGATGCACCATTCTTAATCTCATTCGTCGCGAAGAAAAATTTTCATGCGGGTGAGAGGAAAAAAGTGTTCCCAGGGAGGATAACGTTGCTTCAGCAACGGCCCGCAGGGTAAGGCGCTAGCGCCGAATCATCCTCCCGGATACACCATTCTTAAAGCCTGGCTTTATTAGCAAAGCCGGCGCGCGGTAAAAATAGTAATGCATCCGTAGCTCAGCTGGATAGAGTACTCGGCTACGAACCGAGCGGTCGGAGGTTCGAATCCTCCCGGATGCACCATCTAAGAGAAGCCCGCCTTAGCGGGTTTTTGCTTTTCTGTTATTCGTGAAACAGACAAGCGGCAAAAACAGTCATGCATCCGTAGCTCAGCTGGATAGAGTACTCGGCTACGAACCGAGCGGTCGGAGGTTCGAATCCTCCCGGATGCACCATGTTTAACCTCCCGTATCGCGAAGAGAAATCGTCATGCGGGTGGTAAAAAGAAAGTGTCCTTGGGGAGGATAACGTTGCTTTAGCAACGGCCCGCAGGGTGAGGCGTTGGCGCCGAATCATCCTCCCGGATGCACCATCTAAGAGAAACCCGCCCTGGCGGGTTTTTCGCTTTTCAGCATTTAGCCATTCTCTCTTCACCCCTTTCCTGCTTTGTACCCGATCGATCACAGCACATTCCGCTATGACGCAGTCAGCGACAACCCAACGGCTTTACGCTAAAGTAGTTTTCTTTCCTCAACGATCATGGAGTAACGATGTACGACCGCTATCAGGGTCTTATTTTCGACATGGACGGCACGATTCTGGACACCGAGCCAACGCACCGCAAAGCGTGGAGTGAAGTGCTGTCACGTTATGGCATGACGTTTGATGAAGCGGCTATGGTGGCGCTGAGCGGTTCACCGACCTGGCGCATCGCTCAGGCGATTATCGCCAGCCACCAGGCCGATCTCGATCCCCATCACTTGGCCGCGGAGAAAACCCGCGCGGTGGAGGCGATGCTGTTGGACAGCGTGCGCCCGTTGCCGCTGATCGAGGTGGTAAAATCCTATCACGGTCGCCGTCCGATGGCGGTCGGTACCGGCAGCGAGCACCGCATGGCGGAAATGCTGCTGCGTCATCTCGGCCTGTTCAACTGCTTCGACGCGATCGTCGGTGCGGACGACGTACAGCGCCATAAACCGGAGCCGGACACCTTCCTGCGTTGCGCCGAACTTATCGGCGTGCCGCCGGAAAAGTGCGTGGTGTTTGAAGACGCCGAGTTCGGCATTCAGGCGGCAAAAAGCGCCGGTATGGACGTGGTAGACGTTCGCACGCTGTGAGTAGTACGCTAGCCGTAATATCGTTATTTGGCAGCAGCTTCCTCAGTGCGACGCTGCTGCCGGGAAATTCAGAAATCGTTCTGGTCGCTTTGCTGACCCAGAGTCGCGTCTCGCCGGAATTGCTGGTGCTGGCCGCGACCCTGGGCAACACGCTGGGCGGCTTGACCAATGTCATTATCGGGCGCCTGTTACCGGCGTTGAAACCACAGCGGGGGCTGGCAACGGCGCTCGGGTGGCTGCAACGCTTCGGCCCGGCTGCGCTGTTGCTCAGTTGGGTGCCGGTGGTGGGCGATTTGTTGTGCGTGTTGGCAGGTTGGCTGCGCATGCCCTGGGGCTCTGTCGCGCTGTTTCTGTGTATCGGAAAGGCGCTGCGTTACATCGTTTTGACTATGATAACGGTACAGGGCATCGCCTGGTGGCAGTAACCAAGTGAATATAACTCAATATTCTCTCGGGTGCGGATTCAGTATGCTTACGAGTTATTGTTTTTAGAAGCGGGAGGTCAATTTGATCCCGGACGTATCACAGGCGCTTTCTTGGTTGGAAGCCCATCCTCAGGCATTAAAAGGCATTCGTCGCGGCATCGAGCGTGAAACGCTGCGAGTCACGCCGAACGGCACCTTGGCGACTACCGGGCATCCGGAAAAGCTGGGGGCGGCATTGACGCATCACTGGATCACCACGGATTTCGCCGAGGCGCTGTTAGAGTTCATTACGCCGGTTGATGACAATATCGATCACCTGCTGACGTTCTTGCGCGATATTCATCGCTACGTGGCGCGCAATATTGGCGATGAACGCATGTGGCCGCTCAGCATGCCGTGCTTTATCGAAGCCGAACAGGATATTGAGCTGGCGCAGTTCGGTTCGTCGAACATCGGCCGCATGAAGACGCTGTACCGCGAAGGGCTGAAGAATCGCTATGGCGCGCTGATGCAGACCATTTCCGGCGTGCACTACAACTTCTCGCTGCCGCTGGAGTTTTGGCAGGCCTGGGCCGGCGTGCAGGACGCAGAAAGCGGTAAAGAGCAGATCTCGGCGGGCTATTTCCGCCTGATCCGCAACTACTACCGTTTCGGTTGGGTGATCCCGTATCTGTTCGGCGCATCGCCGGCGATCTGTTCTTCGTTCCTCAAAGGGCGCGAGACCAATCTGCCGTTCGAGCGTACCGAACAGGGCATGTGCTACCTGCCATACGCCACCTCGTTGCGTTTGAGCGACCTGGGTTACACCAACAAATCGCAGAGTAATCTGGGCATTACCTTCAACGATCTGCACAGCTATGTGGCCGGTTTGAAGCGGGCGATCGTTACGCCTTCCGAAGAGTTCGCCAAGCTGGGCGTGAAAGAGGGTGATCGCTACCTGCAGTTGAACAGCAACGTGCTGCAAATCGAGAACGAGCTGTATGCGCCGATCCGGCCGAAGCGCGTGACCAAAAGCGGCGAGACGCCGTCAGACGCGCTGCTGCGCGGCGGTATCGAATACATCGAAGTGCGTTCGTTGGATATCAACCCGTTCTCGCCGATCGGCGTGGATGCGGTGCAGGCGCGTTTCCTGGATCTGTTCCTAGTGTGGTGCGCGCTGGCCGATGCGCCGGAGATGAGCAGCGATGAACTGCTGTGCACGCGCAAGAACTGGAACCGGGTGATTCTGGAAGGGCGCAAGCCGGGCCAGACCATCGGCATCGGCTGTGGCGCCAGCCATGAACCGTTGGAAAAAGTGGGCAAGGCGCTGTTCGCCGATCTGCGTCGGGTCGCGGAAGTGTTGGACGGCGAAGCCGGTAATCGTCAATACCAGCAGGTGTGCGATGAGCTGGTCGCCGCGTTCGACGATCCGGAACTGACCTTCTCCGCGCGCATTCTGAAGGCGATGAAGGCGGAAGGCACCGGACGCGTTGGTCTGCAGCTGGCGGAGCAGTATCGCCAGACATTGCTGGAAGAACCGTTGGAAATCCTGAACGAAGCCGAGCTGGATAAAGAGCGGGAAGCCTCTTGGCAGCGTCAACGCGACATAGAAGCCAATGATACGCTAAGCTTTGAAGCGTTCCTGAAGCAAAACGGCGGAAGCTGAAAAAGAAAAAGGCCACATCAATGTGGCCAAATATGCATCTCTGATGACAGGGATGATGATAACAAATGCGCGTCTTTCACATACTCAGACTCGCAGGGTTGGAAAAGGTTTCCCGGTTAGGAAAAAAAGTTTCGAAATAAATGCTCTTTTACGAGGAGGTAGCGAAATGCCATTGCTGGATAGCTTTACCGTCGATCATACCCGTATGGCAGCTCCGGCTGTCCGCGTTGCAAAAACCATGAAAACGCCTCATGGCGATACCATCACGGTATTTGATCTGCGCTTTTGCCGCCCGAACCTGGAAGTGATGCCCGAACGCGGCATTCACACGCTGGAACACCTGTTCGCCGGCTTTATGCGCGACCACCTGAACGGCCAAGGCGTGGAGATTATCGACATCTCCCCAATGGGCTGTCGCACCGGTTTCTACATGAGCCTGATCGGCGTGCCGGAAGAGCAGCGCGTTGCCGATGCCTGGAAAGCGGCGATGGCAGACGTGCTGAAAGTGACCGACCAGCGCAAGATCCCTGAGCTGAACGAGTACCAGTGTGGTACCTACCACATGCACTCGCTGGAAGAAGCGCAGGAAATCGCCAAGCACATTCTGGATAACGGCGTGGTGGTGAACCACAACGACGAACTGGCGCTGCCGAAAGAGAAGCTGCAGGAACTGCATATCTAGTCGTGCGTGGCCCGCAGAGATAAAAAAAGACGCGATTTCGCGTCTTTTTTACGTTCTGGCGGAGGGTTAATGATGGCCGACGCTCGACTGCAGCGAGGTGATCGGCGTGACCCGCACCTGTTTGATCATATTGCCCTGCACGTCGAGAATGTCGATATCGTAATGGCCGATACGCACCCGGGTGCCGATTTCGGGTATCTCTTCCAGTTCTTCCAGCAGCATGCCGTTGACGGTGCGAGCTTCATTGGCGGGTAAAGTCCAGTTAAAGGCCTTGTTCAGCTCCCGCACGTTGGCGGTACCGTCGATCAAGACCGAGCCGTCGCTCTGCGGCGTGACTTCTTCCGCCAGCGTCGGCGACATCGAGGTGGTGAAGTCGCCGACGATCTCCTCGAGGATGTCTTCCACCGTAACCAGGCCCTGAATGTCGCCGTACTCGTCGACCACGATGCCGACCTTCTCTTTATTGCGCTGGAACTTCACCAGCTGCACGTTGAGCGGCGTGCCTTCCGGTACGAAGTAGATCTCATCGGCGGCGCGCAGCAGGTTCTCTTTGTTGAACTCTTTTTTCTCGGTCATCAGGCGATAGGCTTCGCGCACGCGCAGCATGCCGATCGCGTCGTCCAGCGAGCTGCGATACAGCACGATGCGGCCGTGCGGCGAGTGGGTCAGCTGGCGCATGATCGACTTCCAGTCGTCGTTGACGTCGATGCCGACGATCTCGGTGCGCGGCACCATGATGTCGTTGACCGTCACCTTTTCCAGGTCCAGCACCGAGATCAGCATGTCCTGATTGCGACGGGAGATCTGCGACTGGGATTCACGCACGATGGTGCGCAGCTCATCCTTGCTGACGGCGTCGCTGATGCGCACGTTGGTGCGAATGCCGAACAGGCGCAAGGTCAGGCTGGTGATGCCGTTGAGCAACCAGACCAGCGGGAACATCACCTTTTGCAACGGGGCCAGCAGGACGCTGCTGGGGAAGGCGATGCGTTCCGGATAGAGCGCGGCGAAGGTTTTCGGCAGCACTTCAGCGAACAGCAGCACGGCGAAGGTCAGCACGCCGGTCGCAATCGCCACGCCGAGATCGCCATACAGCCGCATGCCGACGATGGTCGCCAGCGCCGAGGCGAGGATGTTGACCAGGTTGTTGCCGATCAGCACCAGGCCGATCAGCCGATCCGGTTTTTGCAGCAGCTTCTCCACCCGGCGCGCCGAACGGTTACCCTGTTTGGACAGGTGACGCAGGCGATAACGGTTGAGCGTCATCATGCCGGTTTCGGAGGCGGAGAAGTAAGCGGAGACCACGATCATGATCACCAGGATAATGATGAGGGTCCCCGTCGACACATGCTCCAATGCAGTATTCCTTATAGAGAGGGAAAGTTGAACCGGGCTGGCTCAGCGCACCATCACCTGTTGAATCAGACGGCTGCCGAAGTAGGCGAGCGTCAGCAGGAAGGCGCCGGCGAAGCTGAACCAGACGACGCGGCGGCCGCGCCAGCCTTCATGGTAATGGCCCCACAGCAACACGATATACACGAACCAGGCCATGATCGACAACACGGCTTTATGCACGTTCTCTTTGCTGAACAGATTATCCATGTACAGCAGGCCGGTGCACAGGGTGAGCGTCAGCAGCACCACGCCGATCTGGGTGATATGGAACATCTTGCGCTCGATGCTCATCAGCGGCGGCATGTCGGCGCTGAAGGTCAGCTTTTTGTTTTTCAACAGGTAGTCGAGCCAGGCGAGCTGTAAGGCGTAGAGCGCGGCGATGATAAGGGTGGCGTAAGAGAACAGCGCCAGGCCGATATGCACCATCAATTCCGGGCTGGCTTCCAGGTGAGTGATGAACTCGCCGGGCATGAAGCTGGCGAAGGCCAGATTGATCATCGCGAAGCTGTAGACGATTGGCAGCAGGAACCAGCCGCGATCGCGTGAAGCGACGAAGGTCATCACCGAACAGATGATCAGGCTGACGATAGAACCAATGTTCAGCAGGCTGAGATTCTGCCCGGCGCTGACGTCAAAGATGCGCTGCTGCAGCGCGATGGCGTGGCAAATCAACGCCACCACCGCCGAGACGAGGGCGAGCCGACGGTATGCGCTGTTCTTCCGCAACAAGCTGGGAATGATCAGTCCAAGGCTGAGCAGGTAGGCCATCAAAGCCACAATGGAGAAAACTGGCATAACGTTTAATTTTGCTTCGGCGTGGTTAATTGGAGTGTCAGTATAGCGTTGCGCGCGTTTCACTCCAACCTATCTCCAACGCTGAGGCAGAGATCCTGCGCGCTTCGTGTTATCATCGGCGCAATTGTGTCGCCGGAGCGGCCTGTCATTACACGTTGAGCATGAGACGATGTTTGAAAATTTAACCGATCGATTGTCGCGCACGTTGCGCAATATCAGCGGCCGCGGGCGGCTGACCGAAGAGAATATCAAGGAAACCCTGCGTGAAGTGCGCATGGCATTGCTGGAGGCGGACGTTGCGCTGCCGGTGGTGCGCGACTTCATCAACCGCGTCAAAGAGAGCGCGGTTGGCCATGAAGTCAACAAAAGCCTGACGCCGGGGCAGGAGTTCGTCAAGATCGTCAAGGGCGAGCTGATCGCCGCGATGGGCGAAGTCAACACCGAGCTGAATCTGGCGGCCCAGCCGCCGGCGGTGGTGCTGATGGCGGGCCTGCAGGGCGCCGGTAAAACCACCAGCGTCGGTAAGCTCGGCAAGTTCCTGAAAGAAAAACAGAAGAAGAAAGTGTTGGTGGTTTCCGCGGACGTTTATCGCCCGGCGGCGATCAAACAGCTGGAAACCTTGGCGGAAGGCGTCGGCATCGACTTCTTCCCGTCTGACGTCAAAGAAAAACCGATCGACATCGTCAATCGCGCGCTGCAACAGGCCAAGCTGAAGTTCTACGATGTCCTTATTGTCGATACCGCCGGCCGCTTGCACGTTGACGAAGCGATGATGGACGAGATCAAACAGGTGCACGCGGCGATCAAGCCGGTGGAGACCCTGTTCGTGGTCGACGCCATGACCGGCCAGGACGCCGCCAATACCGCCAAGGCGTTTAACGAAGCGCTGCCGCTGACCGGCGTGGTGCTGACCAAGGTCGACGGCGATGCGCGCGGCGGTGCCGCGTTGTCCATCCGCCATATCACCGGCAAGCCGATCAAGTTCCTTGGCGTCGGCGAGAAGACCGAAGCGCTGGAGCCGTTTTACCCGGATCGCGTGGCATCGCGCATCCTGGGCATGGGCGACGTGCTGTCGCTGATCGAAGATATCGAAAGCAAGGTCGACCGCGAGCAGGCGGAGAAGCTGGCCAACAAGCTGAAGAAGGGCGACGGTTTCGATCTGACCGACTTCCTGGAGCAGCTCAAGCAGATGCGCAACATGGGCGGCATGGCCAATATGCTGAGCAAGCTGCCGGGCGCCGGCCAGCTGCCGGACAACGTCAAGTCGCAGATGGACGACAAAGTGCTGGTGCGCATGGAGGCGATCATCAACTCGATGACGCTGAAAGAGCGTGCCAAACCGGAAATCATCAAGGGCTCGCGCAAGCGCCGCATCGCGATGGGGGCCGGCATGCAGGTGCAGGACGTCAACCGCTTGCTGAAGCAGTTCGACGAAATGCAGCGTATGATGAAGAAGATGAAAAAAGGCGGTATGGCGAAGATGATGCGCGGCATGAAAGGTATGATGCCGCCGGGCTTCCCTGGCCGCTGACGGGCTTCCGCACGCCGAGTGCGGGCGCTTTCAGCATTCGCCGTTCGCGGTGAAAACCGTCCGAAATTTGACAGGCTGCAAAAGTTGTCCCCTGCGATCGACGCTTTAGATTGCTTTTTGCGCCAAAATGAGTAAAATTTTCGGGCTTTTTATATTGCAACCGGGCCCCGTCCCTCAATGGGGCCCGGCTGTTTTATTAACTAAAGAGGATGTTATGGTAACAATTCGTTTGGCACGTGGCGGCGCTAAAAAGCGTCCGTTCTATCAAGTAGTAGTGACCGACAGCCGCAACGCTCGTGATGGTCGTTTCATCGAGCGCGTAGGCTTCTTCAACCCGATCGCTTCCGGTCAGGCTGAAGCACTGCGTCTGGACCTGGACCGCATCGAGCACTGGGTTGGTCTGGGTGCAACCGTTTCTGATCGCGTTCACGCGCTGATCAAAGACGCTAAGAAAGCAGCTTAATCTGTCGCGGTGGTGGCAATGAGCAAGCAACTCAAACCGGTAGCGCCGATCGCGCCGATTGTACTCGGTAAAATGGGTTCCGCTTACGGCATTCGTGGTTGGCTCAGAGTGTTTTCATCCACCGAGAACGCCGAAAGCATTTTTGACTATCAGCCGTGGTTTATCCAGCAGGCGGGTCAGTGGCAGCATATCGAGTTGGAAGACTGGAAGCGCCACAGTCAGGATCTGATCATCAAAGTCAAAGGCATTGACGATCGGGACGCGGCGAATCTGCTGACTAATCGCGAGATTATGGTGGATTCCGATCAACTTCCTCCGTTGGAGGGTGATGATTACTACTGGAAAGACCTGATGGGCTGCCAGGTAGTCACCTCCGCCGGCTACGAGCTGGGTAAAGTCATCGATATGATGGAAACCGGCTCGAACGATGTGATGGTTGTGAAAGCGAACCTGAAAGATGCGTTCGGCATGAAGGAGCGGTTGATTCCGTTTCTTCATGGGCAGGTTATCAAGAAAGTCGATCTCACTGCTCGCGTGATTGAGGCAGATTGGGATCCTGGTTTTTGACCCCCGGATCAAACGGTCGAAGCAAGTGGAATAACGGTAAGGGGATTGGCTTGTGTTCATCGGTATTGTAAGCCTGTTTCCTGAGATGTTCCGCGCTATCACCGATTACGGGGTGACTGGCCGGGCAGTAAAAAATGGCCTGCTGAGCGTGCAGTGTTGGAGTCCTCGCGACTTCACCTACGACCGGCATCGCACCGTGGACGATCGCCCTTACGGCGGCGGCCCGGGAATGCTGATGATGGTGCAACCTTTACGGGAAGCCATTCATGCGGCGAAAGCAGCGGCAGGCGAGGGAGCAAAGGTGATTTATCTGTCACCTCAGGGGCGCAAGCTGGATCAAACCGGCGTGTGCGAACTGGCGGCCAATCAGAAGATGATTCTGGTGTGCGGCCGTTACGAAGGGATAGACGAGCGCGTAATCCAAACCGAAATTGACGAAGAATGGTCAATCGGCGATTACGTTCTCAGCGGCGGGGAACTGCCGGCGATGACCCTGATTGATTCAGTCGCCCGTTTCATACCGGGTGTGCTGGGCCATCAGGCCTCAGCGGAGGAAGACTCCTTCGCCGACGGATTGCTGGACTGCCCGCACTATACCCGCCCCGAGGTGTTGGAAGGAATGGAAGTACCGCCGGTTCTGCTGTCGGGCAACCATGCCGAGATACGTCGCTGGCGCTTAAAGCAGTCGCTGGGCCGAACCTGGCTTAGAAGACCTGAACTTCTAGAAAGCCTAGCTCTGACTGACGAGCAAGCGGTGTTGCTGGCTGAGTTCCAACGGGAACATCAGGCCAGGCAACAGGACTATGAAGGAAACGTCTGACATCAGACGGGACCGATATATCAGTTTACCTAGGGTAAGAGACATATTATGAGCAACATTATTAAGCAACTTGAACAAGAGCAGATGAAACAAGACGTACCTGCATTCCGTCCGGGTGATTCCGTGGAAGTGAAGGTATGGGTCGTTGAAGGTAGCAAAAAACGTCTGCAGGCATTCGAGGGCGTGGTTATCGCTATCCGTAACCGCGGTCTGCACTCTGCATTCACTGTTCGTAAGATTTCCAACGGCGAAGGTGTTGAGCGCGTATTCCAGACTCACTCCCCAGTAATCGACAGCATTACTGTTAAACGTCGTGGCGCCGTTCGTAAAGCTAAACTGTACTACCTGCGTGAGCGTACTGGTAAGGCTGCTCGTATCAAAGAGCGTCTGAACCGCGTTAACTAACGCTGCATCCAAAAGTTAATAGTTATCAGGGGTTGGCATTATGCCAACCCCTTTTTTTATCTTAAAACCTCGACATGTTGCATTTGCGAGATTTCGTCTGCGCACCGCCAACATAATAAAGCCTGCATAAGCAGGCTTTTTGCATTACAGCGCTGCGGCGCTGTGTTTCTGCTGACTCTCCGGCGGGTGAGGCTGAGCCGGGATAATGTCATCGCCAGGTTTGACGATCACCCGCGCGACGGATTCGTGCGTGGCGAACGTGCAGCTGCAATTGATGTTGCGGCATTGATGGTAACGCTCTTTGGTCGACTCGCTCAGATAGCGGCTGGAGCGAGTGTGGGCCACGTGACCGCATAGTGGACAGTGCATCATAAGAACCCCCTTGAACAAATTAAGTGAAATTGGTGTGGCATCATCCTTTGGCGAGCGAACTCGTCATCATGAGGCAATGCCCTGCAAGCACAGTGCGCGTTCCATGGCGCGTCGCTGTTCCAGCCCTTTGTTTTTCTTTCCGTTTACGTAAACCCAGCGTGGCAGCTGATCGCAGGCCTGCCGCCACTGGCGCTGTTGCAGCAGCGCGACCAGCGTAGAGTGGCAGGCTGCGCTGACGCCCACATTGAAGGCGAAGGCGATCGCCGCATCATAGGTTTGTTGCGAGAGCGTATCCGGCAGGCAGGCGGCCATGCCGCGCTCGGTGCGGCGAACATCGTCGACCAAATCCATCGCGGCTTTGTGTTCATCGATCGCTTTACCAGGGATGACGCCAGCGGTGTGCCCAATGCCCTGCGTCCACACCCCGGCGCTGCACTGGTAAGGCGACAGGCGGCAACCTTCGAGATCGGCGATCAGCCTGAGGCCGGCTTCTGAGGTTTGCAGCTCGCCAAATGACGGCAACAGCACGGCGATGGCCAAAACGGCGGCGACGCTGCAGCGCTTAACGGTTGCACTCATCGTAAATTTTCCTCCGCGATGTCGCATTGCGCTCAATGGCCTTCAAGATCTGCAGGCTTTTACGTCGGTAGTACCAGTTCACCAGAAACGTGCCGATGCCTACCGCCGCACCGACTAAAAAGGCAATGTCCTGCGGAGACAGCTTGCCGAGCCAGGCGAGAAACAGCGCCATGGCGTAGGTGATGAATGAGGTTATTTTCTCCATAGCATTATGCTCGCTTCGTTTACAGAATCTCGGGAGCCGGAGGCATCAATGCGAGACAGCTTGCTATCGATATCCATCATGCTCCTGGCCTGTATGATAATTACTGTATATGCATACAGTATTAAGCTATTTGCTAAAGTCGTCAATGGGTGAGGTGAATATTTTTAGCAGATTGTGCAAAAGAGGGAGGGGGCGGCATAAAAAAAGCCCATCGATGATGGGCTTCGAGAAATAATGGGGGAGATTACAGGCCGTAGACCAGCGTGACCGAGGTGGTGGTATCTGTGTTCTTCGGCGCTGAGGCCGGCGGTTTGCTGTTGTAGGTCACGGTGTAAGCCACGCGCAATGAGAAGCGATCGTTGATCGCCACGTTCAACGCGCTTTCCGAGTTCAGCGTGGTTTCTTCGTTCGCCAGCGCGGAAACGCCCTGAATGAACTTGGTGTTGTCGGTCAACTGATAGGAATAGTTGGCCGCACCATAGGCCAGCCCCTTGGTCGAGCGGCCGCCGCCATGGTATTCGTCATGGCGCACGCCGGGACCGAATTCCACCCGCAGGTCACTGAGCGGCCCGTTAAGGAGTTGACGGCCGTAGCCGCCGGTCAGCGTGGAGCGTGAATCGTAACCGTTGAAACGGTCACTCAGCCAGCTGGCCTGACCGAACAGGTAGTTGCGATCGGTCAGGTTATAGCGCGTACGGCCACCGGCCTGGTATTTTTCGGACGAGCGCACGTTGGAGGAGGTGGTGTTGTTGGCCGCCCCCCACAGGCTGTACGCCGCGTCGCTGTTGAACCAGGTCATGTTGGTGTTGGCCAACAGGGTGGAGCTCTGCGAGTTGCCTGACTGGGCGTTGTAGCCCGCCTGCACGTTGCCTTCGAACGGTTTCTTGGCTGTGGCCGGATCGTCCATCGCGGTGAAAAGCGTATTGTCGGCAAGGGCTGAAACACTGGTGAAAGTCGTTAAACAGCAAATATACAGCGGAAAAGCGCGACGAGCGCGAGAAGAGAGCATCTTGGATCCAGTTGTTAAGGGGAGTTATTGTTGATGACGGTCACATTATATCGGTTCATTTCGGCGACAAAAATAGCCGCCATTAGCTTAAGTTTTTAATTTTTATCCCTCATTTATTCACTTTTCTTCTACTTAAAATCATCGCTTTTGGCGGCATTTCGTGCTGATCCTGCTTCGCACTGGCGTCGGTGCCGAGATCGGCGGCGTATTTTCGCTGTAAAATTAAGTGTACAAATTTATTTACGAATGTTCATTTTTCTTAGACCGGGTGGCTAATGTGGAATGACGGGGTTTGTTATTCGTTAATGCTATGTATTTGTTGTATTTTAAATGGTTTTTACAAGCCTTTTTCAAAGGTGATTTAATCAGGGTGATTACGGTAATTTTTTATTTACGGGAAATGGATTGAAAACTTTACATATCGTGATAGGGTAGAGTCCTGAAACGCTCAATGTTCCATTTCAACGCATAACGCCAAACGACAGGAATAGCATCATGCAAAAAGACGCGCTCAATAACGTACACATCAGTGCAGAACAGGTTCTCATCACGCCGGAGGAGCTGAAGAACCAGTTCCCGCTCAGCGCCGACGACGAAAATGAGATCGCCACTGCGCGCAACACTATCGCCAACATTTTGCAGGGGCGCGATCATCGCCTGTTGGTGGTGTGCGGGCCTTGTTCGATCCACGATCCGGACGCGGCGCTGGACTATGCCCGTCGTTTGAAAACCCTGGCGGCTGACTTGAGCGATCAGCTGTATATCGTTATGCGCGTCTACTTTGAAAAACCCAGAACCACTGTCGGCTGGAAAGGTTTGATCAACGATCCGTACATGGACGGTTCGTTTGACGTTGAAGCAGGCTTGCATATCGCGCGTCGCCTGTTGCTGGATCTGGTGGGCATGGGCTTGCCGTTGGCTACCGAAGCGTTGGATCCGAACAGCCCGCAGTACCTGGGGGATTTGTTCAGCTGGTCGGCGATCGGCGCGCGTACCACCGAATCTCAGACCCACCGCGAAATGGCCTCCGGCCTGTCGATGCCGGTCGGGTTCAAAAACGGCACCGATGGCAGTCTGGGCACCGCCATCAACGCCATGCGCGCCGCGGCTATGCCGCACCGCTTCGTCGGCATCAACCAGGCAGGCCAGGTTTGCCTGCTGCAGACGCAGGGCAACCCGGACGGACACGTGATCCTGCGCGGCGGCAAAACCCCGAACTACAGCGCTGAGCACGTCGCGGCCTGTGAAAAACAGATGCTCGAGGCGGGACTCCATCCGTCCTTGATGATAGATTGCAGCCATGGCAACTCGAATAAAGACTATCGCCGTCAGCCGGCGGTGGCCGAGTCCGTGGTAGAGCAGATCAAAGCGGGTAACCGCTCAATCACCGGCATTATGCTGGAGAGCCATCTGCATGAGGGCAATCAGTCTTCCGAACAGCCGCGTGCAGACATGCGTTACGGTGTGTCCGTCACCGACGCCTGCATCAACTGGGAGAGCACGGAAACCCTGCTGCGTCATATGCATCAGGAACTCGGCGCTGCGCTGGCGGCCCGCACGGGAGAAAAGTAAGTTATGGTGGCCGAACTGACCGCGCTGCGCGATCAAATCGATGAGGTGGATAAAGCGCTGCTGGGTCTGCTGGCGAAACGCCTGCATCTGGTAGCGGAAGTGGGCGAAGTCAAAAGCCGTCATGGCCTGCCGGTTTACGTACCGGAGCGCGAAGCCGCGATGCTGGCCTCGCGTCGCCAGGAGGCGGAAAACCTCGGCGTGCCGCCGGATTTGATCGAGGACGTTTTGCGCCGCGTGATGCGCGAATCCTACGTCAGCGAGAACGATAAAGGCTTTAAAACTTTGTGTCCGCAGCTGCGGCCGATCGTCATCATCGGCGGCAACGGCCAGATGGGAAGGCTGTTCAACCGCTTGCTGACGCTGTCGGGTTATCAGGTCAGGGTACTGGATCAGGAAGATTGGCCGCAGGCGGAACAGCTGCTGGCAGACGCCGGCATGGTGATCGTCAGCGTGCCGATCCACGTGACCGAGCAGGTGATAAGCCGCCTGCCGACGCTGCCTGCCGACTGTATTCTGGTGGATTTGGCGTCGGTGAAGAACCGCCCGCTGCATGCGATGTTGGCGGCGCACAGCGGCCCAGTGGTAGGGTTGCACCCGATGTTCGGCCCGGACGTGGGCAGCGTGGCGAAGCAGGTGGTGGTTTACTGCGACGGCCGCCAGCCGGAGGCTTACCAATGGTTGCTTGAACAGCTGCAGGTGTGGGGCGCGCGGCTGCATCGCATCAGCGCGGTCGAACACGATCAGAACATGGCGTTTATTCAGGCGCTGCGGCACTTCGCCACCTTCGCCTACGGGTTGCATCTGGCGGAAGAGAACGTGCAACTGGAGCAGTTGCTGGCGCTCTCCTCGCCGATCTACCGGCTGGAGCTGGCGATGGTTGGCCGCCTGTTTGCGCAGGATCCGCAGCTTTACGCCGATATCATCATGTCGTCGGAGGAAAACGTGGCGCTGATTAAACGTTACTACCAGCGCTTCGGCGAGGCGATAACGCTGTTGGAGCATGGCGACAAACAGGCGTTTATCGACAGTTTCCGCAAGGTGGAGCACTGGTTCGGCGATTACGCCCAACGCTTCCTGGTGGAGAGCCGCACGCTGTTGCGGCAGGCTAATGACAGCCGGCAGTAAAACGCGGGCGGTAAACGTAAAAGGTTCGGCTTGGCCGAACCTTTTTTTATGGTTTCAGGATGGG
This sequence comes from Serratia sp. SA088, assembly GCF_049065515.1. Taxonomy (NCBI): domain Bacteria; kingdom Pseudomonadati; phylum Pseudomonadota; class Gammaproteobacteria; order Enterobacterales; family Yersiniaceae; genus Serratia; species Serratia sp. SA088. The sequence continues at coordinate 573,033 of NZ_JBAKGW010000003.1, forward strand.
TTGACCGGCACCACGGTATCGCTCGGGTAGCAGCCCAGTACCTTCAGCGAGCGGGTGATTGGCGCCAGATCGCGCAGCGCTTTTTGCATCGCGTCGGCGCGCAGGTTGGCCTGCACATCGATATAAAACATCTCTTCCCACGGATTGCCGTTGATCGGGCGTGATTCCAGTTTGGTCATGATGATGCCGTTGTCGCGCAGAACCAGCAGCGCTTCGACCAGCGCGCCGGATTGTTGGCCGGTCGCCATGATCAGTGTGGTTTTGGCCGGCACCTGTTCAGATACGTCGATCGCTTTGCGCGCCAGGACGATGAAGCGAGTGATGTTCTGCTGCTGGTTGGCGAGGTTGTGTTCCAGCACCTGCAGCCCGTACAACGCGCCGCCGGCCTCACTGCCCAGCGCCGCCACCTTCGGCGAATTCAGCTTGGCGACTTTCTCCATCGCCGCGGCGGTGCTTTCGGTGTACTCGATTTTCCAGTGCGGGAAGCGGTTAAGGAACTGGCTGCACTGTTGGAACGGCTGCGGGTGGCTGTAGACGGTTTCAATCTGGCCCAGGTCGCTGTCGCCGGCCACCAGAACGCAATGATCGATCGGGTTGGTTAGTTCGCCGACGATCGACAGGCTGGTGTGTTGCAGCAGATCGTACACCTCGTTAATCGAACCGGAACTGGTGTTCTCGATCGGCAAAATTGCGTAGTCCGCCTGGCCGGTTTCCACCTGGGCGAAGATATCCTGAAACTTCTGGCAGCCGCATTCGATCAGCTGATCAAAATGACGGGCGGCGTATTGGCGTGCCGCCAGATGCGAATAAGAGCCTTTAGGACCGAGAAAGGCGATGCGGGCGGAGTGTTGGCTGACGGGGTTGAGCTGGTGCTGCAGCAGCGCCTGTTGGGTCAGGACGGAATCTTCGATAATCAGTTGAAACAGACGGGTGACGTAGAAGCCGTCCAGGTCGTAAGGTTTGGCGGCGGCGATCAGCGCATCCAGCAGATCGCGTTCGCGCTCTTTGTCGCGGATCGGGCGGTGAGAGTGCAGCTTGGTCTTGCCGACTTCGATCGCCAGCTCACGGCGTTCCGCCAGCAGGGCCAACAGTTTCAAGTCCAATGCGCTGATGCGCTCGCGCAGCACCAATAACGGGTTGTCAGTCATAATCAGCTTCCGCCTTCAGTTCTTATTCGTTGTAAAACAGCCATAAAAAAAGCCCCCTGTCTCCAGGAGGCCTTGTTGTTCGTCTTCGCATTCTTTCTCACACGACGAAACGCCTCCCAGTCAGGGGAAGGTAAAAAAGAATGCGAAGAAAAACGGTGTGCGTGGCATGGGCTACCTAAGGTTAATGTGAACAGGTTTTAAAGTAACCGCTGGCCTTTAGCCCGTCAACAAAAATACCCGACAAAAAACGCGCCCTCGGGCGCGTTTGATGCGGCAATCGCTGTCGGACGGTTATTCCTGCTCTTGCGTGACTTCCGGCACGATGTCTTTCACGCTGGCGTTGCAGCGGCGCGCTTCGCCTTTGTGCTGCACTTTGTTCAGCTGGCGCTCCAGCTTGGCGATCAGCTCATTAACGGCGGTATACATGTCATCATGTTTGGCGCTGGCGACCAGCGGGCCGTTAGGCGTGGTAATGGTAGCATCGGCGACAAACCCCTGCGGTTCTTTGGATAAGACGATATGCGGGTTAATCAGCTGAGTCTGCCATTTTTCCAGTTTGGTGAGACGGTCTTCGACGTGATTGCGGATTGCGGGAGTGATATCCATTTGTTTGCTGGTAATGTTCAATGTCATATAACTTACCTCTCTGTCTTTCCGTCTTGGTGAATCCAGCATACCCCGCTTTTTGTTTAAATGCGTGATGTAAATCACGATTTTTTGTCACTTTTTGCAAAGTTAGTTCAATCTGTGATTCAGCATTTGAATTGGCTATCTAATGCTTGAGAGTTGCCGCCGGATGGCGCATTATCGATGAGTTGACCGGTGAGGAGTACTAGCTAACACCGTGTTTTTACTTGTGTATTTTTCCAGTGAAAACCAGGTCGACGCCAATGAAAACGGCAGCCTCGGCTGCCGTTTGGTTTTTCTGCCGTTGCCGACGCGCGCTTATTGCGGGTTGGCGGCGATCACTTTGGCCACTTTGTCAGCCTGGCCGCTCAGCTGCAGCTGCTTGTAGGCATTTTCCATCAGCGGCAACACGTCGTGCGTCGCTTTGGTATCCGGGAATTCACGCAACATCTGCTCGGCGCGATTAACGACCGCGACGTAAGCACCGCGTTTAGTGTAGTATTCCGCCACCGAAAGCTCATACTTGGCCAAACGGTCTTTCAGATACACCAAACGCTTGTTGGCGTCGGTCGCGTATTGGCTGTTCGGGTATTGCTGAATCAACTGGCTGAAGTCGCGGAACGCAGCGCGAGCGTGCTGAGGATCGCGGTCCGAACGGTCAACCCCGAAGAAGCCCTGCAGCGCGCTGTCATCGAGCGCCATGTCGGTCAGGCCGCGCATGTACATCACGTAATCGATGTTCGGGTGCGTCGGGTTCAGACGCATGAAGCGATCGATGGATGCCTGAGCCATCGGCAAGTCGGCGGCCTTATAGTAGGCGTAAATCAAATCCAGCTGGACCTGCTGGGAATACGGCCCGAAAGGATAGCGGTTATCTAACGCTTCGAGTTGCGTAATCGCGCCCTTGAAGTTACCGTCCTGCAGTTTTTGCTGCGCGGTAGCATAGATTTCCGAAGGTGGGTTGTCGGGAACCGCATCCTTGGATGTGGAGCAACCTGCCAGCGCCAGGCTCAACGTGGCTGCCGCCACCAGATATTTCATACGCGTCATGACGTTTTGATTATCCTCAGGGTGTTATTCCGGGAGACTGTCCGTTAAGCTCCCGACAAAGACCAGGTACAATAGCACATTATATTAAACGGCATCGCCGTGAAAACCCAACGTTAACGAAGAAGCTGCATATGGCACAACAAGTACAACTCACCGCAACGGTGGCCGAATCTCAACTCGGACAACGTTTAGATCAGGCTTTGGCCGAATTGTTCCCTGATTATTCACGATCTCGCATAAAAGAGTGGATCCTGGGCGATCGGGTGAAGGTCAATGGCAAAACGTCAAACAAACCGAAAGAGAAGGTGCTGGGCGGAGAGACCGTCGCCATCGATGCACAGATTGAAGAAGAGGCGCGTTGGGAGCCACAGGACATCGCGCTGGATATCGTCTATGAAGACAGCGACATCCTGGTGATCAACAAACCGCGCGATTTGGTGGTGCACCCTGGCGCCGGTAACCCGGACGGCACGGTGCTCAATGCGCTGCTGCATCACTACCCGGAAATTGCCGACGTGCCGCGTGCCGGCATCGTGCACCGTCTGGACAAAGACACCACCGGCCTGATGGTGGTGGCGAAAACCGTGCCGGCGCAAACCCGGCTGGTGGAAGCGCTGCAGGCGCGTGAGATCACCCGTGAATACGAAGCGGTGGCGATCGGCACCATGACCGCCGGCGGCACGGTAGAAGAGCCTATCGCGCGTCATTCCACCAAGCGTACCCATATGGCGGTGCACCCGATGGGTAAACCGGCGGTAACGCACTACCGCATCATGGAACACTTCCGCGCACACACCCGCCTGCGCCTGCGCCTGGAAACCGGCCGTACTCACCAGATCCGCGTGCACATGGCTTACATCAGCCATCCGCTGGTGGGCGATCCGCTGTACGGCGGCCGTCCGCGTCCACCAAAGGGCGCTTCGGAAGCCTTCATCAACACGCTGCGCGGCTTTGACCGCCAGGCGCTGCACGCCACCATGCTGCGTTTGTATCATCCGATCAGCGGCATCCAGATGGAGTGGCATGCGCCGCTGCCGCAGGACATGGTCGATCTGATCAATGCGCTGAAGGCGGACACCGAAGAATTCAAAGATCAGATGGACTGGTAATGAGCTCGCTCATTCTGCCTGACTGGCCGTTGCCTACCGGCATTAAGGCCTGCAGCACCACGCGTGGCGGCGGCGTTAGCCTGCCGCCTTATGACTCGCTGAACCTCGGCACCCACGTCGGTGATGAGGCGCAAGCGGTGACACGCAATCGGGAACGTTTGGTTACCGCCGCCGGTTTGCCGCAGATGCCGGTGTGGCTCGAGCAGGTGCACGGCACTCGCGTGGTGACGTTGACAGGGAAAGCGCCCGCCGATCTGCGGGCGGATGCGGTGTACAGCAACGTGCCGGGGCAGGTGTGTGCCGTGATGACGGCGGATTGTCTGCCGGTGTTGTTCTGCTCGCAGCACGGTGACGAAGTAGCTGCCGCCCACGCTGGCTGGCGCGGATTGTGCCACGGCGTGCTGGAGCAAACCGTGGCGGCGTTCAGCGCTGCACCGTGCCAAATTAGTGCCTGGTTGGGGCCGGCGATCGGCCCACAGCAGTTTGAGGTCGGGCCGGAGGTGCGCGCCGCTTTCATGGCGGAAGACGCCGAAGCCGCGGCGGCGTTTACGCCGCACGGCGATAAGTTTTTGGCTAATATCTATTTGCTGGCTCGCCAACGTTTGTTGCGAGCGGGCGTGCAGGCCATCTATGGCGGCGACCGCTGTACGGTTAACGAAACGAGTCATTTTTTCTCCTATCGGCGCGACGGAATAACCGGACGTCTGGCAAGTTTAATCTGGCTGATATAACCTATTGAATTAGGACGATCCAACGACGCATGGCGTTGTACCGAAAATTTAGCGTCGAGATAACCTTGAAAATTTGAGGGATGACCTCATTTAATCTCCAGTAGCAATTTCGACCCATCTTGGAGGTGTTATGCGTCTGGATCGTCTTACCAACAAATTCCAGCTTGCCCTCGCCGATGCCCAGTCACTAGCCCTTGGGCACGACAACCAGTTTATTGAACCGCTACATCTGATGAGCGCCCTGCTCAATCAAGAAGGGGGCACGGTTCGTCCACTATTAACTTCCGCAGGTATCGATGCCGGGCGCGTGCGCACCGAAATCGAACAGGCGCTGTCCCGTTTACCGCAGGTAGAAGGCACCGGTGGCGACGTTCAACCGTCCCACGAGCTGGTGCGCGTCCTGAACCTGTGCGACAAGCTGGCGCAGAAGCGCGCGGACAAATTCATTTCTTCCGAGCTGTTTGTGCTTGCGGTGCTGGAAGACCGCGGCTCGTTGACCGACTTGTTGAAAGCGGCCGGCGCAACGGCCGACAAAATCAGCAAAGCCATTGAACAAATGAGAGGCGGTGACAGCGTGGAAGATCAAGGCGCCGAAGACCAACGGCAAGCATTGAAGAAATACACCATCGATCTGACCGAACGTGCCGAGCAGGGCAAACTTGACCCGGTGATTGGCCGTGACGAAGAGATCCGCCGCACCATTCAGGTGCTGCAACGCCGCACCAAAAACAACCCGGTACTTATCGGCGAACCTGGCGTGGGTAAAACCGCCATCGTCGAAGGCCTGGCGCAGCGCATCATCAACGGCGAAGTGCCGGAAGGGTTGAAGCACAAGCGCGTATTGTCCCTCGATATGGGCGCTTTGATCGCCGGCGCCAAATATCGCGGCGAGTTTGAAGAGCGTCTGAAAGGCGTGCTCAACGATCTGGCCAAGCAGGAAGGCAGCGTGATCCTGTTTATCGACGAACTGCACACCATGGTCGGCGCCGGTAAGGCGGATGGCGCAATGGATGCGGGCAACATGCTCAAGCCGGCGCTGGCGCGCGGCGAGCTGCACTGCGTCGGTGCCACCACGCTGGATGAGTATCGTCAATATATAGAGAAGGATGCGGCCCTCGAACGCCGTTTCCAGAAAGTGTATGTGGCGGAGCCGAGTGTGGAAGACACTATCGCTATTCTGCGCGGCCTGAAAGAGCGTTACGAACTGCACCACCACGTGCAGATCACCGATCCGGCCATCGTGGCGGCGGCAACGCTTTCGCACCGTTATATCGCCGATCGTCAATTGCCGGACAAGGCTATTGACCTTATCGACGAAGCGGCGTCCAGCATTCGCATGCAGATGGACTCCAAGCCTGAATCGCTCGACAGGCTTGAGCGCCGCATCATTCAGTTGAAGCTGGAACAGCAGGCGCTGAATAAAGAGTCGGACGACGCCAGTAAGAAACGCCTGGAAATGCTCAGCGATGAGCTGGGGCAGAAAGAACGCGAATATTCGGAGCTGGAAGAAGAGTGGAAAGCGGAAAAAGCGTCACTCTCCGGTACTCAGAACATCAAGGCGGAACTTGAGCAGGCCAAAATCACCCTGGAGCAGGCGCGCCGCGTCGGCGATTTGGGGCGGATGTCGGAACTGCAATACGGCAAGATCCCTGAGCTGGAGAAACAGCTCGCCGCTGCCACGCAGGCCGAAGGCAAGAGCATGAAGCTGTTGCGCAACCGGGTAACCGATGCGGAGATTGCCGAAGTGCTGGCGCGCGCGACCGGGATCCCGGTGGCCAGAATGCTGGAAGGCGAGCGCGACAAGCTGCTGCGCCTGGAGCAAGAGCTGCATTCGCGGGTGATCGGCCAGGACGAAGCGGTCAGCGCGGTCTCTAATGCTATCCGCCGCAGCCGCGCCGGGTTGTCCGATCCTAACCGGCCGATCGGTTCGTTCCTGTTCCTTGGCCCGACCGGGGTGGGGAAAACCGAGCTTTGCAAGGCGCTGGCTTCGTTCCTGTTCGACAGCGACGACGCCATGGTGCGTATCGATATGTCCGAGTTTATGGAGAAACACTCCGTCTCTCGTCTGGTCGGCGCGCCTCCGGGCTATGTCGGTTATGAAGAGGGCGGCTACCTGACGGAAGCCGTGCGTCGCCGGCCTTATTCGGTGATCCTGCTGGATGAAGTCGAGAAAGCGCACCCAGACGTGTTTAACATCCTGCTGCAGGTGTTGGATGACGGCCGCCTGACCGATGGCCAGGGCCGTACCGTCGATTTCCGCAATACCGTGGTGATCATGACGTCCAACCTGGGTTCGGATCTGATCCAGGAGCATTTCGGTCAGATGAACTACGCGCAGATGAAAGAGTCGGTGATGGAGATGGTGAGTCACCACTTCCGTCCGGAATTCATCAACCGTATCGATGAAGTGGTGGTGTTCCATCCGCTGGGCGAGAAACACATTGCTGCGATCGCCAAGATTCAGCTGTCGCGTCTGTACAAGCGTTTGGAAGAGCGCGGTTACGAAGTAACCATGACCGAGCCTGCTCTGGCGTTGTTGAGCAAAACCGGTTACGACCCTGTGTATGGTGCGCGTCCGTTGAAACGCGCTATTCAGCAGGAGATCGAGAACCCGTTGGCGCAGCAAATCCTGTCCGGCAAGCTGATCCCCGGCAAGCTGGTGACGCTGGATGTGGAAAACGACCATATCGTTGCACGCCAATAACGGCAATTAAGCCTATTAAAGATGAAAGGGAGCGGGTGACCGCTCCCTTTTCTTTATCTTCGTTTGCTCCTGTTTGCAGGGTTTGCCGCTATTACTGCGCTAAAACCGGTGTTTTTTGACTAATAAACATCCTAAAAAGGCATTTCTGGTGATTATTTGAACGCTTGAAAAGTTTTTTGCAATTAGGGGTTGCGGCCTGCCGAGAACTCCCTATAATGCGCCTCCACTGACCGGGAACAACGACTGACAAGCCGCCGGGTCAGCGAGAAGAAAGCGAAATAAACGCTTGACTCTCCGGGCGAAAAGCGTA